>DASQIC010000017.1:0-85346 GCA_035631755.1 Steroidobacteraceae bacterium
CAGCATGCCGACCGAGATGAAGAACAGGCCGAGCAGTATGTCGCGGAACGGGCGGATGACCGCCTCGATCTGGTGCCGGTACTCGGTCTCGGCCAGCATCATCCCCGAGAGGAAGGCGCCGAGCGCGAACGACAGTCCGGCAACGTGCGACGCCCAGGCCGAGCTCAGCGCCACCAGCAGCACCGTGAGCGTGAACAGCTCGCGCAGCCGGCTGTGGGCGATCTCGTGAAACAGCGGGCGCAGCAGCCAGCGCCCGGCCGCCAGCACCGCCACCACCGCCAGCACGCCCCCGACCACGGCCCCGATACTGCCGCGCAGCTCGAAGTGGTCCTGCCCGGCGGCGAGCGCCGCACTCAGCGCCAGGAACGGCACGAACGCGACGTCCTGGAACAGCAGCATGGCGAAGGCGAGCCGTCCGTGGGTGCGGTTGAGCTCGGCGCGCTCGGTGAGCTGCTGCAGCAGGATCGCGGTCGAGCTCATCGCGACCGCGCCGCCGAGCACGATCGCGGGCAGCCAGGGAACGCCCGCCAGGTGCGCGAGCAGCGCGAACACGCCGGCGGTGACCGTGACCTGCAGCGCCCCGAGTCCGAACACCTCGCGGCGCATGGCGAGCATGCGCGGCAGGGAGAACTCGAGCCCCAGCGTGAACAGCAGGAAGGCGACGCCGAGCTCGGCCAGCAGCCGCGTGGTGCCCGAATCCGACACCACCCCGAGCGCGTGCGGTCCGAGCAGCAGGCCCACCAGCAGGTAAGCCATGGTGGTCGGCTGCGACAGCCGCCGCGCCACCGTCACCAGGAAAACCGAGACGGCGAGCAGTACCAGGACCTGCGTGAGAGGCGCGATCATCGATGCCCCAACTTAGACCGCGTGGGGCGCGGCGGCACCAAGGTGGCCCCGGTCAGATCCCCGACTGCCAGGTGCTCGGCATGCCGGCCTTGCCGATCGCATCTTCGATCGCCAGACATGCGTCACGCGCTTCCGGCTGCGCGCGCAGGCTGCGGGCAATCGAGTTGAGGAAACGGCACATGAGCGCCAGGTTCGGGTGAGTCGTGTGCAGCTGTTCCTCGACGCGATCGATGGCTTCGATCAGATCTTCCTGATCACAGCTCGGGAAAGTCATGCTCGTGACGGCATGTTGTACTGAGACCAGGGCCTGGTGTATTGCGGCCTGTTGCGTCCCATCCATGGAAGTAAATTTGAACCGGTTTGGGGCCGGGCCGCAAGCCCCGCGCCACCCCCCAAAAGCCAAGGAGCCCCGCCCGGTAGGGGGCGGGGCTCCTCAGACTCGACACCGACCGTTTACTTGGGCGGCGCGCTCGAGGACTCGCTCGAGCTCTTCTTCTCTTTCGTCGCTTTCTTATGATGCTTCTTGTGAGTGGACTTCGCCGGGGTCGATGTGGCGGCCGGAGCCTCCTTGGACTCCTTCGGCGCCTCGGTCGACTGGGCGGCGAATGCCGGGCCGGCAATCAGGGCCAGGGCAATCACGGGGATCAGCTTCTTGAACATCGATGTGCTCTCCAGAAAGGTGAGTGCGCGGACAACCAAAGCGCGCGTATTATTACTGGATTCCCGTCGCGCAAGCGCCATATGACCGCGATGTAATGTTGCGGCGGGAGCGCGCGTATCCGCTTGACAGATAAGGAGAACGAGCCAGGCTGACCGCCCGCTGAACGGCCGCTCCTCAGTGTCCGGGGAAGGCAACGACGGTGCGGACGGGCACCTCGAGCGAGGCGAGCCGGGCGCAGCCTCCCAGGTCGGGCAGATCGACGATGAAACACGCCGCCAGCACCCGGGCGCCGAGGCTGCGCAGCAGCTGCACCGCCGCGCAGGCGGTGCCCCCGGTGGCGATCAGGTCGTCGACCAGCACGATTCCTTCGCCGCTGCGGACCGCGTCGCGGTGCATCTCCATCTCGTCGATCCCGTACTCGAGCGAGTAGGCCACCCGCACGGTCTCGTGCGGCAGCTTGCCCTTCTTGCGGATGGGCACGAAGCCCGCTGCCAGGCGCTGCGCGATCGCGCCGCCGAGGATGAAGCCGCGGGCCTCGATGCCCGCGACGCGGTCGACCGCGGCGCCGTCCCAGGGTCTCGCCAGCTGCTCGACCGCGCTCGCGAAGGCGCGCGGGTTGCCGAGCAGCGTGGTGATGTCGCGGAAGGTGACGCCGGCCTTCGGGTAGTCGGCAATGGTACGGATCGTCGCGGCGATCTCGGCGGGCGTCAGCAGTTCCATGGCGGCACTCTACACGGGTCGGTGCCACACCAGCGTCTGGTTGTTGGCCGGCATCGGATGATCGGCGGCGAGCTCGAGTCCGGCGGCGCGCGCGCTGCGCGAGAGCGCCTCGACGTCGCGCAGGCCGCTCGCCGGGTCGCGCCGGCGCAGGTAGCGGTCGAATTCGCGGTTGCTGTCGCTGGTGTAGCGGCCGCCGTTGCGGAACGGTCCGTAGACGCACAGCGTCCCCGGCGAGGCGAGCACGCCCGCGAGCCCACGGAAGAAATCCTCGACCGCTTCCCACGCCATGATGTGCAGAGTATTGGCGCTGAACACCGCGTCGACCGGCGCCACCGGCCAGGGAAGCCGTCGCACGTCGAGCTCGATCGGCGCTCGCAGGTTGGCGCTTCCCTCGAGGCGCACCCGCTCGGCGAGCGCAGCGAGCTCGGCGCCGAGCTCGCTCGGCTGCCAGCTGAGGTGCGGCAGATGAGCGGCGAAATGCACGGCGTGCTGACCCGTGCCGCTGCCGATCTCGAGCACCGCGCGGCTCGCGGCCAGCGCTTCGCGCAGGACGGCGAGTATCGGTCCCCGGTTGCGTTCGCAGGCCTCGGAGTGCCTCAGCACCGGGTGAGTCTGCGACAATGTGCGCATGCAAGCCATAGACGCCCTCACGACGCGCCGCTCGGCCAGCGCGCTCACCGAACCGGCGCCCGACGAGGGCGCCTTGGAGCTGATCTTCGCGAGCGCCGTACGCGCGCCCGACCACGGACGGTTGCGGCCGTGGCGCTTCGTGGTGGTGCGCGGCGCGGGGCGGGCGCGCTTCGGCGAGCTGCTGGCCGATTGCCTGCGGCGCACCCAGCCGGCGGCCAGCCCGCAGGCGCTCGAGCGCGAGCGCGACAAGGCCTTTCGCGCTCCGCTCGTCATGGTGGTGGCGGCGCATTGCAATCCGGCGGTGGTGAAGGTTCCGCCGATCGAGCAGATGCTGTCGGCGGGCGCGGCGGCCTCGAACATCATGCTCGCGAGCTTCGCGCTCGGCTTCAACGCGATGTGGAAGACCGGCGGCGCGGCCTACGACGAGAGCGTCAAGCGCGCGCTCGGCCTCGACCCCGCCGATGCCATCGTCGGCTTCCTGTACCTCGGCACCGAAGCGGCCCGCGCGGCGACCCCGCTGCGCGCCGAGTGGCGCGACCTGGTGCGCGAGTGGCCGGGTTCCTGACGAAGCCGTCCTTATAGCGACGGCGCCCCGGATGGATTGAGCGCTTTCCGGGACGCCGTAAATCCGTCCCTGGAGGCTGCGGGCGCGGCGTCCTGCCGCGCACGCCCCCGAAAGCGCTCAATCCATCCGCGGCGCTGTGGTATGCAAGCAGCGGCTTCGCCATGCAGAGAACCGGCTCTTCAAGGTTTCACCACCGCGAGCACGACGATCGCGACCAACAGCAGTCCCGGCACCTCGTTGAACAGCCGATACCAGCGCTGCGAGTGAGCGCCGGTCCCGGCGCGCAGATCGCGCATCAGCCGCGCACACCAGGCGTGGTAGCCGATGAGCAGCGCCACCAGCACCAGCTTCACCCGCAGCCAGCCCATCGCGAGGTAGACGGGTGCGGCCGCGAGCATCGCGACGCCGAGCAATATCGCAAGCGCCGCGCCGATCGTCATGATGGCGAACAGGCGCCGCTCCATGACCACGAAGCGCGCCGCGCCCTCCGGGTCGCGGGTGTCGGCGTGATACACGAACAGCCGCGGCAGGTAGAACAGACCCGCGAACCAGGTGACGACGAAGACAACGTGGAAAGCTTTGAGCCACAGCATCGCCGCACTTCCCGCGGTGCCCGTTGAGCGATTGTAGCCATGCCGGCGCGCAGAAGGCGAACGGGCAGCACGCCTCTGGTAGCATGTCGAGCCCTTAACTCCGCGAGCCCCTCATCTGCCATGTCCAGCACACCGGCCGCCGCCACCGCTCCCTTCCCCAGCAACATCGAGATCGCGCAGCGTGCCCGCATGCGTCCCATCGAGGCGCTGGCGCGCGAGCGGCTCGGCATCCCGGCGCAGAGCCTCGAGCCCTACGGCCACTATAAGGCGAAGGTGTCGCTCGATTATGTCGCGCAGCTCGACGGCAAGCCCGACGGCAAGCTGATCCTGGTGACCGCGATCTCGCCGACGCCGGCAGGCGAGGGCAAGACCACGACCACGGTCGGACTCGGGGATGCCCTCAACCTGCTCGGCAAGCGCGCCATGCTGTGCCTGCGCGAGCCGGCGCTCGGCCCGGTGTTCGGCGTCAAGGGCGGCGCCGCCGGCGGCGGCTACTCGCAGGTGGTGCCCATGGAGGACATCAATCTGCACTTCACCGGTGACTTCGCCGCCATCGCGCTCGCCAACAACCTGCTCGCGGGCATCATCGACAATCACATCTATCAGGGGAATCAGCTCGGCTTCGACGTGCGCCGCGTCACCTGGCGGCGCGTGGTCGACGTCAACGACCGCGCGCTGCGCAACATCGTCATCGGGCTTGGCGGCACCGCCAACGGCGTACCGCGCGAGGACGGCTTCGACATCGTGGTTGCCTCCGAGGTGATGGCGATCCTGTGCCTCGCCACGAGCCTCGCCGACCTCAGGGAGCGCCTCGGCAACGTCGTGGCTGGCTACCGCGCCGACCAGCAGCCCATCCGCGCCCGCGACCTCAAGGCGCACGGCGCCATGACGGCGCTGCTCAAGAGCGCGCTGGCGCCGAACCTGGTGCAGACGCTCGCCAACAACCCCGCTTTCATCCACGGTGGTCCGTTCGCCAACATCGCGCACGGCTGCAACTCGGTGATCGCCACGCGCACCGCGCTCAAGCTCGCCGATTACGTGGTGACCGAGGCCGGCTTCGGCGCCGACCTGGGAGCGGAGAAGTTCGTCGACATCAAATGCCGCAAGTCGGGCCTCAGGCCGAGCGCCGCGGTCATCGTCACCACGGTGCGCGCCCTCAAGTACCACGGCGGCGTCGAGCTGGCCGATCTCAAGGCCGAGAACCTGACGGCACTGGAGCAGGGTGCGGTGAACCTCGAGCGCCACATCGACAACGTGGTCAACCACTACGGCCTGCCGTGCGCGGTCGCCATCAACCGCCGCGCCGAGGACACCGACGCGGAGATCCGCCTGCTCACCGAGCGGGGCGCCGCGCACGGCGTGCGCGTGATCGGCGCGACCCATTTCGCCGAAGGCGGCAAGGGCGCGCTCGAGCTGGCGCGCGAAGTCGTGCGGCTGTGCGACCAGCCCAACAGATTCCACTTCGTGTACGAGGACGGTGCGACGCTGTGGGACAAGATGAAGGCGATCGCCACCAAGATCTATCACGCCAGCGACATCACCGCGGACAGCAAGATACGGACCCAGATCCGCCAGCTGCAGGATGCCGGTTACGGCCACTACCCGGTATGTGTCGCGAAGACCCAGTATTCCTTCTCCACCGATCCGAAGCTGCGCGGCGCGCCCGCGAATCACGTGGTCAACATCCGCGAGGTGCGCCTCGCCGCCGGCGCGGAGTTCATCATCATGATCTGCGGCGACGTCATGACCATGCCGGGGCTGCCGAAGGTGCCGGCGGCGAACACCATCGACGTCGACGACCACGGCCGCATCACCGGGCTGTTCTGACGGACTGCCGCCCGTGCCTTTCTGCGAGGCCGATCCCTGGCGCCAGCAGTACTTCGATGGGATCGCCTGCCCGCCCGGGGTGCGTATCCCCACCGAGGACGCGGACGCGTACCAGTGGAATCCCGCGCACCGCTGGATCTACAACAAGCTTCTGGTAGCCGAATCGCAGGGCATCGCCTGCGGCCCGCACGGTGTGCACCCGCCGGACTTCCCGGTGTTCAGCAAGCCCATCATGAACCTCCACGGCATGGGAGTCGGCAGCCGGGTGTTGCACGACCTTGCGGACTACGAGCGCAACGAGACGGCGGGGCACTTCTGGATGACGCTGCTCGAGGGCGAGCACGTGAGCTCCGACGTGGTCGTACAGCGCGGGCGGACGCTGTGGGTCCGTCACTGCCTCGGCACACCGGATGGGGACGGCACCTTCGATCACTGGACCATCGAGCCGGGAAACCGCCCGCAGCTCGAGGCGTACCTGGACGCCTGGGTCGCGCGGCATCTCGCTTCCTACACGGGCATGCTCAACGCCGAGACCATCGGCGGCCGCATCATCGAGACTCATCTGCGCGTCGCCGATCAATGGCCGGACCTGTACGAGAAGGGCTGGCTCGAAGCGGTGGTCGAGCTCTACGCACGGGGCAGCTGGACGCTCGGCAGCCGCGAGCGCCGGGTCGGCTACAGCGTCGCGCTGTTCGGCCCGCACGGGCGCGAATACCGCCACCCGCCGGCCGCGCTCATCGAGGCGGTGCGCCGCATGCCGCAGGTCACCAGCGTGCAGATCACCTTCCACGAAGACCGTCCGGCGGCCGCACACGCCATGCCGCCCGGCGGTTTTCGCCTCGCCGTGATCAACTGCTGGGACCTCGAGGCGGGCTGGGCGGCGCGCGCGCGCCTCGCGGCGGCATGGGGCGCGCCGGCGGCTGAGCGCGGCGGCTAGCGATTCCAGCCCCGCTCGCGCGCGGCGGCTTCGCCGCTCGCATCGAGCGGCTCGCCCGCAATCAGCGCATCGAGCGTGCGCGCCACGGCTGGTGGCAGCGCCGAGGCGGCGGCGCGGTACGCCCCGCCGGCGGCCGGTTCCGCTTCGCTCTGCGCCAGCGCCATGACCCGCCAGGCTGCAGGATCGTGGCAGGCGAGGCCGGCGAGCGCGCGGCGACCTTCGACGACGAAAGTACGGCAGTACTCGCCGCCGTGCGCGCGGAAGCTGACGCCGATCTCGATCGGCGCCGATGCCGGTTGCGCGCTGGCGAGCTGGTCCTGGAGGGCGCGCGCGAGCAGGCCGCTCGCTTCGAGCCGTCCGTCGTGCGCCACCAGGAGCGGCGCGCCGGCGGGTGCGCGCAGCAGCAGCGCACCGAGCAGAACACCGACGCCCAAGCTCGCAGCCATCGCACCCCACTGCGGCCAGGACCAGCGCGGCACCGCGCGCCGCTCGAGCCGCACGACCCGGCCGGCGGGCAGTGCGGCGGGTGCGGCCCGCACGCTCGCGAGCAGCCGCTCGGGCACCGGCTCGGCGAGTAGCGGATCGAACGCGCGGCGCAATCGGTCCCGCAACGCGCGCTGCCGCGCGATGCGCTGCGCGAGCTCGGGGTCGCTCGCGATGGCCGCTTCGACCGCCGCGCGTGTCGGCCCGTCGAGCTCGTCGTCGGCGTATGCCATCAGGGTCTCGTCGCTGAAGCTCATCGTCCTGCCTTGCCTCCGGACCGCTCACCGAGCATCGTCTGCAGCGCATCACGGCCGCGCGCCAGGCGGCTGGTGAGCGTTCCGATCGGCACCTCCATCACGTATGCCGCCTCCTTGTACGAGAGTCCCTCGATCAGCACCAGCGCCACCGCCAGGCGCTGCTCTTCCGGCAGCCGCGCCAGCGCATCCTGCACGGCGAGCAGCTCCGCGTGCTCCCCGCTGCTCGCATCCGCCACGCTCTCGGCGGACTCCCCGGGCGCGAACAGCCGCGCCCGCCGCCCGCGCGCGCGCTGCTCGTCGATCCACGCATTGCGCAGGATGCCGAACATCCAGCCCGCGAGCTGCGCGTCGGGGCGCCGCTGCGCGGCGTGGGCGAGGGCGCGCTCGACGGCGGTCTGCACCAGGTCATCGGCATCGTGGCTGTTGCCCGCGAGCGCGCGCGCAAAGCGGCGCAGCCGCGGCAGCAGCGTGACGAGCTCCTCGCGCAGGCCGTCGGCGGGCGCGGGCACGCTATGACGAGAGGACGATCATGGCGGTCATTTTCTTCCATTTCTTCCCAGCCCAGCCACATTCACTTATGGTGCCCGCATGCGCAGCATCGTCCTGACAGCGCTGCTCGCCATCGCGTCCACCGCCTTCGGGCAGGTGGGGTTGCCGGCCGTGCGTCTGCCCGGCGTGCCCGCGGTGACCGTGCCGGGATTGCCGGCGGAGGGACTGTTGCCCGAGAACGGCGCTGCGGCCGCAGCGCTCGGCGAGCTCGATCCGCGGCGCCTGCGCGAGCTGCGTCAGCTTCGCATCCGCGAGCTGCTGCGCCGGCATCGCGACCTGATCGAAGCCGACCCGCGCGGTGAGCCCATCGTGCGTGGCGAGGTGATCGCATTAGCGCCCTCCGCCGCGGCGCTCGCGGCGGCCGAGGCCGCCGGCTTTGCCATCGTGCGCGAGCGCGCCTTCACGGCGCTCGGGACGCGCATCGTCGTGCTGCACGCGGCGGGCGCCACCGCGCGCGGCCTCGAGCGCATCCGCGCGCTCGATCCGGCGGGCACTTACGACTTCAACCATATCTACCTCGAGAGCGGTGAGCCCGAGCCCGCGACGGCGGCCGCGCCGCCGCCCGCTGCCGGCGGCGCCGCACTGCAGCGTCCCGCGGCGGGCGCGGCGCTCCCGGGCGCGGCCGCTGCCCGCGTAGGCCTCATCGACAGCGGCGTCGATGCCGGTCACGAGGTCTTCCGCGGGCTCGCGATCCAGCAGCACGGTTGTGCGGGGAGGCCGGTCCCGGAGCATCACGGCACGGCGGTGGCTTCGCTCCTCGTCGGAAGCGCGGGCGCCTTTCGCGGCGCCGCACCCGGTGCCGGGCTCTACGCCGCGGACGTCTTTTGCGGTCTCGCGACCGGCGGCGCGGTCGACACGGTCGCCGACGCCTTTGGGTGGCTGGTCGGCGAGCGCGTGCCGGTGATCAACGTGAGCCTCGTCGGTCCGCCGGACCGGATGCTCGAGGCGATCGTCGCGAACGTGATCGCACGCGGTTATCTCGTGGTCGCTGCGGTCGGCAACGACGGTCCGGCCGCCCCGCCGCTCTATCCGGCGGCCTGGCCGGGGGTCGTGGGAGTCACCGCGGTCGACGCGCGGCGGCGGCTGCTGCCCGAGGCCGAGCGCGGACCGCAAGTGAAGCTGGCGGCGCCCGGTGCCGACATGGCAGCCGCGAGGCTGCCGCGGGGCTACGCCCTGGTGCGCGGCACCTCGTTCGCCTCGCCGATCGTTGCCGGGCTCCTCGCGCTCGGCCTGCGCGCCCCGGGCCAGGACGCCGCCGCCGCTGCGCTCGCCGCCCTCGAGGGCCAGGCGATCCATCTGGGGGCGCCCGGCCTCGATCCGGCCTGGGGCTATGGGCTCGTCGGTGCGGACCTGGGGCCGCCGCCCGCGCTCGTCCGCGCGGGCGCACGTTAAGTCAAACGGCGGCGACGGAGGGTCGCTCGGGAAGAATCCGGGCTCGCCGGTCGTCGTACTCATCGAAAGGTCGCGGATCGGCCGCGGCCTCGAGAGGAGACGACCATGAGGACCTATCATCTTTTCGCGAGTGCCGTGATCGCTGCCTGTCTTGCGACGGGCCCGGTCCACGCCCAGATTCTCGGCGGCGGAGCGCGCGGCGGAGTCGCCGGGGCGCTCGGTGGGACGCTCGGCGGCGGCATGGGTGGCGCGCTGAATGGCACCGCGGGCGGAAGTTTCGGCGGTGGCGTCAACGGGCAGTTCGATGCCCCGCAGCGCCTCGACCGCGTGCGCGAGCGGGTAAACCGGACTGCGGAACACACCGCCCGCAACGCCGAGCGTGCCGGCGCCACGGCCGCGCAGACCGCCAACGGGGCCGCGCAGGCGGGCGCCCAGGTCGCCGGGAGCGGCGCAGCCATGGCCGCTGGCTCCGTGCCGACTGTGAACTCGGCCGGCGCGCTGAGCGGAGCCGGGCAGGGCTCGATCGCCCCGAACGGGTCGAGCGCGGGTGGTGCTCTGAACGGCGCGCTGTCCACGAGCGGCGCGGGCTCCAACCCGAGCGAGGCGTCGCACAGCACCCCGTCGGGCCGCAGCACCCCGTCGGGCCGCAGCACCCCGTCCGGGCGCGGCAGCGAGCCCGATCGCGCCACCTCCGGCGGGCATGCGGCGCCGCCGAGCCGCACCGAGTCGCCTCCTGAGCCTCCGCAGGCGCATGCGGCGGCCGGCGGCTCGTTCGACGGCAGTGCCAGCGCCACGGCCCAGCCGAGCGGTATGTCGGCAGGCACCAACGGCAACGCGGCCGCGACGACCAGCGTCAGCGCATCGCACTGAGTGAGTGTGCGCACGGGAGGGGCGGTCGCGTAGGTGCGGTCGCCCCTCTATTTTTTTTTGCCTGGACACATCGTCGCCGTGTGCGCCGGCGGCGCCCGCCCAGGCGAGCGCGAGCGCGATCACCATCGCCACCCGCGAGTGTTGCAATTCCCGCAGCAGACTTGAGATGCCGCAACCCGCCCGCGCGTTTACAGCGCGCGGCGCAAGCGCGCCCCGCGGGTGGTCAAGGGGGCGGATTCCGGCGAAAATCGTGCGATGCGAGCCACCAGGACCGCTCCGGGGCCGCGGCGGCCCCGCCGCATCCTCGTCATCGACGTCGGCGGCACGCACATCAAGTTCCGCGTCGATGCCCGGGGAGACACGGGGAAGTTCGAGTCGGGGCCGAAGATGGGGCCAGGGCCCATGGTGGGCGAGATCCTCCGGCGCGGCCGCGAACTCCATTACGATGCCGTTTCGATCGGCTACCCGGGGCTGGTGGTCCGCGGACGTGTCGCCGGCGAGCCGCACAACCTCGGCCGCGGCTGGGTGGGATTCGATTTCGCCGGGGCTTTCGGCAAGCCCGTGCGGATCGTCAACGACGCGGCGATGCAGGCGATCGGCAGCTACCACGGCGGGCGCATGCTGTTCCTCGGGCTCGGCACCGGGCTCGGCGCCACGTTGATCATCGACGGCGTAGTCGAGCCCACCGAGATCGGCCATATGCCCTACAAGCGTGGCCGCACGTTCGAGGACTACCTCGGGGAGCGCGGCCGCCGCCGTCGCGGTAACCGCAAGTGGCGCCGCGCGGTGCTGGACGTGGTCGCGCAACTCGAGGCCGCGCTGCAAGCCGATTACGTCGTGCTCGGCGGGGGCAACGCCAGGCGCATGAAGGGACTGCCGCCGGCGGTCGAGCTCGGCGACAACCGCAACGCCTTCATCGGCGGCGTGCGGCTGTGGCAACAGGCGGAGCGATCATGAGCGCCGCACCGGGCGCTCCCGGGCTGCCGCCGACCTGGTCGAGCAGCGCCAAGGAGATGGTCGGCTGCTCGCTCGGGCCGGCACGGCTGTGGTTCACGATCGGCGGCGGCATTCTCAACGAGGTTTATTACCCGCGGGTCGACATCCCGCAGATCCGCGACCTCGGCTTCATCGTGGCCGACGGTGCCGGGTTCTGGGTCGAGGTGAAGCGCATGTGGAAGCACGCGCTGCGGCTCGCGGGCACCGGCGCGCCCGCCGTGCACATCGTGCATCGGCACGAGCGCTTCGAGCTCGCGCTGCGGGTGACGAGCTGCGAGGACCGCGACGTACTGCTCATCGACGTGGCGCTCAGCGGCGAGGAGCGCCTGCGCCCCTACGTGCTGCTCGCGCCGCACCTCGGCGGCACCGGCAAGGACAACCACGCCGAAGTCGCCGAGCACCGCGGCCGCCGGGTGCTCTCGGCCGAGCAGGGGCCTTTCGGACTCGCGCTCGCGGCGGCCCTCGAGAGCCAGGCCGATGCCTTCGGCCGCGCCAGCGCCGGCTTCGTCGGCGCGAGCGACGGCTGGCAGGACTTCTTCCACAACGGTGCCATGACCTGGGAGTATGACGCCGCCGGTCCCGGCAACGTCGCGCTCATCGGGGAGTTGCCGCCGCGCGCGGTGCTCGCGCTCGGCTTCGGCAGCAGCAGCGAATCGGCGGCAACGCTCGCTTTGACCGCGCTGGTCGAGCCCTTCGAGACGTCGTGGGAGCGGCAGCTGACGTCCTGGACCCGCTGGCACGCGAACTGCGTGCCGCGCAATACGCTGCCCGAGGATCTTCCCGCGGCCTGCCTCGAGCAGTTCCGCATCTCGACCATGGTGCTGCGCAGCCATCGGGACAAGACCTACCCCGGAGCCATGGTGGCCTCGCTCAGCGTTCCCTGGGGCAATACCCACGAGGAGCGCGCGGGCTATCACCTGGTGTGGCCGCGCGACCTGGTCGAGTGCGCCGGCGCATTTCTCGCCGTCGGCGCGACCGACGAGGCGCACGGCACGCTGCGCTATCTGCTCGCCTCGCAGAACGCCGACGGGCACTGGAACCAGAACCAGTGGCTGGGGGGCAGGGGCTACTGGTCCGGGATCCAGCTCGATGAGGCCGCCTTCCCGGTGTTGCTCGCCGCCGTGCTCGAGGAGCGCTCGGCGCTGCGCGGCACCGAGGTGCATGACATGGTGCGGCGCGCGCTTTCGTTCCTGGTGCGCACCGGGCCGGTGACCGGTCAGGACCGCTGGGAGGAGGATGCGGGCCTCAATACCTTCACGCTCGCGGTGTGCGTCGCCGCGCTCGTGGCCGGAGCCCGCTATCTCGCCGCCGACGGCCGCGAGCTGGCGCTCGCTTTCGCGGACTATTGGAATGCGCGGCTCGAAGACTGGACCACGGTGCACGACACCGAGCTCGCGCGCCGCTACGGGGTGCCGGGCTACTACGTGCGCGTCGCGCCCGCGCAGGCGCTCACCGACCGCTGCGCACCGAGCGCGGTGCTGCCGATCAGGAACCGCAGCCGCGACCCGGGGCTGCCGGCAGCCGAGCAGGTCGCCGTCGACTTCCTGCAGCTGGTGCGCTTCGGGCTGCGCCGAGCCGACGATCCGCTGATCGTCTCGACCCTGCGTCTCGCGGACGCGCTGCTCAAGGTCGACACACCCGCCGGGCCCTCCTGGCATCGCTTCACCGGCGACGGCTACGGCGAGCACGAGGACGGCAGCGCCTACGACGGCACCGGCTGCGGGCGCGCCTGGCCGCTGCTCACCGGCGAGCGCGGCCACTACGAGGTCGCCGCCGGTCGCGATCCCTTGCCGCTCCTCATCGCCATGGTACGCATGGCTTCCCCGGGCGGCATGCTGCCTGAGCAGGTGTGGGACGGCGAAGCCATTGCGGCGCGCGGGCTCGAGCCCGGCCGTCCCACCGGCGGGGCGATGCCGCTCGCCTGGGCGCACGCCGAGTACATCAAGCTGGTGGTGTCGCGGGCGCTCAAGCGGCCGTTCGATCGCCCGTCGGCGGTCTGGGAGCGCTACCGCGGCGAGCGGCCGATGCTGCGTCGGGTGATCTGGTGCGAGCATGCCCCGACACCGGAGCTGCCCGAGGGCTGCGCCCTCACGCTCGCGTTGCGCGAGCCGGGGACGTTCCGCTGGGGAGTGGACGGCTGGCAGGAGACGCGCGAGGAGCCGACCTCGCCCAACTCCCTCGGCCTGCACCTGCTCGAGATCGATGCGCCGCGGCTGCGCGCCGGACGACGCATCGATCTGACCTACCGCTCCGGGAGCGGCGCGTGGATCGGGCGGGATTTTACGATCCGCGTCACGCCGCGGACCACGCCGGGAAGCTGAGGCGCAGCGCATCGCATGCCCTTCACGCTCGCGCACCCGGCCGCTGTCCTGCCCCTGCGCCACCTGCGGTACCTGCGCACCGCGCCGCTCGTGATCGGCGCGGTCACGCCCGATCTGCCGTACTACGTGCCGGCGCGCCTGAGCGGCCACCTGACCCACGACTCGCACAGTGCGGCAGGCTCGCTCCTGATCGACCTGCCGCTCGGGCTCGTGGTGCTGGGGTGCGCCTTCCTGCTGCGCCGGCCGCTCACGGTGCTGCTGCCCGGGCGCGCACGCTGGCTGTGTCTCAACGCCCTCGAGCCGTTCCGCCGCAGCGCGCTCGCCTGGGCCTTCGCGCCGCTTGCCGTCCTGGCGGGCATCTGGTCGCACCTGCTGTGGGATTCGTTCACGCACACCGACGGCTGGATGGTAAAGCGCATGGCGCTTCTGCGGAGCACGGTGAGCATCGGCTGGTACAGCGGCGAAGTCTGTCACCTGCTGCAATACCTGAGTTCGGCCGCGGGGCTTGCGATCCTCGCGCTGTGGTATGCGCGGCTGCGCGCGCCCGCACCGGAACTGCGACGCGGCCGGGGCACGCATCCGGGGCCGGCGCTGCTGCTGGTGGCCGGCGCGGCGCTGCTGATCGGCGGCGTGCAGGCGACGCTCTATTACGAGCAGGCGGAGGCCATCTATCACACGCTGTACCTGCTGCTGACGCGCAGCCTCGCCTGGTTCGCAGCGCTGTACCTGTTCGCCGGCACGATCGTCACGCTCGACCACCGCGCCGACGCGGGGCAGCGTTAGCCGCGCGCGCCGATGGCGATGACGGGGAGCGGGGCGACCGATCGACTCACACCCACTGGCTGGCCGTGGCGGCCCGGGAACCGATTTCACCTCCTCGACGGCGGCGGCGAGTTCTTCGCCCGCATGCTGGCGGCGATCGAGTCTGCGAGCGCACACGTGCTGCTCGAGATGTATCTGGTGAGCTCCGGCCGCGTGGCCGGGACCTTCATCGAGGCGCTGTCGCGGGCACGCAGCCGCGGCGTGCGCTGTTGCGTGCTGTTCGACAGCTTCGGCGCGCTCGGCCTCAGCCAGGCCGACCGGCGCCGGCTGCACGCGGCGGGGGTGGAGTTGCGTTTCTACAATCCGCTGCACTGGCGGCGCAGGCTGCGCAACTTCCTGCGCGACCACCGCAAGCTCCTCACCGTCGACGGCCGCGTCGCCTTCGTCGGCGGCGCCGGGCTCGCCGACGAGTTCGCGCCCGGGCCGCGCGCCTGGCGCGATCTGATGGTCGAAATCGCCGGTCCCGTAGTGGCCGACTGGCAGCGCGCCTTCGCCCGCAGCTGGCGGCGCTGCGGGCCGCAGCTCGGACTCCCCGATCCGGTGATCGCGGCGATCGCCGGCGGCGCCGCCGGACGGCTGGCACTCAGCGAAGCGCGCCAGCGTTCGGTGCTCGCCAACGGCGTCGTGCGTCGCATCGACGCGGCGCGCACACGCGTGTGGATCATGAGCGCGTACTTCGTGCCCTCGCGGCGCTTTCGCAAGGCGCTGCGCCGCGCCGCCCGCCGCGGCGTCGACGTGCGGTTGCTGATGCCCGGCATGCGCACCGACCACCCGTGGGTGCGCCAGGCGGCGCGGCGCTTCTACGGCAAGATGCTGCGTAACGGCGTGAGGATCTTCGAGTACCAGCCGAGCATGTTGCACGCCAAGATGATCCTGTGCGACGACTGGCTGTCGCTCGGCTCGAGCAACCTCGATCGCTGGAGCTTCGAGTGGAACCTCGAAGCGAATCAGGAGGTCGACGACCGCGGTGTGGCGGATGCCGCCGCCGCGCTCTTTGCCGGCGACCTCGAGCGCTCGCTCGCGCTCAGCCGCCGCCGCTGGCCGCAGCGCGCCTGGCTCGATCGGCTGCGCGAGCGGATCGCCGGCGCGCTCGACCGCTGGCTGCGCGGCTGGCGGCGCCCCGGTCCGCCCTGAAGGGGCACGCGGCGCCGCGGCCGCCCGCTCAGGGTGCCGGCCAGAAAAGCTCGGTCGTGCGCACGAACGCCAGCAGGAACGGCGCCATCACTTCGAGCTGGGTGCCATAGGCGCGCAGCGCGGCGAGCTTGCGGTCCTCCTCCTCCGCAGTGAGCTCGAACGACGACGCTGCCGGGTGCGGGATGCGCGGCGCAGCGCTGAGCGGCAATCCCGGGTAAAGCCCGCGCGGGCTCGGCCAGCCCTCGCCGCCGTGCACGATCCAGCAGCGCAGCAGCCCGAGCTCGCCGCGGCGCCGCAGGGCGCGCAGCGTGAGCAGCGCCGCGCCCTCATGGTCGGGGTGGGTGTCGCGCGGACTCGGCGCGAGCACGAGCGTCGGGCGGGTGCGGGTCAGCACGGCGTCGAAGTCCCGCTCGAGACTTTCCCCCGTATAGGGATGGCCGGCGGCGAGCGTATCCGGGTAGGGAACCGCTGCGGACTCCGTGAACGCGGAGGTATAGACGCTCCGATAGTGACGGGTGAGGAGCTCGAGCACCCCGCGGTCGGGATAGCCGAGGAACAGCTGCCCGCTCGAGCGCACACCGAGAAGCGAGCTCGCCGCGCGCGCCTCCTCCATGCGCCGCGACGCGAGCGCCCGCAGCTCGCGCGGCGCGGCGAACAGGCGCTTCTCGACCAGCAGCATCTCGAGTGTCGAGGCATCGCCGCTGGTGATCCACGCGATGCTCACGCGGCCGCCGGCCTCGACGACCCGCTGGATCACGCCGGCGCAGCACAGCGTCTCGTCGTCGGGATGCGGCGCTACGACCAGGAGCGAGGTGGTCGCATCGATGCGCGGCAGCTCGCCGGCGGCGCTCGCGAGCGGCGGCGCCGCCAACAGCACCGCCGGGAGCCACGCCGCGGCCGCGCGCCGGCGGCGCAGCCCGGACCGCACCCGGTCGCAGGATGCGGTCATGTCGTGTTCGTCATCGTCATTGGTGCACACTAGGCCCTCGCGCGCCTGACGCCGCGCGCCGCGGAGCCGCAGCCCATGACCAAATCGCCCCCGCTCGCCTACTACGACCCGGACTTCATCGAGTCCGAAGACGGCCGTCCGGTGCGCATCGTCGCCGAGTACCTCGGGCCGTTTCGCCGCCTGCGGGCCGCGGGCGTCAGCGCCACGGTGGTGTTCTTCGGTTCCGCGCGCGCCGCGAGCGGCGGGGTGCTCGGCAACTACGTCGACGACGCGAGCGAGCTCGCGCGCCTGGTCACCGAGTGGAGCGGCACGCTGCCCGGGGGCGAGCGGCTCACCGTCTGCTCGGGCGGCGGCCCGGGAATCATGGAGGCGGCCAATCGCGGCGCCGCGCTCGCCGGCGGCCGCAGCATCGGCCTCAACATCGGGCTGCCGCGCGAGCAGCGGCCCAACCCGTTCATCAGCCCGGGACTCACCTTCGAGTTCCACTATTTCTTCATGCGCAAGCTGTGGTTCGCCTACCTGGCGCGTGCCCTGGTGGCGTTTCCCGGCGGTTTCGGCACGCTGGACGAGCTGTTCGAGATCCTGACACTGGCGCAGACGCGCAAGCTCGACCGCTCCATCCCGGTGCTGCTGTACGGCTCGGCCTACTGGAAGGAAGTGGTCAACTTCGATGCCCTGGTGCGTCATGGCGCCATCACGCCCCGGGATCTGCGGCTGTTCAGTTTCGTCGACGAGCCGCGCGCGGCGCTCGAGCTGCTCAGGCGCAGCATCGAGATCGAGCCGGAAGCGCCGCAGGCACCGTGCCTGGCGCGCTCGCGGATTCCCGACAGCCACTGACGGTTCGCCGCCGCTCAGGCAACGGGCAGTCGCGGATCGACCTCCGCCGCCCACGCGCGCAGTCCGCCCTCGAGATTCGCGGGCGCCGGCATTCCCGCCTGCAGCGCCATCCGGCAGGCAGCGAGACTGCGCCCGCCGCTGCGGCAGATGAAGACCGCGGGGCCCGCGCCGTGCGGAATCTCGTCGAGCCGCTCCGGCAGCTCGCCGAGCGGGATGTGCAGCGAGCCCGGGAGGTGCCCGGTAGCGAACTCCCAGGGTTCGCGTACGTCGATCAGCCGCGGCGGCGGCGCCGCCGCGAGCAGCGCGTGCAGCTCGGGCGCCCGCAGATGGCGGATGCCGTCGGCGCCTGGCGCGCTCGCGGGTGGCGCCGGATCGCGCGGCTCGGTGATCGTCGGCGCATCGCCGCACGCCGGGCAGTCGCGCCGGCGCGCCAGCCGGAATTCCTCGAAGCGCACTTCGAGCGCATCGTAGGTGAGCAGCCGCCCGAGCAGCGGCGTGCCGGCGCCGGTGATGAGCTTGATGGCCTCGGTTGCCTGCAGCGTGCCGAGCACCCCGGGCAGGACGCCGAGAACACCGGCCTCGGCGCAGTTGGCGATGAGACCGTCCGGCGCCTGCGGGAATACACAGCGATAACACGGACCGCGGCCCGGCACGTAGCTCATGATCTGGCCCTCGAAGCGGTGAATGGCCGCCGACACCAGCGGCCGCCCGAGCAGCACGCAGGCATCGTTCACCAGGTAGCGCGTCGCCAGCCGGTCGCTGCCGTCGATCACCAGGTCGTAGTGGCCGAGCACGGCGCGCACGTTGGCGGCCTTGAGCTCGACGGGGTGGGCCACCACGCGTATCTCGGGATTGAGACCTGCGAGGCGCTCGGCGCCGGCCTCGGCCTTGGGCCGGCCGACTGCGGCGGTATCGAACAGCACCTGGCGTTGCAGGTTGGAGAGCTCGACCCGGTCGCGGTCGACGAGCCCGAGCGTGCCGCAGCCCGCCGCGGCGAGGTAGAGCGCCGCGGGGGAGCCGAGCCCGCCCGCGCCCACGATCACTACGCGCGCGGCCTTGAGCTTTTCCTGTCCGGCCGCACCGATCTCCGGCAGCGTCAGGTGGCGCTGGTAGCGGGTGCGTTCGCCGCTGCTGAGGGTCGTCACGATGCCGCGAGCATCCTCGCCTGCCGTCGGCGCTGTCAACGGGCTGCAGCCGGACTTCGCCCGCCGCGGGACCTAAGGGTATGCTTCGCCGCCTGCTGTCCGCGCCGGGTGGACGGGCAGCGCATCAGGATCCGTCGTGTATCGTCTCGCGCAGTTCATCACCTTCGTGCTGCTCGGCGCACCAGCGGCCGCAGGCGCGGCCTTGCTGCCCGCCACGGCGCCGGCGCCGCCGCCCGAGCCGGTGGTGCGCGCGCCGGTGGCGCAGCCGGTGCAGGTGCGGCCTTCCTCGGACGCGCGCTTTGCGGCGGTCGAGCGCGATTACGTGGTCTACGTCCTCGGCCGCTACCCGGTGGTCGCCACCTATCTCGGCGGCGCGGCCTACGATCCGCAGCTCGAGGGCATCGACGGGGGGCTGCGCGATTACGCGCCGGAGGCGATCCGCGAGGAGGACCAGCGGCTCGGCGCGCTCCGTGCCCGTTTCGTGGCGATCCCGCCCGCGGGCCTCTCGGCGCGGCGGCGCACCGATCGCTCGGTGGCGCTCGCCGAGATCGCCTTCCTGATCCACCAGCACAGCGTTCGCCGTCACCAGCAGAGCTCGCTCGACTCGTACGTGGACGAGCCGTTCCGCGGCGTCGACTGGCAGATCCAGGGAATGACGCACACCGGCGCCTCGACGCTCGGGACCGACGCCGAGTGGCAGGCCGTGATCGCGCGCACGCGCGCGGTGCCCGCGTTCCTCGCGACCGCGGAGCGGCAGCTCGCCGCCGGGGTCGCCGCGCACAACACGCCGGACCGGCGCGTGCTGCGGGCCTACGGTCTGGAGACGAGCGCAGCCGACGCCGAGTACTTCGGCAAGACGCTGCCGCAGCTCGCTGCGAGCTACCTCGGCTCCGCGCAGCGCGACGCACTGCTGCGCGACCTGCAGGACGCGGGCACGGCGGCCGCGGATGCCTACCGGCATCTGGCGGCATTCGTCAGCGCAACTTTCTTCGACGCGGCCGGCGGCCAGGCCGGGGCGGTGCCGAAGAGTGAGTTCAGCGCCGACCGCTTCGCGCTCGGCGAGGCCGAGTACAACTGGGCGCTGCACAACAACCTGCGCGTCGGCCGCACGGCGGCGGAGCTCTTCACCCAGTCATGGCCCGTGGTGGAGGCGACGCGCGCGGCGATGGTGGCGCTCGGCCGCCAGATCGCCGCGGCGAATCAGTGGCCGGCCGGCGGCGACGGCCCGGCGCTGGTGCGCGCGGTGTTCGAGCAGTTGAGCCGCAACGCGCCGCGCACCGACGCCGAGATGATCGATGGCTATCGCAAGAGCGGCGAGCGGCTGGTCGCGTACGCGCGCACCACCGGGCTGTTCGACGTGCCGGCGGACTATCGTCTGGAGGTCACGGTCACGCCGCCCCCGCTGCGCGCCTCGATCGAAGGCGCGGCCTACTACCCGGCGCCGCCTTTCAAGTCGAGCGGCATCGGGCGCTTCTACGTGACGCCGACCGGCGACGACGCGACCACGCTGCGCGAGGAGCACGCTTACGCCTCCATGGCCGATCTCGCCGCCCACGAAGGCTTTCCGGGCCACGACTGGCACTACAAAGTCATGACGCAGTACCGCGACCAGATCTCGCCGGTGCGCTGGCTGACGCCCGGGGCAGTGGAGGATTCCTCGTCCATGTGGCAGGACTCGATGGCCGCCGAGGGCTGGGCGCTGTACGCCGAGTCGCTGCTCGCGGAAGCCGAGCCCGGCGCGCCGCACGGCTTCTATACGCCCGAGGAGCGGCTCTACCAGCTGCGCGGCAAGCTGCTGCGCGACCTGCGGGTGCGCATCGACACCGGCATTCACACCGGGCGGCTGACATTCGAGCAGGCGGTGACGCTCTATTCCGAGGTGGTGGACTTCCTGCCCGGCTCGTGTCAGGACCCGGTGGCGCTGAAGCTCAGCGCCAAGCAGGCGAGTTGCCGCGCGGCGAGCGCCGCGGTGGCGCGCTACGCGCGCTGGCCGACGCAGGCGATCACTTACCGGCTCGGCCGGGAGCAGATCCTCGCGCTGCGCCGGCGCGCGCAGCTCGAGCTCGGCGCGCGCTTCTCGGCGAAGCGCTTTCACCTCGAGTTCATGAGGGAGGGGACGATCCCCGCGGGCTACTTCGGCGAGGAGCTGCTGCGCACGCTGCGCGCCCCGTGAGCGCGCGGCGCCGTCAGACCGCCTCGGGCTGACAGAAGAACAGGTGTGCCGGCAGCACGTTCAGCGGCTCGAACCGGCGGCCGACATAGCCGAAGATGCGCTTGAGGTCCTCGAGCACGCGCGTCGAGAACTGGTACACGAGAAACGCGCCGCCGGGCTCGAGCAGATCGCAGGTCTTGCGCAGGATCCGCTCGCGCAGCGACGCGGGGATGGTGCTGAAGGGAATTCCCGAGATGATGTAGTCGGCGCGCGCGTGCCCGCAGCGGCGCAGGATCTCGTCGACCGCGACCGCCGAGCCCTCGATCACCTGCAGCCGCTCGTCGCTGAACGCCCGGCGCAGAAACGTCACGAAGTCGGGATTCATCTCGATGGCGATCAGCACCGCATCGGGGCGCATGCGCCGCAGCACTTCCGCGGTGATGCCGCCGACGCCGGGGCCGTACTCGACAATGACCCGGGCGCGCGTCCAGTCGACCGGGTGCAGGAGCTGGCGGATCAGGAAGCGCGAGCTCGGCACGATCGAGCCGAGCATGCGCGGATGGCGGAAGAAGTTGCGCGCGAACAGCAGCACATCGCCATTGCGAGAGCGGCGCGTTGAGTGCCGATTGCTGTCCAGCTCAGGTCCGCTGCTCGCCACGCTCATAATTTACTCTATAGCATACTTGGCGGCCGATACCACTCTCGCAGCGGCTGACTCGTGCGTAGCCGCGGCCCGGGAAGCGCCGCGCTCAACCGCCCGCGCGCTTCGCCGGATAGCCGAGGCGGATGAGCTCAGCCACCAGGCGGTCGCGATGCTCGCCCTGAATTTCGATGGTGCCGTCCCGGACGGCGCCGCCGGCCCCGCACAGGCGCTTCAGCCGCGCAGCGAGCTCCTCGAGCGCTTCCCGCCCGAGCGGCAGCCCGCGGATCACCGACACGCCCTTACCCGCGCGTCCGGCGACTTCACGGCCGACGCGCACCCGCGGCGGCTCGCCCGCCGTGAGCGGGGAGCGGCCCGGCGCCGGCCGCGGTGCTGCGGGTCGCGCCGGGGGCTGCCGCAGCACCACGCCGCGGAATGTCTGCCGGGTTTTCATGCGTAGTGTTACCGGTGGGAGGCGATTACAATCCCGCCGACGCAGACTCTGCAACTGCAAGGCTGAAGTCGCCAGGCACCGCATGACTCCACGGTCGCGCTTACACGTTCCCGCCCCGCCGGCCCGGCCGGGACAGGAGCCGGATTTCAGCTACCTGCAGATTTCCCCCGCCGGCGTGGTCAGCCGGCCGGAGGTCACCGCGGCCGCGCGCGACATCGAGAGCCTCTCGATGGAGATGGTGCGGGTACTCGACGATGAGCACCGCGCGGTCGGTCCCTGGAACCCGCACCTCGAGCCGCCGGAGCTGCAGGTGGGTCTGCGCCACATGTTGCTGACGCGCCTCTTCGACGACCGCATGCAGAAGATCCAGCGCCAGGGCCGCATCTCCTTCTATATCAAGTCCACGGGCGAGGAGGCGGTCGCGGTCGCGCAGGGCATGGCGTTGCAACCCACCGACATGTTGTTTCCGTCCTACCGCCAGCAGGGCCTGCAGGTGGTGCGCGGCCGCAACCTGGTCGAGCTGATGTGCCAGTGCCTGTCGAACACCCGCGACATGTGCAAGGGCCGGCAGATGCCGGTCATGTACCACTGGGCCAGCGGCAACATCTTCTCGATCTCCGGCAACCTCGCCACGCAGTTCCCGCAGGCGGTCGGCTGGGCGATGGCCGCGGCCATCAAGGGCGAGGATCGTATAGCCGCGAGCTGGGTCGGCGAGGGTTCGAGCGCCGAGGCGGACTTCCACTACGCCATGACCTTCGCCGCGGTGTACCAGGCGCCGGTGATCCTGAATCTGGTCAATAACCAGTGGGCGATCTCCACTTTCCAGGGCTGCGCCGGCGGGGAGCACCAGACCTTCGCGCAGCGCGGCCCCGGTTACGGCATGCCGGGCATACGCGTCGACGGCAACGACTTCCTCGCCGTCTACGCCGTCACCCAGTGGGCGGCGCAGCGCGCCCGCCAGAGCGTCGGCCCGACGCTCATCGAGCACGTCACCTACCGCGCCGCGGCGCACTCGACCAGCGACGACCCGTCGCGCTACCGCCCCAAGGAGGAGTGGCGCGCGTGGCCGCTCGGGGACCCCATCACGCGCCTCAAGCAGCACCTGATCGCGCTCGGCGAGTGGTCGGAGGAGCGGCATGTGCGGCTCGAGAAGGAGCTCGAGGCCCAGGTCAACGCCTGCTGGAAGGAGGCCGAGAGCTACGGCACGCTCACCGGCGGCCCGGCACTCGACCCGGTGACGATGTTCGAAGACGTGTTCCGGGAGATGCCGCCGAACCTGACGCAGCAGCAGCGCGACCTCAAGGCGCTGCGCGCCGAGCAGGCCGAGGGCCTCGCGCGCAGCAGCGCGCCGCCGGCGCCGTCCGCCATCAAGCGCAAGAGCTGAGCCGTGGCACGCATGAACATGGTCCAGGCGCTGAACTCCGCCATGGACGTGATGCTCGAGCGCGATCCGCGCGTGGTGGTGCTCGGCGAGGACGTAGGCTTCTTCGGCGGGGTCTTCCGCGCAACCGACGGCCTGCAACGCAAGTACGGCGAGCATCGGGTGCTCGACACGCCGATCGCCGAGGGCGGGATCATCGCCACCGCCATCGGCATGGGAGTGAACGGCCTGAAGCCGGTGGCCGAGATCCAGTTCGCCGATTACATCTATCCCGGCTACGACCAGGTGGTGAGCGAGCTCGCGCGGCTGCGTTACCGCTCGGCGGGCGAGTTCTCCGCGCCGGTCACGATCCGCACGCCGTGCGGCGGCGGCATCCGCGGCGGCCAGACCCACTCGCAGAGCCCGGAGGCGATCTTCACCCACGTATGCGGGATCAAGGTGGTGATGCCGTCGAATCCCTACGACGCCAAGGGGCTGCTGATCAGCGCGATCGAGGGCGACGACCCGGTGCTGTTCTTCGAGCCCAAGCGGCTCTACAACGGGCCCTTCGACGGTGATCCGCACAAGCCCGCCGTGCCGTGGAGCGCACATCCGCGCAGCGAGGTGCCCGAGGGCCATTACACCGTGCCGCTCGGCCGCGCCGAGGTGGTGCGCCCCGGAAGCGACCTCACGGTGCTCACCTACGGCACCATGGTGCACGTGGCCGAGGCCGCGGTGCGCGGCGCCGGCGTCGACGCGGAGATCGTCGACGTGCGCTGCATGTCGCCGCTCGACGTCGACACGCTGTGCACCTCGGTGTGCAAGACCGGCCGCTGCGTCGTCGTGCACGAGGCGACGCGCTTCAGCGGCTACGGCGCGGAGCTGGTGGCGACGGTCCAGGAGCACTGCTTCTGGAACCTCGAGGCGCCGATCCAGCGCGTCACCGGATGGGACACCCCTTACCCGCATGCCTTCGAGTGGGATTACTTCCCCGGACAGGCGCGCATCGCGGCTGCCCTCAGGCAGGTCATGGAGGCGACATGAGCCGCTACGTCTTCAAGCTCCCGGACCTCGGCGAGGGCACGGTGGCGGCGGAGATCATCGGCTGGCGAGTGAAGCCGGGCGACACGGTCGCCGAGGACGACGTGCTGGTCGAAATGATGACGGAGAAGGCGGCGGTGGAAGTGCCCGCGCCGGTGAGCGGCCGTGTGGTCTCGGTAACCGGGGCACCGGGGGACATGGTGCCGGTCGGTGCGGAGCTGATCGTGCTCGAGACCGAGGCGCGCACCGCGAACGCCGCCGCTGCCACGGCGCAATCCACTACGATCATTGCAACGGCGCATCCGGCCGTCGCGGGTAACGGGGCCGGGGCGGCACGCGCCGCCGCCGAGCCCGCTGCCGTGGCAAGTTCCGGGCGCGTCGCCACCTCGCCGGCGATCCGCCGGCGTGCGCACGAGGCCGGGATCGACTTGCGGCAGGTAGCGGGCTCGGGCCCGAGCGGGCGCATCACGCCCAGCGACCTCGACGCCTACGTGGCGCGCGCCGCGCAGAGCCAGCCGGTGCCGCTGCGGCCGCCGCCACGGGCGGTGGCGCCCGCGAAGCCGCTCGCCCGCGCCCCCGCAGGCGCCACCGAAGAGATCAAGGTGATCGGGCTGCGCCGCGTGATCGCCCAGCGCCTGAGCGAGGCGAAGCGCAACATTCCGCACTTCGCCTACGTTGAAGAGCTCGACGTCACCGAGCTCGAGGCGCTGCGGCGCCACCTCAACGGCAAGCTCGCGCCGGGCACGCCCGCGCTCACCTACCTGCCGTTCCTGGCACTGGCGCTGGTGCGGGTGCTGAAGGAATTCCCGCAGTGTAATGCGCACTACGACGCCGAGCGGGGCGTGATCGTGCGGCACGCGGCCGTGCACCTCGGCGTAGCCACGCAGACCCCCGAGGGGCTCAAGGTGCCGGTCGTGCGCGACGCCCAGGCGCGCGGCCTGTGGGAGCTCGCGGCGGAGATGCGCCGGGTGAGCGAGGCGGCGCGCTCCAACAAGGCGACGCGCGAGGAGCTTACCGGCTCGACCATCACCATCACCAGCCTCGGCAAGCTCGGCGGCATCGTCAGCACGCCGATCATCAATGCGCCGGAAGTGGCGATCATCGGCGTGAACCGGGCGCTCGAGCGGGCCGTGGTCCATGCCGGCGCGATCGCGATACGCCGCATCATGAATCTCTCCTCGTCCTTCGATCATCGCTTCGTCGACGGCTACGACGCGGCGGCGATGATCCAGGCACTGAAAGAGTGCCTCGAGCACCCGGCCACGATCTTCATCGACTACTGATGCGCCGCGGCGGCGCGCGAACGGCGGCCGGCGGCGGCGCGTGCGCCGGCCTCGCGCTGCTGCTCGGCGCGTGCGGCGGCGGCGGCGCCGGCGGCGGCGCCGGCGGACCGCCGCCGTTCTCGTCGGTGAGGCTGGTGCGGGTGTCGGAGCCCTCGAGCTTCCTTCCCGGCTGCGACGGCGTGCCCTCGAGCGGAACTCTCTACGTCGACACCGCCGCGGAGCCCGCGCTCACCGTCAACCCGCAGAACCCCATGAACCTGATCGGCGGCTGGCAGCAGAACCGCTGGTCAGACGGCGGCGCGCAGGGCCTGGGTTTCGCCGCCTCCTTCGACGGTGGCACCACCTGGAGCCCCGCGACCGCGGCCTTTTCGCGCTGCACCGGCGGCGGCAGCGGCAACGCCGGCGACTACGCGCGCGCCACCGACGTGTGGCTCAGCGCCTCGCCGAGCGGGGCGGTGTACGCGCTGTCGCTGTCCTTCACCGGCGGCACGCTCGCGCCGGGTTCGTCCAGCGCCATGCTGGTCGCCGAGTCGCGCGACGGCGGCCTCACCTGGAGCACCCCGACCGCGCTCATCCAGGACGGCGCCCAGTTCTTCAACGACAAAGGCTCGATCACCGCCGACCCGACCAATGCGAATTTCGTGTATGCCGTATGGGATCGGCTCACCGCCCAGAGCGCCGGGCCGAGCTACTTCGCGGCGACCGCGGATGCCGGCGCCACCTGGCAGGCGGCCCGCCCCATCTACGACCCGGGGCCGACCAACCAGACCGTCGGCAACCTGCTCGTGGTGCTGCCCGGGGATGTCGTGGTGGCCGTCTTCTCCGAGCTCGACACGGCGGCGGGCGGGGGGGTCACCGCGCTGCTGCGCGCGATGCGCTCGACCGACCACGGCACGACCTGGTCGGCGCCGGTCACCGTGTCGGAGCTGCAGCCCGTCGGAACCGCCGATCCACGCAACGGCGATGCGGTGCGCGACGGCTCGGATCTCGCCTCGGCGAGCGTCTCACCGGGCGGCGTCATCTACCTCGCCTGGCAGGACTCGCGCTTCTCCGGAGGCAACCACGACGGAATCGCCATGGCACAGTCGGCCGACGGCGGGCTCACCTGGTCGGCGCCCGTGCAAGTGAATGCCGATCGCGCCGTGCAGGCCTTCACGCCCGCGATCCAGGTGCGCGCGGACGGCGTCATCGGTGTCACCTACTACGATCTGCGCAATGAAGCCGCGGGGCCCGCGGGAACGCTGCTCACCGACTGCTGGATCGTCAGCTCGAGCGACGGCGGCATGAGCTTCAGCGAAACGCACCTCTCCGGGCCCTTCGATCTGAACCTCGCGCCGAACGCGGGCGGCTTATTTCTAGGGGACTACGAGGCCCTGGCGAGCGCCGCCGGCGCCTTCCTGCCGTTTTACGCCGCGACCGATCCGGGTACCGCGATCCGCAGCGATGCGTTCCTCGCCCTTCCCGGCACGGCCGTCGCCGCCGCGGTGGCCAAGCGGGAAGCGCCTCCGCCATCCACGCCGTTTCGCGCGCTCCCGGCGCCGGCCGGACTCGCGCTGTCGCCGGCCGCCCGGCAGCGCATCCTGCAGCGTGCCGCCCTCGTGCGGCTCACCCGACGACGCAGCCCTTGAGTACCCGGCCTCACGGGCTGCGCTCGTGCCCGCCGGCGTATTTCTTCTCACCGGCCGTGACGCGCAGCTTCAGGCGGTTCTGCAACGGCGGCAGCGGGCAGGTGGCGAAGTCGTTGAGGGCGCACGGCGGATTGTAGGACTCGTTGAAGTCCACCACGGCGGTGTCGCCCTGCGGAACCGGTATGTAGAGGAAGCGCCCGGCGCCATAGGTCTCGTGGCCGCTGGTCGCATCGGCGAACATGATGAAGAGCTCGGAGGCGCCCGGCTCCTCGAGCACGGCATCGAGCCGCCATTCGCGGCCGTCCCTGGTGAACACCAGAGCGCCCGGCGATTCCATCTCCTCCTCCATGCCGAGAATGTTGACGATGCGGATGCGGTGCGCCGGCAGATAGCGCTCGAAGCGGGCATTCACTACCCACTCGGTGCTCACCGGGAAGTACTCGAAACCCCGGAAGCCGCGGCGATGCGGGTTATCGAGGTCGCGCACCCGCACGCCGAGGTGACCGGCGCGCTCGATGACGAAGAAGCGCAGTGCGCCGCTTGCGAGCACGGTCGGAGCGCCGCTCGAGTCGGCGGCGAGCTCGAGCGCGCTCACCGGCTGACCGTCGTGGGTCACCGCGCTCCCGGGAGCGGCGATGAAGCGCACCCGCTCGCCGGTGAGCACAAAGCGCCCGGCGTGCTCGGCCAGCGCGGGGTTGTCGAGAGTGAGCGCGTTGTCGGCGGCACGGCCAAAGCTGTTCTCGCCCGGCTTGAGCCAGAAGAGCCCCGTGAGGGTCAGCCAGCCGTCGTCGCCGGTCAGCGAGGCGACGCGCGCGGCGCGCCAGGTCTCGACGCGGGCGCGCTCGGCGGCGGCGGCATCGGCCCGCGGCCGCTCGCCCGCCGCAGCTGACAGCGCCACCGCCAGCACGAGCGCGGCGATCCGTCCGCCGGTTGCTTCGACCCCCTGCATGATGCGTGCTCCCGCGCAACTCCCGCGGCGCATTCTACGGCCATCAGCCCTCGCGGCCGAGAATCTCCTCGCGCACGTCGGCGATCTCCCGCGCGCGCGAGGGCGGCGCACCTTCGCAGCGCTCGGGGCGCGGACAGCGGGTGCTGCGCGGGCAGATGATGCGCGCCGGCGATGCCAGGGCATCCTCGATCCAGGCGATGTTGAGTACGCTGGCAACCGCGCCGAGCGCCTGCGCGGCGTCCTTCGGGATGCGCGCCTCGCCGCGCCGGTGCAGGCACTCGCGGAAGATCGCCTCGATCATCGGCGCGCTCGCCGTCCCGTTCGCATCGAGCGCCGGCGCCAGATCCACCCCCACCGAGAGTACGTGCGGGTTGCCGGCCATGTCGCGTACCCGCACCGAGTGGCAGCAGTACAGCAGCGAGCGCTCGCCGTCGCGCAGCACCGAGATCTGCGAGCCCGACTCCCCACGCTGGTCGGAGATCATGCGGAACACCGCCCAGTGGGGGCAGGGGTCGCTCACCTGGGCGAGGTTGCCCCAGGGCAGCGGAATGCCGTTGCCGCGATACACCGCCCGCAGGTAGCCGGGCGGGTAGGCATCGAAGAAGTGCCAGTGGGGATAGGGGGAGACCTTGGTCATGCGCCGCATCACGATTGCGGGCGTCAATTCGAGTCTGGCGGCCGCCTCGACCCGGTAGCGCTCGCGCGCCAGAAAGCGCCGGAACGGCACCCGCGGCGCAAGCAGCGCACCGGCGAAGAAGGTGCACTCGAAGTCGCGCCAGGCGTGCAGCACGTCCCGTGCGTCGAGCCCGGCGCCGGCCGAGCCGCCCTCGGGGCTGCCGCCCATCTCCCCGCCGGTCGCATGCGGGGACTTCAGCCCGTCGCCGCCGTGCAGCAGCTTGTGGCCGATGTGCGCGGCCAGGTCGAATTTGAGGCGTGCCGGATCGGACTGCAGCGCGCGGTTCGCGTACACGATTCCCGGAGCCTCGAAAAAGGAGCGCACCATGCTGCGCACCTCGCGGTCCTTGTCGCGCGCCAGCACCGGCTTGCGCTCGAACCAGCGGATCTCGAGCCCGTGGCGGCGGCTGAGGCGCATCAGGTCATCGACCGCGAGCGGGAAGCGCCGCTCGCCCACGCTGTCGGCGGCGCGCTCGAGGTCGGGGAAATCGTTGCGCGACATCTCCTGGTGGGAGCGGATCAGGAGGTGGGCGAACTGCCGGCCGCTGGTGCCGGTCTGCGCGAGCAGCTCGGGGATCGCCGCCTGCAGCAGACTCTTGGAGAACAGGAACGCGGGCTCGAGCGGCACCCGTGCCGCCCCGCCCGGGGTCGAGGCGAGCGGCGCGACCGGCTCGCTCTCGGTGCTCTCGTCGAGGAACCACGCGAGGGGCCGCTGGAACACCGCCGCGAGCAGCTCGAGCAGCGCGGGGGAGGGGCTGCGTTTGCCGCTCTCGATCATGCTCAGGTAGGACACCGAGGGAGCGATGCGGGCGTTGCGCTGGATGCAGCGCGCCGAGAGCTCCTCCAGCGTCAGTCCGTTGCGCTTGCGGACCGAGCGGAGCTTGGTGCCGAGGAAGTGGCCCTTACGCAGCAATTCCGGCATGGGGTCATCTCGCTGAGGTCCGCGGTGCGTGTGAAATTAACAGTGTGAAGTTTCCATAGTCAAATTTGTCGCCGGTCCGGGTATGCTGGAGCCATGCAGACCGGTGCGCAGGAGCGGGCCTACTCGAGGGAGCCGGCCGGACCGCGGGTCGAGATCCTGGGGGCGCGGATCGAGCGCTCGGACGAGGCGCTGACGCCGCTCGCGCTGCAGTTGCTCGCCCACCTGCACCGCCGCTTCAATCCGCGCCGCCTCGAGCTGCTCGAGGCGCGCGCCGCGCGCCAGGCGCAGTTCGACGATGGGGCGTTGCCGGAGTTTCTGCCCGCCACCGCGGCGGTGCGCGCCGGCGAGTGGCGCGTCGCAGCGGTGCCGGACGATCTCGCCGACCGGCGTGTGGAGATCACCGGCCCGGTCGATCGCAAGATGATCATCAACGCCCTGAATGCGCCGGTGCGCGCCTTCATGGCGGACTTCGAGGACTCCTGCTCGCCCACCTGGGAGAACGTGGTTCGCGGCCAGGTGAACCTGCGCGATGCCGTGCGCCGCACGATCAGCTACGAAGACCCCGCCACCGGCAAGGTCTACCGCCTCGCCGAGCGCACCGCCACCCTCATCGTGCGGCCGCGCGGCTGGCATCTGCCCGAGAAGCACGTGCGCATCGGCGGGGAGGCCGTCTCGGGCGCCCTGTTCGACTTCGCCGTGTTCCTCGCCAACAACTACGAGGCGCTCGCGCGCCGCGGCACCGGCCCGTACTTCTACCTGCCCAAGATCGAGAGCCACCTCGAGGCGCGGCTGTGGAACGAGGTGTTCCTCGCCGCCCAGGATGCGCTCGCCATGGCGCGCGGCACCATCAAGGCCACGGTGCTGATCGAGACCCTGCCCGCCGCCTTCGAGATGGACGAGATCCTCTACGAGCTGCGCGAGCATTCCGCCGGCCTCAACTGCGGCCGCTGGGACTATATCTTCAGCTTCATCAAGAAATTCCGGAATCGCCCCGACTTCGTGCTGCCGGACCGCGCTACGGTCACCATGGAGCGGCACTTCCTCAGGTCCTACGTCGACCTGCTGATCCGCACCTGTCACCGGCGCGGCGCGCACGCCATGGGCGGCATGGCCGCGCAGATCCCGATCCGCGACGATCGGCAAGCGAACGAGCTGGCGATGGCGCGGGTGCGCGCCGACAAGCTGCGCGAGGTGCGCGCCGGACACGACGGCACCTGGATTGCGCACCCGGGGCTCGCTGCGGTGGCGCGCGAGCCTTTCGACCGGCTGATGCCCGGGCCCAACCAGCTCACCGTGCTGCGGGACGACGTGCACGTGACGCCCGCGGACCTGCTCACCGTGCCGGACGGCGCGATCACCGAAGAGGGCGTGCGCGGCTGCATCCGGGTCGGCGTGCAGTACCTCGAGTCCTGGCTGCGCGGCCAGGGGTGCGTGCCGCTCTATCACCTGATGGAAGACGCTGCGACCGCGGAGATCTGCCGCGCGCAGCTGTGGCAGTGGCTGCATCACGGTGCCCGTTCGAGCGACGGCGCCCCGATCACCGTCGAGCGCTTCGACCGGCTGCTCGGCGACGAGCTCGACCGCATCCACGACGAGGTGGGCGCCGCGCGTCTCACCCACGGGGTATTCCCGACGGCGGCGCGCCTGTTCGAGCAGATGACCAAGTCCGAGACCTTCGACGAGTTCCTGACCCTGCCGGCCTACGACCTGCTGTCCTGACGGCTGACCACACTCACCTGAACAGGGAGACGCACCCGACATGAGCCCGCCGCCACGATCACTTCCTGCTGCCGAGGAACTGCGCCGCAGCTGGCGCGACAGCCCGCGCTGGCGCGGTATCGAGCGCGGCTACGACGCCGCCGACGTGGTGCGCCTGCGCGGCACCATCGCCGTCGAGCACTCGATTGCGCGGCACAGCGCCGAGAAACTGTGGCGCTACCTGCAGGAGAAGCCGTTCGTCAATGCGCTCGGGGCGCTCACCGGCAATCAGGCCATGCAGCAGGTGAAGGCAGGGCTCGATGCGATCTACCTCTCCGGCTGGCAGGTGGCGGGCGATGCCAACCTCGCCGGCGAGATGTACCCCGATCAGTCGCTGTATCCCGCGGACTCGGTTCCGGCGGTGGTGCGGCGCGTCAACAACACCCTGCGACGCGCCGACGAGATTCACCACGCCGAGGGCGACGACTCCATCGACTGGCTGAAGCCGATCGTGGCGGACGCGGAGGCCGGCTTCGGCGGCGTGCTCAATGCCTTCGAGCTCATGAAGCAGATGATCGATGCGGGCGCGGCCGGAGTGCACTTCGAGGACCAGCTCTCCTCCGCCAAGAAGTGCGGCCACATGGGCGGTAAGGTGCTGGTGCCTACCCAGGAAGCTACCGCCAAGCTGATTGCCGCGCGCCTGGCTGCCGACATCTGCAACGTGCCTACGGTGCTCATCGCGCGCACCGACGCCGAGGGGGCGTCACTCCTCACCTCCGACGTCGACGAGCGCGACCGGCCGTTCATCGACGGCGCGCGGGGGCGCACCGCGGAGGGGCTGTTTGCGGTGCGTGCCGGCATGGCCCAGGCGATTGCGCGCGGCTGCGCTTACGCACCCTACGTCGATCTGGTGTGGTGCGAGACCGGCAAGCCCGACCTCGCCGAGGCGCGCGAGTTCGCCGAAGGCATCCACGCGCGCTTCCCGGGGAAACTCCTCGCCTACAACTGCTCGCCGTCGTTCAACTGGAAGAAGAAGCTCGACGACGCCGCGATCGCGCGCTTCCAGCGCGAGCTCAGCGCGATGGGCTACCGCTTCCAGTTCATCACGCTCGCCGGCTTCCACGCGCTCAATTACTCGATGTTCGAGCTGGCGCGCGCCTACAAGGCGCAGCAGATGACGGCCTACGTGACGCTGCAGCAGGCGGAATTCGCCGCCGAAGCGGCCGGCTACACCGCCACGCGCCATCAGCGCGAGGTCGGCGCCGGCTATTTCGACGCGGTCGCCCAGGCGGTGAGCGGCGGCAACTCCTCGATCACCGCTCTCAGCGGCAGTACCGAGGAGGAGCAGTTCGAGGACGCCGCGGCCAGGCTCGGCAAGACCGGCTGACGCCGCCCGCAGGCGCGGCTACTTCGCGGTCGGCAGGGTGAACTCGGGCCCCCGCGGGGTGCTCTGCGGCCAGCGCTGCATGACGGATTTCTGGCGGGTGTAGAAGCGCACCCCTTCCTCGCCGTAGGCGTGGGTGTCGCCGTACAGGCTCCCCCTCCAGCCGCCGAAGCCGTGCCAGGCCATCGGCACCGGAATCGGCACGTTGATGCCGACCATGCCGACCTCGATGCGGCGTGCGAACTCGCGCGCCACGTGCCCATCACGGGTGAAGCAGGCGACCCCGTTGGCGAGCGGGTGGGCGTTCACCAGCGCGACCGCGGCAGCGAAATCCGGCACGCGCACGCACGAGAGCACCGGCCCGAAGATCTCCTCGCGGTAGATGCGCATCTGCGCCGTCACGCGATCGAAGAGCGTCGCGCCCAGCCAGAACCCGCGCCCGTAGCCGGGCACACTGAACGGCCGGCCGCTCGCCGGATCGACGCGGCCGTCGACGATGAGCTCGGCGCCGCCGGCGGCGCCGTCCTCGATATAGCCGCGGATGCGCTCGAGCGCCGGGCGGCTGACGATCGGACCCATCTCGGACTCGCCCCGCATGCCGTCGCCGACCCGCAGCCGCCGGGCGCGCTCGGCGAGCCTCGCGATCACGGCATCGGCGATCCCGCCGACCAGCACCGCAACCGAGATCGCCATGCAGCGCTCGCCCGCCGAGCCGTAAGCCGCGCCGATCAGCGCATCGACCGCCTGATCGACATCGGCATCGGCCATCACCACCATGTGATTCTTGGCCCCGCCGAGCGCCTGCACGCGCTTGCCGGCGCGCGCGCCGAGCTGGTAGATCGAGTGCGCCACCGGCGAGGAGCCGACGAAGCTCACCGCCTTCACGTCCGGATGAGCGAGCAGGCTCTCGACCGCCTGCCGGTCGCCCTGCACCACGTTGAACACCCCGGCGGGCAGGCCGGCCTCGGCGAAGAGCTGCGCCATGAGCACCGACGCGGACGGGTCGCGCTCGCTCGGCTTGAGCACGAAGGTGTTGCCGCAGGCGATCGCGATCGGAAACATCCAGCAGGGCACCATGCAGGGGAAGTTGAAGGGCGTGATGCCGGCGACCACCCCGAGCGGCTGGCGCAGCGTCCAGTTGTCGACGCCGGTCGATACCTGATCGGTGAAGTCCCCCTTGAGCAGCTGCGGGATGCCGCAGGCGAACTCCACCACTTCGATGCCGCGCGTGACTTCGCCCTGGGCGTCGGCGAACACCTTGCCGTGCTCGGCGGTGATGAGCGCCGCCAGGGCGTCGCGCTCGCGGTTGAGCAGCGCGATGAAACGCGCCAGCACGCGTGCCCGGCGCACCGGCGGCGTGTCGGCCCAGGCGGGCCACGCCGTCTGCGCGCTCTGCACCGCAGCGTGCACCTCGGCGTCGGTCGCGAGCGCCACCCGGCGTGCGACCTCGCCGGTCGCGGGGTTGAACACCTCGAGCTGTGCGCCTGTACCGGCGACCGCGCGCCCGCCGATCCAGTGCGGCACGCTGGGGAGACTCTCGGACTCGGGCGCCGCCTGACCCGGGGCGCGGGTGGGTACTGTGGACACGGCCATGGTGCTTCCGATCATAGACCACCCGGGCGAGGGTGCGCATACTCGCGCGATCCATGAGCATGCAGGCCCTGTTTCCGACCCTGGTGTACACGCAGCGGTTGCGGGGCGCGTCCTGGCGGGCGCTCAACGCGCGCCTGCTGCGCGAGTGCCGGCAGCTGCGCGCCGAGGACGGCGCCGGCCGGCGCTGGTCGGCGCGCAACTACCCGGGGGGCTACACCTCCTACGGCTCGGCCAGCCGCATGCACCGCCTGTCACCCACCTTCGCCGCGCTCGCCCGCGAGCTCGACCGGCGCGTGCTGCGCTTCGCCGCCGCGCTCGAGTTCGATCTCGAGGGGCGGGCGCTCGCCATCACCGACTGCTGGGTGAACATCATGGGACGCGGCTCCGCACACGGCCTGCACCTGCATCCGCTGTCGACGATCAGCGGCACTTACTACGTCGCGGTACCGGCCGGCTCGCCGGGACTGAAGCTCGAGGACCCGCGCCTCGAGCGCTACATGGCCGCGCCACCGCGGCGCGCGCGTGCGGCGCGGGCGCGCCGCCCGTGGGTGGTGATCGCGGCGCGCACCGGGCAGCTGGTGTTGTTCGAAAGCTGGCTGCGGCACGCAGTGCCGCCGCAGGCCGGCGCGGGCGAGCGCGTCAGCATCAGCTTCAACTACAGCTGGTTCTGAGAGTGCGCCGCAGCCCCCAGGCGCGCGTCCCGAACGGTCAACGCGCCCATCCGGGGTGCGTTGCACGGGATGAATGCACCGGCAAGCGAACGCGGTATCGGACTTTCGGATTCAGCAAGCGTTCAGGAGCGCTCGCTCACCGTCCCCGGCGTAGGAGATCCAAGCCATGCGTAATCTGATCCGCGCTCTTGCCTGCACGCTGCTGCTCGCCTCGCTGCCGCTGGCCGCAGAGGCGGGCGTGTTCGTCGGCGTCTCGGTCAACTTTGCGCCGCCGGTGCTGCCGGTGTATGTGCAGCCGCCGTGTCCCGCGCCCGGCTTCGTCTGGACACCGGGTTACTGGGCGTGGGGACCTGAGGGCTACTTCTGGGTGCCCGGCACCTGGGTGTTGGCGCCGGTCGGGATGCTGTGGACACCCGGATACTGGGGCTGGGCGGACGGGGCGTACCTGTGGCACGCGGGCTACTGGGGGCCGCATGTCGGCTTCTACGGCGGCATCAACTACGGGTTCGGTTACACCGGTGTCGGATTCGAGGGCGGCTACTGGCGCGGCAACCAGTTCTTCTACAACCGCACGGTGGTCAACGACGTCACGGTCAACCGGGTGAGCTTCAACGGCGGCGCCGGCGGCGTCATGGCTCGGCCGAGCCGCGAGCAGCTGGCGGCAGCGAGCGAGCGGCGCATGGAATTCACCCCGGCGCAGCGCGAGCAGCAGCAGCTCGCGCAGCGCAACCCCGCGCTGCGCGCCTCGGCAAACGGCGGCCATCCGGCGATCGCGGCGACGCCGCGTCCGGGCGTTTTCTCCGGTCGCGGAGTGGTCGCGGCACGCGAGGCGCGGGCGCTGCCGGCCGGGCGCGGAGGCTTTGCGCAGGAGCGGCGCGGCTCTGCGCAGGAGCGCTATCCGCAGGGGCGTGCCTCCCCGCAGCAGCGCGCCTCCGCGGAGCAGCGCGCTCGTCCGCAGCAGCGTGTCAATCCGCAGGAGCGCGCCCGTGCGCCGCAGGAGCGCGCCCGCAACTCCGCCCCGCAGGAGCGCGGCGTCACGCCGCAGGGACGCGGCGGCTATGCCCAGGAGCGTGGCGGTGGCGCGCCGCGCGGCGGCGTCGAGCCGCGGGGCCAGGCCGAGCGCCGTGCCGAGCCCGCCCGCCCGCCCGCCCGTGGCAACGAGCGCGAGGGGCGGGGCGAGGAGCGCCAGCACTGAGCGCGGCACGGAGCGCTCCGGCCCGTAGGGTCGGACGAGATGATGGGGCCGCCGGCGAGGCGGCCTCGTTTTTTTGGGGGCCGGCGCGGCCGCGCGCGCCGCGGGGGAGCTACAGCACGCGGCGCAGCCACGTGGCGATGTCGGCCACTTCCTGCGGGCAGACGCTGTGCGGCATGCTGTAGGCGTGCCACTCGATCGCATAGCCGTTAGCCTCGAGCAGCGCCCGCGCGTGCTCGCCGAGGAGCGGCGGCACGGTGGCATCCTGCAGGCCGTGCGCCAGGAAGATCGGCGTCTGCAGGTTCGCGCTATCGCGCTCGGCGGCGAAGCGATCGGCGAGCAGCATGTAGCAGGAGAGGCCCATGAGGCCGGCGAGCTTGTAGGGATAGCGTGTGCCGGTGAACAGCGCCATCGCGCCGCCCTGGGAGAAGCCCGCGAGCACGATGCGGTCGCTCGGGATGCCGCGCTCGTTCTCGCGGCGGATCAGCTCTTCGATCACGGCCTGTGAGGCGCGAATTCCCGCTTCATCCTCCGGCCCGCGCCGCTCGAAGCTCACGATGTCGTACCAGGCGCGCATCGCAAAACCGCCGTTGAGCGTCACCGGGCGGATCGGCGCATGCGGGAACACGAACCGCAGCGCACGCCCGGTCGCCGGGGCGATTTCGGGCACGATCGGCTCGAAGTCGTGTCCGTCGGCGCCGAGGCCGTGCAGCCAGATCACCGTGCCGGCGGGGTTGATACCCGTCTCGACCTCGACCGCTTTCACCGACACGCCATGCCCCCACGATCCGCACGTCCGAGTGGGGCATGTTAGTGCACCGCACGCGGCCGCGATACCGCGAAGCGGGGACGGGCGGTGAGCACGCGCCGGCGCATCATCCGGCGCGTTCGATCCACGCTGCGGCGCACGGCCCGCCGGCTCTGGCGCTGGCTGCTGCGGCGGGTGCGCCGCGCTCCCCGCTCGCTCCAGGTCGCCCTGGCGCTGATCGCGGCCGCGCTCGCGGCGCTCGCCGTGAACGGCCTGTACCAGCTGGTGCGCAAGCCGACCGAGCTCTTCTTCCCGGTGAGCGGCGCGCTCTACAAGACGCCCGCCGAGACCTGGCGCGACTACGGGCCGCTGTTCCGCCGCTACTCGACCGCGCTCGTCCCGGCGCCGCTGCTCGCGGCGCTCGCGCAGGTGGAAGGCTCCGGCAACCCGCTGGTACGGACCTACTGGCGATGGTCGTGGGTGCCCCGCCCGTTCGAGGTCTACCGGCCGGCCTCGAGCGCCGTGGGGATGTACCAGATCACCGATGGCACCTTCGCCGAGGCGCGCCACTACTGCATCCATCATCATCAGCTGGTGCGCGAGGGCCCGTGGAACGACTGGCGCTCGTGCTGGTTCAACGCGCTGTACGCACGCATCCTGCCCGGTGATGCGGTGGAGCTGACGGCCGCCTACCTCGATCTCGAGGTCACGCAGATCGCGGCGCGCCAGCGCCTCGCGGGCGCGCCGCCCGCCGAGATGCGCCATCTCGCCGCGACGGTGCACCTGTGCGGCGCCGGGGCGGCGGAGACTTACGCGCGGCGCGGCCTGCGTTTCGGGCCCGGGGAGCGCTGCGGCGATCACGACCCGCGTGCCTACCTGGCGCGGGTGGATGCGATGTACGCAGTGTTCGCGCGCCTCGCCGAGGCCGATCCGCCGCCGCGCTGACGCTCAGTGGTGATGGCCGCCCACGCCGTGCACGTGGCCGTGGGCGAGCTCCTCGGCGGTCGCCGCGCGCACCGCCGCGACCTCGACCTCGAAGTTGAGACTGTGCCCGGCGAGCGGGTGATTGCCGTCGAGCGTCACCAGGTCGCCGGCGATGCGCGTCACGGTGAGCGGGCGCGAGTCGGCTCCGTCCCCGCCGCGCAGGCGCATTCCGACCCGCAGATTGGCGATGCCTCGCAGGGCGCGCCGGGGAACCTGCTGCACCAGGGCGCGGTCGTACTCGCCGTAGCCTTCAGCCGGCGCGATGCGCACGGTGAGGCGGTCGCCGACGCTCTTGCCTGTCAGCTCCCGCTCGAGACCCGCAATGAGGTTGCCGTGGCCGTGCAGGTAGGCGAGCGGCTCACCCGGGGCCGAGCTGTCGATCACCTTGTCGGCGTCGTCCCGCAGGGTGTAGTGAATGGTGACGACGTCGTCTTTCGCGATGGTCATTGTTGGTCACATTCGCCGGCGAAAAAACCTACCCAGCGCCCGGCCGCGAAGCATAACATTGGCGCCCCGCTTCGAAGGGCCGATCCCATGAGACGCGCCTGCCTGTTGCTCCTGGCCGTCGGTGCGGCGATGACCGCGCTCGCCGCAGCTACGGGCACCGAGGCCGCAAGGAACTCCGTCATGGCCGACAACCCGTTCTTCTCCCCGAGCCCGCTGTCGTTCGAGCTGCCACCGTTCGACAAGATCCACGACAGTGACTATGTGCCGGCATTCGAGACCGGCATGCGTGATGAGCTCAAGGAGGTGGCGGCGATCGCCCGCAACCCCAAGCCGCCGACCTTCGAGAACACGATCGTGGCGATGGAGCGCTCGGGGCGGGTGCTGCGGCGCGTCGAGCACGTGTTCTCGAACCTCAACGCCTGCAACACCGACCCCGAGATGCAGCGGATCGACACCGAGATGGCGCCGCGCATCACCGCGCACGAGGATGCAATCCTGCTCGATCCGGCGCTCTGGGCCCGGGTCGATGAGCTCTATCGCAAGCGCGCCAGCCTGAATCTCGATCCCGAGTCCCTCGAGCTGCTGACGCGCTACCACACCCGTTTCGTGCGTGCCGGCGCGCGGCTGTCGGCGCCGGACAAGAAGCGGCTGCGCTCGATCAACGAGCAGCTCTCCTCGCTCACCACGCGCTTCCGGCAGAACGTGCTCAAGGCAACCGCCGACGCGGCGGTCGTCGTCGATGACCCTGCCGAGCTCGACGGACTCACCCCGGTGCAGATCGGCGCGCTGGCGCAGGCGGCGGCGACGCGCGGTCTCAAGGGCAAGTGGCTGATCACGCTGCAGAACACCACCCAGCAACCGCTGCTCGCCACCCTCAGGAAGCGCTCGCTCCGCGAGCGCCTCTTCCAGGCCTCGGTCCATCGGGGCCTCGGCGCGCCGACCGACAACGCGGTGGTGATCGCCCAGATCGCCGGGCTGCGGGCCGAGCGTGCCGTGCTCCTCGGCTACCCGAACCACGCCGCCTACGTGCTCGAGGACGAATCCGCCGGCAATCCGGCGGCGGTGCTCGACATGATCCGCCAGGTGGCGCCCGCGGCACTGGCGCGCTCGCACGAGGAGGCGGGCGAGATCCAGAAGCTGATCGATGAGCAGTCGGCTGCACACGGCGTGCCGTCCTTCAGGCTCGAGCCCTGGGACTGGTCGTTCTACGCCGAGCAGGTGCGCAAGGCCCGCTTTGACTTCGACCAGGCGCAGGTAGCGCCGTACTTCGAGCTCGAGCACGTGCTGCACGACGGGCTGTTCTATGCGGCACACGAGCTCTACGGACTCACGTTCACGGAACGCAAGGACCTGCCGGTCTATCAGCCGGACGTGCGCGTGTTCGAGGTGCTGGACGCTGACGGCCGGCCGCTGGGGCTGTTCCTCGCCGACTACTTCGCGCGCGACAACAAGCAGGGCGGCGCCTGGATGAACAGTTACGTCAACCAGTCGCGGCTGCTCAATCAGCAACCGGTGGTCGCCAACCATCTCAACATTCCCAAGCCCCAGCCGGGGCAGCCGGTGCTGCTCACCTTCGAGGAAGTGACCGGGATGTTCCACGAGTTCGGCCACGCGCTGCACGGGCTGCTCTCGAACGTGCGCTACCCGACGCTCTCGGGTACCAACGTCCCGCGCGACTTCGTCGAATACCCTTCGCAGTTCAACGAAATGTGGGCGCGCGAGCCGGTAGTGGTGGCGCACTATGCTCACGACTACCGCAGTGGCGCGGCGATGCCGCCCGAGCTGCTCGCCAAGGTGCTCGCGGCGACCAAGTTCAACCAGGGCTACGCCACCACCGAGTACCTCGAGGCCGCGCAGGTCGATCTCGCCTGGCACCTGATCAAGGCGCAGCAGGCACCCGAGGCCGCCGGGGTCACGGGCTTCGAGGCCACCGCGCTCGCAGAGGCGGGCCTCGAGTACCCGCCGGTGCCGCCGCGCTACCACTCGCCGTATTTCTCGCACATCTTCGCCGGCGGTTACTCGGCCGGGTACTACGCCTACCTGTGGAGCGAGGTGCTGGCGCGTGACACCGGCCAGTGGTTCCACGAGCACGGCGGCCTCAGCCGCGCCAACGGCGAGCGGCTGCGCGAGCTGGTGCTGTCGCGCGGCCGCAGCGCCGACCCGCAGCAACTGTTCCGCGAGTTCTACGGGCGCGCCCCCGACATCGCGCCGCTGCTCGAGTATCGCGGCCTGAAGGGCGGGGGTTAGCCCGCGCCGCGCGCCGTACCATCCGCGCGCCGCACGCGGTCGATGGCGGCGACCAGGTGGCGGAAGCACTCGAGCGTCGGCAGCGACAGCCCGAGCGCCTGCGCCCTGGTGAGCGCATAGCCGAGCGTTTCCTCGACCTCGAGCGGCCGTCCGGCCTCGAGGTCCTGGAGCGACGACATGCGGTGCTGCGGCGCGCTGGCGCGAAACTCGCGGCCGGCGCGCAGGAGGAGCTCGACCGCCGCGTTCTCGGTGCCGGCGCAGATGCTGGCGGCCGGCAGCACCGCCTGGTCGCTGAGGTCGACGCCGAGGGTGCGCGCCAGCATGCCGGTCTCGCGCACCAGCCGCGCCAACAGCCGCGCGGCACCCGGATCGAGCAGGTACCGCCAGGTCTCGGTGCGGGTCGTTACCGAGAGCGCCATCAGTCCCACCCAGCCGCAGAATTTCGACCATTCGAGGGCCACGATCCCGCGGCTGGCGGCGGCGCGCACGCCGGAAGCGTCGATGATGTGCGCCAGGTGCTGCGCTCGCTCGCTGTCGCCGCCGCCGAGCTCGCCGATGAGGACGTTCACGTTGCGCGTGAACAGCACCTCGCCGCCCGGCAGCAGCTCCCCGCTGGTGTCGGCGAGTGCCCCGAGCACCCGCTCGCGGCCGAAGATCTCGGTCAGCAGCTCGTTCTTGAGCGGGCCGTTCTGGATCGAGAGCGTGATGTCGAACTGCGCGTGACGCAGTGCGGCGAGCGCGCCCGCCGTACCCGGGGTCTTGGTGGCGACGATCAGTACGCCGGCGCCCGCGAGCGCGGCCGGGTCGCGCAGCGTGCGCACGGGAACCGTGAACTCGGCGAGCCCGCGCAGGCGCAACCCGTGCCGTTCGAGCTCGTCGGCGCGGTTGCCGCGCGCGAGCATCGCGACGCGGTGCCCGGCGCGCGTGAGGTGCGCGCCGAGGATCGAGCCGATGGCGCCGGCGCCGAGAATGGCGAAATCGAACTCGGGCATGGCCCGGGTGCGGCGCCTTCAGAGCGCCTCGGCGATGTCCTGCAGCAGGCCCCGGTCCTCGGGCTTAGTCTCGGGGGGATAGCGCTTGAGCACCCGCCCGTCGCGGCCGATCAGGAACTTCTCGAAGTTCCAGCTGATGTCGCCGGCGATACCGGTGCCGGGCGAGGTGAGGAAGCGATACACCGGGTGACGGTCGGCACCGTTCACATCGAGCTTGGCGCTCAGCGGGAAGGTCACCTCGTAGGTGCTGTGGCAGAAGGTGGCGATCTCGGCCTCGCTGCCGGGCTCCTGGCCGGCGAACTGGTTGCAGGGAAAGCCGACCACGGCGAAACGCTCGGCGCGCAGCTCGCGCTGCAGCTGCTCGAGACCTGCGTACTGCGGCGTCAGCCCGCAGCGGCTCGCGACGTTGACCGCGAGCGTCACGTGGCCGCGCAGCGGTCCGAGCAGGTCCTCGCTGCCGTCGATCTTCCTGACCGGGATGTCGTAGAAGCCGCTCATGGCGCTCTCCTGCCGGGGAAGGTGGGCGCGTGTACGATACACCAGCAGACCGCACGGGAGGTCCCATGGGTTCAGAGCTCGGCACCGCCGAAACGACCAAAGTGGCCGCTGTCCTCAACCGCATCCTCGAGCTCGAGCTTGCCGGGCTGGTGCGTTATCTGCACTACAGCTTCATGGTGTTCGGTCACAACCGCATCCCGATCGTCGCCTGGTTGCGCAGCCAGGCCGACGAGGCCCAGGTACACGCGGTGCTCGCCGGTGAGCACATCACCAGCCTCGGCGGGCATCCGAGCCTGCGCATCGGAGCGCTGCTCGAGACGCACAAACACAATGTCGATGAGATTCTGCGCGAGGCGCTCACCCACGAGGAGGAGGGACTCGCGGAGTACCGTGCGCTCCTCGGTCTGGTCGAGGGCCGCAGCATGATGATCGAGGAATATGCGCGCGCGCAGATCGCCGCCGAGGAGGCGCACGTCGCCGACATCGCCAAGATGCTGCGCAAGCCCGGCTCGATCACCTGAGTCGGACTGCTGGTGGCGTGAAGATCCTCGCGGTCACGAACATCAAGGGCGGAGTCGGCAAGACCACCACCGCCGTCAATCTCGCCTATCTGTGCGCGGCCTCGGGACGCGCAACGCTGCTGTGGGATCTCGACCCGCAGGGAGCGGCGACCTACGGTTTGCACGGCGACGGTGGGCCCGGCGCGTCGGCGAAGAAGCTGCTCGCCGGCAAGCGCGAGTTGCCGGAGCTCGTCGCCGCGACCGGGTACCAGGGCCTCGACCTGCTGCCGGCGGATTTTTCCTACCGCAACTTCGCGGTGCATCTGGCCGAGCGGCGCCATCCGACCGAGCGGCTGCTGAAGATGAGTCGCTCGCTGCGCGAGATCTACGACGTGCTGTTCCTCGATTGCCCGTCGGGCATCTCGCTGTTGTCGGAGAACGTGCTGCGGGCCGCGGACGCCGTGATCGTGCCGCTCCCTCCATCGCCGCTCGCGGTGCGGGTACTGTCGCAGCTGTGCGATTTCATCGCCGGCGAGGGGTGGACCGACCTGACGCTGCTGCCGTTCTTCTCCATGGTCGACCGGCGCAGATCCCTGCACCGCGAGCTGACCGCGAGCGCCCGGGCGCAATTCCCCACGATTCTCGCGACCGAGGTGCCGTACTGGAGCGACATCGAGCGCATGAGCGTGCGGCGCGCGCCGTTGCCGGCCTTCGCCCCGCGCAGCGACGCCGCGGCGATCTACCGGACGCTGTGGGCCGAGATCGAGCGGCGCATCGCTGCTGGCGGCACGGGCGCGGCGGACGGCGCCGCGGATCAGGCGAGCGGGCGCGGAGCGGCCGGCGAGTCGCCAATGACTGCGGAGACCGGAATCGGCTCGACGGCATAACCGGCTTCGATCCAGGCATCGAGACCGCCGGCGAGCGGGCGCACGCGCCTGAAGCCATGGCTCATCAGCAGCCGCGCGGCCCGGGCGGCCGAGGCTTCGTTCGGGCAGTTGCAGTAGAAGATGATCTCCCGGTCACGCGGCAGCGTGCCGAGCTCGCGCTCGACCTCATCGAGCGGCAGGTGCAATGCGCCCGGGATGCGCCGCAGCTCGAGCGTACGCGCCGTCGGGGAACGGACGTCGACCACGACCGGCGTCGCGCCGCCGTCGATGCGTGCGCGCAGCTCCGTGACGCTGATGCGCGCCATGGCGAGCGCCGCATACAGTCGCCGGCGCTCCCACCACTTGTAGGCGATGTAGGCGGCGAGCAGCAGCAGCGCCACGGCGAGCGTCTGCGCGCCGAAATGCGCCGCCTGCGGCAGCAGCTGTGCGATTTGCCGGCGCAGCAGCGCGCCGAGGACGAGGGCCGCACTGACCCAGAACGTCGAGCCGAGGAGACTGAAACACACGAAACGCAGCGTGCCCATGCGGGTCGCGCCCGCGAGCGGCGCGGCAATGATGGCGAGCCCGGGGACGAACTTGGCGACGAGCAGTGTCCGCGCTCCCCAGCGCCCGAACAGCGTCTGCGTCTGGTTGACGCACGAATCGGGTGACAGCGAGATGCGGCACAGAAGCCTCAGCACGCGGTTGCCGTAGCGCCGGCCGGCGACGTACCAGATGCCGTCGGCGATCGCGCAGGCGGCGACGGCGAGCGCGCCGAGGGGGGCGGCGGGCAGCCGTCCGCCGGCTGCCAGAGCACCGGCGACGACCAGGGTCGGCACCGCGGGCACGGGCGCGCCGAGCTGCTCGATGAGGACGTTGAAGAAGACGAAGGCGAGGCCGAAGGGACTGGGCACCGCGGCATCTTGCCGTGTGGTGCGCAGAGCGACAAGCGAGCGCGCGCTGCACTGCGGCGCGCCGCGCCGGCCGTCTCAGGTCGGGAACTTGCTGAAGATCGCGTCCACCGCGGCGTTGATTCGCTTCTCCGCGTCGGCGCCGGTCGCACCATAGAGACTTTGATCGACCGAGGCGTGCCACAGCGGCTCGTGGCTCTTGGCCTCGTAGAGGTCGACGTCGATCGAGCCCTGGTGATAGACGTAGGGCATATCCATGCCCCAGGGTCCCCAGCCTCCCCACCCGCCGCCCCAGCCCCAGCCCCAGGCCCAGTCGTACGGATAGCCGCCCTCGACCACGGTGTGTGAACCGATGCCGTAGCCGACCAGGCAATCCGGGTTGCTGGTCGTGAACTGCACGCCGATCGACTGCATGTGGGCGGTGATCGCGGCACGCAGGCGTGCCTCGTTCACGGGGTTCGCAACACTGTCACGCAGCGCACTCTTGTCCTCGAACCGGCCGGCCCACCCGAAGGAGTGGCACTGACCGGGATGGAACAGTGCCGTATTGACGTCCGACCGCACCTCGAGCGTGGTGCATCCCGCGAGCCCCAACGCAGCGGCAACGACAAAGAGCAGGAGGGTGATGAGCCGCTTGAGCATATCCTCAATACCTCGGGCAACCGGCGCCTCGAGGCTCAGTCGCTGCGGAGCCGGCCGCACACTTTGCTCAACGTGCCAGCGGCCAGTCCGTTGACCCGGAGCGTGCACAGCCGATGATGCGCCCGCGGCACCCCGGGCGGCAACGCGGCGCGCCCGATCAGCACGGCAGCTCACGGGGATTCTTCAAGCGATTGATTTCCGCGCATAATTCTCGCATGCGCTCGCCGCCAAAGGCCTTCGTATCGTGGAGCTCCGGCAAGGACAGCGCGTTTGCACTCAGCGAGGCGCGCAGCCGGGGTCTCGCCGAGATCGTCGGTGCGCTCACCACCGTCAGCGAACGCTACGACCGCGTGGCCATGCACGGCGTGCGCCGCAGTCTCCTGCGGCGGCAGATCGCCGCGCTCGGCCTGCCCGCCCTCGAGGTGATGCTGCCGACCCCCTGTCCGAACGAGGCCTACGAGGCGCGCATGGCGCAGACGTGCGAGCGGCTCAAGGAGCAGGGCGTGCGGCACATCGTGTTCGGTGACCTGTTCCTCGAGGACATCCGCGCCTACCGCGAGCGACAGCTGGCTGCACTCGGCATGAGCGCGATATTTCCGCTGTGGCAGTGCGCCACCGCGCCGCTCGCTCGGCGAATGATCGCGAGCGGCCTGATCGCACACCTCGTGTGCCTCGATCCGCGCCGCCTCGGGCGCGAATTCGCCGGCCGGCGCTTCGATGAGCAGCTGCTCGCGGAGCTCCCGCCGGACGTCGATCCGTGCGGCGAGAACGGCGAGTTTCACACCGTGGTGTCGGCCGGGCCGATGTTCGCCGCGCCGATCGACGTGCAGGTCGGCGAGGTGGTCGAGCGCGACGGCTTCGTCTTCGCCGACGTGCTGCCGGTCGAGGAGGGCGCGAGCGCGCCGTTGCAGGCCTAGCGTCGGGGGGAGCCGCTCAGGCTGCGCCCGTGGGCTGCCGCGAGCGGGTGGCGCACCGCCAGCGGCGGCATGCGAGGCCGCCGAGCGCGAGCAGCGCGACGCCATCGAGCGCGCCGCCACCGCCGCCCGAGCTCGGACCTCCCGTGACCTGCAGCATCACGGAACTGCTGCCCGAGACCCCCGTGTTGCTGCACGCGAGCGTGTAGGTCTCGCTTCCTGCCGAGCTCGGCGTCAGGGTCATGCTGCCGCTCGTCGTCTGCGTCCCGCTCCAGCTACCCGAGGCCGTACACGAGGCGGCGTCAGCCGTAATCCAGGTCAGCGTGGTTGAATTGCCTACGGCGATAGCGCTCGCGCCAAGCGTCAGCGCCGGGGTGGCCATAGCTGCAGTCGCTTGAATGAAGCCGTAGCCGGAGTCGAAGTTGGGTGTCTGTCCGCCCATCGGCGCGGCGCTCGCGCGTAGGATCTGGTAAATGGGTGCAGGCGTCAGCGCCGAGTTCGCCTGCAGCATCAAAGCGGCAAGCCCTGCAGCGTGTGGGGCAGCCGCCGAAGTACCGAAATAATTCGGAAGGGTCGCGTTGTTGGCGCACTGAGGCACCATCGAGTTGTCGGTTATGCCGATGAATCCGAAGAACGTCGTATTGACCCCGTCGGGGCCCACGAAGTCGGGCTTCTGGCGCACGATCGCCGGCGATAGGGGCTTGCCCGATGTATCGAAAAGGATCGGCGCGCCGCCCGCGGAAGAGTAGGCATCGAGCCGGGTCACCGACGCGCCGCAAGATGTGGTATTGACGAAGAACGCGGCGCCCACCGCGGCGGCGCCTGCGGCGCCCGGATGCCCCTGAAGGATCGGGCTGTTGGTCGCGAAGCTCGTAATCTGACTGCCCGCGCCGTCGTCCTCCACGGCGAGCTTGATGTGCCCCGGCGGCGAGCCGCTGACGAGCCCGATCGTGAAGGTCACCGGGGTCGCGGCGATGTTGGCGTTCGCGCTCGCCGGATTGCCGATTACGAGTATCTGAACCGGATCCTTGCCGACGCTATTTGGTCCCGTGCACGTCGCGGCAGTGCCATTCGCATTCAGCACGGTGAGGCCTGCCGCGCCGCTCACGCAGAGGTCGATCTCGCTGCTCGCTCCGGGGCTCCCTGGAGCGCCTGTCACATAAGGCTGATCCCATTCCAGAACGACGGCGACGAATTCCCCCGGGACGAGCCCTCCGCTCGCGTTAGACCCGATCGTGACCGGCAACGCAGTCACGGGCGTGATGCCGCTCATGCCGAACGTAAGCAGCAGCTCGCCGGCCGGAAGAGGCGGACTGGATGGGGTTGCGAAGCTTGGCGCGTCGTTGTCGTAGGCGAGCGTTCCGTCGTTGCCGGCGGCGGAGAAGTAGGCGACCCCGCTGGCCTCGGCCTTGTCGATCGCCTGGGCGACGATGCCGTCCTGGAAGAAGGGCTCGTCGAAGTAGCCGATATCGTCCACCTCCACCTTGGCGCCGGCCGCTGCGAGCGCCGCGATTCCGTTGGCGAAATCGGCCTCGCTCTCCGACGCGGTGTAGAAGGCGAGGCTCGCTCCCGGCGCCACGGCGTGCACGACCTGCAGCATGGCGCGTCCCTCGTCTGCATAGGGAAGGAAGTTCGGGGGGCCGTAGTCCAGGCAGGTTCCTGCAGTCGACAGTTGGCCTCCTTCCTTGACCACGGTGATGCCCGCCGGCAGCGCGCCGCTCGCGACATCCTGTTGTGCATTGGTTGTGATGCCGTTCCCGGTGGCGTAGCCGCCGGGTCCGGTTGCAGGAAGGCCCCTGGCCGCGTACACCGAGTAGCAGTCGTAGCTGTCGGACATGACGCCGACCGTGATTCCAGAGCCGCTGAGCGCTGGCAGGTTTGCACGGACGGCGCTGCTGCCCTGGGCGAAGTCCCCCTGAGTCGCGACCACCGCGCGGGTGTGCCACAGCGCGGCGCGGATCGAGTGGACCTCGGTGTGCGCGGCCGCGGCTTCGACGGCGCTTACCGGTAGCCAGCCGCCGACGTCGTTGGAGTAGACCGATGGATGCTCCATGCCGAGACTGACGAGCAACGCTTTGAGGCGCTGCGGATCGCCACGGGTGACGGCATCGACCGCGACCAGCGCCGGCGCACCCGGCCCGCGCTGCATGAAATGCGCCGCCGGGCTCAGGGAGTGCAGATCCCCGATCTCGCGGCCGGGACGGGCACGGCCGGCGACGCGCACGAGCTCAGCGAGCGTCGCGTCGAGCTTGCCGCCGATACCGCTTGCGATCTGCTCGGGGCTGCGGCCGCCGAAGGCCATGAGCGGAGCCGTGCCCGCGGGTGGCGCGCCCGCGGGTAGCGCTGCGCGCGCTACGGTCGGCGGGCGCGGGGCTGAGGTCGCTGAAGTGGCGATGACTGCGAGCAGCGCGACGGCGCCCATCGCGAGACGGGATACGGACATCAGACGGGTTCCTCCCTGGAGTGGCTGTCCTTTATAGCCGATCGGGGCGCGCAAAGGCAGCGCCACGGTCTGCCCCTCGCTGCGCCCCTCAATGCACCGGGGCCCCGCCCTTGAGTGGCGACTTGCGCCGCTGCAGGAGCCCATAGGCTCCGATTCCGATCCAGACGACGTTCAGGCCCGCCGAGGGCAGGGCGCCGTTCCAGCCGCTGTTGATCACGAAGCCGATCGCCCCCGCGATGTTCATGATGTGATAGCTCTTCGAGTCGCCGCTGAGCTTGCCCGCCGAGAGCAGCGCATAGGCCGAGATGATCAGAACGGCGCCCGTCCAGCCGATCACTTCGATAGCAAGCTTCATAGGGACCCTTCGCGTACGCACCGTGTGGTCGTCCGGCGACACTTTACCCAAGTTGCGCTCACGGGGCAGTGGAGTTGCCGCAAGAGCCGATGCGGGGAATTTCAACCAGGGGATTCCCCGATTCGCTGCGTGAGAGGCGCCCGAGGGTGTATGCCGGCAACCCTCGAATGGCAGAGATTTCAGGCCGTCGCAGGGAGGACGCTGCCGCCGGCGCGGCTCGCTAGACTTCGCCGCGACTGACAGACTCGGAGGGGTGACTCATGGAATTTCTGGTAGTGGAGATCTTCGCGACCTGTGCAGTGGCCGTCGCCCACTTTGCGGTGGTGGTGCGCGATCAGCTCGTGCGGCCGTGAGCCTCGTGGCAGCCGTTGACCAGCGCGCCGCCTCCGGGCGGCGCGTTCGTTTCAGGGGGCGGTGTTGAGACCCGCCTCGATCGGCAGCGCGAGCTATGATGTCTGCGAGGTGGCTTACGATTCAGTTCTGACCGGCGGCTGAGGGCGGTTGGAATATCCAGCGGGAGAGAAAAGCCATGTGCGACCAGGACTCGATCCGCGACATCCTTGAATACGAGCTCAAGTCGCCACGAATCTCGCGGCGCGAGTTCGGCGCGCTCACCGTCGGCACCGGCCTCGTGTCGCTCCTGCCGCGGGTTGCCGGCGCCGCCGAGGTGCGGGAGGCGGAAGTCGACATCAAGACTCCCGACGGCACCGCGGATGCCTACTTCGTGCATCCCGCCCAGGGGACTCACCCGGGCGTGCTCGTCTGGCCCGACATCTTCGGCCTGCGCGGGGCCTTCCGGCAGATGGGCCGGCGGCTCGCGGAATCGGGTTATTCGGTGCTGGTGGCGAATCCCTTCTATCGCACGAAGCGTGCGCCCACGGCGCCCGAGCACCCCAACTGGGACGATCCCGCGACGCGCAGCGCGCTCATGGCGCTGCACGACACGCTGACGCCGGCGACGGCTGTGACGGACGCGCACGCCTTCGTCGGCTGGCTCGACGGTGAGGCCGCGGTCGACCGCAGGCGCAAGATGGGCACCACCGGCTACTGCATGGGTGGTCCGCTCACGCTGCGCACCGCTGCGACGGTTCCCGGGCGCATCGGCGCGGGCGCGTCCTTCCACGGCGGGGGACTCGTCACCGACAAGCCCGACAGTCCGCACCTGCTGATCCCACACATCAAGGCCCGCTACCTGTTCGCGATCGCCGAGAACGACGACAAACGCCAGCCGGAGGCGAAGACCGTGCTGCGGGAAGCCTTCGCGAGGGCAAAACTGCCGGCCGAGATCGAGGTGTACGCCGGAACGCTCCACGGCTGGTGTCCGATCGACTCGGCCGTCTACAACCACGACCAGGCCGAGAAGGCCTGGAGCCGCATGCTGGTGCTCTTCAAGAGCGCGCTCGGCGGGGCGGCCGGGGCCGCCTGACTACATCCGCATGCGCAGTCCCGGAGGGTCGATGGGCGGCGCACCGAGCACGCGGCAGGCGCGCCGCTCGCCGAGCACGGTGACGGCGAGCTCCGCCCCCGGCACCGCCGCGGCCCGGGCGGCGTAGCCGAGCGCGAGACTCTTACCGCAACAGTGCCCGAAGGCCCCCGAGGTCACGAAACCCGCGAGCGTCGCGCCATCCCACAGCGGCTCGTAGAAGCTCGCCTCGGCATCGGCCGCGTCGACCTCGAGCAGCACCAGCCGCCGCGAGGGCGGCGTGTCGCGATCGCGCAGCGCCGCATCCCGGCCGATGAATCCGGCCTTGTCGTAATCGACGAAGCGGGCGAGGCCCGATTCGGCGGGGGTGTAGTCACGCGTGTACTCGCGCGACCAGTGGCCGAAGCCCTTTTCGAGTCGCAGTGAATTGAGCGCGTAGCTGCCGATCGGCTCGAGGCCGAGCTCGCGCCCGGCCTCGGCGAGGCGCTGATAGAGCGCGCGCATGCCGGGCGCCTCGAGATAGATCTCGAATGCGAGCTCGCCGGTCTCCGAGACGCGCAGCACATCCGCCGCTGCGAGGCCGACCTCCAGCCGCCGGTGCGACATGAAGGGGAACGCGGCGTTGCCGACGTCGTCGCCGGTGAGCCGCGCGAGCAGCTCGCGCGCGCGCGGGCCGATGAGCGCGATGCCGGCGAGCCGGTCGGAGAGATTCTCGATGGCGAGATCCGACGCCGTGAGCACGCTCGCGAACCAGCGCAGGTGCCAGGCCTGCAGGTACCCGGAGCCGAAGATCCAGTAGCGGTCGGGCGCGAGGCACACCGTGCTCAAGTCTCCCATCAGCCGGCCGCTCGGTGCGAGCATCGGCGTGAGACGGATCCGGCCCGGCTGCGGCAGCCGTCCGGCGAGCAGCCGGTCGAGCCCCGCGCGCGCGCCCGGCCCGCGCACCTCGTACTTCGCGAACGAGGCGGCATCGAGCGCCGCCACCGCCGCGCGTGCCGCGCGGCACTCACGCGCCACGTCCGCGAACGCCTCCGAGCGGCGCAGCGTCGGCTTCTCGGCCGCGGCCCGGCCCGCCGAGGCGAAGTAGAGCGGTATCTCGAGCGCGTAGCTCACGCCGAACACCGCGTTGTCGCGCGCCAGCGTGTCGTGCAGCGCCGAGGTACGGGAGGGCCGCGCCGCCGGCCAGTGCTCGTTCGGGTAGGCGATGCAAAAGCGCCGCGCGTAGAACTCGCGCGCCTTCTCGAGCACGTACGCCGGTGTCGCGTAGGTGCCGAAGCGCGCGACGTCGAGCGCGAAGACGTCCCCGTCCGGCTCGCCTTCGATGATCCACTGCGCGAGCGTAAGTCCGACCCCGCCGCCCTGGGCGAAGCCCGCCATGACGCCGCAGGCGCTCCAGAAGTTCGGTACTCCCGGCACCGGGCCGACGAGCGGGTTGCCGTCCGGGGTGAAGGTGAAGGGCCCATTGACGATGCGGCGGATCCCCGCCTCGTTGAGTGCGGGAAAGCGCCGGAAGCCGCGCTCGAGTGCCCCCGTGAGCCGCTCGAGCTGCGGCGCCAGCAGCTCGTGGTCGCCGAACTCGAAGGAGGTCCCGGCGCTCGACCAGGCCGTCGCGTCGTGCTCGTACACGCCGAGCAGGAGTCCCCGTCCCTCGGGGCGCAGGTACATCTCGCCATCGAGGTCGACGACGAGCGGCAGCTCGCGGCCGAGTTGCGCGATCGCCGGGATGTCTTCCGTGATCAGGTAGTGGTGCTCCATGGGCACGAGCGGCAAGCGCACGCCGACCAGCTGTCCGACTTCCCGCGCCCACAGACCGCCGGCATTCACCACGTGCTCCGCCTCGATCGCGCCCTGGTCGGTCGCGACGAGCCAGCTGCCGCGGCCGCTCGGCGTCAGGGCGAGCACCCGCGTGTGACGGTAGATCTCGGCGCCCGCGGAGCGCGCGGCCTGCGCGTAGGCGAGGGTCGCTCCGTAGGGATCGAGATAACCTTCCATCGGATCGTAGAGCGCGCCGCGCACGTCGCTCACGTCCATCAGCGGGAAGAGCTGGCGCACTTGCGCCGGCGACACGAGCTCGGTCTCGAGCCCGAGCACGCGGTGGCGAGCGTGATCGGAGCGCAGCAGGTCCCAGCGCTCGGCCGTGGCCGCGACGTTCAGGCCGCCGGTGTAATGCAGGCCGATCGCCTGGCCCGAGGCGCGCTCGAGCTCGCGGTAGAGCGCAATGGTGTAGGCCTGCAGGCGCGACATCGCGGCGTCGCTGTTGAGCGCATGGAAGAGTCCGGCGGCATGCCAGCTCGAGCCCGCGGTGAGCTCGCGGCGCTCGCACAGCGCGACTTCAGTCCAGCCGAGCCTGGTGAGGTGATAGAGAACGCTGCAGCCGACGACTCCGCCACCGATCACCAGTACTCTGACATTCTGTTTCAAGCGAACCGACTCGCCGGCCCCTGTGAGCGCCGCTGCACCGTCGGCAGCTTACGGTCCGCGCCCACGCTCGCGCAAAGCCGATAGAATTCCGTATCCGGTCGCTCGCAGGTGCAGGAGGGGCAAGCTGTGGCTCTTCGACTCATCACGGTGGCGGCGCTCGCGGCACTCGGCGAGGTTCCGACGGTGGTGCTGCTCGATGCGCAGGGACGGATCGCGGCCAGACTCGGCCCCGGGGATCGAGGGCTCGGCGAGGCGCTGCGCGCGCTCGAGTCGAAGAGCGGCGCGTCGTGATCGCAAGCGCGCCCCGCTTCGCCGCGATCGTGCAGCCGCGAGCCGCCCGGTGACGTGGCCCGTCGCCTTGACGTTCGCCGCGTTGTCGGTGATCTGGGGCATCCCGTACCTGTTCATCAAGCTCGCGGTCGCCGAGATCCCGCCCGTCGCCGTCGCCTGGGGACGCCTGGCGCTCGGGGCGGTGATACTGGTGCCGGTCGCCTGGCACCGTGGGACGCTGCGCAGCGCCGCGCGCCACTGGCGCCCGGTGTGTGCGTTCGCGCTCGCGGAACTGGTGGTGCCGTTTCCCCTCATCTCGCTCGGCGAGCGCTGGATCAGCTCTTCCCTCACCGCGATCCTGATCGCGACGCTTCCCTTCACCGTCATTCTGCTCGCGCCGCTGTTCGGCGTGCGCGAGCGCCTCACCGCGCGCCGGGTCGCGGGACTCGCCTGCGGATTCACCGGGGTCATCGTGCTGCTCGGCATCGACCCCGTTCAGGGATTCCTCGGCTGGGCGGGCGTCGGCTGCGTGGTCGTCGCCGTCTTCGGTTACGCCGCCGGCTCGCTCATCGTCCAGCGCCACCTGGAGGGGGTCGATGAGTTTGGCGCCGTGGCACTCAGTCTCGCCGTCGCGGCGATCGTGCTGCTCCCGCCGAGCCTCGTCACCATTCCCGAGCACGTGCCCTCGGCCCTCGCCGTCCTCTCCGTGATCGTGCTGGGGGTTGTCTGCACCGCGATCGCGCTCTGGCTGTATTTCTTCCTGGTGGCGAAGACGGGCGCTGCGCGTGCGACGGTGTTCACCTACGTGAACCCTGCGGTCGCGACGCTCCTCGGGGTCGTCGTGCTGCGCGAGCCGCTCGGGGTGAGCCTGATCGCGGGCCTCGCTCTGATCCTGCTCGGTTCGTGGGCGGCGGCACGGCGTGCGTGAGGCTGCGGTCCTTACGCAGCGATGGGCTCGATCAGCTCCGGGGAGTTGTTGCGCACCGAGTTGACGCGCGGGCTCACCTGGTAGGCGAGCATGAGGTCGGAGCGGTACGGGAGCAGCACCGCGCGGGCCTGCGCCGCCGTGCCGCCGAGCCAGATGTCGATGTCCTCGCGGCGCAGGATCGCCGGCATGCGGCCGGGATGGTTGCCGGCGTTGTGAATGTCGGTCAGGAGTGCATTGGCCGGGAGCGTGATGTGCGCGCAGCTCTCGATGACCTCGCCGTCGGGGCGCACGCTCGCGTCCCACAATGCCGCGAAACCGAACAGCTCCTGGTCGGCGACCGTGATGAGGTACGGCGCCTTGCGGCCGCGCTCATCGACGTGCCACTCGTAGAAGCCGCTCGCCAGCTGCACGCAACGCTGTCCGCGCCTCCAGGGCCCGCGGTAGGAGGCCGCGGTCTCGAAGGTCTCGAGCCGCGCGTTGATGGTCGAGTACCTCGGCGGCTCACCGCGCGCGAAGAACGGCACCAGCCCCCAGCGCACGGTGGCGCCCTCGCGCTGCCGCTCGCGCAGGCGCACGATCGGCACGCCCTGGGTCGGCGCGACGTTGTAGGAATCCATCAGCCACGCCGGTGGTCCGTGTACCTGCCACTCGCGCAGATACTTCTCCTGCATGCGGACGATGTAGCGACCGCACATCTGAGACTCAGGCGGCCGGGCGCTGCGCCAGCCGCTCCAGCTCCTTCCTCACCTCGAGGAGCGTGCGGCTCGGCAGCGCATCGTCGATCACCATGCACACTTCGGCGACGTCATCGCGGATCGCATCGCCGTCGGCATCGAAGAGGTAGCGGTCGAGAACGGTGCGCGCCCGGTCGAGCAATGCGATGAGTTCATCGTGCGGCATGGTCTTCCCCCGGGAGTCCGCGCCCACTCGGCGGCGGCCCCTAGAATACGACCGTTGCCCGTGTTCGCCTACCACATATAGGGGCTCTGAGCCGCCGCCTGGCACAACCCCTAGCGTGTCCGGCAAGGCTCGTTGTTGCTTTTCAGTGAGTTACCGCGCTTGGCTCAGTGGAGCTTCACATGCGGCTCGGTGCGCCGTGTGATGAGCCGCGCCACGGTGTCGAGGGCGACCTTGGTGAAGCCGTGCAGCGCGAGCTCGTGCATCTTGTAGAGCGAGGTGTACATCAACCGGGCGACGTATCCCTCGATCAGCAGGTTGCCCCCGATCAGCGCCCCCATGAGGTTGCCGACCGTGCTGTATTCGCCGAGTGAGACCAGCGAGCCGAAGTCGCGGTAGCGGTACGCTCGCAGTTCCCTGCCCGCCAGCCGGCGTGCGATCTGGCCGGCCATGTGCGATGCCTGCTGGTGAGCGGCCTGTGCGCGCGGCGGCACGTTGGTGGCCTTCTCCGGCCAGGGACAGGCGGCGCAGTCGCCGATGGCAAAGATGTTCTCGTCGCGGGTGGTCTGCAGCGTCTGCCTCACGACCAGTTGATTCGCGCGGTTGGTCTCCAGACCGTCCAGATCCTTGAGGAAATCCGGCGCCTTCACACCCGCCGCCCAGACGACCAGCTCCGACGCGATGACTTCCCCGCTCGCGAGCCTCACCCCGGCGGGCAGCACCTCGGCGACCCGCGCCGCGGTCCGCACCCGCACGCCCTTGCTCTCGAGCAGCCGGGTCGCCGCTTCGGACAGCCGCTCCGGCAGTGCCGGCAGGATGCGCTCGGCGGCCTCGATCACGTTGAGCCTGATGTCCTGGTCGGGATCGATCCGGTCGAGCCCGTAGGTGACGAGTTCCCGCGTGGTGTTGTGCAGCTCGGCGGCGAGCTCGACGCCGGTGGCCCCGGCACCGATGATCGCGACCTGCAGCTGCTCGGGGCGGAGCGGCTCGCGCTGCCCATGCGCGCGCAGGAGCGCGTTGACCAGCCGGCGATGAAAGCGCGCGGCATCGCCGGGCGTCTCGAGCGCGATCGCGTGCTCCTTGACGCCGGGGGTGCCGAAGTCGTTGGTGAGACTGCCGGCGGCGATCACCAGCGTGTCGTAGCCGACCGTGCGCTGCGGTGTGATCTCGCAGCCATCCTCATCGAACACCGGTGCCACGAGGACTTCGCGCCGCTGCCGGTCGAGCCCGATCATCTCGCCGAGCCGGTAGCGGAAATGGTGCCAGTGCGACTGGGCCAGATAGTTGAGCTCGTGCACCGAGAGATCCATGCTGCCGGCCGCGATCTCGTGCAGCAGCGGCTTCCACAGGTGGGCGCGGGACTTGTCGATCAGCTCGATCTGCGCCCGGTCACGCCGGCCGAAGCGGTCACCGAGTCTGGTGGCGAGCTCGAGTCCGCCCGCCCCGCCGCCGACGATGACGATTCGGTGCCGCGACTGCGGCAGTGGGAGGGCGCTGGGCTGGCGGCGGTCTTCGGGCACGGGCGGTTGCGCTCGGGGCTGGCGTGTTGCGTCCCACAGTGTAGGATGCCATGGAGTACGCGTCTCATGAGGGACGGCGGCTGCGGCAGGCAGCCGCGGCGCGCCGTGGGGGACAATGGCGGACGAGCAGGACTACGAGTGCCAGTTCAGTGAGGAGGCCGGCATTCTGCGGGTCGTGGTGCGCGGAAGGCGCGACTTTGCCCGCAGCCAGCGTCTCGTGGCGCTGATACGCACGACTGCAGATGAGCGTGGCTGCCGGCGGGTGCTGCTCGACACGAGCGCGCTCACCGAGCCGCCGCCGAACGAGTATCGCTTCGCGCTCGGTGAGCTGCTCGCCACGGAGTGGCGCGGGCTGCGCGTGGCGGTGATCAACCCGCTCGAGGCGGGGCACGGCTTCGTCGAGACCGTCGCCGTCAATCGCGGCGCCACGACACGGATCTTCAAGACCGAAGACACTGCCATCGAGTGGCTGCAGCTCGGCTGATACGGCCCCGCATGCCGGGGCGCGCAGTCAGTACGGTGCAGCGGGTGCTTGCCGCATCCTGATTGTCGCGACAATGAGAGTTTCCAATCCGCGCTGAACCGGATTGAGGCTGATGTCTACCCGGCGCTCGGAACCATCCTTGCAGAGAGCGACCAACTCGAGGCCCGCTCCCATCGGCCGCGTGCGACGCTCATCCATGAAGCGCAGGCGATGCCCGATGTGCGCCAGGCGAAACCGATCGGGAATGAGAAACTCGACTCTCTGGCCGCTGAGTTCGCCGGCGGCGTACTGAAGCAACTGGCAGGCTTGATCGTTGGCGAGCAGGACGGTCCCCGACTCATCAACGATGAGCGAGGCGTCCGCCGAGTGCGCGAGGATCCTTTCCAGGGCCGTGGAGGAATGCATTGATAGGGGCACCGATCGATGCGGATCGCCCCGAGGCCGTTGTTTTACGCGCTCGCACTCGAGCTGCCATGCATAATGGCAAACCCTGTGAAACCGAAGCGTTTGCGCGGCGCCTCCGACGCGCTCAATTTCGTAATCGAGCTCCTCTGGCTCAATCGGGATTTCGCACAGGGAGCAAAGCCGCGCTGTCGCGCAAGTGACCCACGCACCAGTGAGCTCCTCGCGGGGCAGTCGTCCGGTGGCGATGCGCTTACGCGCCAGGGGCCGCAGCTCTCGTTCGAGCCTGGTGAGGAGCAAGTCAGTCGTGCCCATAACGCTCTCCCGGGTAAGACGGTGGAGCGGCACGACGGGCTAGCCAACGGGGTTTAGGCTACGGGCGTGGACGGCTTCAGAGTGCTGGCGCGCGGTTGATTGCCGCCAGTGCTATTCACGGTGCGCGCGATCTGTGCGCTTGGCAAGTCAGTGCGGGTTTTTCGGGCTTGCCGCGGTAGCAGGGAAATTAATCAATTGATTTCATTGGTCGGGGTGACTGGATTTGAACCAGCGACACCTACGTCCCGAACGTAGTGCTCTACCAGGCTGAGCTACACCCCGGCATCGGCGTGACCGCGCGCTCTTCGGCCCGGGAGCGGCACTGAGCGGCGGGCCGCGCAGTGTACTGAACCGCCCCCCACGCTTCAATGCGACGCCTCTCCCACGGCCGCCAGCGCTGGCAGGGGGGCTCCGGGGCTAAGTCCCCGGCTTCTGCACCACGATCTTCCCGAGATGCATGACCAGCACCGGGTGCTCGGTTGCATGGATGTCCTCGAGCACGTTGCCCGGCACCGCCACGACGTCGGCGATCTTGCCCGCCTCGAGCGTCCCGACGTCCGCCTCGACGCCGAGCAGCCGGGCCGCCTCGCGCGTGCCGGCGAGGAGTGCTGCGGCCGGACTCATGCCGAGGTCGGTCATGGCGGCGAACTCCATGCCGTTCATGCCGTGCGGATAGACGCCGGCGTCGGTGCCGAGCGCGATCGGCACGCCGATGCGCAGCGCCGCTCTGAACATGGTGCCATGCGCGGCCGCAGCCGCGCGCGCCTTGGCGGTGATCTTCGGCGGATAGTTGCCGGCTTCCTTCTCGACCCAGTTCACGGTCATGCGTGTCGGCACCAGGTAGACGCCCCTGGCCTTCATCACCCGGAGCGTGTCCTCGGTGAGGAAGCTGCCGTGCTCGATCGAATCGACGCCTGCTTCGATCGCGAGCCGCGCGGCCGCGTCGCCGTGGCAGTGGGCCGCGACCTTGCGCTTCCACGCGTGCGCCTCGGAGACGATCGCGCGCATCTCCTCGAGCGTGAGCTGCGGCACGTCGACCGGGTCGCTCTCCGAGAGCACGCCGCCGCTCGCGGCGATCTTGATGACGTCCGCGCCCCACTTCAGCTGGTAGCGCACCGCCTCACGGCACTCCTCGGGGCCGCTGCAGATCCCCTGGATCGGGCCTTCCGGGTGTATGCGGTCCGGCGGGAACGGCGCCTCGTCGAAGTGTCCGCCCGGGGAGCCGATGCCGTGCACCGCGGTCAGCATGCGCGGGCCCTCGGTGACTCCGGCATTGATCGCGTTGCGCAGTCCGATGTCGACGAAATCGGAGGCGCCGACGTTGCGCACCGTGGTGAAGCCCGCCTCGAGCGTGCGCCGCGCGTAGAGCGCCGCATAGAGCGCCTGCTCGGCGGGGAAACGCATCAGCTCGTCGTAGCGCCAGTGGTAATAGTCTCTCTCGAGCTGCAGCGTGAGGTGCACATGTGCATCGATGAAACCGGGCAGCAGCGTCGCGTCGCCGAGGTCGACCACCCGCGCGCCGGGCGGCGCGCTCGCCGTTCCGACCGATACGATGCGGTCTGCGCGCACCACTAACGCGCCCTCGCGCAGCCCCTGGCCGGTGGAGTCGAAGAGATGCGCGGCCTTGAGCACGATCGTCTCGGGCGCCGGCGCGGGCGTGGCCGCTGCGCCGGCGGCGTGCGCGGACGCCGGCAGCACCGTCACGGCGGCGGCGGCGAGGGCGCCGACGAGAGGAACGCGGGCAGAGTTCCAGAGTTTCATGTGAGGTTTGCTCCCTTATTGTTCCCTTGGGCTTTGGGGCGAGCGCGCACCGCCCGCCTCCGGACATCGTTCAGGTGGTGTGCTCGACCGCAAAGCGCGCGAGGGCGCCCAGGGCCTGCTTATAAGAGGAGTCGGGCAGGGGGCCGAGCGCCCCCCGGGCTGCATCCGCCTCGGCCTGCGCGCGGCGCGCGGCGTAGGTGAGGCCGCCGGTCGACTCGATGGCATCGATCACCGGCTGGAGCTGCCCGCGGCCGCCCTGCTCGATGGCCTGGCGGATCGCCGCGCGCTGCGCGTCGCTGCCGTGGCGCAGCGCGTGGATGAGCGGCAGCGTGGGCTTGCCCTCGGCGAGGTCGTCGCCGAGGTTCTTGCCGCGCTCGCCCGGGTTGGAGCGGTAATCGAGCACGTCGTCAACCAGTTGGTAGGCGGTGCCGAGGTGCCGGCCGTAAGCGGCGAGCGCGGCACGCACCGCGGGGCCGGCATCGGCGAGCACCGCAGCCACCTCGGCGCCGGCCTCGAAGAGCCGTGCGGTCTTGCGGTAGATCACCTCCAGGTAGCGCTCCTCGGTGGTGTCCGGATCGTGGGCGTTCATCAGCTGCAGCACCTCGCCTTCGGCGATGGCGTTGGTGGCATCCGCCATGATCTCCATCACCGCCTGGGACGCGAGCGCGGCCATCATCTGGAAGGCGCGCGAGTAGACGAAGTCTCCGACCAGCACGCTCGCCTGGTTGCCGAACACCTCATTGGCCGTGTGGCGACCGCGGCGCAGCGACGAGCCGTCGACCACGTCATCGTGCAGGAGCGTCGCGGTGTGGATGAACTCGATGAAGGCCGCGGCCTCGACCGGCGCGGCTCCCTGCCGGCCGCAGGCGCGCGCGGCGAGCACCACCAGCAGCGGTCGCAGCCGCTTGCCGCCGCCGGCGATGATGTGCTCGGCGACCCTGTCGACCAGTGGCACCGCGCTCTTCAGGCGTGCGCGGATGACCCCGTCCACCGAGCGGAGGTCCTCTTGCACCAGCGCGCGAATCTCCTCGAGGCTCATTGCCGGCAACGGCCCTTCCTGCACCCCTTCGACGGCGGCCCCTCGGCGGGGCGGCCGGCGCATCCTATCCGACCGGCAGGTCCGAGGAGAATCGCGCCGGGCAGTCCGGCGCGGCGCGAGGTCGGGCGGGCGCAGGGCCCCGCTAAGTGTTGGTGGCTGCTCGGAAATCGGGCGTTTGACGTTCGAGTGCGGCCGCCAGTAGAATGCGCGGCCTTTCTCCGGACCCCTCCCTCGAAGCAGCACTACCATGTACGCGGTCATCGCCACGGGCGGCAAGCAATATCGGGTGACCAAGGACGAGGTGCTGCGGGTCGAGCGGCTCGACGCGGAACCGGGCGCCACGGTCGAGTTCGGCGAGGTGCTGCTCGTCGGGGAGGGTGCCGACGTGCGGGTCGGCAAGCCGACCCTCAAGGGCGGGCGGGTGCTCGCCACGGTGGTGCGCCACGGCAAGGGCCCCAAGGTATCGGTGGTGAAGTTCAAGCGCCGCGCGCATTACCTGCGGCAGAAGAACCACCGCCAGCAGTTCACGGAAGTGAAGGTCACCGACATCAGCGCGGGTTAGCGATGGCACACAAGAAGGCAGGCGGCAGTACCAAGAACGGGCGCGATTCCCACTCCAAGCGACTCGGGGTGAAGCGCTTCGGCGGCGAGCAGGTGCTCGCCGGCAACATCATCGTGCGCCAGCGCGGCACCCCGGTACGTGCCGGCGACAACGTCGGCACCGGCTCGGATCACACGCTGTTCGCCAAGGTGAGTGGCCGGGTGGAGTTCCGCAAGCGCGGCGCCGAGCAGCACCTGTACGTGAACGTGCTGCCGCCGAAGGCTTGAGTCCCGCGCCACGTCGGGCCCGCAGTTTCCCGCGAGCACCCCGGCCCGAAGAGCCGGGGTTTTCGTTTGTGCGGCCGCCTCCGCGGTGCGCAGGTGAATTGAGTAGAGTCGCGTCATGAAATTCCTCGACGAGGCGCGGGCGCGGGTACAGGCCGGTAACGGCGGCCGCGGCAGCGCGAGCTTCCGCCGCGAGAAATTCGTCCCCTTCGGCGGGCCGGATGGCGGCGACGGCGGCCACGGCGGCAGCGTGTTCCTGCGCGCGGCCTCCGGCATCAACACGCTGGTGGACTTTCGCATCGAGCGGACCTACAAGGCGGCGCACGGCGAGCCCGGTGGCTCGAACGACTGCAGCGGCCGCGGCGGCGCGGATCTGTACCTGGCCGTACCGATCGGCACCGTGGTGCGCGACGCCGATACCCGCGAGCAGCTCGGCGACCTCACCCGCGACGGCGAGGAGCTGCTGGTCGCGCGCGGTGGCAAGGGCGGCTGGGGCAACCAGCGCTTCAAGTCGAGCACCAACCGCGCGCCGCGCCAGTTCGGCCCGGGCCTGCCGGGCGAGAAGCGCACGCTCGAGCTCGAGCTGCGGCTGATCGCCGACGTCGGCCTGCTCGGGCTCCCCAACGCCGGCAAGTCGACGCTCATCCGCGCAGTCTCGGCTGCGCGCCCCAAGGTGGCGGATTATCCCTTTACCACGCTGCACCCGAATCTCGGGGTGGTGGACGTCGGCGCGCACCGCAGCTTCGTGATGGCCGATATCCCGGGCCTGATCGAGGGGGCGGCCGAAGGCGCCGGTCTCGGCCACCGCTTCCTGCGCCATCTCGAGCGCACGCGGCTGCTGCTGCACCTGGTGGACATCGCGCCGCCGGACCCCGAGGCCGACCCGGTGCGCGATGTGCGCGCGATCGTGCGCGAGCTGCGCAAGTTCAGCCCGGCGCTCGCGGCCAAGCCGCGCTGGCTCATTCTGAACAAGCGCGATCTGCTGCCCGACGCGGAGGCCGAGCGGCGCGCGCGTGCGATCGTGCGGGAGCTGCGCTACCGCGGGCCGCGGTTCCTGATCTCAGGGGCGACCGGCGCGGGGACGAAAGAGCTCTGCGGGGCGGTTATGAAGCTTTTGGAGCGGGACGCGCGCGCGTCACGGGCGCGCGCATCAACTCCAGGAGGAACTGCCGCCGGGCGGCGGGCCGCAACTTGAGCGGCACGGGCACGACGGCCTTCGGGATCCGGGTCTTTCCGTTGACGTTCATAGGCCTCATTGCATCGCACGGATGCGGGCCGCGAGGCGGCTCTTGTGCCGCGCGGCCTTGTTGCGGTGGATGATCTGCTTGCCAACCAGCGTGTCGATGACCGGCACGGCCTCCCGATAGATATTCAGCGCCGCCTCTTTGTTCCCGCTGGCGATCGCGGTGATCACCTTGCGCACGGCGGTGCGCATGCGTGAGCGCAGCGCCACGTTGTGCGCCCGGTGCTTCTCGGCCTGGTGGGCGGCCTTTTCGGCGGACTTGGTATTAGCCACTAAATTTGAGCTCGGGATCGACGAGTACCCGGTCGCGGGGGCGGTAGTCTGCGCATCGGGGGCGGGGTTGTCAACGCTCGGGGTGCGCCTGCGGGGCGCGGCGCGGCCGCTTCACATAAACTACGCGTCGGTCTGCGCGGTGCGGTCGATGGCGCAGCTTAGTCCTTCAGGATCAGGAGCTTAGAGTTCTGGATGCGGCTCATTCGCGGACACAGGGATCTGCCCCGGCAGCACAGCGGATGCGTCGTGACCATCGGCACCTACGACGGTGTGCACCTCGGGCATCAGGCGCTGCTCGCCCGCGTGCGTGAGCACGCCGCGCGCCTCGGCGAGCCCTCGGTGCTGCTCACTTTCGAGCCCATGCCGCGGGAGTTCCTCGACCCCGACGATCCGCCGCCGCGCCTCACGACGCTGCGCGAGCGGTGGCAGATCGTGAGCCGGGCGGGGCTCGATTACCTGTGGCTGCTGCGCTTCGGCGCAGCTTTGCGTAACCTTTCCGCCGACGCGTTTGCCGAGCTGCTCGCGCGCGAGCTGCGTGCCCGCGTGGTCGTGGTCGGCCATGATTTTCGCTTCGGGCGCCAGGGGGCGGCGACGGCATCGGTGCTGGCGGCAGCCGGCGAGCGGCTCGGCTTCACGGTCGAGGTCGTGCCCCCGGTGACCCTCGACGGCGAGCGCATCAGCAGCAGCGCGGTGCGCGCGGCGCTCGCGCGCGGGGACTTCACCCAGGCGCGCCGCTGGCTCGGCCGTCCTTATTCGATGCGCGGCCGGGTGATCCGCGGCGAGCGCCTCGGGCGCGACCTCGGCTTTCCGACCGCGAACCTCGCGCTCGGCCGGGCTCGCTCGCCGGTCGCCGGGATCTTCGCGGTGCAGGTGCACGGGGTGGCCGACACGGTGCGTCCCGGCGTCGCGAGTCTCGGCACGCGCCCGAGCGTCGGCGGGCGCGAGGTGCTGCTCGAGGCGCACGTATTCGACTTCTGCGGCGACCTCTACGGGCGCGAGATCGAGGTGGAATTCGCCGCCAAGCTCCGCGACGAGCGGCACTTTGCGACGCTCGAGGCGCTCGCCGCGCAGATGCAGCGCGACGCCGCCGACGCGCGCCGCATTCTCGCCCTCGCGGGCGCCTGAGAGCTGAACGGGTGGACATGGCCGACTACAAGCACACGATCAACCTGCCGAAGACCGACTTCCCGATGAAGGCGGATCTCGCCCAGCGCGAACCGGCCATGGTGCGCGAATGGGAACAGCGCGCCGTGTACGCGAAGCTGCGGCAGCTCTCGCGCGGGCGGCCGCGCTTCGTGCTGCACGACGGTCCGCCGTACGCCAACGGTGCGATCCACATCGGCCATGCGGTCAACAAGATCCTCAAGGACGTCGTGGTGAAGTCGCGCTCCCTCGACGGCTTCGATTCCCCCTACATCCCCGGCTGGGACTGCCACGGACTGCCGATCGAGCACCAGGTCGAGAAGCAGCACGGGCGCCCGGGGCAGAAGCTCGACGCGACGGCGTTCCGCGCCGCCTGCCGCGCCTACGCGCGCGAGCAGCTCGAGCTGCAGCGCTCCGACTTCAAGCGGCTCGGGGTGCTCGGCGACTGGGACCATCCCTATCTCACGATGTCGCCGCGCTACGAGGCGCAGCAGCTGCGCGCCTTCGGCCGCATCATCGAGAACGGCCACCTCTACCAGGGCGTGAAGCCCGTGCACTGGTGCGTCGATTGCCGCTCGGCGCTCGCCGAGGCCGAGGTCGAGTACGAAGAGAAGGTCTCGCCGGCGATCGACGTCGCGTTCCGCGTCGCCGACAACGATGATCTGGCGGCGCGCATCAAGGTCGCCGGGGCCGTGCTCGGCAGCGCGCCCGTCGACGTCGTGATCTGGACCACGACGCCCTGGACGCTGCCCGCCAACCAGGCGGTGGCGCTGCGCGCCGAGTTCCGTTACGTGCTCCTCGAGGCCGAGCTGCGCGGCGAGCGGCACCGCTGGATCCTCGCGGCCGACCTCGTCGACTCCTGCCTCGAGCGCTTGGGTGCCAGCGGCGCGGCCCGCCTCGCGGATTTCGAGGGCCGGGTGCTCGAAGGACTGAAGCTCCGCCATCCGCTCGATGAGCGCACGGTGCCCGTGGTGCTCGGCGAGCACGTGACTCTCGATGCCGGCACCGGCGCGGTGCACACCGCACCCGGTCATGGCCAGGAGGACTTCGCCGTCGGGCAACGCTATCGGCTGGCGGTCGCAAACCCGGTCGGCGACGACGGGCGCTTCCTGCCCGGTACGCACCCGCCACAGGTCGTCGGCCTCGCGGTCGAAAAGGCCAACCCGGTGCTCATCGAGGCGCTCGAGGCCGCCGGGCGACTCCTGCACCAGGAGCCCTTCCGCCACAGCTATCCGCACTGCTGGCGCCACAAGAGCCCGGTGATCTTCCGCGCCACACCCCAGTGGTTCATCAGCATGGATCGCGCGCAGCTGCGCTCGCATGCGCTGCGCGACATCAGGGGCGTCGAGTGGACGCCCGCCTGGGGCGAGCCGCGCATCACCGGCATGATCGAGAGCCGGCCGGACTGGTGCATCTCGCGCCAGCGAGTCTGGGGGGTGCCGATCCCGCTGTTCGTGCACCGCCAGACCGGTGCGCTGCACCCGCGCACCGTGGAGCTGATCGAGGCGGCAGCCGCGCGCGTCGAGCAGGGCGGGATCGACGCCTGGTTCGCGCTCGAGCCGCGCGAGCTCCTCGGCGAGGAGGCCGCGCACTACGCCAAGGTGACCGACGTCATGGACGTGTGGGCGGACTCGGGGCTGTCGTTCGAGTGCGTCGGCACCGAGCGCCCCGAGGTCGCAGCCCCGGTGGACCTGTATCTCGAGGGCTCGGACCAGCATCGCGGCTGGTTTCACAGCTCGCTGCTCATGTCGGAGGCGCTCTACCAGCGTGCCCCCTACCGGGGCGTGCTCACCCATGGCTTCACCGTCGATGAGCAGGGCCGCAAGCAGTCGAAGTCCCTCGGCAACGTGATCGCCCCGCAGCGGGTCATGAACACGCTCGGCGCCGACGTGCTGCGGCTGTGGGTCTCGGCCACCGACTACGCCAACGAGATGAGCGTCTCGGACGAGATCCTCAGGCGCATGGCCGATTCCTACCGCCGCATGCGCAATACGCTGCGCTTCCTGCTCGGCAACCTGCACGGCTTCGACCCGCAGCGCGACCTGCTCCCCGCCGGCGAGCTGCTCGCGCTCGACGCGTATGCGCTCGCGCGTACCCGCACGCTGCAGGCGGAAGTGCTCGACGCCTACCGCCGCTACACCTTCCATCTCATCTACCAGAAGGTCCACAACTTCTGCAGCGTGGATCTCGGCGGCTTCTACCTCGACGTGCTCAAGGACCGCCTCTACACGACGCCCGCCGCCGGCCGCCCGCGCCGCTCGGCCCAGACCGCGATGTTTCACATCGCCGAGGCGATGGTGCGCTGGCTGGCCCCCATCCTGTCGTTCACCGCCGAGGAGGTGTGGCGCCATCTGCCCGGCGAGCGGCGCGAGTCGGTGTTCCACGAGACCTGGTATGCGCCGCCCGCAGCCGCCGCGGACGACATCGACTGGGAGGCGCTCATCCGGCTGCGCACCGGCGTGACGCGCGAGCTCGAGAAGCTGCGCGACGCCGGCGCCATCGGCGCCCCGCTCGATGCCGCGATCGACGTGTATTGCGTGCCGGGGGAGTACCGGCGCTTTGCGGCGCTCGGGCCGGAGCTGCGCTTCCTGCTGATCACCTCCGCGGCCGAGGTACACGAAGTCGCGGCCCCACCCGCCGCCGCGGTGCCGGCCGCCGACTTCGAGGGCGTGTGGATCGCCGCGCGCCGCAGCGGCGATCCCAAGTGCGTGCGCTGCTGGCATCGGCGCCCCGATGTGGGCACGCATGCCGCGCATCCGCAGCTGTGCGATCGGTGCATCAGCAATCTCGGTACCACGGGCGAGGCGCGGCGCTTCGTATGAATGCGGCGGACGCAGCGGGGAAGCGTAGCGGCGGCGCCGATGGGATGCCGCCGCCCGCGTCGGCGGGACTAAGCGGCTGGCGCTGGCTGCCGCTCGCCGCCCTCGTCATCGTGGCCGATCAGGCCGCGAAGTCCTGGATCGCGGGGCACTTCCAGCTGCTCGAGCGCGTGCAGCTGCTGCCGGTGCTCGACTTCGTGAGCACCTACAACCCGGGCGCCGCCTTCAGCCTGCTGTCGCACGCCTCGGGCTGGCAGCGCTGGGTGCTGGTGGCGCTGGCGCTCGGGGTGAGCGCGGTGCTCATCGTGTGGCTGCGACGGTTGCGCGCCGCGACGCAGGCGCTGCTCGCCTGCGGGCTCTCGCTCATCGTCGGCGGCGCGCTCGGCAACATGATCGATCGGCTGCGGCTCGGTCACGTGATCGACTTCATCGACGTGCACTGGGGACCGCACCACTTCCCCGCCTTCAACCTCGCCGACTCGGCCATCACGCTCGGCGCGGCCGTGCTGCTGTTCGACGCCTGGCGCGAAGCGCGCGCGGCGAAGTAACGGGAGGCGCTGATGCAAGTGCTGCTCGCCAATCCCCGCGGCTTCTGCGCCGGCGTCGACCGCGCGATCGACATCGTCGAGCGGGCGCTGGAGCTCTTCGGTCCGCCGATCTACGTCCGCCACGAGGTGGTTCACAACCGCCACGTGGTCGAGCGGCTGCGCACCCTCGGCGCGCGCTTCGTCGACGAGCTCGCCGAGGTGCCTGCCGGCGGCACCGTGATCTTCTCCGCCCACGGGGTGTCGAGCGCGGTGGAGGAGGAGGCCTACCGGCGGCAGCTCACGGTGTTCAACGCCACCTGTCCGCTGGTCACCAAGGTGCACATGGAGGTGCAGCGCTACGCGCGCGAGGGCCGCGACGTGCTGCTCATCGGGCACGCGGGTCACCCCGAGGTCGAAGGCACCATGGGGCGCTTCGATGCGTCCTTCGGCGGCAGCATCCAGCTCATCGAGAATCTCGCCGCCGTCGAGGCACTCGCGGTGCGCGATCCGGAGAGTCTCGCGCTCGTCACGCAGACGACGCTCTCGGTCGATGACACGGTGGAGATCGTCGCGGCGCTGCGCCGCCGCTTTCCCCGCCTCGCCACGCCGCGACGCGAGGACATCTGCTACGCCACGCAGAATCGCCAGGACGCCGTCAAGCGCCTGCTCGAGCAGTGCGACGTGCTGCTGGTGGTCGGCTCGCGCGCGAGCTCCAATTCCAACCGCCTGCGCGAGCTCGCCGACCGCGCCGGCGTGCCCGGCTATCTGGTCGACGGGCCGCAGGACCTGCGCGCGGAGTGGTTCGCGGGCCGGCGCGCCGTGGGAGTTACCGCCGGCGCCTCCGCGCCGGAGCTGCTGGTGCAGCAGGTGGTCGAGCGGCTGGTCGCCTGGGGCGGCGAGCCTCCCCGGGAAGTCACCGGGCGCGACGAGCGGGTGTTCTTCACGCTGCCGCGCGAGCTGCGGCGCCCCGACGACCCCGGGCGCGGCGGATCCGCCGATCGCTGAAAGCGCCGCCGCTACCCCCATCTCTGTTCCCACGAGGCCGCCGCGGAAACCCGCGCCGCTCGCGCAGACACTCACCAACGAGCTTGAAACTCAAAGGGGTGTCTTCACATGCACGCGCTTGGCTTTTGGGAACGATCGACTCTCACGGCACGGCTGGCGCTCGCCGGCGCGTTGCTCGCCGCGGGCGTGGCCTCATGCGGCGGTTACGGCGGCAGCAGCTACAGCATGGGCGGCGGGGGCGCCGGGACCTGCGGTATGGGCTATGCCAACCCCTGTCCCCCGCCGACCGTCGCGCTCACGGCGCCCGCGTCGGGCGCCACCGTGAGCGGCACCGTGCCGCTCACCGCCACCGCGACGGCCTCTGCGACCTACATGCTCACCATCGTGAGCGTCCAGTTCTTCGTCGACGGCACGTCGGTTGGGACGGCGATGGCCTCGCCTTACACCGTCAATTGGAATGCCGCCGCCGCCACGAACGGCAGCCACTCCATCACCGCCAAGGCGACCGACAGCAAGAACGACTCGACGACCTCGGCGGCGGTCATGGTCACCGTGACGGGCGGGGTCTTTGCGGCGGCCATGGCGCCCGCGCAGATCTTCCCCGCTCCGGACTCCAAGTCCTCCGGAATGGCCCGGATCGGCGTCGATTCGGAGACGGGCGCCGTGAGCGGCACGGTCGCTCTGAGCGGTTTCACGGCCCGGGCCGTGACCCTCAACCAGGGCTTTGCCGGCTCGAGCGGAGCGGCGATCATGGCGCTCGAACCGGGTGCGGCCGGCGCGGCTGACTGGCACGTTCCCGCCGGCGCGCTGCTCACCGCGGAACAGCGCGCCGCGTTCGCGCAGGGCAGGCTCTACCTGATCGCGGCCTCGGCTGCCCACCCGGCCGGCGAGGTCCGCGGGCAGCTCGTGCCCGACCACATCGAGGTGACTTTCTCCGAGCTCACTGCCACGCCCGAGACAGCGGCGCTCGGCGGGGCAGCCAGCGGCGTGGCCGCGACGACGCTCGACACGCGCTCGGGAACGCTCACGGTCAACGTCAACTCGAGCGGCGTCGAAGCGGCGACGGCCGCGGCGCTCGATACCGGCGCCGCGGGCGCGACCGGCCTTGCGCTCACGCGGGATGCCGCCGATGTCAATCACTGGTCGCGGGAGCTCGCACGCATCGGGGCGAGGGACGTCGAGGCTCTCGAGGCAGGCAAGGGATCCGCGAGCGTCGCCTCGCAGGCGGCGCCCGGCGGCGCGATCCGCGGGCAGATCCACTAGGCAGCGCCATTCCCGGCGTCCGGACCGCAGCGTCCGGATGCCGGGCCGGGCGAGGGCGGTGCGTCTGGCGCGTCAGCGCCTCAGACGACGCCCTGCTGGTAGAGCGACTTCCTGAGCTTCCAGCGCTTGTGCGACCACGGCCAGTCGGGCGGCGCGGCGCGGATCTGCTGCTCGACGAGCCGCGCGTAACGCTCCGTGAGCTCACCGGGCGGCAGGCTCTCGCCGGCACCGAGCAGCGGCTTGAACTCCATTTCGTAGTGCCCGCGCGCGCGCCGGCGCATGGCGATGAAGAACACCGGGAAGCGCGTCACGCGCGCAATCTCCTCCGGCCCCAGGTAGAAGGCGGTATCGCGGTTCAGGAAGCGCGTCCAGTACTTGCGCTCGCTCCTGGTGGGCTCCTGGTCGGCCACCATGGCGATCGCCCGCACCATCCCGTGGCGCCTGAGGATGTCGGGCAGCAGCTCGCCGGCGGGCACCAGGCGGCAGCCGAAGCGGCTGCGCAGCTTCGTCATCTCGCGCTCCGCCCAGGGATTCACCAGCGGCTTATAGGCTGCATCGAGCGGGTAAGCGAGCTCGAGCGAGAGTGCGAGCAGCATCCATTCCCAGTTGCACTGGTGCGCCGCCACCAGCAGCACCGACTGGCCCTGACCCAGGAAGGCACGGGGACCCTCGAGGTTCACGATACGCACCCGGCGGCGGATCTGCTCCGGCTTCATGCCCGCCGCCTTGACGAGCTCGACCGCCATCTGCGCGAAGCCGAGGTAGTAGCGGCGCCTCACCGCGCGGAGCTTCGCGGCACCGAACTCGGGAAAGGCGAGTGCCAGGCTCGCGTGCACCATCCGCAACCGGTAGGGCACGACGCGAAACGCCAGCCAGCCGACGACCGCTGCCGGGACGTAGAGAACCCCGAGCGGAATGCGCGCCAGCAGCCGCACCCACCAGGCGGGACGCGCGCTCGGCATTGCGCTCAGGCTACGGGCCGCGGACGGGTGGTCGGGCTGGCGGGCGCGGGCTGCGCCACCAGCACCCGTCCGACTCGCGGCGCGAGCCAGCGCTCGATGTCGTCGATCAGCGTGAAGGCTGCCGGCACGATGACCAGCGTGAGCGCGGTCGAGGTGATCAGTCCGCCGATCACCGCGATCGCCATCGGCGCGCGAAACTCCTTGTCGCCGCCGAGCCCGAGGGCGACCGGCAGCATGCCTGCCACCATGGCGACGGTGGTCATCACGATCGGCCGGGCGCGCTTGTGGCCGGCCTCCAGAATGGCCGTGAGGCGGTCCTTACCTGCGCGCATCTCCTCGATCGCGAAGTCGACCAGCAGGATCGAGTTCTTGGCGACGATGCCCATCAGCATGAGGAAGCCGATCATCACCGCGAGCGACAGCGAATTGCCGGTGAGCGCGAGCGCCGCCACCGCGCCGCCGATCGACAGCGGCAGCGCCGACAGGATCGTGATCGGCTGCAACACGCGCGCGAACAGCAGCACCAGCACGGCGAACACCATCAGCACACCCGTGGTCATCGCCAGGATGAAGTTGGTGAACAGCTCGTTCATGTACTTGGCGTCGCCCTGATCGACCAGCCGCACGCCGTGCGGCAGGTGCTTGAGCGTCGGCAGCTCGTGGATCCTGGTCGTGGCGGTGCCGATCGTGGCGCCGTTGTTGAGGTCGGCCTCGATCATGAGCCGGCGGCTCTGGTTGTAGCGCCGCACCCGCGTCGGGCCTTCACCGAAGCTGATGTCGGCCACCTGCTTGAGCGGCACGCTGCCGCCGCCGGCCGTCGGCACCGGCAGGTTCTCGAGGGTCGTCAGGTCCTTGCGGCTGCCCTCGGTGAGGCTGACGCGGATCGGCACCTGGCGGTCCGCGAGTTGGAACTTGGCGCTGTTCTGGTCGAGGTCTCCGAGGGTTGCGATGCGGATGGTCTCGCTGATGCTCTCGACGGTGACGCCGAGCTGCGATGCGAGGTCGAAATGCGGCCGCACCAGCACCTCCGGGCTCGGCAGGTCGTTGTCGATGCGGGCGTTGCGCAGCACCGACAAGCCGCGCATCTCGTCGACGACCTTGCGGGCGGTCGCATAGGTGAGCGCCGGGTCGTCGCCGGTGATGTAGAACACGATATCGCTGCCGCCGTTGCCGCGGAAGAAATGGATCTGGGCGTCGGGGATCGCCGCGCGCAGGTCCTTGAGCATGCGGTCCTCGAACTCGCGCTGCGTCACGTGGCGCTGCTTGGCCGGCACCAGCGCGACGTCGAGCTCTGCCGAGCGGATGCCCTCATCATTGTCGCCGATCGACTCGACCACGTCGGCGACCTCGGGCTGGCGGGCGATGATGCGGTAGGCCGCGGCCGAGGTTGCCGCGGTGTCCTCGATACGCACGCCGGGCGGCAGCTCGATGTGCAGCGCGGAGGAGCCGAGGTCGTCCTCCGGCACGAAGGATTTGGGGATCAGGCCGAGTCCCACGATCGAGAGTGCAAAGAACGCCACGCCCGCCGCCACGGTCTTCCAGCGGTGACGCGCGCACCAGCTGAGCGCGCGCAGGTACCAGCGCATCACCGCTCCATCGGTGGCGTGGGCGACGCTGTCGGGCTTGAGGGTGTAGGCGGCGATGACCGGAGTGATGAGCCGCGCCACCAGCAGCGAGAAGAATACCGCGGCCGCCACCGTCAGGCCGAACTGGATGAAGTACTGCCCGGTGATGCCGCCCATGAAGCTCACCGGCAGGAACACCGCGATGATGGTGGACGAGGTCGCGACCACCGCGAGCCCGATCTGGTCGGCGGCGTCGAGGGCGGCCTGGAAGCCGCTCTTTCCCAGACGCATGTGGCGCACGATGTTCTCGATCTCGACGATCGCATCGTCGACCAGCACCCCCGCGACGAGCGAGAGCGCCAGCAGGCTGATCGAGTTGAGCGTGAAGCCCATCCACTGCATGAAGGCGAAGGTCGGTATGGCCGACAGCGGGATGGCGAGCGCCGAGATGGCCGTCGCGCGCATGTCGCGCAGGAACAACCACACGACCAGCACCGCGAGCAGCGAGCCCTCGATGAACGCGCTGAGCGCCGAGTGGTAGGTCTCCTTGGTGTAGTCCACCGTGGTGAAGATCTGCGTCATCTTCACCTCGGGATCCTCCTTGCGGATCTTGGCGAGCTCCTCCTGGATGCCGTTGTAGACGCTGACGTCGGAGGAGCCCTTGGTCTTGACCACTCCGAAGGTGGTCGCCGGGCGGCCGTTGAGGCGCGCCATCTGGCGGATCTCGCCCACGCTGTCGCGCACGTCGGCGAGGTCCGAGAGCTTCGCGAAGCGCCCGCCGGGGAGCATGATCTGGGTGTCGCCGAGCGCGGCGGCGCTGTGCGCCCCGCCGAGCACGCGGATCGACTGCTCGCCGCCCCCGAGCTGCGCCCGCCCGCCCGGGGAGTCGAGGTTGAGGCTACGCAGCTGCTCGTTCACCTGGACGGCAGTGATGCCGAGCGCCTGCATGCGCGCCGGGTCGAGCTCGACGCGGATCTCGCGGTTGACGCCGCCGCCGCGATTCACCTGTGCCACGCCCGGCACGCCGAGCAGCCGCTTGGTGACGGTGTTGTCGACGAACCAGGAAAGATCCTCCTCGCTGAGCACGCTCGAGCTGACGGCGTAGTAGACGATCGGCGGACCGTCCGTGTCGACACGCTGCACCACCGGCTCCTGGATCGACTGCGGCAGCTGCACCCGCACCTTGGACACGGCGTCACGCACGTCGGCGACCGCGCGGTCGATCGGCGTGCCGATGTTGAACTGGATCGCGATGTTGGCCTGGCCCTCGGGCGCCCAGGAGGTGATGTTGTCGATGTTGCCGATGCCGGCGACGGCGCCCTCGACCTTCTGCATGACCTGGGTCTCGAGCTCCTGCGGCGAGGCGCCGGGCTGCGCGATGGTGACGATCACCGCGGGGAAGGAGATATCGGGGTTGAGCGTCACCGGCAGCCGTATGAACGCCGCCAGGCCCATGAAGAACAGCACCACGAACAGCATCACCGGCGGCAGCGGGTGCCGGATGGCCCATGCAGAGATGTTTTTCACGGCGGCGAGGCCTGCTCGGTGTCCGTGACGACCGTGACCGACTCGCCGTCGCGCAGAAACCCGCCGGCCGTCTTGACCACCTGCTCGTCGCCCTTCAGCCCCGAGGCGATGACCACGCCGCCCTCGGAGGTCTGCGCCACGCGCACCGCCCGCCGCACCACCTGCCCCTGCGCATCGACGAGGAGCACGTAGCTGCCGCCGCTGTCGGAGAACACCGCGGTCTGGGGCAGCACCGGGCGGCGCGCCTGGGCGACGGTCACGTCGGCGCGCGCGAAAGCCCCGGGCCGTAGCGCCGGATCGGGCTTGAGCGCGATACGGATGTCGCCGAGGCGCGTCTGTGGATCGATGATCGCGCCGAGCAGTCGGACCTTGCCCTCGAAGGGACGCGCGAGTCCCGTCAGGTACACCATGGCCGGCTGGCCCACCTTCACCTGCGCGAGGTCCTGCTCGGCGATCTGGCCGCGCATCTCGACCTCGCCGCCGCTCGCCACGCGAAACAGCGCTTCGCCGCCTGGATTGGCGATCTGGCCGACTTCGGCGCGGCGTGTCAGCACGGTGCCGGCGAACGGGGCGACGATGCGGGTGCGCGCGAGCCGCGCCTGCGCCTCGGCGAGTTGTGCCGCCGCTACTTTGACGCTCGCGGCATCGGTCACCGCGGTCGCGCGGCGCTTCTCGATGTCCTCCGCCGAGAGCGCGCCGGCGGCCTCGACTCCGAGCGCACGCTTGTATTCGGCCGCGGACAGATCGGCCTGAGCTCGCGCCTGCTCGAGCGAGGCGGCGAGGCGGTTGATCTGGGGTATCAGGATCGAGTCATCGAGTCTGGCGAGCAGCTGACCCTTCTGCACGTGATCGCCCTGCTCGACGTACACGCCGACGATCCGCGCCGTGTCGCCTTCGTTGGCGATCGGCATGTCGTAGCGGGCCGCAATCGCCCCGGTGAAGCTCACGTTGGCGGTGACTTCCTTCACCTGCGGCATCATCACCGTGACGAGCGGGATGTCCTTCTGGTGCGCGAGCGGCGTCACGTGGGGCTTGCGGCCGAGCAGCATGAACGAGGCCGAGGCGAGCAGCAGCGCGGCGAGTACCACGGACGCGGGGACCAGCCAGCGGCGCAGGGCGCCGGGTACCTGTGCGACCGCCGGAGCAGCGCGCAGCGACCCCGGGGCTTCCGGTACCGATACCCGCTCGAACCCGCGATCCCGCCCGATCCAGGTGACCGGCTCGTCCGGGGCGTCGGGCGGGTTGCCCATGTGTTCGGGGTTCGTGCCCACGGAGCTCCCTTCAATACGGCGTACCCGGCGGAATGCCGGTTGCACTTTAGAACCAGCGCCTTGCAGCTAAGTTTAATCGCCCGGGGGATATTCTTCGCCCGAGACGCGCCAAAGGGACAGCGCCGGGCGACGGGCCGAACCCCACCCCGCCGGCGCCGTTAGGGGCGTTACTTGCCCTTTAACAGGTCCTGGAGCTTGTCCTGCAGTTTCTGCTGCAGCTCCTGCTTGTGTTTCTCGACCTCCTGCTGTACCCGCGCCTTGGCCATCCCCCCGACATCGGGCCGCACCTTCGGCGCGCCCAATGTGCCGGTCACCGTCACCGGGACGTCGGCCAGCGTGCCCGCGCCCGGGCTCCCCGGCTGCTTGAGGACTGTCGCCTTCACGCGGTAGTCGATCGCTCCGCTCACGAGATTCATCGTGCCTTCGCCGGTCACGCGCAGGTTCTGGGAGGCGAGGTTCAGGTCCCGGGTGGTGGCGACGCCGTCGGTGAGGTCGGCCGAGGCCTTGCAGGTATCGAACCGGGTGCGGCCGCTGCTCTGGCCGGCCGGCAGGGTCTGCTGCTGAACCACGGCGAGCGCCCGGTTGATCTCGAACCACAGGTCGAGGCCCTCGAGGGCGCCGCCGTCGATGCTGGCGGCGAGATGACCGTTGAGGGACTTCATGAGCGCCTCGCTCCCGCGGCCGCGGGCCGTGAGAGTGCTGCTCACCGTGCCGCGGCCCGACAGGCGCTGCGTCTTGGCGAAATCCCGCAGCAGTTGCGCCATGTCGACGCCCGCCATGGTCTGGCTCAGCTTGAGCGCGGGAACCGCGCCGCGGTCATCGAAGGTGATGTCGCCGGTGTAATTCCCGCCGTAGAGCCGCGCCCGGGCGGGCGCGATGTGGATGACGCCATCCCTGGCCGCCATCTCCAGGTGCACCTGTCCGAGCGTGACGCCGGCGACCTTCGCGCTGTCGAGCGAGAGCTTGCCGTTCATCCGCAGTGTCTTCAGCGGATCGCCCGGCGAGCCCTGCGCCTCGGCGGGCTGTTTCACTCCGGTCTCATCGGGGCTGCGGTAGCGGTCGAGATCGATGCGATCGATGGCGAGATCGAAGCTCATCGCCTTGGTGTCGAGGTTGGTGAGACCCGCGTCGCCGCGCAGCACCGAGTCATCGAGCCGCACGTCGAGCCGGGTCGCGCGCAGCGCGTTACCGCCGTAGGCGAGCTCACCGCTCGCCGCCAGGCTGGCGAGCGCGTGCGCGTCGCGCATCTTCGGCGCGGCGACGCCGAGCTGCCCGAGCAGCGCGCGCAGCGCCACGGGATCGAGCTTGAAGGTGCCGCCGAAGCTCGGCGCGTCGAGGAGCTTCTTCCCCTGAACTGCGCCGCTGAGACGCGCCGCACCGAGCTGCGCACTGAAGGCCGGTGCGCTCAGGGTCTGCGCGGTGAGATCGACGGCGAGCTCGGGCGCGGCGAATTTCCACGGCACCGGGGCCGCACCCTTGGCCAGGCCGATCGCGCCGTCGAGCTCGAGCGGTGCGAAGCGGTAACGCCCGCCCGCCAGGTCCGGTGTGACATCGAAGCGGCCGGCGAGTGCGAGGGGACGTGCATCCGGTCCGGTGACGAGATTCAGCGTCAGCTTGACGGGCGTCGCAGCGCCGGGGGTCACGCGGCCCACCTCGAGATTCACCTTCTCGGCGACCAGGTCCTGGTAGCTGACACGGCTGTCGGTGATCAGCACACCGGCGAGCTCCCGCAGCGTTCCCGCTCCCGCGCCCGGCGATGCGGGCGCACTCTGGCCGCCGCCGAAGTCCTCCCAGTTACCCTTGCCCGCCGCGTTCCTGTGCAGACGCAGATCGAGGCCTGTGATCTCGATGCGCCCGACCTGCAGCTGCCGGTGCAGAAGCGGCAGCAGTTTCACGCGCAGCGCCGCGTGCTTCACCGCGGCGAACGGCTCGGCGCCGAATCCGGGTGGATTGCCGAGGCTCGCGGGCCCGAGCTCGAGCGCGATCCACGGGAACACCGCGAGCTTGATGTCGCCCGGCAGCGCGAGCTCGCGCCCGGTCGAATCCTTGACCGACCTGGCGATTCGATCCTTGTAGTCGTTCGGGTTGACGAGGAGCCGCACCCCGACCAGGGCGATCGCGATCAGGGCCACGAGGCCGGCGAGCACCAGGCCGACGAGTTTCAAGGCGCGCACGACCGCCCCCTCAAATTAGCCGCTGCAGTCGCTGTGGATGGTTTCACGACCCGGCCGGGTGGCGGTATCGGTAGTTACCGTCACGCGACCGGGCCGTAGCTATCCGGAGACAGCTGGCGGATCGATCGGGCGCGCGGGAAGCTACCGTGGCCATGGAAGAGGGGCGAATCGGCGCAAAGCAGGAGGACAAAATGAGCGAGGCAGCGGACGTTCGCCGGTTGCGCGCGGGTCTGATCGGAAACGCTGATGACCTGGTCTGGTGGAGATACCGCAAGGCGCGGGAATTCCCCTGGGACACGCGGAACGTGGAGAGCGCCAAGTCGCTGCGCCGGCTGCACGCGGCCCTCACCGAGCTTTCCGCCGACGACGAGCTATGGTGCAGGTACGCCGCAGTCTGGAGCGGCGCGACGGACGATGAGTGCCAGCGCCTGGTCGAAATCGAGCGCGAGATGCTGCGCTCCTATGGGTTCTCGATTCACGGCGCGTCGGGAAGTGCGGAGAAGTTTCTGGCGGAGCTTCTGGGCGCGCTCGAGCTTCGATCGCCGGCCCTCGCCCCGAGTGCGCGGGCGAGCTACGCGCAGAGCAGCAAATCCGCGTAGCGCCGAGCCGGACTCCTTCAATCCATGGTGCCGGGAAGAGGACTCGAACCTCCGACCCGCGCATTACGAATGCGCTGCTCTACCAGCTGAGCTATCCCGGCGCGCGCCGAGCGGCAATTCTACTGTTTTTTTCGCAGCCGGATCACGACATCGATGCCGGCCACCTCGGTGCCCGGCGGGGGCGCGGGCAGGCGGCTGAACTCCACCGCCGGGACCGGCACGTCGATCAGGGCGCCGCTCGTCAGGTCGTGAAAGTGATAGTGCTGATCGACGTTGGAGTCGAACCAGGCGCGCGAGCCGTCGACCGACAGCTGGCGGATGAGGCCGTGCTCGGCGAACAGATTGAGGGTGTTGTAGACGGTCGCCTTGGAGACGCGCGCCCCGGCAGCGCGCAGGTTGGCGAGGATCTGCTCGGCGGACAGGTGCTGGGGAGCCGACAGCAGCAGGGTCGCGATACGCACCCGCTGCGCGGTCGGGCGGATGCCGCAGCCCGACAGGCGCTGCTCGCAGCGTCCGGTCGCGGGGGGCGCGCACACGGCGTCAGTTTCCATGCGGCATTGTACCTCAGGCACGGGCGAGCTTGTTTTCCAGGTGTTGCGCGAGCTCGGCGATGGTCGGGAAGTCGAACAGCTCGGTGAGATCGACCTGGCCGGGGTAGAGGCGGTCGATCTGCTCGTGAATCTCGATGAGCTTGAGCGAGCTCGCGCCCACCTCGAACAGGTTGTCGTGGATGTCGACGCGCTTGCCGGCGAGCGCCGCGTCGCAGATGTCCTTCAGACGCCCCTCGATCTCGGAGCGGGAGCCCCCCGCGCCCCCCGGCCGTGCGGCGCGCAGCGCCGCGAGCTCGGCGCGCTCGCTGTCGAACTCGCCGTCGAGGTAGTTCTGCTCGAGCAGGTGACGCTGGATCTTGCCGCTCGTGGTCTTGGGGATGCGCTTCACGGGGACGACCTCCGCGACCTCGAGCCCGGTCTCGGAGTTGATGAGCCGCGAGACCTCGGTGGCTGTCGCCACGAAGTCCGCCACCGCACCGCGGTGCAGGACGAACACCACCAGCTGCTCGGACTGCGTCCCCGGGGCGCGTACGCCCGCCGCGACCACCTTGCCGAGCTCGAGCCCCGGGGCGCGCTGCGCGACGTCCTCGAGGTCGTGCGGGTAGTAGTTCTGGCCGTTGACGAAGATGATTTCCTTGGCGCGCCCCGAGATGTAGAGCTCGCCGGCGTGCATCAGGCCGAGATCGCCGGTGCGCAGCCAGCCGTCGGCGGTGAAGGCGGCGGCGTTGGCCGCGGCGTCCTCGTAGTAGCCGCGCGTCACGTTCTCCCCCGTCATGTGCACGTGGCCGATGCGATCCTCGGGCAGCTCGCGGTCGGCATCGTCGGCGATGCGCACGCGGCAGTAGGGGATGGCGGTGCCTTCGCTCACCAGGCGCACGCCGTTGCGGTCGCCGGCAGCGAGCAGCTCCACCGCATCACCGGCGCTCATGCGGTGACGGTTGAGCGTGATGGTGCGCAGCGGTGCCCCGGGCGGCGGGAAGCTGACCGCGAGCGAGGCTTCGGCGAGACCGTATACCGGGTACATGGCCGTGCTCGCCAGCCGGGCGGGGGCGAGGCGGGCGAGGAACTCCTCGCACAGCTCGACCGAGATCGGCTCGGCGCCGTTGAAGATGAAGCGCACGGCAGACAGGTCCAGCTCCGCGGCTGACCGCTCGCCGAGCACTTTCAGGTAGTGCTTGTAGCCGAAGTTCGGCGAGCACAGGATCGTGGCGCGCACGCGCGAAGCCAGCGTGAGCCACAGCAGCGGCCGGCGGATGAACAGCTCCGTCGGCATCAGGTGGCTGTGCACGCGATTCGCCAGCATGACGAGGTGAAAGCCGATGAGGCCCATGTCGTGGGTGAGCGGCATCCACGAGAGGCTCACGTCGTCTTCGGTGAAGCCCGCCGCCTCGCTGGCGCCGCGCGCGTTGGCGATGATGTTGCCGTGGGTGAGCACCACGCCCTTCGGCTCGGCCGTCGAGCCGGAGGAGAACTGGATGAAGGCGACGTCCCCGGGGGCGACGCGCTGCACGCTGCCGGGGCGCGAGATGTCATCGAGCTCGTCGATCACGAAGGCGCGCCGGCGCAGCGCCTCGAACAGCGCCGTCTCGCCCTGCGCGGCGGCAAAGGTGCCGATGCGCTCGAGCGAGCGCCGCTCGGTGTACAGGTAGGGCTCACCGAGGCGCCGCGCGATCCGCAGCAGCTTGCGGCGATGCTCGTCGCTGATGCCGAGCGCCACCGGCACCGGCACGATGCCGCCGAGGATCGCCGCCCAGAAAACGTCGATGAACTGCTCGTTGTTGGCGAGGAACACGATCAGCTTGTCGCCGCGCCGTGCGCCGAGGCGCTGCAGGTGATAGAGGATGCCGAGCGAGCGCTGGTAGAGCTCACCGAGGGACACCGCGCGTGCTTCCTGCTCGCCCTCGAGGTAGGTGATGCTGCGCGGGGAGTTGCGGTCGGCCTCCAGGATCTCGGCGAGCGTCGTTGCGTTCAGCATCAGCGGGCTTCCAGCCTCATGTGGAGCGGATGACGGGTGCGCAGGTTGATCTGCGCCTCGAGCTCGAGCGGTTTGTCGGGCACGTACACCAGACGGTAGCGGCGCGCCACCTTGTAGAGGTGCACCAGCATCTCATAGAGCGCAAAAGCTTCGCCGATGCAGTGGCGCGGACCGGCGGCGAAGGGCATGTAGGCGAAGCGCGGCCGCTCGGCCTCGTGCTCGCCCGCGAAGCGCTCCGGAGAGAACCGCTCCGGGTCCCGCCAGAAGCGCGGGTGCCGGTGCAGCAGGTACAGCGGCAGCAGCACGTCGGTGCCCGGCGGTACCGTGAAGCCGCCGAGCACGTCGGCCTCGATGCTGCGACGCGACAGCAGCCATCCGGGCGGGTAGAGCCGCAGCGCCTCGTTCACCACCTGCCCGGTGTAGGCGAGCGCCTCCATCTCGGCGAGGCTCGGCGCGGCCAGCTCGGGCGCCGCGTCGAGCTCGGCGTGCAGGCGCGCCTCGCAGGCGGGGTGGGAGGCGAGCAGGTACCAGGTCCAGTTGAGACCGCTCGCGGTGGTCTCGTGTCCCGCGACGATCAGCGTCATCACCTCGTCGATGAGCTCGCGCTCGCCCATCGCGGCGCCGCTGTCGCGGTCGCGCGCGCTCATCAGCATCGCCAGGTAGTCGAAGTGCTCCTCGGCGGTGGCGCGCCGCTGCGCGATCAGCTGCGCCACCAGGCGCGTGAGCGAGCGGAACTTGTAGGCGAACTGCAGGTCACGGTTCTGCTCGCGGGTGACGACCTCGAAGGGGTTGGCACCGAGCTGCTCGGTGAGGCGGTCGAGATCGCGCCCGAAGATCGAGCGCAGCACGATGTCGAGCGTGAGCTCGCTCATCTCGTCGGTGAGGTTCAGCAGCTCACCCTGCCGGGCGAGCGTCGCACAACGTCCGAGGAAGCGCTCGTTGGCGGCGGCGATCAGCTCGGCGAACCGGGTGATCACGCGGCGGTGGAACAGCGGCTGCATCATGTAGCGCTGGCGCTTCCACAGCTCCCCTTCGCTGGTCATGATGCCCTTGCCGAGCAGGATGCGGACGCGGTCGAGGCCGAGTCCCTTGGTGTAGTTGCGATGGTTGCCGACCAGCACCCGCTTCACGTCGTCGGGGTGGTGGATCACATAGGTATAAGATCGGCGCGCCGGGACGAACACGCGATAAGTGTCGCCGAGGCGTGCGAACAGCTCGATCATGCGCTCCAGGGAATCTGGCGTGGAGCCGATGTCGAATTGCAGCTCGGCCTCGGGGGGCGGCAGGTTCGCGGACGCGGCAGCGGTCATGCAAGCTGTTGAAAGCCAAACTTTAATCTTATATCACTCCGAGCTGCGCGGTGAGTGGCCTTGGTCCGCCGCGCGCGCGCTCGCCGCTGCTCTGCCGTACGCGAAGCGCATCGAGGTCGGCGCGCAGCCGCAGCGCGCGCCGGCGACGCTCGCAGGAATTGCGCTCGCGCTGCGGGCGCTGTCGCGGCTCGCCGGCCGGCCGGTCGCCGCCGCGGAGCTGCGCTTCCCGCAGCACGGCAAGCCGCATCTCGGGCGAGCGGGCGAGCGGTGCGACTTCAGCATCTCCCACTCCGGTCCCTGGGTCGCCTGCGCGGCGGTGGCCGAGGGGCTGGTCGGCTTCGACCTCGAGCTCGGCACCGACGCGCGGCACGTGGAATGGGCGGCGCGCGAGGCGGCGCTCAAGGCCTGCGGGGCCGGCATCGCCGCCGCGCCTGCGGTGCGGCTGCGCGGGGACGGTGCCATCTTCGGCCGCGTGAGGCTGCACGCGCGCACGCTGGCGCTCTTTCCGGGCGCGGCGGCCTGCGTCATGACGAGCCGCGCGCTGCGGGAGGTCGAGGCGCGCGCGCTCACCCTCGGGGAGCTGTTTGCCGCATGAGCGGGGGCGACGACGGCGGCCTGCGCAACACGCTGTACCGCAACGCGACCCGCTCGCGGCGGCGCATGACGCCGGCCCGGCGTGCGCTGTACGCGGTCGCTGTCCCGATCGCCGCGGCGCTCATTCGCCTGTGGTGGCGCTGCTGCCCGGTGGTGTGCATCGAGGGCGAGGAGCACTTCGAGGCGGCGCTCGCGCGCGCACCGTCGCTCGTGCCGTGCTACTGGCACCAGCACCAGCTCTATTGCGGCAAGTTCCTGGTCGAGCAGCGCGCGCGGGGATTCACCGCCGGCTGGCTGATCAGTCCCTCGGTCGACGGGGAGCTCGGCGCCATGCTGGTGCGGCGCTTCGGTGGCGCGGTGATCCGCGGCTCCTCGACCCACACCGGTGCGCGGGCGCTGCGCGACTACTACCAGGCGCTCACTCGCGACGGCGTCTCGCCGGTCATCACTCCCGACGGGCCGCGCGGGCCGCGCTTCGAGTTCAAGCCCGGCGCGATCCTGCTCGCGCAGATGTCGCAGCGGCCGGTCCTGCCGCTCGCGTATGCCGCCTCGCGCGCCTGGCTGATCAAGTGGGACAAGTTCGTGATCCCTCTGCCCGGGGCGCGCATCGCGATTGCGATCGGCCCGCCGCGCTACGTGCCGCGGGTGCTGGACGCCGCCGGCCTCGCGCAGCAGCAGCGCGAGATGGCGCAGGAACTGCACCGGCTCTTCGGCGTGGCGCGTGCGGCGCTCACGGCACGGCGATGAGGAGCGCCGTCCCCGCCAGCCCTCCGGCACCGGGCCCGCGGACCGCGCGCGCGGCCGAGCTGGCGCCGCTCGTCATGCGTTGCGGGGCCTTCGGCGACATGGTGCTGCTTACCGTGCTGCTCGAGCAGCTGCACGCGCGTTTGCGCCGCCCCGTCGACGTGATCGCCTCGGGTCCCTGGTCCGAGCCGCTGCTCGCCGGGCACCGGGCTGTCGGGCGCCTCTATCTGCTGCGCAGCCGCCGCACCCCCTACTGGCTGAGTCGCTCTCAGCGAGCGCTGGTCGCGGCGCTGCGCGCGCGCGGCGCGGGCCCCACCTGGTTCTGCGATCGCGGCGAGGGACGCGGGCTGCTCGCGCGCGCCGGCATACCCGACGACTATATCTGCGACTCGACCGCCTATCCGTTCGTGCCGGGCGAGAACTTCGCCGACCGCTATCTGCGGCTCGGTGGCTACACCCCGCCCGCCTTTGCGGGGCTGCTGCCCCCGGCCCTGCCCGGAGTCGCCCGGGCCGCGCACGTCGAAGTCCCCGCGAGCGCACGCCGCGAGCTCGATGCCTGGCTCGTGGCACGCGGCCTCGCCGGCCGGCCCTTCATGGTGATTCACCCCGGCAGCCGGCATCTGGCACGGCGGCGTCTGCGCCGCCGCTCGGGTGCGAGCAAGTACTGGCCGGAGCCGCGCTGGGCGGAGGTGGTGCGCGCGGTGCACCGCCTGCGTCCCGCGGAGGCGATCGTGTTCTCGGGCACGCGCGCGGAGCGCTCGCTCGCCGCAGACGTGGTCGGGCTCGCCGCAGTTCCGGATGTCGTGAACGCCGCCGGCGATCTGCCGATCGGGCGGCTGCTCGCGCTCCTCGAGCGCGCCCGCAGCCTGATCGCAGTGGACACCGGCCCGGCGCACGCGGCGGCAGCGCTCGGTTGCCCGACGGTGGCGCTCTTCGGCCACGTGGACCCCTGGCTCTACCGCCCGGGCGGCGCCACCACGCCCGCCGCCACGCTGACGGGGGTCGTGGACGGCGAGCCGAACATCCTCGGCATCGAGGCCGGCCGGGTGATCGAGGCTTGGCGCGCGCTGACGGGGGTCGCGGCGACTGTTCGGGAAGCGAATTCTGTAAAGTCGTCTAACCCGTGATCGAACAGCACCTTAGCTTGTAATCCTAAGCTACTGTGCCAGAATGCGATTGAAACCGATTGGAAAAAAGTAGCGGCAAATCATCCGCTCCGTGACGGGATCTGACGTACGGCATGGGGTACTTGAATTAACCTCCGCAACAATCGGTGATGGGAGATCACAAGGCGATGGCGACGCCGCCGCCGGATAAGCCCGCGGAATTCACTGCATCCGACATATTGTCGGCCGACGCCTGGACGGGGCGCGCGCCGAAGCCCGTTTTCGGGCTCGACGTCGCGTGCACCAAGATTGCAGTCGATTTCCAGAGCATGGCCCGCGAGGGGGTCGAGGAGTGCGTGCGGCGCAACCTCGAGCTGCTGCGCGGGGCGACCGGCAGCGACTGTGCGTTTCTGGCGGCGCTGCACCCGGACGAGTTCGTCGTGCAGGACGTGCAGCTCGCGCGCAGCGCCTTCGCCCAGTGCCGGCCCGAGGGCCTGGTGGGCACGGGACTTGAGAGCTTCCCGTGGCTGAAGGGCCGGCTCGAGCACCTGCGGCTCTCGGAGCTGCGCGACACCAGCACGCCACGCAAGGAGCAGGCCGCCGAGGCGCGCAAGCTCGCCGACCTGCAGATCGGCTCGGCGCTGCTGGTCACGCTGCGCGTCCAGGGCAAGCCCGCCGGTTTCCTCGGGCTCGCGCACACGCTGCCGCGCGGCGCGTGGGACGTGAACGTGCAGCTGATGATGAAGCTGGTCGGCACCAGCCTCGCCTCCGGGCTCGAGCGCATCCGTACCGAAGCGCGCCTCGCCAAGCTCGAGGAGCGCACCAACCTGTTCCAGGCCGCCGCCAACGACGGCATGTGGGACTTCGACGTCGAGAGCAACGAGGTATTCTTCTCGCCGCGCTGGAAGGCGATGCTCGGCTACGCCGACGAGGACATGCGCGGCTCGCCCGACTGGCGCAGCCTGGTGCATCCGGACGACCTGGCGCGCGTGCAGGCCGCCATCCGCGATCACGTGGCCGGCAAGACCCCGATCTTCGAGAGCACCCACCGCATGCGCCACCGCAATGGCGAGTGGCGCTGGGTCATCAGCCGCGCCACCGCACGCGTCGACAAGCACGGGCGGCTGCTGCGCCTCGTGGGCGTCGAGCTCGACATCACCGAGCGCAAACTGTACGAAGAGGCGCTGTTCCGCGAGAAGGAGAGCGCGCAGATCACGCTGCAGTCGATCGGCGACGGCGTGATCACCACCGACGCGAGCTCGACCATCGACTACATCAACCCGGTGGCCGAGGAGCTCACCGGCTGGCGGCTCGAGGACGCGATGGGACGCCCGGTGGAGGAGATCTTCCGCGCGTTCCACGAGGAGACCTGCGAGCCGCTCGAGAATCCGCTCACCGTGTCGATCCGGCGCATCCGCCCGATCAAGTCGGTGCGCCCGATGCTGCTCATCCGGCGCGACGGCAACGAGCTGTACGTCGAGAGCACCGCGGCGCCGATCCGCGACGGCTCCGGGCACGTCGCCGGCGGGGTGCTGGTGTTCCACGACGTGAGCGAGTCGCGCGAGCTCAACCGGCGCCTCTCCTATCACGCCAGTCACGACCTGCTCACCGGACTGGTGAACCGGCGCGAGTTCGAGAGCCGCCTGGAGCGGGCGCTGAAGAGCGCCAAGGCGCGCGAGGCCTCCTA
>DASQIC010000018.1:0-56437 GCA_035631755.1 Steroidobacteraceae bacterium
GCTCGCGCCGAGCCGCAGCCAGGTCGCCGCGAGCCAGTCGGCCGGGGTGAGCGTCGCGCGCAGCGCGAGCGCGTCGGTGAGGATCTCGCGCACGCGCTCGAGGCGCGCGCGCTCGGCCGGGTCGCAGCGGCCGAGACGCGCAGGATCCCCCAGGGCATCGATCAGCGGCCGGCGATCGTCGAGGCTGGAGAGCGCGGTGAGCGTCGCGAGCCGTGCCCCGCACCAGGGCGCGCGCAGCACCGCGAGCCAGGCGGCGCGGTCGGCGAGATCGTAGAGCGCGCGCGTCAACTGCACGAGATCGCGCACCACCATGCGCTCGCGCAGCGGCACCAGGTCCACCCCGAGGGACGGCAGGCGCTGCGCCTCCAGGGCGTCGATCACCGCTACCGCGTGCGCGTGGGCCACCACCAGCACCGCCACCGAGGCGCGCGGCTCGCGGTCGCGCAGCTCCGCCACGCGGGCGGCGACCGCATGCGCCTCGCCTGCGCGGTCCCCGGGGAAGAGGCGCAGGCTCACCGCCGGGAACGCCGCCGGGGTCTCCCCGGCGGCGCGCGCCGCGATGCTCTCGCGGTAGCTCACCGCGGCCGTCGGCAGGTCGTCGAGCGGCGGGAAGACCGCGGCGAACACCTCGTTGACGAAGCGCACCAGCGCCGGTGCCGCGCGGAAATTGCGCAACAGGCGCAGCGGCCTGAGAAGCACGCGTCCGATGCCGGCCGCCCGCGCGCGCAGGAACAGGCCCACCTCGGCGTCGCGGAAGCGATAGATCGACTGCATCGGATCCCCGACCACGAACAGCGTGCGTCCGTCGCCCGGCTCCCAGCCGACCGTGAGCGCCTCGAGCAGCTGCAGCTGCGCGAGCGAGGTGTCCTGGAACTCATCCACGAGGATGTGCCGCAGCGTGAGCCCCGCGCGCAGCGCGAGCTCGGTCGGCTCGCCGCCCTCGGTGAGGGCGGCGCGCGCCGCACCGGTGACGTAGGTGTAGTCGACGCGCTGCGCGGCGGCGAACTCGGTGTGCAGCTGCGCCGCGGCGTGCGCCAGCACCGGCGCGAGCGCCTCGATCGCGGCGGCATCCTCGGCGGCAAGGCGCGAGGAGGGAGCGCGCTTCAGGTCGAGCAGCGCGCTGCGCACGCCGGGAAGCCGGGCCAGGTCGTCGATCAGATCCCGCAGCTCGCGGCGCAGGCCGGGATGCTCGAACGCCGCGCCGAGACGGTGTGCGCCGAGCTGCTTGCGCCAGTCGCTGCCGGTGAGTGCGAGATGTGCCAGACGCTTCCACTGCGGCAGGTGAGCCGGCTCGGTGCCGAGCGGGTCGCAGCCGGGAAGCAGCGCCGCCCGCGCGCGCAGCGATGCGGGAATGAGCACCGCGAGGCGGGCGAGGCGCGCGTGGATGAGCGCCTCGAGGCTCTCGTTCACCCGCCGGCACAGCCGCTGCGGGTCCTCGCCCGCGACGAAGCGCAGCCAGTGTCCGCGCTCGGCGAGCATCTGTGCGATCAGCCGCTCGAGGTTCATCCAGTGATTGTCGAGGCGCTCGAAGAGCAGTCGCACCTGCGGGGCGAGAGCCGGATCGGTTTCGGCTTCGAGGAGCGTGCGGCGCGCGGCGCGCTGGCAGAGCTCGGCGGCGTTCTCGGTGACCCGGAGCACCCCGCCGGTGCGCGCCGCCACCGGCAGCTGACTCGCGAGCCAGTAGTTGAAGGAGTCGATCGTCTGGATCCGCAGGCTCTGCGGGTCGGTGGCGAGCTGCCAGCCGCGCGTGCGGCCGTGCTCGAGCGCCGCGGCGGCGAGCGTGCGCAGCGACTGCGCCTCGGGATCGGTCGGCGCGAGCTCGCCGAGGAGCGCCCGCACCACGCGCCCGCGCATCTCGGCGGCCGCCTTGCGCGTGAAGGTGATCGCGAGGATCTCGCCCGGGTCGTCGACCGTCGCGAGGAGCCGCAGGAAGCGCTGCGTCAGCACGGTCGTCTTGCCCGAGCCGGCCGGGGCTTCGAGCAGGATCGAGGCCGCCGCCGTACTCGCCTCGGCACGCGCCGCCTCATCGAGCCGCAGCGCCGCCTCACTCATCGCTCGTATCCGCGTGCGTGGGCGGCTCGGGGCTGCGATGCGCCCCGATGCGGCACAGGTCCGTGAGATGACAGTAGTCGCATGCGCCCGGCGCCGGATCGACGCGTGCGTCGCCGGCGAGGAAGGCGCGTACGAGCCGCTCGAGAAGTGTCCGCCAGCGCCCGAGCTGCGTGCCCCAGTCGGCGAGCGCGCCCGGTCCGCCGGCGAGCGCTTTCACCCGCGGCAGCAGGTCACCCGCAGCCGCCACCCCGGTGAAGCGCACCTCGCGCGCCGTGAGGTTGACCGTGGCGAGGGCGGCGACGTCGGCGCCGAGCGCCGCGGCGTAGGCGAGCAGCTGCGGGTGCGTGGGGCGTTCGCCGTACCAGTCGGGGGCCCCGGGCCGGCCGCTCTTGTAGTCGAGCACGGCGCGTCCGGCGGCGATCCGGTCCACACGGTCGAGCCGCATGCGCACCCGGCCGCCGCCGAGTCGCAGCTCGGTCGCATGCTCGGTCGCCTCGACCGTGAAGGGCGCGCGCGTGCGCTCGAGCTCGCAGAGGCTGCGGATCAGAGCGTGGGCCCGCCGGCACTCGCGCTCGAGCGCGGGCGAGAGCGCCCCGAAGAGCTCGAACTGCCCGGCGGAGACGGGACTCACGCGCCGCCGATGTCCGCGCGACGCGAGCGGCACCGCCTGGGCGGAGCGGGTCACGCACTCGCCGATCAGCGCATCGAGCGCGGGCGCATCGAGCGCAGCGAGGCCCTGCGAGCTGCCGAGACGCTGCCAGAGCATCTGCAGCGCTGCGTGCAGCAGCACTCCCCGCTCGCTCATCGGCACACCCGGCTCGGGTTCCTCGGGCGGCGTCGCCCCGAGCCGCAGCTCCCCGTAGGCGCGAAATGCGCAGGCGTTCTGCAGCGTGAGCGCCCGGGTGCCCGACGGGAGCGGGGTCAGGGCGTTGAAGCGCTCGCCGGTATCGTCCGTGAGCGCTTCCACGCATCCGTCGCGGTGCAGGCGCTTCGGCAGCCACAATCCCGCGGCCTTCTCGTCCCGCAGCGGCGTGCCCGCGAGGCATGGGCTCGGCAGCAGCTCCAGATCCTGCTCGCGCGCGGGCACGGAGAGCACCAGCTCCGCGGCCCCGCGGCGCCAGGCTGCGAGCAGGGCCTGCGCCTGCGCACGGCGGCCCGCCGCGCTCGCCTCCGGGACGCCGGCTTCGAGCTGCGCGCGCAGCGCGAGGAACGGATCGGGGGCGACGGGCAGCGGCAGCACGTCCGCGCTCAGCGACCCGACCCAGATCCCGTCGTAGACAACGACCGGGTCGGCCAGCATCGGCGAGATCGTCACCGGAAGGCCCTCGTCCGCCGGGCGATACGCCGTGCGCAGCGCGAGCGCGCGCAGCAGCTCGCGCGCCCCGCCGAGGCTGAGACTCCCGGTGCTCGCGGCGAGCTCGCCGAACTGCTCGAGGAGCTCGCGCCAGCGCAGGCGCGTCTGCTGCAGGGCGCTCTCCGGGGGCAGCGGGCCCGGCCAGCCGAGGGCGCCGAGAGCGCCCTCGAAGCGCTCGGCCCAGCGCCGCGGCGAGGCACTGCCCTCGCCGAGCAGCCCCTCGGCCCGCCGTATCCGCGCATCGAGCTCGCGCGCTGCGCTGGTGAGCTCCCGGGGCGCGAGCTGCAGCACGCCCAGGAACTCACGCAGGTCCATCCGGGCCGATAGCCGCTGGCGCAGGAGCTGCGCGAGCGCCGCCCGCGGCGAGGGCCCCGGGCTATCCCAGTACGGCGCGATCAGCCAGCGGCAGAGCTGCCCGATCTCGATCGCGTCCCGGGCGAGCACCGCGAGTGAGAGCAGCGCCTGCGCCGGCAAGGCCAACGAGCCGAAGGGCTCGCCCCCTTCGATCCCCACCGGGGAGCTGCCCGTGCCTGCGCGCCCGAACACCGCGCCCGGATCGAGCGCGGCACTCACGAGAGCCGCCAGCCGCTCGCGGGTGCCCGGCGTGCCGGGCAGCATCACGAGGAGCCGCGCATCGGGCTGCGCGGCGAGCCGCTCGCCGCACCAGGCGGCGATCGCTTCGAGCTGCGATTCCGCGTCGCCCGTGCGCACGCCGCGCGGGAGCGTGGCAGCGGCGGCCGCGGCACCGGGGGCCGCGAGCGCGGCGAGCCGACGGGGAACGGCGTCGAAGCCCCGCAGCAGGAGCGGCCGCCCGCCGGGGGCCTCCCGAAGACGCGATGCGAGCGCGCTGACGCTCGCCGCCCCGAGCTCGCGGCAACGCGCCTCGAAGAGGCGCTGCGCCTCGTGGAGCAGCGACATCTCGCTTCCCGGCGTACCTCGATGCAGCGCTACGCCGTACTCGGCGGCCCGCTCGCTGGCGCGCTGCAGCGACTCGGCGAGCAGCCCGGTATCGAGCAGCGGGGCATCGCGCGCGGCCTCGTGCGCGACCTGCCGCCACAGGAGCCACTCCTCCGCGGGAGCGAGAATTCGCGGCCACTCGGCCGGGGCGTCCGCCGCCCGGCGCTCGCACTCGCGGCGCGCCCAGGCCGAAGGGGTGAGCACGTCCGCGCTTGCCCAGACGCGCCGGGCGGCTGCGAGCTCGGCAGCGGCGTGCGCGAGGCGTACCGCGTGAGAGCGCTGGGGCGTCGGTACCACCAGCGTGACGCCGCGCTTCAGTGCGTCGCTGACGTCGGTAGGAAGCCTAAACAAAACAAAATGTTACATTCTATTCGATAGAAGTTACTTGAACCTCGAGCGGGCGCTGACGACGTTCGTGGCCAATGCGCCGCCCGTCGCATCGTAGCTCGAGAGCAGCTCCTCGATGCGCGCGAACACCTCGCGCAGGACCGCGGCCTCCGGCAGGTTCGTGATGCGGAAATGAGTGCGGTAAGGCACGTTGAAGCTCACGCCGGGTGCGATGAGCACGTGCTTCTGCTCGAGCAGGTCCTGCGCGAAGCGCTGATCGTCGAAGTCCGGGAGCGAGCGCGGGTCGACGCCGATGAAGGCGTACATCGCCCCGCCGGGTGGCTCGAGGGCGAGGAAGCGGCTGGCGCGCACGGCGTCCAGGATCGCGGCGCGGGAGGCGAACAGCCGCCCGCCCGGGGATACGAGCTCGCGGATGCTCTGATGTCCGCCGAGCGCGGTCTGCACGGCCCACTGGCCCATCACGTTGCTGCACAGACGCAGCGAGCTGAGCAGCTCCAGGCCCCTGAGGTACTCGGCAGCGGCACGCGTGCGTCCGGAGAACACCGCCCAGCCGACGCGGTAGCCGCACGCCCGGTAGACCTTGGAGAGCCCCGAGAGCGTCGCGCACAGCGTGTCGTGCACCAGCGTCGCCATGGGCACGAATTCCGCGCCCTCGTAAGTCATCTGGTCGTAGATCTCGTCGCTGAAGACCACGAGCCCGTGCCGTTCGGCGAGCCGCGCGATGGCAGTGAGCACCGCGCGCGGGTACACCGCCCCGGTGGGATTGTTGGGATTGATGACGACCACGGCGCGCGTGCGCGGCGTCACCAGCCGCTCGAGCTCCGCCGGGTCGGGAATGAAGTCGTGCTCGGGCCGGCAGGGATAGTGCACCGCGCGGCCGCGGTTGAGCGTCACGGCCGCGGTCCACAGCGGATAGTCCGGGCTCGGCACCAGCACCTCGTCGCCCTCCTCGAGCAGCGCCCGCAGCGCCAGGTCGATGAGCTCGCTCACGCCGTTGCCGATGAACACTTCCTCGACGCTCACCCCGGTGACTCCGCGCGCCTGCTGCTGCATGACGATCGCCTCGCGCGCCGGGAAGATGCCCTGCTGATGGCAGTAGCCCTCGGCGTCCTGGAGGTTCTCGAGCATCGCGAGGCGCATGGTCTCGGGCGTGCGCAGCCCGAAGGCGCGCGGGTTGCCGATGTTGAGCGAGATGATCTCGTAGCCCTGGCGCTCGAGCTCGTGGGCGCGCCGGGCCAGACGGCCGCGGATCTCGTAGCGCACCTGGCCGAGGGCCGCGCTCGGGCGGAAGTTCCGTTCGCCGTTCATGCCGGGAAGGATAGCAGCATTGCGGGGGAGCCGAGCTCGCCCCAGCGGTGACAGGCGACGCGCCGCCCCGCCTCCGGCGCGTCCCAGCCCGGCACGCGCTCGGCGCATACCGCGATCGCATGCGGGCAGCGGGTGCGGTACACGCAGCCGCTCGGCGGCGAGAGCGGCGATGGCGGCTCGCCGGCGACCACACCCGCCAGGCGGGCCGGCTGCAGCACCGGATCGGGGATCGGCTCGGCCGCCAGGAGCTCGCGCGTGTAGGGATGGAGCGGCTTGCGGAAGAGCAGCTCCGTGGGCGCGAGCTCCATCGTGCGTCCGAGATAGAGCACCAGCACGCGCTCGCACAGCTGCCGCACCAGGGCGAGATTGTGGCTCACGAAGAGCAGGCTGAGGCCCTCCTCGCGCCGCAGCGTGGCGAGCAGCTCGAGGATCTGCCGCTGGGTCGGCAGATCGAGCGCGCTCACCGGTTCGTCGCAGACCAGCAGGCGGGGCTTGAGGATCATGGCGCGCGCGATGCCGACGCGCTGGCACTGGCCGCCGGAAAGCTCGTGCGGATAGCGTCCGAAAAGCTCGGCTGCGAGCCCGACACGCTCGAGCATCGCCGCGCTCGCGCGCGCGCGCGCTGCCGCGTCGAGCCCGGGTGCGTGTACGCGCAGCGGCTCGGCGACGATCTCCGCGACCGTCATGCGCGGATCGAGGCTGCCGAGCGGATCCTGAAAGATCATCTGCAGCCCGGCGCGCGCCAGGCGCAGCTCGCGCGGCGGCAGCTCCGCAAGCGTGCTCCCGAGCCACAGCACCCGGCCGGCACACGGCCGCAGCAGCGCGAGCACCGCGCGCGCGAGCGTCGACTTGCCGCAGCCCGACTCCCCGACCACCGCGAGCGCCTCACCGGGGGCGAGCTCGAGGCTGACGGCACTCAGCGCCCGCAGCCGCGCCCGTGGCGCGAACCAGCCGTGCGCGACCGGAAACTCGACTCCGATCGACTCGAGCGCGAGCAGCGGCGCCGCGCCGGTCGACACGGCGGCCCGGGACTGCGCCCGCGGCGGGCGGGCGGCGCTCACCAGAGCGCGCGTATAGGGCTCGCGCGGTGCCCCGAGAATCTCCGCCACCGCTCCGGTCTCGATCACCCTGCCCGCCTGCATGACGGCGACGCGGTCGGCAACGCCCGCGACGGCGGCGAGATCGTGCGTGATGAGCACCATGGCCATGGCGCGCTCGCGCTTGAGCTCCGCGAGCAGCGCGAGAATCTGTGCCTGGATGGTCACATCGAGCGAGCTGGTAGGCTCATCGAGGATCAGCAGCTGCGGCTCGCACCCGAGCGCGATCGCGATCATGACCCGCTGGCGCATGCCGCCCGAGAGCTCGTGCGGGTACTGTCCGAGCCGCACGGCGGGAGCGCTCAGGTGCACGCGCTCGAGCAGCGCGAGCGCGCGCTCGCGCGCCGCGGCGCGTCCGAGCCCGCGGTGGCGGCGCAGCACCTCCGCGATCTGCGCGCCCACCGTGAGGTGCGGGGTGAGCGCGGTCATCGGGTCCTGGAACACCATGCCGATGCCCGCGCCGCGCACCCGATCGAGTGCGCGCGCCCCGAGTCCGAAGAGCTCGCGGCCGAGAAAGCGCGCGCTGCCGCGTGCGCGGCCGTTGGCAGCGAGCAGCCCCATCACGGCGAGAAACAGCTGGCTCTTGCCGGCGCCCGATTCCCCGACCACACCGAGGCACTCGCCGCGCGCGACGGTGAGGCTCGCCTCGCGCACCGCGCTCACCACTCCCTCGGGCGTCGTGAACGCAACGCCGACGGCCTCGAGGCCGAGGACTTCCGCCGCCGGATGCGGCGGCTCAGCGCTCGCGCGGGTCGAGTGCATCGCGCAGTCCGTCGCCGAGCAGGTTGAGGCACACGAGCAGCAGCACCAGGAACGCCGCCGGCAGCAGCAGCATCCACGGCGCCGACTCCATCTCCTGCGCGCCGGCGCTGATCAGGTTGCCGAGACTCGCGTGCGGCTCCTGCACGCCGAGGCCGAGAAAGCTGAGGAAACTCTCGAACATGATCATCTGGGGCACGGTGAGAGCGGCATATACCACCACGGGACCGGCGAGATTCGGCACGATGTGCCGCAGCAGGATCGCCGGTGTGCCGAGTCCGATCGCGCGCGCCGCCTCGACGAACTCGCGGCGCTTGAGGCTGAGCGTCTGGCCGCGCACGATGCGCGCGGTCGTGAGCCAGCCGACCGCCCCGATCGCGATCAGCAGCGCCGCGATGCTGCCGCGGGCGAAAAACGCGCTCAGGATGATCACGATGAACAGATACGGCAGCGAGTAGAGCACGTCGACGAAGCGCATCATCCAGCCGTCGGTGCGGCCGCCGGCAAAGCCCGCCACCGTGCCCCAGCTGACGCCGATCACCAGACTCACCGCGCTCGCGAGCACGCTGATCAGGAGCGACAGCCGCACGCCGTAGCAGGTGCGCACGAGGAGGTCGCGCCCCAGGCGGTCGGTGCCGAGCCAGTGCTGTGCGGTGAGCCCGGGCGGCGCGGCGAGATGCCGCCAATCGAGACTGTCGTAGCTCCAGGGACTCACCAGGGGTGCGATGAGCGCCAGCAGCACGAGCAGAGCGAGACCGGCGAGCGCCACGCAGGCGCCGCGGTCGCCGCGCAGCCGCCGCGCGGCATCGCTCCACAGCCCGTGCCCGAGCGCGGCCCGCACCTCAGGCATGACGAGCGCCCGGATCGAGCCAGCCGTAGACGAGGTCGGCAGCCAGGTTGAGCGCCAGGGTGAAAGCCGCGTAGACGATGATCATGCCCATGACGAGCGGATAGTCGCGGTCGATCGCCCCCTGCACCAGATAGCGTCCGGTGCCCGGCAGGCCGAACACCGTTTCGATGACCAGCGACCCGGTGACCACGAAGGCGACCGCGGGACCGAGGTAACTCACCACCGGCAGCAGCGCCGGGCGCAGCGCATGCTGCAGCAGCACGCGCGCCGCGCCGAGCCCGCGGGCACGCGCGCTGCGCACGTAGTTGGTGCGCAGCACCTCGAGCAGGCTGGCCCGCGTCAGGCGTGCGAGGTAGGCCGCGACCGGCAGTGCCAGCGTCACCACCGGCAACACCAGGTAGCGCGGCGCGCCGTGCTCGAAGCCCGCGACCGGCAGCCAGCGCAGCTCGAGACCGAAGAGGAGCGCCAGCAGCGGCCCGGTCACGAAGGTCGGCAGCGCCACGCCGAGCGCGGCGAGCGCGCTGATGCAGTAGTCGGCGCTGCGGTTGCGAGCCAGCGCGGCGAGAATTCCCGCCGGGATGCCGCCGAGGATCGCGAGCACCACCGCCGCGAGCCCGAGCGTCACGCTGAGCGGCAGTCCCTGGCGGATGAGCTCGGCCACGGTGAAGTCGCGCTCGCTGAGGGAGGGACCGAAGTCCCCGTGCACCAGCGCGCGCAGATAGTTCAGGTACTGCACCGCGATCGGCCGGTCCAGTCCGTAGAGACGATCGAGATTGGCGCGCACCGCGGGCGCGAGCGTCTGCTCCTGGTCGAAGGGGCCGCCGGGTGCGAGCCGCACGATGGCGAACGAGACGGTGACGATGACCAACAGGGTGGGCAGTGTTCCGGCGATACGACGCAGCGCGTAGCTGAGCATGGCCGCCGACTTTAGGGAGCGCGTGCGCAATCCGTCAACGGCGCGCCGCCTGCCGGCAACAGCAGTGGATGCATCCGGCTATACTGCCGCTCATGAAACGCATCCTGGTCGGCATCAAGCGCGTCGTGGACTACAACGTGCGCATCCGCGTGAAACCCGACGGCAGCGGCGTGGTCACCGACGGCGTGAAGATGAGCATCAACCCCTTCGACGAGATCGCGCTCGAGGAGGCGCTGCGCATCAGGGAGCGCGGCGCGGCCGAGGAAGTCGTGGTGGCGACCGTGGGGCCGGCCGACTGTCAGCAGCAGCTGCGCAGCGCTCTCGCCATGGGCGCGGATCGCGCGCTGCATGTCGAGGCGGGCGGCGTCATCGAGCCGCTCACGGCCGCGCGTGCCCTGCTGAAGCTCATCGAGCGCGAGCAGCCGCTGCTGGTGATTCTCGGCAAGCAGGCGATCGACGACGACAACGGACAGACCGGTCAGGTGCTGGCGGCGCTGTGGAACCGGCCGCAGGCGACCTACGCCTCGAAGCTCGAGCTCGCCGAGGGCAGCGCCCGCGTCACTCGTGAGGTCGATACGGGGCTCGAGACGCTCGAGGTGGATCTGCCCGCGGTGATCACCACCGACCTGCGCCTCAACGAGCCGCGCTACGTGAAGCTGCCGGACATCATGAAGGCGAAGAAGAAGCCGCTCGAGACCCTCACCCTCGCCACCCTCGGCGTCGAGGCGCGGCAGCAGCTGAAGCTGGTGCGCTTCGAGCCCCCGCCGCAGCGCCAGAAAGGCATCCGCGTCAAGGATGCCGCGGAGCTCGTCGATGCCCTGAAGAAGCGGGGCCTGCTGTGAGCGCGCGCGTCCTCATCGTCGCCGAGCACGACGGCGCCCGGCTCAACCCGAGCACCGCCAAGTGCGTGAGCTGCGCGCGCAGCCTGAGCGGCGCGCAGATCGCGGTCGCGGTGTGCGCGGCGAGCCCGGCCGCCGTCGCGGCGCAGGCAGCCCGGCTCGAGGGCGTGCAGCGGGTGCTCGCGCTCGAGCACCCGGCCAACGCGCACGCGCTCGCGGCGGTGCTGGCGCCGCAGATCGTGGCGCTGGCGGACCGCTTCACCCACCTGCTGGGGCCTTCGACCACCTACGGCAAGGACCTGATGGCGCGCATCGCGGGGCTCCTCGGCGCCCCGCAGGTGAGCGACATCATGGGCATAGAGAGCGCCACGCGCTTTCGGCGCCCGATCTACGCGGGCAACGCCATCCTGACCGTGGAGGCGGCGGAGGGGGCGAAGGTGGTGGGCACGGTGCGCATGGCCTCGTTCGAGGCGGCCGCCGGCAGCGCCAATGCCGCCCCGATCGAGAGCGTCGCGGTGAGCGCGCCGCTGCCCACCCACACCCGCTTCGTGTCGGTGTCGGCAGCCCGGAGCGACCGGCCGGACCTGCAGACCGCCGCGAGGGTGATTTCCGGGGGGCGCGCCCTGGGGAGCGCCGAGGGCTTCAAGATCCTCTACAGCCTCGCCGACAAGCTCGGTGCGGCGGTCGGCGCCTCGCGCGCCGCGGTCGATGCCGGCTACGCGCCCAATGAGATGCAGGTCGGACAGACCGGCAAGATCATCGCGCCGGAGCTCTACGTGGCGGTCGGCATCTCGGGGGCGATCCAGCACCTCACCGGCATCAAGGACGCGCGCACGATCGTCGCGATCAACAAGGACGGGGAAGCGCCGATCTTCGAGGTGGCCGACTTCGGGCTGGTCGGTGACCTGTTCGAGCTCATCCCGCAGATCGAGAAACTGGTCAGTTAGCCTGCGGCAGGGGGGCGGCAGGTCGGGGGCGGTAGGCAACCCCGGCGATTTCGCCGATCAAAGCTGGCCGAGGATGTGCTCGGCCGCCGAGACCTTGAAGGCGCCGGGCTCCTCGACATTCACGTGGGTCGCGACTCCGTCACGGACGACGATCGCAAAACGCTGCCCGCGCTTGCCCATGCCGAACTTGGTCCCATCCAGCTCGAGCCCGAGCGCCCGTGCGTAGTCGCCGTTGCCGTCGGCGAGCATGAGGATCTTCTCGCCGACGCCGGAGGCCTTGCCCCAGGCGTTCATCACGAATACATCGTTCACCGCCATGCAGGCGATGGTGTCGACGCCCTTGGCGAGCAGCTGGTCGGCGAGCTGTACGAAGCCCGGCAGGTGCTTCGCGTCGCAGGTGGGCGTGAACGCGCCGGGTACCGAGAACAGCACCACGCGCTTGCCCTTGAAGAGGTCGGAGGTCGAGAGGTCCTTGGGGCCATCCTTGGTCATGCGCTTGAACGTGCCTGCGGGCATGCGCTCGCCTGCCTTGATCGCCATGTCGCTGTCTCCTTCGATCGCCGCCGTCAGGCCTGCCGTGCGTGCAGCGCCCACAGGCTGGCGATTTTCTCGAGAATCGGATCGCCCTTGACCGCGTGGAAGGCCTTCACCGCATCGTCCTTGTGGCCGGCTTTGAGCTGCGCGATGCCGAGCAGCAGCTCGGCCTCGGCGGGATTCTTCACGTTGCCCTTGGAGATGCCCTTCGTGAGCTCGCTCGCCGCCTTGTCGTACTGCTGGTAGCCGAGATAGGCGAGGCCCATGGCGTAGTTCTTCTGCCCGCTCGGCGAGGCGTCGGCCTCCTGGGCGTTCTTGGCGAGGGAGGCCTGATCGGTGGCCGCGAGCTGCTTGGCCTTGGCGAGCAGGCGCTGATTCTTGTCCTTGCTGCGCTGATCGGAGAACACGTTCTTCTGGAAGCCCTTCTCGAGGATCGCCTGGGCCTCCCCGGGTGAGCCGGCCTCGAGGGCGAGCTGCGCCATCTCGGTGTAGTCGTCCGGACTCTTGAGTACGTCGACCTCCGACATCAGGCGGAACGTCTGCAGCGTGTTGGCGTCGCTGTTGGCCGTCTGTCTGGTAAGTCCGTAGAGCAGCTGATACCAGTAATCGGGCTTCGGGTAATAGATCACCAGCTTCTCGAGCGCGCGGGTCTCGCAGGCGTGGTCCTCGAGCTTGACGCACGCGCTGAGGATCAGCTGCAGCGACTCGCTGCTCGGCGTGCCGCCGCCCTTGATCACGCCATCGACGATCCCTTCCTCGAAGTGCAGCGTGCCTTTCCAGTCGCCCTTGAGGTAATAGGCCTGGCCGACGAGCTTGCGCAGCTCCTCGTCACCGAAGCCGCCCTTGATGGCGCGATTGCCGAATTCGACCGCCTTGTCGTAGTTCTTGAGCTGGTACTGGATCTCGGCCAGCCCGCGCAGCTTCTGTGCCGTATCGGCCTGTGGGACGAAGCCGCTGTCGATCTCCGCCTCGAGCGTCCTGGCCGCGTCGGCATAGTCCTGGGTGCGGATGTAGGCGAAAGTGAGCATGTCATTGATGAGGTACTGGTCGTACGGCGTCTTGCCGGCGGTGCCGTCCGCCTCCTTGAGCTTGGCGATCGCCTCGGAGAACTTCTTCGCCTTGAGCGCCTCCTGGGCCTCCTTCAGCGGCTTGGCGAGCTTGGCGCTGTTGGTCTGCTTGGCCTGCGCGAAGGCGGGATTGCCCGGCAGCAGGGCCACGGTTGCCGCGAGCGCCGCGGCGAGGCCGAGCGAGCGCAGGAGTGTGCGGATGTCCTTCATGGTGATGAGTGCGTGCCTGTGGTTAGTCGCTGAATTCAGCGGTGTTGACGAAGCCGATCTTCTTCATGCGGTTGCGCTGCGCGGCGGCGAGCACCTTGGCGACGATGCCGTACTTCGCGCGACGATCGGGCCGCAGGTGGATCTCGGGCTGTGGCTGCTTGTCGGCGTCGGTATGGAAATAGGACTCGAGCTGATCGAGGCTCGCGACCGGGGTGCCGTTCCACACGACCGTGCCGTCGAAGTCGATCTCGAGGTCGATGACTTCGGGACGCTGGTCGGGCGGCGGCGGGTTGTTGAGCTGCGGCATGTCGAGCTTCACCGCGTGCGTCATGATCGGCAGCGTGATGATCAGGGTCACGAGCAGCACCAGCATGACGTCGATGAGCGGCGTCGTGTTGATGTCGACCATTTCCTCAGAGGTGGGACCGACCGTCATCGACATGGCTTTGAGCTCCGGGAAGAGTCAGTGGGCGGCGGCCGTGCCGCGGTCGGGTTCGGTGAGGAATCCGACCTTGACGATGCCGCCACGCTGGATTGCGTACATGACGCGCCCGATCGCTTCGTAACGCGCGTCCTTGTCGCCGCGGATATGGATTTCGGGCTGCGGCTTGCGCACCGCCGCCTCCTTGATATACGCGAGCAGCGCCTCGCGGCCCGGCAGACGCTTGTCGTTCCAGTAGATGTTGCCGTCCCTGTCGACCGCGATGGTGATGTTCTCCGGCTTGGTCTGCGTCGGAATGTTGACCGCCTTGGGCAGATCGACCGGCACGGTCTTGGTGATCACCGGGATGGTGATGAGGAAGATGATGAGCAGCACCAGCATCACGTCGACCAGCGGCGTGGTGTTGATGGTCGCCATCATGCCGCCCGGCTCACCGCCACCAACATTCATGGACATGAGCAGCTACTCCAGGATTACTCCAGGCTCACTTGCCGAGCGGCGCGGCCTTGGCCGCCGCCGGACGGGCTCCGCCGGCGCTCTCGACGCGCATTCCCCCTACGAGATAGGCATGCAGATCGCTGGCGAAGTTCCGCAGCGCATCCTGCAGCACCTTGTTGCGGCCGAGCAGCCAGTTGTAGCCCCACACCGCGGGCACCGCCACGAACAGGCCGATCGCCGTCATGATGAGCGCCTCGCCCACAGGTCCCGCCACCTTGTCGATGCTCGCCTGGCCGGCGATGCCGATGCCGACGAGCGCGTTGAGGATGCCCCACACCGTGCCGAACAGCCCGACGAACGGCGCCGTCGAGCCGACCGTCGCCAGCAGCCCCAGGCCGTTGTGCAGGCGGCTGTTCACCTGGTCGACGGCCCGCTGCAAAGACATCGTGATCCACTCGTTCATGTCGATGCGGTCGGTGAGGCGCCCCTCGTGGTGGGAGGCGGCGCGCAGCCCGTCCTCGGCGATGCCGCGGAACTCGTCACCCTTCTTCAGCCGTTCGACGCCGTCCTTGATCGAGGGGGCGTTCCAGAACTGCTTGTCGACGGCGCGTGCGGCCTGCCTGAGCTTGCGCTGGTCCCACAGCTTGGTGAGGATCACGTACCACGAGGCGAGCGACATGATCACCAGCAGGATCAGCACCGACTTCGCGATCAGATCGCCCGACACCCACAGTGCCTGTAGGCCGTAAGGGTTCGAGACGGTTGCGACGGCTTGATTTTCCATAGTTTCCTCGGAGCAAAAAAAGAAGCCGCACCCGAGTGCGGCCTGTGATCATCTGAGTTGGAATTTTACGTTGTACTCGATGCACCCGGCGACGGCCTTGCCGTCCTCGGTCGCGGGGATGTATTTGCCCGACCCCGCCTTGGCGAGCCGCACCGCGCCGGCATCGAGTCGCGCGCTGCCGGAGCCGCGGACCACGCTCGGTTCCGCGCTGAGCCTGCCGTCCGTGCCGACGCAGGCCTTGACCGTAACAACGCCCTGCTCCTCGAGGCGCCGCGACGCATCGGGATAGAAGTCCTCGCTGTTAGGGAAGCCCTTGCCGAAGCCCACTGCGGTGCGCCGCACCGGGGCCGGCGGCGGCGGCGCGTGCACCACCGGTGTGTTGACGACGCGGATCGCGGTCGAGGTCTCTTCCACCGGTACGTTGATCTGCACGTCGGGCGGCGGCACCTCGACCGGCGGCCGCTCGAACTGCGGCGGCGGCGGCGGCGGGGGCGCCACGTCCTTCTTGATCTCCTGGACGATCTGCGTCTGGATCGGCGGGGCGACCAGCTCGATGGCGCGCCGCGCGAGCCCGGTGGCGAGTGCCCAGCCGATGAAAACGTGCAGCGCGACGATCGCGACCAGAACGGCTCCGCGTCGCGTCATGAACTGGGAATCGTGTACGTAGGTTGCCATGAGTTATTGGACGATTACTGGTCGATCCACCGCAAACGCCGGACCCCGCTCCGGCAGGCGCCCCTGCCGGCTCCCTTAATCATACTGGCGATCCCGCTTCGTCAGGCACCCGGCCCGACCGGCGCATGACCTGATGAAAATCCCCGCGGGGTGCGCAGTGTGCCCTGCGATGAATGCTGCGCGAACTGTAACCGCTGCCCCCCGGGGCTGACAACTGCGGGGCGGTTCAAGAATCGGCGCGACGTGCCTGTATCGCCTCGGTGACCGCCCCCTCGGAGGCGCTGCCGACGAGGCGCGCATATTTCGCGAGCACCCCGGAGCGCGCGTAGGGCCGCGCGGGCCGCCAGGCTGCGCGGCGCCGGCGCAGCTCCGCCGCGGGAAGCTCCACGCGAAGCTCGCGCTTGCGGGCGTCGATGGTGATGCGGTCGCCGTTACGCAGCAGGGCGATCGCGCCACCCACCGCCGCCTCCGGCGATATATGGCCGACCACGAAGCCGTGGCTGCCGCCGGAGAAGCGCCCGTCGGTGATCAGCGCCACCTCGCCGCCGAGGCCGCGGCCGGTGATCGCACCGGTGGGACTTAGCATCTCGCGCATGCCGGGGCCGCCCTTCGGGCCCTCGTTGCGGATCACGACCACATCGCCCGGGCGCACCTTGCCGGCGAGGATCGCCCGCGTGGCGCGTTCCTCGCCGTCGAAGACGCGCGCGCGGCCACTGAAGCGCTCCCCCTCCTTGCCGGTGATCTTCGCCACCGCCCCCTCGGGGGCGAGATTGCCGTAGAGGACGACCAGGTGACTGTCGGGCTTGAGCGGATGAGAAAGCGGTCTGATAATTTCTTGTCCTGCCATATACATAGGTGCGTCTTCGAGATTTTCTCTCAAGGTCTTGCCGGTGACCGTCAGACACTCTCCGTGCAGCAGCCCGCCGTCGTGCAGCATTTTCATCAGCGGCTGAATACCCCCGATCGCAACCAGCTCCGACATGAGAAACCGGCCGCTCGGCTTGAGGTCGGCGAGCACCGGGGAACGGCGACCGAGGCGGCTGAAGTCGTCCAGGGTGAGCCGCACCCCGGCGTCGCGCGCGATCGCGAGCAGATGCAGTACGGCATTGGTCGAGCCGCCGAGCGCAATCACCACGGTAATGGCATTCTCGAACGCCTTGCGGGTGAGGATGTCGCGGGGCTTCAACCCCGCGCGCACGAGGCGCACGACCGCCTCCCCCGCGCGGTGGCTGTCCGAGCGCTTGTCGGCCCCGACCGCCTCCTGGGCGGAGCTGCCGGGTAAGGACAGGCCCAAGGCCTCGATCGCGGAGGCCATGGTGTTCGCGGTGTACATGCCGCCGCAGCTTCCGGGCCCCGGAATGGCGGTGCGCTCGATCTCGAGCAGGCCCGCTTCCGAGAGTTTGCCGGCGGCATGGGCCCCGACCGCCTCGAACACCGTGACGATGTCACGGCGGGCGAGCCCCGGACGAATGGTCCCCCCGTAGACGAACACCGCCGGGCGATTGAGCCGGGCCATGGCCATCGCGCATCCGGGCATGTTCTTGTCGCAGCCGCCGAGGGCGACGAAGCCGTCGAAGCCCTCGGCCGCGACCACGGCCTCGATCGAATCGGCGATGAGCTCGCGCGACACGAGCGAGTAGCGCATGCCGGGAGTGCCCATCGAGATGCCGTCGGACACGGTGATGGTATTGAACAGAACGCTCTTGCCGCCGGCGGCATCGACCCCCGCGCCCGCCTCGCGCGCGAGCTCGCCGATGTGCACGTTGCAGGGAGTGAGATTCGCCCAGGTGGAGGCAATGCCGATCTGCGGCCGGGCGAAGTCCTCGTCGGCGAAGCCCACGGCACGCAGCATGGCGCGCGCGGGCGCCTGCTTCGCGCCCTCCACCACCACCCGGGAAAACCCTCGCGGATCGACGCCTGTTTTTTTCATGGCTGCCCTCACTCCTCGCCCGCAACCCAAAGAGTAGCACCGCCTCGGGCGGCGGCCCGCGGTGCCGCGTACGCGGCGAGCCGACGCGAGGCAGCGCGCTCAACTCGTTGACAAGTCCGCGGTTCCTGTGCTCCCATCGACCCATCAGGCTATGGTTCGCACCATGACACCCGAGGCGACTGCGATCCGGTTGAGCGCTGCGGCACCCGCGGCGCACCGGCTGGCGCTGCGGGTGCTGCCTGCGCTGCTGCTCCTTACGGGAGCCAAGCGGTGCGGGGCATGCGCGAGCGCCTGATCACAGTCAAGGCCCGAGCGAAGCGAAGAACCAAAGACCCCGCACCGGCGCTGCCGCTGCGGGGTTTTTATTTGTCGGCTGCCGGCGCGTGCGGCGGCGGGGAGTTGAGGCGATGAAGCTGTATTCGCACAAAGACGTGGACCGCAAGGCCCTGCGGGGCGCGCGCATCGCGATCCTCGGCTATGGCAGCCAGGGACGCGCGCACGCGCTCAATCTCAAGGACAGCGGCTTCGACGTCGTGGTGGGCGTGCGCAAGGGCGGCAAGAGCTGGCGCCAGGCGCGCCGCGACGGCCTCGAGGTGGCCGAGCCCGCCCAGGCGGCCGCCGGTGCCGACGTGGTCGCGATGCTGGTGCCCGATCTCGCGCAGAGGGACCTCTATCAGTCGATCCGCAAGAGCCTCAAGGCCGGAGCGACGCTGCTCTTCGCTCACGGCTTCAACATCCATTTCCGCCAGATCCGGCCGCGGAACGACCTCGACGTGGTGCTGATCGCGCCCAAGGGTCCCGGCGATCTCGTGCGCCGCCAGTACAGCCAGGGGCGCGGCGTTCCGTGCCTCCTCGCGGTAGCCCAGGACGCCACCGGCAAGGCGCACGCCCGGGCGCTCGCCTACGCCCACGGCATCGGCGGTACGCGCGGCGGCGTGCTCGAGACCACCTTCGCCGAGGAAACGGAGACGGACCTGTTCGGCGAGCAGGCGGTGCTGTGCGGCGGCGCCACCGAGCTGGTCGTCAAGGGCTTCGAGACCCTGGTCGAGGCCGGCTACCAGCCCGAGGTCGCCTACTACGAATGCCTGCACGAGCTGAAGCTCATCGTGGACCTGCTCCACGAAGGCGGGCTCGCCAAGATGCACCAGTTCATCAGCGAGACCGCCAAGTACGGCGATCTCACCCGCGGGCCGCGCATCGTGGACGAGCGCGTCAAGAAGCAGATGCGCCGGGTGCTGAAAGAGGTGCAGAGCGGCAAGTTCGCGCGCCAGTGGATCCGCGAGAACCGCGCCGGGAGGGAGATCTACCGCCGGCTGCTCGCCGAGGACCTCGACCGCCAGATCGAGCGGGTCGGCGCGAGCCTGCGCGCGCGCATGCCCTGGCTCAAGGAGCAACGCGTATGAGCATGAACCCCGAGCGGGTCCTGATCTTCGACACCACGCTGCGCGACGGCGAGCAGGCCCCGGGCTGCAGCATGACGCAGCCGGAGAAGCTGCGCGTGGCGCGGGCGCTGGGCGAGCTCGGCGTCGACGTGATCGAGGCGGGTTTCCCGGCCGCCTCGCGCGGCGACTTCGAGAGCGTGCAGGCGGTGGCGCGCGAGGTGCAGGAGCCGGTCATCTGCGCGCTCGCGCGCTGCAACGTGGACGACATCGAGCTCGCCGCGCGGGCGCTGCGGGCGGCTCCGCGGCGCCGCATTCACGTGTTCCTCGCGACCAGCGCCATCCATCGCCAGTACAAGCTCAACATGGCACAGGACGAGATCCTGCGCACCGCCGCCGCCGGCGTGGCGCGCGCCCGCGAGCTCGCCGAGGACGTCGAGTTCTCGCCCGAGGACGCCTCGCGCACCGAGCTGGAATTTCTCGCGCAGGTGGTCGAGGCGGCGATCGCCGCGGGCGCCACCACGGTGAACATCCCCGACACCGTCGGTTACACCGTACCGGACGAGTTCGCGGAGCTGTTCCGCTACCTGCGCAAGAACGTGCGCGGCATCGACGGCGTGCGGCTGTCGGTGCACTGCCACGACGATCTCGGCATGGCGGTCGCGAACAGCCTGACGGCGGTGGTGGCCGGGGCGCGCCAGATCGAGTGCACCATCAACGGCATCGGCGAGCGCGCCGGCAACTGCTCGCTCGAGGAGGTGGTGATGGCGCTCAAGACGCGCGCCGCGTTCTTCAACGTCACCACCGCAGTACAGACCAGCCGCCTGTACCCGACCTCGCGGCTGGTCTCGAGCATCACCGGCATGCCGATTCCGCGCAACAAGGCGGTGGTGGGCGAGAACGCCTTCGCCCACGAGGCCGGGATCCACCAGCACGGGATGCTCAAGCACTACTCGACCTACGAGATCCTGCGCCCCGAGGACGTCGGACTCTCGCGCCGTCAGCTGGTGCTCGGCAAGCACAGCGGCCGGCACGCGTTGCGCGAGCGGGTGCAGGCGCTCGGCTTCGAGCTCGGCGAGGAGGAGTTCAACCGCCTGTTCGAGGAGTTCAAGGCGCTCGCCGACCTGAAGAAGGAGCTGTTCGATGGCGACATCGAGGCGCTCATTCTGCGCGCCGAGGGCTCGGCGAGCGGGCCCTGGAGCCTCGCCGAGCTCGCCATCGAGGCGCACAGCAACGCGCCCGCGCGCGCGCTGGTGCGCCTCACACATACCGACGGGCGCAACGTCGAGAGCCGCGCGCACGGCGACGGTCCGGTGGACGCCGCCTTCAAGGCGATCGAGTCGGCCACCGGGATCAAGGTGAGCCTGCGCAAGTTCGAGGTGCAGGCGGTGTCCGAGGGCGAAGACGCGCAGGGCGAGGCACGGGTGTACGTGGAGTACAATCACAAGACGTACCGGGGTGCCAGCGTGAGCACCAACATAGTGGAGTCGGGCTCGCGCGCGTTCCTCGAGGTGATCAACCGTATCGAGCTGGCGCAGGCCGGAGCGCGCGCCCGCGCCGGCGCGCTGCCGGCGGCGGTGTAAGGCGCCGCCGCTGCTCTCAAGGAGTTCCGATGCCCATTCCGGCCACGCAGTTCATCTGGTTCAACGGCAAGCTGGTGCCGTGGGAGAAGGCCACGGTGCACGTGCTCAGCCACGCGCTGCACTACGGCTCGTCGGTATTCGAGGGGATCCGTGCCTACGAGACCCCGAAGGGCGTGGCGATCTTCCGCCTGCGCGATCACACCCGGCGGCTGTTCGATTCGGCGCGCATCTACCGCATCAACATTCCCTACTCCGCCGAGCAGATGAACGACGCCTGCCGCCTGGTGATCGCGGCCAACGCGCTCAAGCGCGGCGCCTACATCCGCCCGGTGGTATTTCGCGGCTACGGCGAGATCGGCGTGACGCCGAAGAACGAGCCGCCGACGGAGGTGGCGGTGGCGGCGTTCGAGTGGGGCCAGTATCTCGGACATGCCGCGGACAGCGGGGTCGATGCCTGCGTGTCCTCGTGGCAGCGCGTTGCTCCCAACACGCTGCCGGCGCTCGCCAAGGCGGGTGGCAACTATCTCTCGAGCGTGCTGATCGGCAGCGAGGCCCGGCGGCTGGGCTTCGACGAAGGCATCGGGCTCTCGACCGACGGGACCCTGAGCGAGGGCTCGGGGGAGAACCTGTTCCTGGTCAAGGACGGTGTGCTGCTGACCCCCGCCCTCGCCCATTCGGTGCTCGGGGGCCTGACGCGCGACAGCGTGATACGGCTGGCGCGCGAGCGCGGCATCGAGGTACGCGAGTGCGCCATCCCGCGCGAGCTCCTTTACATCGCCGACGAGGCGTTCTTCACCGGTACCGCGGTCGAGATCACCGCGATCCGCTCGGTGGACCGCATCCCGGTCGGGACCGGCAAGCGCGGACCCCTCACCGAGACGCTGCAGAACGCCTTCTTCGGACTGTTCGCCGGCAAGACCCCGGACAAGTGGGGCTGGCTCGACTACGTCGACATGGCGGCGACGCCGCGGGCTGCGGCCGCCGGCTGAGATGGCAGCGGCCCGCACGCTGTTCGAAAAGGTGTGGCAGCGCCACGAGGTCGCGCCCGAGACCGAGGCGACGCCGGCGGTGCTCTACGTCGACCTGCACCTGGTGCACGAGGTCACCTCGCCACAGGCCTTTGCGCTGCTGCGCGAGCGCGGCCTGCCGGTGCGCCGAGCGGACCTCACGCTCGCCACCATGGATCACTCCACCCCGACGCGGACCGCGCAGCTCTTCGGCGGCGCGCCGATCGCGCTCGAGTCGGCGGCGCGGCAGATCCGCGCCCTGGAAGCGAACTGCGGTGAGTTCGGCGTCGAGCTGCTCGGCTTGAGGAGCGAGCAGCGCGGTATCGTGCACGTCATCGGCCCGGAGCTCGGCCTCACCCAGCCGGGCAAGACCATCGTGTGCGGCGACAGCCACACGAGCACCCACGGGGCGCTCGGCGCGCTCGCCTTCGGCATCGGCACTACCGAGGTCGGACACGTGCTCGCGACGCAGTGCCTGCTGCAGCGCAAGCCGCGCACGCTCGCGGTCGAGATACGCGGGCGGCTGCGCGCCGCGGTCACCGCCAAGGACCTGATCCTCGCCATCATCGGCCGGCTCGGCGTCGCCGGTGGCACCGGGCACGTGATCGAGTACCGCGGTGAGGCCATCCGCGCCCTCGACATGGACGAGCGCATGACGGTCTGCAACATGTCGATCGAGGCCGGGGCGCGCGCCGGCATGATCGCGCCCGACGAGACGACCTTTGCCTATCTCGCGGGCCGGCCGCGTGCCCCGCAGGGCGCGGACCGCGAGCGCGCGCTGCACGAGTGGCGAGAGCTCGCAACCGACGCGGGCGCGCGCTTCGATCGCGAGTTCACGCTCGATGCAGGGGAAGTCGAGCCGATGATCACCTGGGGAACCAACCCCGGCATGGCCGTGCCGGTGACGGGAGCGATTCCCGCGAGCGGCACGGATCCGAGCTTTGCGCGGGCGCTCGAATACATGGGCTTCGAGCCGGGCGCGGCGCTCAAGGACCGGCCGGTCAACGTGGTGTTCATCGGCAGCTGCACCAACGCGCGGCTCTCGGACCTGCGCAGCGCCGCGGGGTTGCTGCGCGGCCGGCGCATCGCCCGCGGCCTCGTCATGCTGGTGGTGCCGGGCTCGCAGCAGGTGAAGCGCCAGGCGGAGGCCGAAGGTCTCGACCGCGTGTTCCTCGATGCCGGCGCGGAGTGGCGCGAGTCGGGCTGCTCGATGTGCCTCGGCATGAACGGCGACGTGGTGGGGCGCGGTCAGTACGCGGTCAGCACCAGCAACCGCAACTTCGAGGGCCGCCAGGGCGCAGGCGCCCGCACCCTGCTCGCGAGCCCGCTCACGGCGGCGGCCTGCGCGCTGCGCGGGCGCATCACCGACCCGCGCGAGCTGGTCTGAGAGAGGCGATGGAAGCCTTCACCACACTCACCTCGCGCACCGTGGTGCTGCCGGCCGCGGACATCGACACCGACCAGATCATTCCGCCGCGCTTCCTCACCACCACGACGCGCGCGGGGCTCGGCGAGCACCTGTTTGCCGACTGGCGCTACGACCCGCAGGGCGCGCCGCGCGCATCCTTCGCGCTCAACCGCCCCGAGAGCGCCGGCTGCCGCATTCTGGTCGCGGGGCGCAACTTCGGCTGCGGCTCCTCGCGCGAGCACGCGCCCTGGGCGCTGCTCGATTACGGCTTCCGCGCGGTGGTGAGCACACGGATCGCGGACATCTTCAGCAGCAACTCGCTGCGCAACGGCCTGCTGCCGGTCACGGTCGACGAGGCGACCGGCACGTGGCTGCTCGCGCACCCGGGAGCGGAGCTCACGGTAGATCTCCTCGCCGGCACGCTCACGCTGCCGAGCGGCACCGTGGTCGGTTTTCCGCTCGAGCCCTTCGCACGCCACTGCCTGCTGAACGGCGTCGACGAGCTCGGTTACCTCATGTCGCGCCGCGCCGAGATCGAGGCGTACGAGCGCCGCCGATGAAAGCGCGGATCGTGGTGCTGCCCGGCGACGGCATCGGACCGGAGGTCATCGCGGCCGGACTCGACTGCCTGCGCGCGGTGGGTGAGCGCTTCGGCCACGTGTTCGAGCTCACCGAGTGTGCTTTCGGCGGCGCCGCGATCGACGCAGCCGGCGAGCCGCTGCCCATGACGACGCTCGAGGCCTGCCGCAGCGCCGATGCGGTGCTGCTCGGCGCGGCCGGTGGCCCGAAGTGGGCGGAAGCACCCCAGACCCCCGAGGCGGGGCTGCTGCGGCTGCGCCGCGAGCTCGGCGTTTACGCGAACCTGCGCCCGGTGAAGATGCACCCGGCACTCCTCGACGCATCCACGCTCAAGCCCGCGGTGGTCGAGGGTGTCGACCTCATGTTCGTGCGCGAGCTGACGGGCGGGATCTATTTCGGCGACAAGACCCGCACCGCGGAGCGCGCGAGCGACAGCTGCGTTTACAGCGCCGCCGAGATCGAGCGTATCGTGCGGGTCGCGGGCCGTCTGGCGCGCGCGCGCCGCGGGCGGCTGACCTCGATCGACAAGGCGAACGTGCTCGAGACGTCAAGGCTGTGGCGCGCCGTATGCACGCGCGTCATGCAGCAGGAGTTCCGCGACGTCGCGCTCGAGCACCTGCTGGTCGACTCGGCCGCGATGCAGCTCATCCGCCGGCCGCGTGACTTCGACGTGCTGGTGACCGATAACATGTTCGGCGACATCCTCACCGACGAGGCGGCGATGCTCGCCGGCTCGCTGGGGCTGTTGCCGTCGGCTTCCCTCGGCGAGGGGCGCCGCGGCCTCTACGAGCCCGTCCACGGCACGGCGCCCGACATCGCCGGCCGCGGGATCGCCAACCCCTACGGCACGATATTCAGCGTCGCGCTGCTGCTGCGCCACTCGCTCGGGCTCGAGCCCGAGGCCGCGGCGCTCGAGGATGCGGCCGCCGCCGCGCTCACCGCGGGGGTGCGCACGCCGGATCTCGTCCCGGCGGGTGCGCGCGCCGCGAGCACGCGCGAGGCCGCCGAGGCGGTGGTCAGCAGCTTGCGGCGGCCCGGGCGAGCGGACGCACCGTGAGTACCCGCGCGGCGCGCTCCAGGGCGCGCGCCAGGTCGCCGCGCAGATCCTCGAGCGCCTCGATGCCGACCGACAGGCGAATCAGCCCGTCGCTGAGCCCGGCCCGCTCGCGCGCCGCGGCGTCCATGGCCGCATGGGTCATGGTGGCCGGATGCGCCACCAGGCTCTCGACTCCGCCGAGGGATTCGGCGAGCGAGAAGCACTCGAGGTCGGACACGAATTCCCGCACCGCGGCGTGACCGCCCTCGAGCTCGAGGGTCACCACGGCGCCGAAGCCGCGCTGCTGGCGTCGCGCGAGCGCGTGGCCGGGGTGACTCGCGAGCCCGGGATACCACACGCGGCGGACGTTGGGCTGGCTCTCGAGCCAGGCGGCGAGCGCGCCGGCGTTGCGCGCGTGATGCTCGAGCCGGGCGTGGAGCGTGCGCAGGCCGCGCAGCGTGAGGAAGCTGTCGAAGGGTGCGCCGGTCAGACCTAAGCAGTTGGCCCACCAGCTGAGCTGCTCGTGCAGCGCCGCCTCGCGCGCCACCACCGCCCCGCCCACGACGTCGCTGTGGCCGTTCAGGTACTTGGTGGTCGAGTGCACGACCAGGTCCGCACCGAGCGCGAGCGGCTGCTGCCACGCCGGCGAGAGGAAGGTGTTGTCGACCACGACGAGAGCGCCGCTCGCGCGGCCGAGGGTGGAGACCGTTGCAATGTCCGTGACGCGCAGCAGCGGGTTGCTCGGCGTCTCGATCCACAGCAGGTCCGTCCGCCGTGCGAGAGCCGCGCGCAGCGCGGCCTCGTCGCCGAAGTCGACGAACTCCACCGCGCGCTCGCCGCGCCGCCGCCAGGCCTCGAACAGCCGGTAGGTGCCGCCGTAGCAGTCGTGCGGCGCCACGATGCGCGCGCCAGCGGGAACGAGATAGCCGGTGAGCGTCACGGCCGCCATGCCGCTCGCCGTGACGACGCCGCCGGCGCCGCCTTCGAGCTCGGCGAGCGCCTCGGCGAGCAGGTCGCGCGTCGGGTTACCGGAGCGGGTGTAGTCGTAGGCGCGCTTCTCGCCGAAGGCGCGATAAGCGAAGGTGGCCGACAGGTGCAGCGGCGGCACCACACAGCCGGTGGCGTCTCCGCATTCGATACCGGCGCGCACGGTTTGGGTGACCGGGCCGGGGATCTTCTTCATGGGTGTCTCCGCATTGCATGAGCCTCGCGCTCATCGGCTGCCTGCGGAGCGTGTCCGCCGTTCGGGCGGACCTGTTGCGTCCATCCCCCGGGGTGCCGTCGGGGCACCGCGTGGGGCTACGCAAACCGCTCATCTGTCGCGTGCCCGCCCTTTACGGCGGACACTCGCAGGAGTTGGCACCTTTCCAAGGTGGTTAAGCCTGGCGGTTGCCCCGGCGTCTAAGGGCCTATCCCTCAGCCGGTCTCGATGAGTTGAAAGGGAGTTTAGGGCGCCCGGCGCCCGGCGCGCAAGCGCCCGGCCACATTTCAGTGGGGCGACAGCCCGAGCGCATGCCGCTCGGCGTCCACGGCTTCCACGTTGCGCCCGCGGACCTTGAACGAGTCGGCGATCAGCCGCCAGGCCTCACTCTGTACCGACGGGTTGGAACCCGCCAGGGTGAGCGCCTTGCGCCCGAATCCCTCCGCCTGGTCGGGGTTGCCATCGGCGAGGCGTACCCGGCCGAGCTCGACCCACAGCAGCGGGTCGTCGGGCTCGATGCGCAGCGCCCGCTCGAGGGTGGCTCCGGCGGCGCCGTACGCCCCGCTGGTCGCCTGGCCGTGCGCCTCCTTCACGAGGGCGGCGGTGACGGCGTCGAGCCGGGGATTATGTGAGGGCGCCGGGGGCGGCTGTTCCGCCGAACCGGGAGCGGCGGCGCCCGGCGACGATCCCGGGGCTGTCGGCTGTACCGCCGCGCCGGGGGCGCCCGGGGCCTGTGACCGGGGACCGGGCGTCGCACAGGCGGCCAGTCCGAGCCCTGCGGCCGCCAGGAACACCCACCGGAGCTCCGCTCGCCGGATACGTCGCATCAGTGCACCAGGTTCCGCAGCCATTCGTGTGCCCGATCGATCAGGGTCGTCAGGCCCGGAAGGACACAGCCGGGCTTGGCCGGTATGTCGGCGCTCGCGGGTACCGCGACCGCGACGGCGTCGTCGGTGCATCCGCGCGCGACCCGAAGTCCCGTCGGATACTCGATCTCCGTCTCCGCCAGCCCCTCGGGCATCGGCGCACTCCAGGAGCGCGTATGCAGCGCCGCCATGATGTGCGCCCAGACCGGGAGCGCGCCGGCCGAGCCGGTGAGCCCCGTCGGCGCATCGTCATCGTACCCCACCCACACCACGGCGAGGTGACTGCCGGAGAAGCCCGCAAACCAGCTGTCGCGAAAGTCCGAGGAGGTACCGGACTTGCCCGCCACCACCAGGTCCGGCGGCAGGTACGCGCGCGCGGCGCGTCCGGTCCCGCGGTTCATGACCGCCACCAGCATCCGGTCGAGCTCGTAGACGGCCGCCGGGGATGCGACCGGGGTGACCTCGAGCGGAAAGGCCTTGAGCGCCTTGCCGTCCGCGTCGATGACCGCGCGCACGGCGCGCAGCGGACTGCGGAAGCCGCCGTTCGCGAGCCCGTTGTAGAGCTCGGCCGCCTCGAGCGGCGTGACGTTGACCGCACCGAGGAGCATGGCAGGCACCTGCTCGGGCGGCCGCTCGAGTCCGAAGTGCCCGAGGGTCGCGGCCACTTTGGGCAGGCCGATGTCGAGTCCGATGCCGACGGTGGCGAGGTTAAGCGAGTCGGCGAGCGCACGCACGACCGGCACCGCCCCATAAGTCTCGTGGGTGAAGTTCTCGGGTCGCCAGTGCCGCCCGTTCGCAAGCGGCACGTCGACCGGCGCATCCTGTACGACGGTGGCGGCGTTGTAGCGCCCGCTCTCGAGTGCCGTGAGATAGACGAAGGGTTTCACCAGCGAGCCCATCGCCCGGTTCGCGTCGAGCGCGCGGTCGAAGCCGTCGTAGCCGACGTTGCGCCCGCCGACGATGGCAATCACCTCGCCGCTCTCGGGGGAGGTGACGACTACCGCCCCTTCGAGCGGCCCCTCGGGGTGCTTCTTCGGGCGGTCGAGCCGGGCGAGCTCGTGCTCGAGCGCCCGTTCGGCCGCCTCCTGCACCCTGGGGTCGAGGCTGGTGTAGACCGTCAGTCCCGCTTCGGTCAGGTCCTGCTCGCGGTAGTCGCGCCGCAGCGTGCGCCGCACGAAGTCGAGGTACGCGGGGTAATAGGCGCCGGCGGGACGGCTCGTGACCCCGAGCGGCCGGCGGGCGGCTGCGGCGGCATCCTGCGCGCTCACCACATGCTGCGCGACCAGCTCCTTCAGCACCAGGTCGCGCCGCGCATGCGAGCGATCCGGGTGCCGCCGCGGATCGTAGTACGACGGACCGCGAACGACCGCGACCAGCAGCGCCACCTCGGAGAGGTCGAGCTCGGCCAGCGGCTTGCCGAAGTAGAACTGGCTCGCGAGCCCGAAGCCGTGAATGGCGCGGTCGCCGTCCTGTCCGAGGAAGATCTCATTGATGTAGGCGTTCATGAGATCTTCCTTGGTGAAATGCGCATCGAGCGCGATCGCCATGATGGCCTCGCGAGTCTTGCGCGACAGGGTCTGGCGGGAGCTGAGGAAGTAGCTGCGCACCAGCTGCTGCGTGAGGGTGCTGCCGCCCTGCTCGATCTGTCCGGCGCGCGCATTCACCCACAGCGCCCGCAGGATCGCCTGCGGGTCGATGCCGTGGTGGCTGTCGAACTTGCGGTCCTCGACCGCCTTGAGCGCCGCCGGCAGGAGCGGCGGCACTTCCTGCGGCGTGACGATGATGCGGTCCTCGCCGTGGATGGGAAAGATGCTGCCGATGAGCAGCGGCTCGAGGCGCAGCACCGGCACCTCGCGCCCGGTGGCGTCGCGCAGGCTCTCGATACCCTCCGGACCGGTGAAGATGCTGAGGAGCTCGGCGTCGCGGCGCTCGTCGGCGAAGCGCGCCGGGCGCAGCGCGACATCGATGCGCGTGCCGTTCACGCGGTAGCTGCCCGGCCGGTCGAGCTGGGTCACCCGCCGGTAGTGCAGCCGCTCGAGCTCCTGTTCGAGATCGCCCCCGGTGAGCGCGAGCCCGGCATACAGCTCGAGCGGCGCCGCGTATACCCGCGCCGGCAGCGTCCAGCGCCGCCCCTCGAACTGGCGCGTGACCAGCCGGTCGAGATAGAGCACGTAGAGCGCGGCGCAGATCAGCGCCAGGGCGATGAGTCCGAGGCCGAGCCGTTTCAGATGATCAGCTCCTCGGCGGGTGGACGCAGGTTGTACTGCGAGCCCATGACGTGCCCGTAGGCGCCGGCATTCGCGATCAGCAGCACGTCGCCCTCGCGGGTCACCGGCAGCAGCCGGTCGTGCCCGAGCACGTCCGCGCTCTCGCAGATCGGGCCCACTACGTTCACCAGCTCCGTGGCCGGCTCCTCGATGTGCGTGAGATTGGCGATCTCATGGTATGCGCCATAGAGTGCCGGGCGGATGAGCGAGTTCATTCCGGTCGCCACCCCGACGAAGCGCACGCCGCCCTTGGACTTGAGCTGCGTGACGCGCGCGAGCAGCACGCCCGCGGCGGCCACGAGGTACCGCCCCGGCTCGATCCACACCTCGAGTTGCGGATGCTCGGCGCGCACCGCCAGGAGGAGCGTATCGAGCTTGCCGAGGTCGAGGCGCTCCTGGTCGGGGCGCTCGGGCACTCCGAGACCGCCGCCGACGTCGATCACCCGCAGCTCCCCGAGTCCCTGCGCCGCGGCCGCGAGCAGCCGCGCGGTGTGCTCCCAGCTGGTGACGTCGAAGATGCCGCTGCCGACGTGGGCCTGCAGCCCCACGATGCGCGCGCCGAGCCCCTGCGCCGCGCGCACCAGCGCGGGGAGCTCCGCGAGCGGCACGCCGAACTTGGAGCGCGTGCCGGCGGTGCGCACGTGGGTGTGGTGGCCGCGCCCGACCCCGGTGTCGACGCGCACGAAGAGGGCGCGGCCGCGGAACAGCTCGGGCCAGGCGGCGAGCAGCAGCGCGTTGTCGACCGTGACCTGCACGCCGCGCTCGAGCGCCCAGGCGTACTCCTCGCGCGGGGCAAAGTTCGGCGTGTAGAGCAGCCGCCCGGGCGGCAGCTCCGGGAAAGTCGCGAGCGCGCGCTCCACCTCCCCGCGCGATACGCACTCGAGCTCGATGCCCTCCCCGTGCAACGCGCGCAGCACCTCGGGGTGAGGATTCGCCTTCATCGAATAGTGCACGCGGGTGATCGAGCGCAGCGCGCGCAGCGCTCGCGCCGCCGCGCGCACCGTGGCGAGGTCGTACACGAAGGCGGCGTCGCGCTCGCCGAGCGCCGCGAGCAGCCCGGCGCGCCGCTCGCGCCACCAGGGCGAGGCCCGACGCTCGCCGCCGGGCGGCCGCGCGAACAGCTGCTGCCAGGTGGGGCCGAGCACCTGGTCCCCGGGCACCGGACGGATCAGCAGCTCGTGCAGCTGCGCCACCAGGCGGTCTCCCTGGCTCTCGTCGACGACGAAGGTGAAATTCAGGTCGTTGGCGGCCTGGCTCACCAGGTAGATCTTCTGCTCCTCGAAAAACTCGAAGGCACCGCCGAGCTGGTGGAGGATTGCGCGGATGTTGCGCCCCACGAGACTCACCGAGGCGCACGGCCCGATCACCTGCACGCGGCACAACCGCGACAGATCCGCGACCAGCGCCGCAACCCGCGCGTTGTCGAGCGTGTTGGCGGCCGGATCGAGCGATACCGTCACCGTCGTCTCGGAGGTCGACACCAGGTCGACCGACATGCCGTGCTGCTTGAACACCTGGAAAGCGTCGGCGAGGAATCCGACCTGGTGCCACATGCCCGGGCTGTCGAGCGAGATCAGCGTGATGCCCTTGCGGCTGCAGACGGCCTTTACCTGTGCCCCACCGTCGGCGCCCTCGGCGCTCAGCACCGTGCCTTCGAGCTGCGGCGCCTGGGTGGCGTACACATGCAGCGGGATGCGCTGCTGGCGCACCGGGAGAATGCAGCGCGGATGCAGCACCCTGGCGCCGCTGGTGGCGATCTCCTGCGCCTCGTCGTAGTGCAGCGCCCGCAGCAGCCGTGCGCTCGGCAGCGTGTGCGGGTTGGCGCTGAACATTCCGGGGACGTCGGTCCAGATCTCGAGCCGGCGGGCGCGGAGCCTGGCCGCCAGGTAGGCCGCAGAGGTGTCCGAGCCGCCGCGGCCGAGCAGCACGGTGTTGCCTTCGGCGTCGCTCGCGATGAATCCCTGGGTGACGATGAGCGGTGCGAGCGCGGTGAGGCGCGCCTCGAGGGCGGGGTCCGGGTCGAAAGCGCACACCGCCGAGAGAACGTTCATCGGGCCGGCACCCTGGGGCGGCGCTTCGGCGCGCAGCAGCGCGCGTGCATCCACCCAGGCGGCGTCGAGGCCGCGCTCGCGCAGGAACTGCGCGCCGATGCGGGTGGCCAGGAGCTCGCCCGCAGCCATGACGCGCGCCCGGGTGCGATCGCTCACCTCGCGCACCCGGGCGATGCCCGCGGCGATCTCGCGCAGCTCGGCGAACTCGCGCTCGACCTCGGCGCCGAGTGGCACGCCGAGATCGGCCGCGAGCTGCCGGTGGCGCTCCTCGATGCCCTGCAGCTCCTCCTCGGGCGCCTGCGCCACGGCGGCATCGAGCAGCCGCTCGAGCCGGTCGGTGATCCCGCGGACGGCCGAGTGCACCAGCAGCACGCGCGCCCCGCCGGCACGCCGCTCGGCGACGACCCGCGCGATGTTGCTCCAGTTCGGCAGCGTCGCAACGCTCGTTCCGCCGAACTTCAGCACGATCCAGTCAGTGGGAGCTGCGGTCACGATCGTTCCTCGACGCACGCGCGCGTCCTGCGGCGGCGGGGCCGCATCCGGCGGTGAGCGCGCGGGGCGGTTCTACAGCTCGTCGTCGAAGTCCTGCAGGTCCTTCTCGAGCTTCTTGTCCGCCAGCACTTCCTCGAGGCGGCTCCAGGCAGCCTTGCCCCGCTTACCCTGGTTGCGGACGCGCTTGTCGACCCGATCGAGCAGGCGGTCGTAGTCGGTGCCGTCCTCGGGCGGAGTCGTCAGGAATTCCTCGTCGAGGTCGAAGCCCTGGTTGTCTCGTTCCGACATCTGGGGGTCCAAATCCTGAATTAATTCAACGGCTAACGTGTCCAGACGGCACAGGACAAGGCTGCGAACTATAGCCGATTCGCGCCGCCGATCAACATTCGCCGGATGGGGGGGCCGGGCAGCCTTCTCAAGCGTGGTCGGTACCGTCGCGGACTACGACCGGGGCGCCGCGGCTGAGGCCCAGTCCCTCGGCGGCGTTGTGCTCCGAGCGGGCGATCTCGACCACCCCGAAGGAGTTGATGAGCGCGAGGTACTGCCCGGGCTGGGTGTCGCCGTAGGTGCGCCGCAGGGCGAAGGCGTGGCTGCCGGCGTGCACCACCGGCAGGCGGAAGCGCTCGATGAGCGCCGCGTCGATGTTGGTGATGAGGTTGCCGAAGTGATCGATGCTGATGACGACCCCGGTGACGCTGGCCGGCTCGACCGCCGGATCGTCGACCCAGGCGGGGACCAGTGTCTCGACCGCTTCCCCGAGATCCGCCGGCACACAGCGCCCGGCGGCGAGCTCGGCGGCAACCGGTGCGAAGATGTCCCGCCCGTGAAAGGTCGCGCTCGGGTGGCTCACCCCGAGGCGGCTCAGGCCCGACGCGCTGAGCCGCGTCAGGCTCGCCTCGCCGCAGCGGGCGACGACCGGCGCGAGCAGCCCGTTGTCGGGAGCGAGGAAGACGTGACCGCCCGCGAGCGCCGCGATGATGTCGCGCGAGGTGCCGACCCCGGGGTCCACCACCGCGACATGCACCGTCCCCAACGGGAAGAAGCGGAAGGCGCGCGCGAGCCAGAAGCCCGCTTCGGCAGGCCAGTGCACCACGATCTCATGGGTGAGATCGATCATGCGGGCAGCCGGGAAGCGCGTCAGGATACAGCCCTTCATCACGCCGACGAACGGCCCCTGGTGTCCGAAGTCGGTCGTGATGGTGATGACCCCCGAGGGGCGCATCTTCTACAGAGGGCGCCCGCGTCCGGTGGCCGAGCCACCCTCGGCGCAGGAGCGGCAGCGATCCGCGTAGGGCACGGCCGCGAGGCGTTCGGGCTCGATATCGCCACCGCACACCGAGCAGGTCGTGTAACGGCCCTGGGCCAGGCGGCGCAGCGCCGCCTCCACGTGCTGCAGCTCCGCCTGCGCGGAGCTCGAGATCGCGCCGAGCACGTCGTCGTTCTCGCGCTGGGTCACCTGCTCGGCAAAGTCGGCCGACAGCGGGTCGGCCTCGTGGCGCAGATCGGCGCTCGCCTCGCTCGCGCGCTTGCGCAGCTCGTCCCGGCGTTTGAGCAGCCTGTCGCGTATCGCCTCGATATCCACCTGACCCCTCCCGGTGTCCCCCTCGGCGGCGTCACGCCCGCTTCGGATTATGACGCCGCTCCCCGAGCCATTGCTGCAGCCGATCGAAGGGCTCGATGAACTTCGCGACCCCCTCGCGCTCGAGCCGGGCGGCGACGTCCTCGAGATCGAGGTCGAGCCGCTCGAGGCCCTCGCGCACGTCGCACGCCTCGGCGAGGTGCCGCTCGAGCCGCAGCTCCGGCCGCCCGAGGCGGCGGTACGCCGCGAGGGTCTCGAGCGGCATGGTGTTCACCGTGCCGGGTACCGCGGTTTCCTCGACGTACTTGATCGGGCTGTAGGCGGGGTCCTTGGTCGAGGTCGACGCCCACAGCAGCCGTTGCGGCCGGGCGCCCCGGGCCGCGAGCGCCTGCCAACGCGCGGTGGCGAGCAGCTCCTCGAAGACCTCGTAGGCACGGCAGGCGCTGGCGATCGCCGCCTTGCCGCGCAGCGTGCGCGCCGCGGGCTGCCCGTGGGCGGCGAGGCCGTCGAGGAGCTGATCGACCAGGGTGTCGATGCGGCTGAGAAAGAAGCTCGCCACCGAGGCGACCGTGCCGAGCGGCTGGCCGGCGCTCGCGCGCGCCTCCAGCCCGTCCATGTAGGCATGCGCGACCGCGCGATAGCGCTCGGGGGAGAAGAGCAGCGTCACGTTGACGTTGATGCCGCGGCCAACCAGATCGCGAATGACCGGAATGGCCGCCTCGGTGGCCGGGATCTTGATCAGTGCGTTCGGCAGGCCCAGCCGCTGCCACAGGCGGCGCGCCTCGGCGAGGCTCGCCGCGCCGTCGTAGGCGAGATGCGGGGAGACTTCCAGGCTCACGAAGCCGTCGCCGCCGGCGCTGCGGTCGTAGAGCGGGCGCAGCAGGCCCGCGGCGTCGCGCACGTCCTCGATCGCGAGCTCCTCGTAGAGCGCCATCGCCGAGGGCACCCGCGCGAGCAGCGCGGTGATCGGCAGCGCGTACCGCGGATCGTGCATCATCGAGTGGGCGAAGATCGCCGGGTTCGACGTCACCCCGGCGACGCCCTCCTCGCCGATGAGGCGCGCGAGAGTACCGTCGTCGAGCATGCCGCGCCCGATGTCGTCCAGCCAGGCGCTCACGCCGAGGCTGCGCAACTCGAGCAGCGGATTGGGAGCCGGGGCGTTCATCGGGCTTACCGCGGGGCGCTCTTCAGGGTAGCGCAGCCGCCACGCGCCGTCTCGCGGTTTCGGTGCGGATATGCGTAAATCGTGCGGCTGGACGCTTCAGGAGCGCCGACATGACGGAACTTTTCGACGGCGGGAAGCTCACCGAGGAGCTGCGCGCGCTGGTGAGCGACGCCGAAGCGCTGCTGCGCGCCTCGACGGGAACGGACGCGGCGGGAGTCAAGGAGCACAGCGAGGCCGCGCTGCAGGAACTGCGTGCGCGCCTCGCGAGCCTCGAGCACCAGGTCACTTCGCGCGCCCGGGATGTCGACCGCTACGTGCGCGACAACCCGTGGCAGGCGGTGGCGGTGGCCGGCGGGGTCGCGCTGCTGCTCGGGCTGCTCATGGGACGCAAGTGATGGCTGCCGAGCCGGCCGACGCGCCGCCCCCGCCCCGCTCCGCGCCGCGCGGGCTGCTGGCGGCCGGGCTCGAGGCCCTGAGGACCCGCCTCGACCTGGCGGCCGTCGAGCTCGAGATCCATCTGCTCGTGCTGATGCGCATGCTGCTGTGGGCAGTGGCGGCGCTCGTCTGCGCCCTGCTCGCCCTCGCCTTCGGCGTCACCGCACTCGTCGCGGCGCTGTGGGATTCGCACCGGCTGCTCGGCCTGCTCGCCGGCAGCCTGACCTTCGTCGCGCTCGCCGTCGTCTGCGGCGTGAGCGGTGCGCGCGCGGTGCGTAACCGGGGCGGGATACTCGCCGGCTCGCTGCGCGAGCTCGACCGTGACCGGGAGCGCGCCGGGGCGCCGCCGTGAGCCGGCTGCGCGAGCTCGAGGAGCGCCGCAGCGTGCTGCTCGAGCGCTGCGAGCGGCAGCGGGCCGAGCTCGCCGAGCGCGTGACGGCGCTCCAGGCGGGAGGGTTCCTCGGCGCGCACGCGCTGCCGCGCCTGCGTCAGCCTCTTGCCTGGGCGGCCGCGCTCGCGGGACTGATGCTCCTCGGACGGGCGCGCGAAGCGCTGACCCTCGTGGTCTGGGTCCGCACCGCGCTCTCGCTCGCCTCGCGCGCCACGCAGCTGCTGCGCGTCATCGCGCAGCGGCGTGAATCGCGCGCAGCGCGCACGGCGCGCCCGGCACGCGAGGTGCGCACCCGCTGAGCTCTTATTCAGCGCGCGCCGATGGCCGGATCGGCGGCCGCGGTCTGCTGCGGCGCGTGAGCGTTCTCGCCCGGGGAGTCGGGCGTCGCCGCGAGGCCGACCACGGTCGGAATGCCGTTCGCCGCCTGCAGTGTGCGGCGCGCGAGATCCCAGTGGATGGCCGCGGTGCTGGCGCCGAGCGCCTGGTCGAGCAGCTTCGAGAGGAGCTCGAGGTTCGGGTCGATGGTCTGTCCCTGCTCATCGACGGGCGGGTGCACCTCGATCAGCAGCTGACCGTCGACCCAGGCCACTTTCACCGGATCGTTGATGAGCCACACCCTGGTGCCGACGGGAACCAGCGGGAAGAGCGCCGCGATGTCCTCGGGATACATGCGGATGCAGCCGTGGGTCACCGACATCCCGACCGCGACCGGGTTGTTGGTGCCGTGGATCAGGTACTCGCCTTCCCCGGCCGCGAGGCGCAGCGCAAAGTCGCCGAGGGGATTGTCCGGACCCGGCCCGATCTCCTTCGGCAGCGGGTCGCCGTTGGCGGCGTGCTCCTTGCGGATCGACTCGGGCGGATACCACACGGGGTGCTTGATCTTCGCGATCACCCGCGTCTCGCCGAGCGGCGTACGCCAGTCCATCTTGCCGATGCTCACGGGAAAGGTAATGACTACCCGCTTGTCGTAACGGCCCCGCGGCTTCGGGTAGTAGTACAGGCGGTGCTCGGGAAGATTGACGACGATTCCCTCACGCGGTCCCGGCGGCAGAATCCGCCGCCCCGGAACGAGAATGGCCTTGCCGGCGCCCGGCAGCCACACATCGACGCTCGGGTTGGCGCGGATGATCTCGTAGTATCCGAGGCTGAAGCGGTGCGCGATCTCGGGAAGGGTATCCGCATAGACCGTGGTCAGCGTCGTGTCGGCGCCCACCACGGGGGAGCCGTCGGCCGGCAGCTCGTAGATGCTGGCCGCGGCGGGCACGACGCACGCCACCATCGACAAGAGTCCCGCCAGAAGCCGTCCCGCCAACTCGCACCTCTCGAAAAAAGCCGGTCCGTGCAAATTCTATCTTATTGATTTTACGAAAAGAATACCCTGCGCCCTCCCCCGCACCGATGCAGTGTAGAAGATTCCATTAGCATCGCGCCGTGAACCGCGGCAAAAAGCCCACGCGCGGGTTCTTCGCGCGCAGCGCACTGCCCGTGGCGCGTGAGCTGATCGGGATGCACCTGGTGCACGATGACGGCACCCGGGTGCGCCGCGGCCGCATCGTCGAGACCGAGGCCTACATGGGTCCGCGCGATCGCGCCGCCCATTCCTCGCGGGGCCGCACGGCGCGCACCGAAGTGATGTTCGGCCCACCCGGCCGCGCGTACGTCTACTTCATCTACGGATTCTGGCACTGCCTGAACGTCGTCACCGCTGTCGAGGGTGTGCCGCACGCTGTGCTGCTGCGCGCGCTCGAGCCGCTCGAAGGGATCGAAGCGCGGACCTCGGGTCCGGGACTCCTGTGCCGCGCGATGCACATCGATCGCAGCTTCAACGGAGTCGACCTGCTCGGAGGCGTACTGTGGATCGAGCGCCCGCCCCGACCCGAGCGGGTGCGGATCGGTCGCGGTCCGCGCATCGGGGTCGGCTACGCCGGCGATTGGGCGCGGCGGCCGTGGAGGTTTTACGACCGTGCTTCGTGCTACGTTTCCACCCTCCCAAGGAGAGCGTCCGCATGCCGCACCGTACCCGCAACCTGATCCTCGCCGCCGGCGTGCTCGGCGTCCTCGCGCTGCTCGCCCGCCCGCTGGCCGCCGCCGAGCTCACCGAGGGCAAGGACTATCGCACGCTCACGCCGCCGCAGCCGGGCGGCAATCCGGGGAAGATCGAGGTCATCGAGTTCTTCTCCTACGGCTGTCCGCATTGCAGCGAGTTCTACCCGCTGGTGAGCGCCTGGGTGGCGCGGCTGCCGAAGGACGTGGCGTTCAAGCGGGTCGCAGTCGGTTTCGGCCGCCCGGCGTGGGTCAACCTCGCGCGCGCCTACTACGCGCTCGAGTCGACCGGCGATCTCGCGAAGCTGGATGGTGCGGTATTCCATGCCATCCACGCCGAGCACCAGCCGCTGTTCGACGAGGAGAGCATCGCACGCTGGGTCGGTGCGCACGGCGGCAACGCCGCGCAGTTCGCCAACGCCTACACCTCCTTCAGCGTCAACAACGAGACCTACCAGGCCGACGAGATGGCCGAGACTTACCGCGTGGAGGCGATCCCGACGCTGGCGGTGAACGGCAAGTACGTGGTGATCGGTAATTCCTTCGCCGAGCTGCTCGATCACGCCGACAAGCTGATCGCCAGGGTGCGGGCCGAGTCGCCGGGCGGCGCGGCGGCGGCCAAGACCCGGTGAGCGGCGCGGCGCAGCCGGCCGGCGGGCGCGCCGCGCGCTGCGCTCAGCTCGAGCCGCCCGCGGGCGTGGTCCCCGGGGCGCCGAGCACCAGCTGACCGTTCCTGACCGGGATGCGCTCGCCCGGGTCGTGGTCCATCTTCACCGTCGCCTCGCGGCCGTCGAGGCGATAGCGCACCTCGTAGCCGATGCGCTTCTCGGAGCTGTCGTACACCGTGGCGCATTTCTGCTCGGTGGTGGTGTAGGTGTTGCGGTCCTGGAGATTCTTCTGGATGCGATTGCCGGCGTAGCCGCCGCCCGCGGCTCCCGCGACCGTCGCGAGATCGCGCCCCGAGCCGCCGCCGATCTGGTGGCCGATGACGCCGCCGATCACCGCTCCGGCCACCGTGCCGAGAATCTGGTGCTGGTCCTCGACCGGCGCCCGCCGGGTGACGGCCTCGTCGTGACATTCCTGCCGCGGCGTGCGGACGGTACGCGTCAGCGGCGTCACCGCGAGCACCTGGGCGTACGCGGGGCCCCGATGCATCAGCTTGAAGCCCGCGGCCGCGGTCGCACCGACGGCGACGAGCACTCCGACCACCACTCCCGTTGCGAGAGATCTGTTCATCGCTCCTCCTCAACTGCGCGGCGCGCAACGCCGCACTCCTGATCCTGAGAGCGTAATTTTACCCGCCGGTAGAGCGATGCCGAGCGAAGCGCGTCACGTGTCTCGATCTGGCGACAGAACGGCCGCGGGCGGAATGCGTACGAGCTCCAGCAGGGGGCTCCCCTCGGGCACGCGGGCGCCGCGCGCGAAGTGAATCGCCTGCACCGTGCCCGCCCAGGGCGCGCTGATCGTGTGCTCCATCTTCATTGCCTCGATGACCATGAGCGCATCGCCGGCCTGCACCTGCTGTCCGACCTCGACCGCGACCGCAACGACCACGCCGGGCAACGGGGTGGTGAGACCGCCGACGCCGGCGCTCGCGGTGAACTCGCGCGTGCGCGGGTCCTCGATCAGGAGCTCGTAGTGCGCATCCTCATCCCAGAGCGAGAGGCGCGCGCCGTCGCGGAAGGTGCGCGCCTGGCGGCGCCGTCCGTCGATACGGGCGGCGACGACGTCCGCGCCGCCGTCCCCGGCGCCCGCTGCGCCGGCGCCGGTGAGAGTCGCATCCTCGATCGCGAGCGCCGGATGCGCATCGACCACCGCCGCAGCCGGCCGGCCCTGCCGGCAGGCGATCTCAACGGCGTGCGGGTGACCGTCCGCCGAGAGTGTGTAGGCGATGCGCGCCGGGAGATTCGGGATGAAGCCGTCGCGTTGCGCCCAGGGACCGCCCGTCGCGGCGCCATCGCCCGGTGGTGACGGCGGCGCGAGGTGCAGGGCGAGCGCCGCGAGCGCGAGTGCCTCCGGCCCCGGCGGGCGGACGGCGGCGAACACGCCGGGCTCGCGGTCGACGAGGCCGATGTCGTGCCGCACCTCGAGGAAGCGCGGCGCGCGCAGCAGGCGGGCGAGGAAGCGCTCGTTGGTGCGCACCCCGGCACAGCGGGTCGCGCCGAGCGCCTGCGCCAGAGCGGCGGCCGCCTCCGCGCGGTCGGCGCCACGGACGATGACCTTGCCGAGCAGCGAGTCGTAGCAGTCGGGCACCGTGTCGCCGCTCGCGAATCCCGCATCGACCCGCACCGATCCGCACTCGGGCCATTCGAGCAGCGCGAGCCGCCCGGCACTCGGGAGAAAGTTGCGCGCCGGGTCCTCGGCGCACACGCGCGCCTCGATCGCGTGACCCGCGAGCCGGATCTCGTGCTGCGCGAGCGGCAGCGGCTCGCCGCTCGCGACGCGCAGCTGCCATTCCACCAGGTCGAGCCCGGTTACCTGCTCGGTGACGGTGTGCTCGACCTGCAGCCGCGTGTTCATCTCCATGAAAAAGAACTCGCGCCCATCGAAGAGAAACTCGACCGTCCCGGCGCTCACGTAACCGATCGCGCGCGCGACGGTGAGCGCCGCCGCCCGCAACCGTTCGCGCAGCGCATCCGGCAGGGCCGGGGCCGGCGCCTCTTCGATCAGCTTCTGGTGGCGCCGTTGCAGCGAGCAGTCGCGGTCGCCGAGGTGCACGCAGTTGCCGTGGGTGTCGGCGAACACCTGCACTTCGAGGTGACGCGGCGCGGCGAGGTAGCGCTCGAGCAGCAGCGCGCCGTCGCCGAAGGCGCTCTCGGCGAGCCGCCGGGCGGCGGCGAGCGCCGCGGCGAGCTCGCTCTCGGCGCGCACGATCTGCATGCCCTTGCCGCCACCGCCGGCGGCCGGCTTGATGATGAGCGGCAAGCCGACACGGCGCCCCGCGGCCGCGAGCTGGGCGAGCTCCTGCTCGGGGCCGGCGTAGCCCGGCAGCATCGGCACGCCGGCGGCGGCCAGGCGTGTCTTGGCATCGATCTTCGAGCCCATCGCGGCGATCGCGGCCGGCGGGGGCCCGACGAAGGTGAAGCCGGCGTCGAGACAGGCCTGGGCGAATGCGGCGTTCTCCGCCAGGAAGCCATAACCGGGATGGATGGCGTCGGCGCCCGCCGCGCGCGCCGCGGCGAGCACGCGCGCGATGTCGAGATAGCTCTCGCGCGCCGGCGCGGGGCCGATCGCGACCGCTTCGTCCGCCAAGCGCACGTGACGGGCGCGGGCATCGGCTTCGGAGAACACCGCGACCGTCCCTACACCCAAGCGCCGGGCGGTGCGAAAGATGCGGCAGGCGATCTCGCCGCGATTGGCGACCAGCAGGCGGCGCAGCATGCGCGTCACATCCTGAAGAGGCCGAAGGCGGTCGGCTCCACGGGCGCGTTGCGCACCGCGGCGAGCGAGAGCGCGAGCACCCGGCGGGTCTCCGCCGGGTCGATCACGCCGTCGTCCCACAGCCGCGCCGAGGAGTAAAAGGGGTGTCCCTGGCGCTCGTACTGCTCGCGGATCGGGCGCTTGAAGGCCTCCTCCTCGTCCACCGGCCAGTCGTGACCGCCGCGGGCGAGCTGATCGCGCTTCACCGTCGCGAGCACGCTCGCCGCCTGCTCCCCGCCCATCACCGCGATGCGCGCGTTCGGCCACTGGAACAGCAGCCGCGGCGAATAGGCGCGGCCGCACATGGCGTAATTGCCCGCGCCGTAGCTGCCGCCGATGATCACCGTGAGCTTCGGCACGGCCGCGCAGGCGACCGCGGTGACGAGCTTGGCGCCATCGCGCGCAATGCCGCCCGCCTCCGCCTTCCTCCCGACCATGAAGCCGGTGATGTTCTGCAGGAAGAGCAGCGGGACGCGTTCGCGCGCGCACAGCTCGATGAAGTGCGTGCCCTTGAGCGCGCTCTCCGAGAACAGCACGCCGTTGTTGGCGAGGATGCCGACCGGGTAGCCCGCGAGGTGCGCGAAGCCGCAGACGAGGGTGGTCGCGTAGAGCTCCTTGAACTCGTCGAATTCCGATTCATCGACCAGCCGCGCGATCACCTCGCGCACGTCGTAGGGGCGGCGCGGATTCGCCGGCAGCACGCCATAGACTTCGGCGGGGTCGTAGGCGGGCGGGCGGGCCGCCTGCGGCGGGGCCGTGTCGGGTGCGCTGCGCAGGCGCGCCACGATGCGCCGGGCGATGGCGAGCGCGTGGGTGTCGTTTTCCGCGTAGTGATCGCACACCCCGGACTCGCGGCAGTGGACGTCGGCGCCCCCGAGGGTTTCGGCGTCGATGTCCTCGCCGGTCGCAGCCTTCACCAGCGGCGGGCCGCCGAGGAATACCCGGCCGGCGTTGCGCACGATGACGTTCTCGTCGGACATCGCCGGCACGTAGGCGCCGCCGGCGGTGCAGGAGCCGTGCACCACCGAGATCTGCGCCACCCCCATGCCGGAGAGCGTCGCCTGGTTGTAGAAGATCCGCCCGAAGTGCTCGCGGTCGGGGAACACCTCGTCCTGCGCCGGCAGGAACGCGCCGCCGCTCTCGACCAGGTACAGGCACGGCAGGCGGTTGTCGCGGGCGATCTCCTGGGCGCGCAGATGCTTCTTCACCGTGACGGGATAGTAGGTGCCGCCCTTCACCGTCGGGTCGTTGGCGACGATGAGACACTCGCGCCCGGCCACCCGGCCGATGCCGGTGACGAGGCCCGCGCAGGCGATGTCGCCGCCGTACATGCCGTGGGCCGCGAGCTGCGAGAACTCGAGGAACGGGCTCCCCGTATCGAGCAGCACCTGGATGCGCTCGCGCGCCGTGAGCTTGCCGGCGGCGCGGTGCCGCTCGGTGGCGGCCTTCGATCCGCCGCGCGCGACGCGGCCCACCTCGCGGCGCAGCTCCTCGGTGAGCGAGCGCAGGGCGCGCTCGTTGTCGCGGTAGTCCGCGGATTGCAGGTCGACCCGGGTGCGGATGCGGGGCATGGCTACTTGCCAGAGTTGCCTGTTTGTCAGACAATCATACAATTCTGACCTCCGGGAAGGCAAGCCATGGCCACGCTCGACTGCACCGACAGCGATTTCGGTCTCGGCGCGGAGCTGGACGAGATCCGCCGCCAGGTGCGGCGCTTCGCCGCCGCGCACATCGCCCCGCGCGCCGCCGAGATCGACCGCAGCAACGAATTTCCACGCGATCTGTGGCCGGCGCTCGGCGAGCAGGGACTGCTCGGCATCACGGTGCCGGAGGAGCTCGGCGGCGCCGGGCTCGGCTACCTCGCGCACGTCGTCGTCATGGAGGAGATCTCGCGCGCCTCGGGGTCGGTCGGCCTCTCCTACGGGGCGCATTCCAACCTGTGCGTGAACCAGCTGCGCCTCAACGCGAGCGGGCAGCAGCAGCGGCGCTACCTGCCCAAGCTCCTCTCCGGCGAGCACGTGGGGGCGCTCGCCATGTCGGAACCCGGCGCGGGCTCGGATGTGGTCTCGATGCAGCTGCGGGCGGATAAGCGTCCCGGCGGCTACCTGCTCAACGGCCGCAAGATGTGGATCACCAACGGCCCGGACGCGGACGTGTTCATGGTGTACGCCAAGACCGACCCGGCCGCCGGCCCGCGCGGCATCAGTGCGCTCATCGTCGAGCGCGGCACGCCCGGCTTCAGCACCGCCCCGAAGCTCGACAAGCTCGGCATGCGCGGCTCGGGCACCTGCGAGCTGGTGTTCGAGAACTGCCGGGTGCCGGGAGAAAATCTGGTCGGCAGCGAGAACGGCGGCGTGGGCGTGCTGATGAGCGGACTCGACTACGAGCGCGTGGTGCTCGCGGGCGGCTCGCTCGGACTCATGGCGGCGGCGCTCGACCTGGTGTTGCCCTACGTGCGCGAGCGGCGCCAGTTCGGCGCCGCCATCGGCACCTTCGAGCTGATGCAGGGCAAGCTCGCCGACATGTACGCCGCCCTCAACGCCTCGCGCGCCTACGTCTATGCGGTGGCGCGCGCCTGCGACGCGCGCACCGCGCAGCGGCGCGATGCGGCGAGCTGCATCCTGTTCGCCGCCGAGCGCGCCACCCACGCGGCGCTCGATGCCATCCAGGCGCTCGGCGGCAACGGCTACACCAATGAGTATGCGGCCGGCCGGCTGCTGCGCGACGCCAAACTCTACGAGATCGGTGCCGGCACGCAGGAGATCCGCCGCATGCTGATCGGCCGCGAGCTGTTCGAGGCGGCGGCGTGAGCGTCGAGTTCGCTCCGCTCACCCTCGAGCCCGCCTATCGCAAGGTGGCGGCGGCGATCGGCGAGCGCATCCGCTCGCGCGCGCTCGCCGAGGGGCAGCGGCTGCCGCCGGAGACCGAGCTCGCGCGGCAGTTCGGGGTGAACCGCTCGACGGTGCGCGAGGCGCTGCGCGAGCTCGAGAGCCGCGGCCTGGTGAAGCGCCGCCCGGGCTCGAAGCTCATGGCGGTGAGCCGCCCGCACCACGGCACGGTCGCCGCGGGCGTGAGCGATGCGCTGCTGCTGCACGACGTGACCGTGCGCAACGTGTGGGAAGCGCTCACCATGCTCGAGCCGCCGCTCGCCGCGGCGGCAGCCCGCGCCCGCACGGCGCACGACCTGACGCGCATCGGCGCCGCCGCGCAGGCCTTCGGCGCTGCGCACGGCGCCACCGAGGAGGCGGTGCAGCGCAGCGCGGAATTCTTCCGCTGCCTCGGGGAAGCGACCCACAACCCGGTCCTCGGGCTCGCCCAGGAGCCGCTGCTGCAGCTGCTCGAGCCGAGCCTGCGCGTCATGATCGACAAGGTGCCCCAGGCGCGCTCGCGCATCTCCACCGCCCAGCGCCACCTGCTGGCGGCGCTCGAAGCGCGTGCTGCGGACGCCGCCCGCGACTGGATGGCGCGTCACATCCGCGACTTTCGCCGCGGCTACGAGCTCGCCGGCATCGACCTCGAGCTGCGCGTGAGCGCGGGGTGAAGGGCTTCACACCGCCCGGCCCCGGCAGCGGGTATGCTCGCGGCGGCTTGCTGCTGGCCCAAAGGGGGGTCCCATGGTTGCGCTGCTGGTGTTGCTCTTCATCGTCGTCCTCATCGTGGGATACCTGATCGGGACCTACAACGCGCTGGTGCGGGTGCGTGCCGGAGTGAAGCTCGCCTGGTCGGACATCGACGTGCTGCTGGTGCAGCGTCACGACGAGCTGCCGAAGCTGGTCGAGGTGTGCAAGCAGTACATGCAGTACGAGCCCGGCGCTCTCGAGCGCGTGATGCGCGCGCGCGCCGGGGTCGACGCCGCGCGCAGCTCCGGCAACATGGCTACTCTGGGGAGCGCGGAACGCGAGCTGCGCAGCGGCCTCTCCGGTCTCTACGCGGTGGCCGAGAACTACCCGCAGCTCAAGGCGAGCGAGCCCTTCCGCCATCTGCAGGACCGGATCAGCGGCCTCGAGACGGCGCTCGCCGACCGGCGCGAGGTCTACAACGAGGCGGTCAACGCCAACAATGTGCGTATCGCCGCATTTCCGGGCGTGCTGGTCGCGGGCCTCGGGGACTTTCCGCCGGCGCAGCTGCTGCACTTCCAGGCCGACGCCACGGCGGACGTGGATCTCAGGGCGGCCTTCTCCCGCTGAACGCGGCGCGGCGCGCTCGCGGCAGCCGCAGTCATGGTCGAGACGCAGCAGCATTACCAGATGATCGCGATCGCCGCCGGCGCGGCGGCGCTCTACGCGCTGTACGGCTTCTTCGACCGGCTGCGGCGCGACTGGCTGGTCGCCGATACGCCCACCGTGCGCATCCGCTCGGCGGCGCAGGGCTACGTGAAGCTGACCGGGCGGGCCACGCCGGCCGGCCCTGCGCCGACCGCGGCGCCCTTGAGCTCGCGCCCGTGCGTGTGGTGGGACTTCAAGATCGATCGCGCGGAGCGCGACTCGCGGGGCCGGGAGAGCTGGCACACCGTCGAACGTGCGAGCAGCGTCGAGCTGTTCGTGCTCAGCGACGGCGACGCCGAGTGTCTCGTCGGCCCGGTGCAGGCGGAGGTGACGCCGACGGTACGCAACGTCTGGTTCGGCACCGAGTCGCGCCCGCCCGGTCCCCCTCCCCCGGTCAACACGGCGCTGCTCGCCGGGCCGTTCCGCTATACCGAGCGGCTGCTCGAAGTCGGCGCGCAGCTCTCGGTGATGGGCGAGCTGCGCTCGCATTCGGAGGTCGGCGACGTGAGCGCCGCCGCCGCGGCCAAGCTCCACGAGTGGAAGCAGGACCAGGCGAGCCTGCTGGCGCGCTTCGATGCCGACCACGACGGGCGGCTCGACGCCGCCGAATGGGAGGCGGCGCGCGCAGCCGCCGCCCGGGAATGCGAGGCGCAGACGCTCAAGTCGGACATCTCGAGAGTCAGCGTCATCTCCGCGCCGACCAACGGCGAGCCCTTCCTGATCGCGCCGCTCACCCCGGAGAGCCTGGAGCGGCGCGAGCGGCGCTATGCGTGGCTCTACTTCGTTCTCGGCCTCGTGAGCGTGACGGTGTGCGCCTGGGCCCTGCACCACGCGAGCCTGCTGGCGGCTGCGCCGGGATAGCGCGTCGGGATAGCGCGCGCGGGCCGCGCCACCCTACACTGCCGGCATGCGCCCGGCTCCCGCGATCGCAATCTTCTGGGTGGTGCTCGCCGGCCTCGCCGGCTGTGCCCACGAGCCGGCGGCTCCGGCCGCCCCGGCCACCGCGCCTGCGGGGGCCCTCCCCTCGCCCGCCGCCACGCCGCCGGCGGCACCGGCAGCACCCGTGGAACGTCCGACCCCTGCGCCCGCGGCCGCTCCGGCCACCGCGGGCAACGCGGGCGCCGCGGGCGGCCCCGCCGCTGCGAGCGCGCGCGAGGCGGCGCCCCGCAGTCCGCCCAACGCGCCTGCGCGGTCGCGGGTGCCGGCGGCCGCCTCGGGCACACCGGCTGCCGCGAGCGCAGCGGCTGCGACCGCCGCGCCGGTGGCCGCGGCGCCGGCCGCGAAGCCCGCCTCCCCCGCGCTCGATCTGGCGGCGCTCGAGCAGCGGCTGCGCGATACGCGGGCGATCGGGCTCTTCACCAAGCTGTCGCTCAAGAATCAGGTGGACGATCTGCTCGCCCAGTTCCGCGGCTACTACGACGGTCGCGCGCCGCTGACGCTCGCGGAGCTGCGCCGCAGCTACGAGCTGCTGCTGATGAAGGTGGTCACGCTGCTGCAGGACGGCGACCCGGGACTGGCCACCGCCGTCTCCTCGTCGCGCGAGGCGATCTGGGCGATGCTTTCGGACCGTAAGAGCTTTTCTAACCTCTGAACCGCAAGGAACCTGCCCATGAAGCTGTGCACCCTGGTCCTGCTGGCGACGTCCGCGGCGCTCGGCACACCCGCGCTGCTCCCGGCCGCCGAGGAACCCTCCTTCGGCAAGGACCTGACGGCGACCATCGTGCTGCACGGACTGCCGTGCGATGCGGTGGTCGATGCCAAGCGCAACGGCGACAGCGACTACACCGCCACCTGCAAGAACGGCAATCGCTACCACGTGTTCGTCGACAGCTCGGGCCGCGTGGTGGTGCAGAAGCTGTGAGCGCGGGAGCGCTCGGGGCACCGCTCATAACGGCTGCTTAGGGCCCCATGCCCGCAAGGTCCGAGCGCGGGCGCGCCCGGCCGCTATGCTGCGGCGATGGCGACCTTCGGCACCGAGCGCGTGCTCGCGGTCCGGCACTGGACCGACACCCAATTCACCTTCACCACCACCCGCGATCGCGGACTGCGTTTCGAGAACGGCCAGTTCGTGATGCTCGGACTCGCGCTCGCCGAGCGCCCGCTGCTGCGCGCCTACAGCATCGCGAGCGCCAACCATGAGGAGCAGCTCGAGTTCCTGAGCATCAAGGTCCCGGGCGGGCCGCTCACCTCGCGCCTGCAGCACGTGCGCGCCGGGGACCCGATCCTCGTCAGCCGCAAGCCGACCGGGACGCTGCTGCTCGCCGACCTGCGTCCCGGAACGCGGCTCTATCTGCTCAGCACCGGTACCGGCGCGGCGCCGTTCCTCAGCGTGATCCGGGATCCGGAGCTCTACGAGCGCTTCGCCGAAGTGGTGCTGGTGCACGGAGTGCGCTGGGCGCGCGAGACGGCGGTCGTGCGCCACGCCATCGAGAAGCTGCGCGCGCACGAGCTGCTCGGCCCGCGGGTCCGGACCCAGCTGCGTTACTACGACGCGGTCACGCGCGAGCCGCACCCGCAGCGGGGGCGGCTCACCGCGCTCATCGAGTCGGGGCGCCTCGCCCGCGATCTCGCGCTGCCGCCGCTCGATCCGGCCGGCGATCGTGCGATGGTGTGCGGCAGTCCCGCCATGCTCGCCGACACCTGCGCACTGCTCGCGGCGCGCGGCTTCGCGATCTCGCCGCACATCGGTGCGCAGGGCGACTATCTGGTCGAGCGCGCCTTCGTCGCACGCTGAAGGTGCGCGCTTGGGGTCAATGGCCGCCCTCGACCAGCAGCCCCGCATCCTCGAGCGCCACGGCCAGCGCCGCCTCGATGCGCGCCGCCTCCGCACGGGCGAGGTGCTGCAGGTGCAGCGTCGGTCCCGTGAGCACCTCGAGGCCGCGCCGCAGCACGCTGCCGGCGGCGTGGATGCCGGCCTTGTGCTGCTCGAAGCGCCGTGCCGGGGCATAGCGGCTCATGCCGACGTAGACGCCGTAGGGCCCGCGACGGCGATCGGCGAAATCGAGCAGCACCAGGTAGACATTGGTGCGTCCGGCGCGCGCCGCGCGGAATCGCAGCGCCACCTCGTAGGCCGCCGGCAGCCACTCGATGTAACGCATCGGCAGCCACTCGGGCACCGACGCCGCGGCACGGCGCCACAGCGCTTCGAGCGCGCTCTCGATGCGCGCGGGGAACTCCCCGCGCATCCACAGCTCGTGGATGCAATGCGCGCCAACCGCCCCCTCGCCCGCGCGCAGTGCCGCCTCGAGACGCGCCGCCAGGGCTGCCGGCGGCAGCAGTGCGAGCGGCCGGGCGCCCGGGCCGAGCGCCGGATCGAATCCGTCCGCGACACGCGTCACGCCGCTGCCGGGCGCACCGCGCGGGCGCTCACGCCCGCGGCAATCAGCCACACGACTCCGGAGGCGGCCACGGCGAGCGGCACGATCAGCACCGCCCGGCCGAGCGAGCTCAGATCCGAGAGGTAGCCGATCAGCAGCGGCGACGGCACATCGCCCAGCAGGTGGATCGCGAACATGCTGAGCGCGATCGCCGAGGCGCGCTCGAACGGCGCTGCGATGTTGACGATCGCGGCGTTGATCGGGCCGGTCGACATGAAGAGCAGCAGCTCCGCGGCCACGATCGCCGGGAAGTAGACCCCGGGCGCGGTGGCGGTGAGCGCGAGCAGCGCGCATGGAGCCGCGAGCAGTGTGATCACACCGGCGAACCACAGGTACGCCTGACGCGAGAAGCGCAACAAACGATCGCCGAGCCAGCCGCCGGCGAAGGTGCCGAGAAAGCCGGTGGCGAGCACGATCTTGCCGAAGCCGATGGTGGCGGTCTCGGCCGGCACGTCGCGCATGCGCTCGAGGAAGGTCGGCATCCAGAAGGCGAGCCCGCCGAGTCCGAAGGTGTAGGCGGCGTAGCCGAGCACGACGAGAAGATAAGGCCAGCGCCCGAGGAGCCCGAGGTACACCGCCACGGGCCCCGGCTGCGCGCCGGGCGCGCGCGGGGCGGTCGCGGGGGCGACGAGGCGCGCATCCTGCACGCCGCGGGGAGGATCGGGCAGCCGCAGCACCCACAACGCGAGCGCGAGACCCGGCACGCCCGCCACCAGGAAGGCCGCACGCCAGCCGAAGTGCACGCTGACTGCGCCGCCGACGATGTAACCGAGTGCCGCCCCGACCGGGATCGCCATGTTGAGCACCGCGTACACGCGGCCCCGGCGATCGACGGCGAAGCAATCCGCGAGCAGCGCCGGCGCGATCGCGACGTAGGCGGCCTCGCCGATGCCGACCAGCGCGCGCCCGAGGAGCAGCTGGGGGTAGCTGCGGGCGAAGCCCGAGAGCAGCGTCGCGAGGCTCCAGACGAACACCCCGAGCGCGATCGGGCGGGTGCGCGAGCCGCGATCGCCCCAGGTGCCGAACACCGGCGCCGCCACCATGTAGATGAGCATGAAGATCGGCATCAGCCAGCCGAGCTGCGTGTCCGAGAGCGCCATCGCCTGCTTGAGATCGGGGGCGATCGCCGACACGATGTAGCGGTCGAGATAGTTCAGCAGGTTGACGCCGGTCAGCACGCCGAGCGCCCAGACGGCGGCGCGTCGCGTCGGTATGGCGGTGCCCATCAGGCGGGCGCGAGCTTGAGGCGCTCGAGGTACTGGCGCACCGGCTCGCGGAAGCCCTCGCTGCTGGTCACGGTCGTGCCCCCGGCGACCACCAGGATGAAATCCCCGCGCGGGGTGCGGCTCACTTCCTTCACGTGGGTCATGTTCACCAGGCACGAGCGGCTGATGCGCAGCATGGGCTGGGTGTGGAACGACTTCTCGGCGTGCGCGAGCGTGCTGCGCGCGTGGAAGGTCTCGCGGCCGATCGTGAGCCGCACGTAGTTGCGATCCGCCTCCACCAGCTCCACCTGCGACACGTCGAGCATGTGCATGCGACTGCCGGACTCGGCCAGCAGGCGCGGCTGCGCGTCCGCGCGCACCCGTGCGCTGCGCTCGAGCTGCTCGAGCAGCGCATCGAGCGCCGCGCGGCGGTCGGCGCCGTTCTGCGCCAGGTGACGGCGCCGCACGCGCTCCACGGTGGCGCGGAAGCGCGCCTCGTCGAAGGGCTTGAGGAGGTAGTCGACCGCGCTCACCTCGAAGGCGTCGAGCGCGTAGTGGTCGAAGGCGGTGACGAATACGATCAGCGGCAGCGTCTCCGGGTCGAGCGCGCGCGCCAGCGCCATCCCGGTCATCGAGTCCATCTGGATGTCGAGGAACAGCACGTCCGGGGAGCGGGCGCGGATCGCCTCGAGCGCGCTGCGCCCGTCGCCGTACTCGCCCACCACCTGCAGGTCGGGCTCGCGCTCGCAGCACTCGCGCACCGCACGGCGCGCCGCCGGCTCGTCGTCGACGATGATGACGTCCATCAGGCCGTCCCGGCCGCCGCGCGCCGCGTGAGTTCGTCCGGCCCGTCGCGCAGCAGCGGCAGGCGGACTTGCGCGAACCAGACATTGCCGGTTGCGGGGCCGGCGCTGAAGCTGGCGCGCTCGCCGAACTGCACCGCGAGGCGTTCGCGCACGTTGCTGAGCCCGATGCCGGTAGCGCTGCCGCCTTGCCAGGACGGCGCGAGGTTGTTCTCGACGCGCAGCACGAGCGTCTCGCCGTCGATGCGCGCCTCGACCCGCACCTCGACCGGGCCCTCGTGGCCGGCGAGCCCGTGCACGACGGCATTCTCGACCAGCGGCTGCAGGATCAGGCTCGGCACCCACACGGGTGGGGCGCTCTCACGCGCGGGCACCGTGACGCTGAGGCGATCGGCGAAACGACGCTGCTGCAACTGCAGGTAGAGCTGCACGAACTGCAGCTCGTCCGCCAGGCGCGTGAACTCGCGCTCACCCGCGCTCAGCAGCCGCCGCAGCAGGTCGCCGAGCTGCACCACCATCGCCTGGGCCGCCGGCGGATCCCAGGTGATCTGGCCGCGGATGGTGTGCAGCAGATTGAAGAGAGTATGCGGCGAGAGCTGCATGCGCAGCGCCGCGAGATGCGCCGCAGTGAGCGCGCGCTCGAGGGCGGCGGAACGCAGCTGCGAGTCGCGCAGCCGCTGATAGAAGGTAAAGCCGGTGATCAGCGCGAGTCCGAAGCCATAGGTCACCAGCCAGCTGGTCGCGCTCGCGATCCAGGTCGAGACGCTCGGCCCGGAGAGAAACTCGGCCCAGTCCATGCCGTGGGTCATGTTCTTGGCGAGGCCGCCGTGCGCCTCGCCGACCAGGTACTCGCCGGTGGCGAGCGCCGGCGCGGCGAGCACCGCGAAGCCGACCGCGCACGACAGCTGGATCGGCGCCGTGCGCCACAGCGGCCGCCAGCCGATGCGCAGCGACGCCCACACGCACACCATGAACAGCGGATAGAGGATCAGATGCTGGATCAGGCGCGCGTCCCAGGGCGCGAAGAAGTCGGTGACGTTGAGCGCCCGCAGGCTCTGACCCATGGTGTTCGCATACATGAGGTTCGAGAGCGCCACGTAGATCCAGAAGGCGGTGAGCACCGCGAGCTGCGGCCAGAGGCTGTGGCGCATGCCGGTCTGTCGTTCGCCGACGCCAGCCTCGCGGCCGATGTCGGTGGGCAATGTGGCAGCGATGCGTTCCAGCGGCGAGGCGCTCATGTTCGCAGCATAACCTACCGCGGGAACGCCGCGCGTGGCGCGCGGTGTACGCGCGGGACGGGCGCGTCGATTCGCGGGACGAACCCGCACGGCGCGCCGCAGAGCGCCCACGGAACGCTCGCCGCGCCCCGCGGTCGACTTCGAGACGCGCGCCGTCGAGATGCGCGGCGCGGTACCAACGCGTCAGCAGCCGGGATCAGTGCGTGACCCAGAGGCTTTAAACGCCGCGACCGAATTGCGAATCTGATCATCAGCGTCGCGATGAGCGTGACGCGCCTGGAAGACCAGAGTTCGATGTGTAACAGGAGAAGCTTATGACTTCCGCAACCCTTGCTGCTCTGACAGCCTGTCTCGCCGTAGGCGCCTTCGCCAGCGCGCACGCCGATACGCTCTCCCCGGACCCGTTCGTCACGGTGAGCTACCACGACCTCAACATCGCCACCGACGCGGGCTCGCAGGTGCTCTACGCCCGCATCGTATCGGCGGCCCGGCAGGTGTGCGCGCCGGAGGACATCCGCGACCTGCGCGCCGCCGCCGCCGCCGCGGGCTGCCGCGCGCGCGCCGTCGCGCAGGCGGTGCAGGCCGTCAACAGCCCGGCGCTGGCCGCGGTGCACGCGGCTGCGCTGCAGGGGCATGGCTAGCAGCATCCCCAGGGAAGGCGTCTCCGGGCGCGTCCGCGCATCGGCAATCGATGCCGGCGCGCCCGGGGGCTCAGCCGAGGCTGGCGAGCTCGCCCGCGCTCAGGCGGACCCGGGCCGCGGCGACGTCCTCCTCGAGGTGCGCGACCGAGGAGGTGCCGGGAATGGGCAGCATCACCGGGGACTTCGCCAGCAGCCACGCGAGCGCGATCTGCATGACGCTCGCGCCGTGCGCGCTCGCGAGCGTCTCGAGCACCCGGCTGTCGGCACTGCTCTCGAGCGTGGTGGTGGCGCCGCGCGCGATCGGCGCCCACGGGATGAACGCGAGACGATCGCGCGTGCACACTTCCAGCACGTCCGCCGAGGCGCGGTCGACGACGTTGTAGCGATTCTGCACTGACACGATGGTGGCGAGGCGCCGCGCTCGCGCGAGCTCCTCGACGCCGAAGTTCGACACGCCGATGTAGCGGATCTTGCCCGCCTGCTGCAGCCGCGTGAGCTCGCCGAGCGAGTCCTCGAGCGGTACCTTCGGGTCGATGCGGTGAAGCTGGTAGAGGTCGATGCGTTCGAGCTTGAGGCGCCGCAGGCTCGCTTCGCACGCCTCGCGCAGGTGCTCGGGCCGCCCGTCCGGCACCCACTGCGCCGGCCCGGGACGCACGAGCCCGCCCTTGGTCGCGATCACGAGCCCGGTCGGGTAAGGGTGCAGCGCCTCGGCGATCAGTCGCTCGCTCACCTCCGGCCCGTAGGCGTCGGCGGTGTCGATGAAGTCGACGCCGAGCTCGACCGCGCGGCGCAGCACCCGGCGCGCCACGGCCGCATCCTGCGGCTCGCCCCAGATGCCCGGACCGGTGATGCGCATGGCGCCGAAGCCGAGTCGGTTGACGCTCAGCTCCCCGCCGAGCTTCATGCGGCCCGCGTCCGCGGCCGGCGCCTGGGCGGACGCCCGAGCGGCGCCGCGCGGCGCCATGAGTGCCGCCGTCCCCACGACACCACTCATGAGCACCTGCCTGCGTGTCAGCCGCGCGCCGCGCATGCAGTGATCATGAGCCCGGCGGAGCGTGACTGGCAAGCCGCCCCAGGCACGGGGATGTGCCCGCCATACTAGAGTCGCGCCCGCACGAACAACATGAAGGATGTCGGCCGCTCACCATAGGCGGAGTCGAGTGCCGACGGATAGCTGTAGGCACTCACCAGGCCGCCGGCACCGACCGTCACCCCGGCCAGCGTGCCGAAATCGAACAGGTAGCCGACGGAGAGCTTCCCGATCGTGAAGCTGACTCCATCGAGCGGCGCACCGGGCAGAAAGAGCTCGTCTTTCGCGACGTGCTCGGCGCGGGCAAAGAGCGTCTGGCGCGCCGAGAGCTTGACCGCCGACTCGAGCAGCCAGCCGCTGCTCGCCGGTCCGGTGGACGGCGCGTTGCGTCCCCAGGCGAGCGTCGTCTGCCACCACAGCCACGGAACCGGGGCGTTGTAGCTCACCGACGCCGTGGTGCGCCGCACGCTGACTTCCGGGGCGAGCTGCTCGGGACTTGCAAGCCGGCCGGTGCTCAGCTGCAACGACAGAGTCTCAGTCGGATTCAGGGTGAGGCGCCCCGACCAGGAATCGAGCGGGCGCACCTCGAGAGAATAGCGGTGCTGATCGGGCTCGCGGCCGTTGAACGCCGAGGCATCGAGCTTCAGGCATTGCCAGACATATCCGACCGTCACCACACCGAAGGTGACGTGGGTCGAATCGAGCCAGTGATGTGTCAGCGGCGCCTCCGGGTTATCCGCGCCCGAGAGCCGATGCATGAAGGCACTCGGCCCGAGCGCGGGCTCCCCCGGCAGTCCCGCGTACACGAACAGCGAGCTCCCGGGCGCGAGATCGTGACTCCAGGTGGCGGCGAGCTCCATGAGGAGATTGTGCGGATGCTGGCGGTCGATGAGCGGATCGCGCCCGTTGGCCGTCTCACCCGTCTGAAAGAGCAACGGATAGCCGCTGCTGCCCATGAGGGGATCGAGCGAGCCCATGAGGTGCACCCCGAAGGCGCCCCCTGGAAGATCGCGCCGCGCCATGAACATGAGCCAGCTCGTGGAGAAGGTCTGCGTGTTACCGCGGGGCCCTCCCTGGTCGTCGTAGATGCCGTCCGCAGCTCCATGCAGCATGAGCATCCAATCCCCCTGCATCGAGTGCAGGCCCTCGGGCGGTGTGGAGTCCGGCTGCCAGCTGGTGCCGGAGCTCTCGCGCGCCATGTCGTAGGTGCCGTAGAGGCCCGGCATGCTCATGCCCGCGTCCTCCGCGGCCTGCAACGGGGCGCCGATGAGCATCGCGATCGCAAGCAGCGCGGGCGAGCCTGCGGGACTCATGGGTATGATGCAGTAGGATGGAGCGGGTGGAACCGACTGTGTCCGGCAAGATGCCGCTGGCAGACCTGGTCAAGTACGTCGGCGAGGAGATCGGCGTGTCCTCCTGGATCGCGCTCGATCAGGCGCGCATCGACGAGTTTGCCCATTGCACGGGCGATCACCAGTGGATCCACGTCGACGTCGAGCGGGCGGCCCGGGAAGGTCCGTTCGGCGGGACCGTGGCCCATGGCTTCCTCACCCTGGCGCTGATCGCGCCCACGGCCTTCGAGGTGCTGCTCGCGCGCATCAGTCCGAAATCGGTGGTGAACTACGGGCTGGAGAAGGTGCGGTTCATCGCCCCGGTGCGCTCCGGCAAGCGCGTGCGTAATCACATCCGTATCGCCGCCGTCGAGCCCAAGGGCACCGGCCGGTACCTCGTCACCACCGACAACACCTTCGAGATCGAGGGTGAGAACCGGCCGGCGCTGGTGGCGAGCGCGCTCGCGATGTTCATGGCCTGACAGCGCCCGCGGCGCCTCAGCCGCGCATGCGGCTTCCCGAGGGGTCGAATGCCGGCTGATCGAGCCGCAGCGCGCGGCGCCGCTCCCCGAGCAGCTCGATCTCGAAGCCCGAAGTGGCGGTGGCAAGCGGCGCGGGAATGTAGCCGAGGGCGAGCGAGCGCTGCACACTGTGCCCGTAGGCGCCGGATGTGACCCAGCCGACCACTTTTCCTTCGTGCCAGATCGGCTCATCGCCCGAGGCATCGGCATCCCGGGCCTCCACCGCGAAGGTCGCGAGCCGCAGCTTGCCGCCGCTCTCCTTCTCCTCGAGCGCCGCCGCACGGCCGATGAAATCGCCCTTGCCGAAGTCCACGAACCGTCCGAGGCCGGCTTCGGCGGGTCCGTAGATCGGGCGGTACTCGCGCGCCCAGGTACCGAAGCTCTTCTCGATGCGCATGGCATTCAGCGCGCGGGCGCCGAAGAGCCGCAGCCCATGCGCCGCCCCCGCCTCGCGGATGAGATCGTAGAGTGCCCGCTGGTACTCGCTCGTCACCCAGATCTCGTAGCCGAGATCGCCGGTGAAGCTGATGCGTCCGATGAGCGCCGGGATGCGCCCGACATCGAGCGCGCGGAAGTCGAGGAACGGGAAAGCCTCGCGGGAGAGCTCGGTGGACACGAGGCCCTCGAGCAGCGCGCGTGAGCGGGGACCGGCGAGCGCAAGTCCGGTGTACTCCATGGCGCAGGGACGCACGGTCACGCCGTGCGGGGGCGCGTGACGCTCGAACCAGCGCAGGTAGTGCATCTCGGCGGCATAGGTGCATACGAGGAACACGCGCTCCGCGGCGAGGCGGCACAGGGTGAAATCGCCGATGAGCTTACCGCGCTCGTTCAACATCGGGCTGAGCGCGATGCGCCCGACGGCCGGCACCCGGTTCGCCATGACGCGCGAGAGCCACTCGGCGCTCCCCGGTCCGGAGACTTCGAACTTGCCGTAGCTCGAGATCTCGAGCAGCCCGACGGCTTCGCGCACCGCGCGGCACTCGGTGGCGACGTGGGCGTGCGCGTTGGAGCGGTGGAAGGTGACGTCCTCGTGCGCTTGGTTCGCGCTCGGCGCGAACCACAGCGCGTGCTCGAGCCCGCAGTAATCGCCGAACACCGCGTGCTCGGCCTGCAGCCGCTCGTAGACCGGAGTGGTGCGCAGCGGGCGTGCCGCGGTGAGCTCCTCGTTCGGAAAACGGATGCGGAAGCGCCGCGAGTAGTTCTCACGCACCTTGGCGTTGGTGTAGGCGAGCGTAGTCCAGTTGCCGTAGCGCGCGACGTCCATCGCCCAGATGTCGGCCCCCGGATCGCCGTCCGCCATCCAGTGCGCGAGCGCGAGCCCTACCCCGCCGCCCTGGCTGAAGCCCGCCATCACACCGCAGGCGACCCAGAAGTTGCGCAGCCCGCGGACGGGTCCGACGAGCGGATTGCCGTCGGGAGTGAAGGTGAAGGGACCGTTCACCACCTTGCGGATGCCGACGCTGGCGAGCGCGGGGAAATGCTGAAAGGCGACCTCGAGACTCGGCGCGATGCGCTCGAGGTCGGTCGGCAGCAGGCTCTGCGCGAAGTCCCACGGGGTCTCGCGCGGCGACCACGGCACCCCGGCGCGCTCGTAGGTTCCCAGCAGCAGTCCGCCGC
>DASQIC010000019.1:0-20233 GCA_035631755.1 Steroidobacteraceae bacterium
CGCGCGTTTGTCGGCGGGCTGGATCTCGGCGATCACCTCGTCGATCGCCAGGCCGCGCGCCACGGCCTGCGCCGTGGCGCGGCTGTCACCGGTCAGCATGACGATGCGCAACCCTTCCGCCCGGAGCGTCTCGAGCGCATCCCGGGTCGTCTCCTTCACCTCATCGCCGATGGCGATCGTCGCGGCGAGACGCGCCTCGACCGCGAGGTACATGACCGTGAAGCCCTCGCCCTCGAGGGAGCGCACCTCCGCCGCCGCTCCGCCGGTGTCGATGCCGAGTGAGCGCATGAGCGCGTCGTTCCCGAGGGCGAGCCGCCGTCCCTGCACCGAGCCGGTGACGCCGCGGCCGGTGAGGGCGGCGAAGGCGCCGACCTCAACGGGAGCGGCGCCGCGCGCGGCCGCGCCCTCGACCACGGCACGGGCGAGCGGATGCTCGCTCGCGCGCTCGAGCCCTGCCGCCAGCGCCAGTACCTCTTTCTCCGGGAACCCTGCAGCGGCGCGCACCCGGTGCAGGCGCGGGCGCCCGACAGTGAGCGTCCCGGTCTTGTCGACGACCAGCGTGTCGACGGTGCGCAGCGTCTCGATGGCGGCGGCGCTGCGGAACAGCACCCCGAGCTGGGCGCCGCGCCCGCTCGCCACCATGATCGAGATGGGCGTTGCGAGACCGAGCGCGCAGGGGCAGGCGATGATCAGCACCGTCACCGCATTCACCAGCGCATAGACCGGGCGCGGCTCGGGGCCGACGGCCCACCAGACGAGGAAGGTGACGATGGCGGTGAGGACCACCGCCGGCACGAACCAGCCCGCGACCCGGTCGGCGAGGCGCTGCAGCGGCGCACGCGAGCGCTGCGCTTCGGCGACCAGGGCGACGATCTGCGCCAGCAGGCTCGCCGCGCCGGTGCGCTCGACCTCGATCACGAGTGTCCCGGTCTGGTTGACGGTCGCGCCGACCACCCGGGCGCCGCTCGTCTTGTCCACCGGCAGCGGCTCACCGGTCAGCATCGATTCGTCGACGCTCGACTCGCCGCTCAGCACCCGCCCGTCGGCCGGGATCTTTTCCCCGGGGCGTACCCGCACGTGATCGCCGACCGCGAGGTCGTCCATCGCGACGTCGGCTTCCTCGCCCGTGGCGGCGATGCGCCTCGCGGTCTTCGGTGCCAGGCCGAGGAGCTGGCGGATGGCATCCCCGGTGCGGCCGCGCGCGGCGAGCTCGAGCCACTCGCCGAGGAGGACCAGCGGGATGATGACCGCCGCAACCTCGAAATAGACCCCGACCATGCCGTGCCGGTCGCGCATCGCGGGCGGGAAGAGTCCCGGCGCGAAGGTGGCGGCGAGGCTGTAGAGAAAGGCCGCGATCACGCCGAGCCCGATCAGGGTGTACATGTTCGGCGCGCGATGGACGACGCCCTGCCAGCCGCGCCGGTAGTAGTCGGCGGCGAGCCAGGTCACCACGGGCACCGTGAAGGCGAGCTCGACTGCGCGCAGCACGAGCGCCCCGCGCGCAGAAGAGTGGACTCCGAGCAGATGCTGGCCCATGGCGATGGCGGCAACCGGAGCGGCGAGGATCAGCGCCGTCCAGAACCGCAGCGCCACGCGGCGAATTTCCGCGCGCTCCTCGGCGGCGGCGTCGGCCGGGTTGAGCGGCTCGAGCGCCATGCCGCACAGCTCGCAGCTCCCCGGGCCGGGGCGGCGGATCTGCGGGTGCATGGGGCAGGTGTAGGTCATCCCGCCGCTCGGTGTGCGCTGCCTGCCGATCGTCGGCGCCGCGGGTCAGGAGCCCGCGGCCGCGAGGTGCGTGCGCAGGGCTTTCTCGTCCTGGTGAATCAGGTCCCTGGGGATTTCCCGCGACACCTGCCGGCGCAGCGCCTCCGGCAGCGCCGCGCGCAGTGTCCCGAGGAAAGGCGGTCCCGCCACCAGGACCAGATTCTCGAAATGCTTGGCGCGCCACTCGGTCTCGAGCTGCGTGGCGATCCGGTGAGCGAACTGCGTCACCTCATGGCGGTGTGGCCTGCTCTCGCCGCCGCTGCTGTGGTGAGCGAAACCATGCCCGCCGGGTGCGGCATGATCGAATCGGCCGGGCTTGTCCGATTTCAGGTCGCGGTCGTGAAGCCGCGCGGCCGGATCGCTGGTCTTGCCGATGAGATGCACCGGTCCGTCGAGCTGCGCGGCGTCGTAGAAGCGCGCTTCGCTTTCGTCCGCCACGATGATCCGGATCTGCATCGCTCACACTCCGCGGGCCGCGCCCGCCTCAGGTCCTGACCACGATCTCGTTGTGCACCCGGGTCACGCCGGGCGCCGACCAGGCGGTGCGCTGCGCCTCGTCCCGCTCGGCCCAGGAGCGGACCTCGCCCCGCAGTGTCACCTCGGCGCCGCTCGCTTCCACCTTTACGTGGCCGGCGTCGATCTTCGCGTTGTGCTGGAAGGCCGCCTCGATCTTCTGACTGATCTGGCCGGGCCTCGCCTCGGGCTCGACGCGGATCGAGTTGCGCACGCTGACGACGCCCGGCAGTCCGCGCACGAGTCGCTCGGCGAGCTCGCGCTGGTAGTTCCACGCGACCGCACCCTCGAGCGACACATGACCCTGGTGGATGAGCGGCTTGACACTCTGCCACCAGCGCGGCAGCTCGTTCTTGAGCGCCTCGAGCGTCTGGCGGGCGATCTCCGGGTCGCTGGCGCCGTGACCGTTGGGCAGCCGTACCTCGATGTCGTTCGCTACCGCGGTGACGCCCGCCAGGTTCTTGATCGCAGCCTCGGCCCGGAATCTCTCGCCGACGCTGTGCACGTAGCCAAAGAGCATCACCGCGCCGTCGTGCACCTTGACCGCGATGTCGGTCTCGTCGATCTCCGGACACCACCGTAGCTCGGCTTCGACGCTGCGCTTGACGTCCGCGTCCGATTTCATGGGCTGATCTCCTGCGGGCCAGTGAGCAAAGGTGCACCGCACCCGACCGGCCGGGCAATACGAACATCTACATAGCGCCGGCACCGCGCCCGCCCGCGCCCGTCCGCGCCCGTCCGCGCTCCTCGAGGCCGATACCGCCGATACGCGAACATCCTTACTGACGCCCGCGGGTGGCGCCGATAGCATCCTCTGCATGAATGAGAGGGCCGTTTCGCGGGGCGATTGTCGGACCTGGGCGATCGTGCTCGCCGGAGGCGAGGGGCGCCGTCTGCACGGGCTCACGACCACGGCGGCTGGCACGGTGATTCCCAAGCAGTATTGCTCGTTGCGCGGGGGGGCCTCGCTCCTCGAGGAGGCCTTGCGGCGCGCCGCGGAGGTGGCGCCCCGGGAGCGCATCTGCGCGGTGGTCGGGGCGGAGGCCGGCCAGTGGTGGCGGCGCCAGCTGCGCAGCCTCCCCCCGGAGAATATCGTCGTGCAGCCGCTGAATCGCGGCACGGCCAACGGCGTGTTGCTGCCCCTGCTGCACATCCTCGAGCGGGATCCGCAAGCGCAGGTCGTGCTGCTGCCATCGGATCACTACGTCCACAACGAGCCCGCGCTGGCGCGCGCGCTGCGACGTGCGGCAGTGCGGGCGCGCGCCGAGCCGCACAAGGTGCTGCTGCTCGGTATCGAGCCCGAAGCTCCGGATCCGGACCTCGGCTACATCCTGCCCGGCACCGGCGACGGCGCGGACGGTTTCGAGGTGGCGCGGTTCGTCGAGAAGCCGCCTGCTGCGCTGGCGCACGAGTTCATCGCGGCCGGAGCGCTCTGGAACGCCTTCATCATCGTGGCCCATGCGCGTGCACTCCTCACGCTCTTCGAGGCGCGCTGCCGGCCGGTCGTGACCCAGCTCCGGCAGGCGCTGCGCGAGGAGGGGGCGAAGCGGGTGAGTCTTGCGAGCTGCTACCTCGGCCTCGAAGCGCGGGACTTCTCGCGGCACATCCTCGAGGGCCAGGAATCCGCGCTGCGGGTGCTGCGGGTGCCGAGCTGCGGCTGGAGCGATCTGGGGACGCCGCTGCGCATCGAGGAGGTGCTGCGCCGCTACCCCGCGACCGCGAGTGAGCCGTCCGTGGACGGCGGCGGCTGGCTGAATCTCGCCGCGCAGCACCAGCGGACGACGGCCGCACCGGGGCTCCTCGGCGGCTCGCGGGTGCCGTACGGCCGCATCATGTCAGGGGCAGGAATGCATCCATGAGTGTCACGGGAATCGACCCTGCGGGCGATGAGATCAGTGGCGCGAGCGCGCTGCTGCAGCAGCTGCGCGCCACGCTGCGAGCCGGTGTGGTGACTCGCATCCTGCGCATCCTCAGACTCTATCGCGCCGAAGTGCGCCGCACCTCGGCGGCCTTTGCGCTGGCGCTCACCGCGGGCTTCCTGGCGTGTGCGGCGCTGTCGCTGGCGGCCCTCACGGTGCTGCTTGCTTTCTGGGAAACCCACCGGGTGCTGGCGGCGTTCGCCACCTCGCTCGCCTTCGCGCTGCTCGCGGTGCTCGCCGTGCTGGCGCTGCGCAGCGCGACCCGCACGCCGCGGGCGTGAGGGCGGGGGGCCGGGCCCGCCTGCCGCCTCGCTAGGCGACCCGAAGCCGCGCGAACAGCACGGCCTTCACCCCGTCGAGCACCAGCGCGAACAGCGCCGAGGCCAGCAGCACCGCGCCGATGAGCGACCACGGGATCGCATGGATGAGGAGGCCGCGTCCGGCGAGCACGGCGATGATCGACACGTCGAGGAGCGAGGAGAGCACGACCCAGGTGCCCGGCTTCGAGCTCCACAGGTGCCGCCGGTCGCGCACGACGTAAAAAGCGGCCTGGGTGCTGAAGACCACCGTCACGGCAGCGAGCGTGCGCAGGCCGTGACCCTGGGCGAGTCCGAGGTGATAGCGGCCCGCGGCCAGCACGGCGGTGCAGAACGCCAGGTTGCACAGCCCGAGTCCGATGGCCGCGACCGTGATGCGCCCGATGCGCCACGCGTTCGGCTGGGGCGACGGCCGCACGTGGTCGGTGCTGGCTGACATCGCCAGGAAGTCGCCGCTGATCATCACGATCACCATGAGCATCGGCGTCAGCACCGCCCGCCCGGTGAGCAGCAGGCCGACCGTCAGGAACAGCATCTGGTTGATCTTGGCGGTGACCGACCGCAGCGTGTAGGTGAGGATGCGCTGGTAGGTGGCGCGGCCGCAGCGCACCGCCTCGACGATGCCTCCCAGCCCCCCCTCGGTGAGCACGATGCCGGCCGCGGATTTCGCCACGTCGGTCGCCGTCGAGACCGCGATGCCCATCTGTGCCTGGCGCAGCGCCGGAGCGTCGTTGGCGCCGTCGCCGCACATGCCGACCGTATGGCCGGCGCTCTGGAAGGCGCGCACGATGTGAAACTTGTCCTCGGGGAAGACGCCCGCGAATACCGCGAAGTCCTCCGGCCGCAGGGCTCCGGCAGGCGGCCCCTGCGTACAGACCAGCCCCTCGAGCCCGACGGCGCGGGCCACGACGCTCGCGGTTGCCGCGGCATCGCCGGTGACCATCACCGTGCGCACGCCGAGGGAGCCGAGCTCGGCGATGAGCGCGCGGGCATCGGGGCGCGGCGGGTCGCTGAGCGCGATGAGTCCGATGCAGCGCAGCCGGGCCGGCGGACCGGCGGCGACGGCGAGCACCCGGTCGCCCGCGCGCGCGAGCTCGCCGGCGGCGGTGTCGAGCTCCGCGGGCACCGCGGCGAGTGCCGCGACGCTGGCGAGCCCGCCCTTGAGAACCCGCAGCGGCTCGCCGGCGGTGTCGAGGCCCTCGGCCTCGGAGAGCTTACGCGCCGGATCGAACGGCACGAAGCGGGTGCGACGGAGCCCCGCGCCGCCCGCGGCGCGCGCCGCCGCGGCCCGCACCGCAGCGTCCACCGGGTCCATGCCGCCGTCGGCGCTCGCGAGTGCAGCCAGCGCGAGCACGCGCGCCTCATCGAGGCCGGCGACGGTGCGCACCTGCGTGACGGTGAGCGCGTTCTCGGTCAGTGTTCCGGTCTTGTCCGAGCACAGCACGTCCATGGTCGCCGCCTCGTCGATGGCCGAGAGACGCGTCGGCAGCACGTTGCGTGCCGCCAGCTCGCGCGCGGCGACGGCCGCGGCGAGTGTGAAGGTTGCCGGCAGGGCGACGGGAATCGCGGCCAGCACTGCCGTGAGCACCAGCGGGATGGTGCTGGCTGCCGGCAGGCCGGTCGCCGCCGCATAGGCGAGCTGCACGATCACCAGCGCGGCGCTGAAGGCGGCGAGATTGCGCACCACGTGCAGCACCGCCTGCTGCTGCGAGCTCGCGGCGTGCGCCTCCCCGACCAGCTGCACGGTCCTGCCGAAGCGGGTGTGCGCTCCCGTGGCGGTGACTTCGGCGAGCGCCTCGCCGCGGCGCACCAGCGCCCCGGCATAGCCGGGTGTACCGCCTGCGGCCTCGACGGGGAGCGATTCGCCCGTCAGCATCGACTGATCGAGCAGCACCGCTCCGTCGAGCAGCCGCACGTCCGCGGGAACGATGCCGCCGAGGGTGAGCTTGATGAGGTCGCCCGGCACGAGCTCCGCGGCCGGTACCACGGCCCAGGCGCCGTCGCGGCGCACGGTCGCAAGCAGCGCGAGCCGCGAGCGCAGCGCACGCAGGGTCCCTTCGGCGCGCCCTTCCTGCCACAGCCCGAGCAGCGCGTTGAAGAGCAGCAGCACCGCGATGACCGCCGCCTCGAGGTACTCGTGCAGCATGAACTGCAGCAGGATGGCCGCCTCGAGCATCCACGGCACCGGCGACCAGAGCTTCGCCAGCACCCGCTGCCAGGCGGCGGACGCGGTCTGCGGCAGCGCGTTAGGCCCGCACGTCTGGCGACGACGGTGCACCTCGCCGGAGTCGAGTCCGCGTGGCATCGGCGCGCTCATCGTGAGAAGACTAACCGAGATTCGATCGCGTAGGATGGCCGCACAACGAGACGCGGGGGGCGCCATGAATATCCGATCTCTGCAGCGCGGGCTGCGCTACTGCGGCAAGGTCGCGGCGGTGCGTCAGACCTACCATGTGTTCGAGAGCGAGAGTTTCTTTCTCGTGCTGTCGTTCGCCCGCGCGCGTTCACGGCGCGGCTCGGGCTACTTCAACCTGGTCGACAAGGCGGCGGTCGACTACGTCCGGCAGCGCGTCGGCGGCACCCGTGGCGTGACGGCCAACGATGTGCTCACGCGGGCGCGGCGCACCGGCCGCGTTGCGACCCGGCTGGTGGCGCTCAACGTGCTGTACGTGCTGGTCGCGCTCGGGCAGGCGCGCATCACGCGCGCCGGCGAGCACCGCCAGCTCTACTTCGCGGTCCGCAGCGCACCGGCCAGGCGGACACGCGCGCGCTGAAGCGGCCCCCATGCTCAGCGGTCCAGCTCGGGGTAGTGACGGAAGAGATCGTCGTTGTTGAAGGCGAGCCGGCGTCCCGAGGCGACGTAGCGGACAATGCGCGGACGGGCGAACACCCGATCGTGCAGCGCGAGGAGCCGCGGGTGCCGGCGCAGTCGGCGGTGGCTTGCCCTGGGGAAGGCGTAGCCGAGGCCTGCGATGAGCTGCGCCATGGAAAGATCCGCGTAGCTCACGCGAGCGCCGACCATCCACGGCCCGCGTCCGGGGTTGAGCTCGAGCACCCGCTCGAAGTAGCCGAGAAACTTCGGCAGGCGCACCCGCAGGAAGTCGCGGGTGCGTCGCCTGGCGGGGGCCTTCTGCTCCTCGTAGGCATAACCGTCGCCGAGCGGATGATGGGTGTGAAAGATCTCCAGGTACATATCGAGGATCGTCAGCTCGAGCTGATGCGTCCACAGCCTCCCGGGCGCATCGCGCGGCGCGAGTCCGAGCCGCTCGCCGAGATAGAGCAGGATGTTCGGCGTCTGGGCGATGAGCTGGCGGCCGGCTTTCAGCACCGGCACCGCAAACGGCGGCCGCCGCACGCCGCGCGCCTCGAGCATGCGCACAATCGCCGGCACGCCGCCGCCGCGCGACTCGGGCACGTAGGCCACGTCGCGGTAGCGCGCGCCGCCTTCCTCGAGCGCGAGGCGGATGAACTCGCCACGTCCCTGGATGCCGGGCCAGTAATAGAGCTCGTAGGTCATGCGCGCCTCCCGCGGTAGAATTATGAACCCTCCCCCCGCCGAGGTCCTGCCATGAACGCCAAGCCGCCGGGCGCCGCTTACCGCGAGGCTCACCGACGCTCGCTCGCGGACCCCGAGGGCTTCTGGGCGGAGCGGGCGGCGGCGCTCGACTGGGAACGCCGCTGGGAGCGCGTACTCGATGCCAGCCAGGCACCGTTCTACCGTTGGTTCGCCGGCGGGCGTCTCAACACCTGTCACAACGCCCTCGACCGTCACGTGGACGCGGGCCGCGGCGATCAGCCGGCACTCATTTACGACAGTCCGGTGAGCGGCACGGTCGCGCGCTTCAGCTACCGCGAGCTGCGCGACCGGGTGGCGGCGTTCGCCGGCGCGCTCGTTGCCCAGGGCGTCAAGCGCGGCGACCGCGTGGTCATCTACATGCCGATGGTTCCCGAGGCCGCGGTGGCGATGCTCGCCTGTGCGCGCATCGGCGCGGTGCACTCGGTGGTCTTCGGCGGCTTCGCCCCACACGAACTCGCCAAGCGCATCGAGGACGCGCGCCCGGTGCTGGTGATCTGTGCCTCCTGCGGCATCGAGGCGCAGCGGGTCATCGCCTACAAGCCGCTGCTCGATGAGGCGCTGCGCCTCGCGCAGCACCCGGTCGGGCGCTGCATCGTGCTGCAGCGCCCGCAGCTCACCGCCTCGCTCGATGCCGCGCGCGACCTCGAGTGGTCCGCGGCGCTCGCGGGTGCGAGCCCCGCACCGTGCGCCTCGCTCGAGGCGACCGATCCGCTCTATATCCTCTACACCTCGGGAACGACCGGCAAGCCGAAGGGCGTGGTGCGCGACCACGGCGGGCACGCGGTGGCGCTCGCCTGGTCGATGCAGGCGGTGTACGACATGCGGCCCGGCGATGTCTTCTGGGCGGCGTCCGACGTCGGCTGGGTCGTCGGTCATTCGTACATCGTGTACGCGCCGCTGCTCGCCGGCTGCACCACGATCCTCTACGAAGGCAAACCGGTCGGCACGCCCGATGCCGGCGCCTTCTGGCGCGTTATCGCCGAGCACCGGGTGAACGCGCTGTTCACCGCGCCGACCGCCTTCCGGGCCATCAAGAGAGAGGATCCGGCGGGCGCGCTCATCCCGCGCTACGACCTCGGGAGCCTGCGCACGCTGTTTCTCGCCGGCGAGCGCTGCGACCCCGACACCGTGCACTGGGCGCAAGCGCGGCTGCACGTGCCGGTGATCGATCACTGGTGGCAGACCGAGACCGGCTGGCCGGTCGCGGCCAACTGTCGCGGACTCGAGCCGCTGCCGGTAAAGCCCGGTTCCTCGAGCGTGCCGGTGCCCGGCTACGACGTGCGGGTACTCGACGACGCCGGGGCGCAAGTCCCCGCCGGCAAGATCGGCAACATCGTGATCCGCCTGCCGCTGCCGCCCGGGACGCTCACCACGCTGTGGCAGAACGACGCCGGCTACCGCGACGGCTATCTCGCCCGCTATCCCGGCTACTACCTCACCGGGGATGCGGGCTTCATCGATGCGGACGGCTACGTGTGGATCATGTCCCGCATCGACGACGTGATCAACGTCGCCGGACACCGGCTGTCGACCGGCGCGATGGAGGAAGTGCTCGCCGGCCACCCGGACGTGGCCGAGTGCGCGGTGATCGGGGCGGGCGATGCGCTCAAGGGGCAGCTCCCCGTGGGACTGGTGGTGCTCAAGGCCGGCGTCAAACGCGCCCCGGGCGAGGTGCGCCAGGAGCTCATCGACCGCGTCCGCGAGCAGATCGGTGCGGTGGCGGCATTCCGCCACGTGGCAATCGTCACCCGGCTGCCGAAGACCCGCTCGGGCAAGGTGCTGCGCTCGACCATGCGCGCGATCGCCGATTCGGCCAGCTACAACGTGCCGGCGACGATCGACGACCCACAGGCGCTCGACGAGATCGCCACGGCGCTCAAGACCCTCGGCTACGCCACCACGGCCGGGTCCGGGGTCGGCGCTTCGCGCGAGTGAACCGATGCGCAATTTTCCAGCCGCGTGTCTCGCGAGCGCGCTGTCATTCCCGGCCTGGAGCGCGGCGGCGCCGGCCGGGCGCGCCGAGCCGCCCTGGATCGAGCGCAGCAACACCTATACCGACCGGCTGCTCGCGCAGGGGCTGCTGCCGCCCGACCTGATGCGCAGCAGAAGTAGCGCGCTCCCCGCGCGCCCGGGCCCGGACGGGTGCCGGGCCGGGGCGCGGCGTGCGGTCAGCCGCGCGGCTGCGGCACGATGCGGATATAGGGCTTCGGCGCCTTCCAGCCCTTGGGATACTGCTTGCGCGCCTCGTCGTCGCTCACCGAGCCCGAGATGATGACGTCCTCGCCGCTCTTCCAGTTCACCGGCGTCGACACTTTGTGCCTGGCGGTGAGCTGCAGCGAGTCGAGCACGCGCAGCACCTCGTCGAAGTTGCGCCCGGTGCTCATCGGATAGACCAGCACCAGCTTGATGCGCTTGTCGGGGCCGATGATGAACACGTTGCGCACCGTCTGGTTGTCGGCCGCGGTGCGCTTGGCCGGATCGCCGGACACCGGCGCCGGCAGCATGCCGTAGAGCTTCGACACGTTGTAGTCGACGTCGGCGATCAGCGGATAGTTCGGCGCGGCGCCCTGGGTCTCCTTGATGTCCTGCGCCCAGCCGCTGTGGCGGTCGAGCGGGTCGACCGAGAGGCCGATGATCTTGACGCCGCGCCGATCGAACTCGGGCTTGATCTTCGCCATGTAGCCGAGCTCGGTGGTGCACACCGGCGTGAAATCCTTCGGATGCGAGAACAGTACCACCCAGTTGCTGCCGATCCAGTCGTGAAAGCGGATGCGGCCTTCGGTGGTGTCGGCCTGAAAATCCGGAGCAATGTCGTTCAGCGAGAGTGTCATGATGGGTCTCCAGAACCCGCTTATGCCCGTCGGGTTTTTAGATAGAACAGATCGCTCTAACCAACATCAGGCGGTCGAGCGATGGCTGCGATCGATCCTCGCACCTTTGTGCAACATTTGGCAATGCATCCGATGAGGGACACAACTGCACTATGATCCCGCCATGAAAATCGAGCTCAACGCGTTGGAAGCCCGCGTCATCGGCTGCCTGATCGAGAAGCACATCACCACCCCCGATCAGTACCCGCTGTCGCTGAATGCGCTGGTGAACGCCTGCAACCAGAAGAGCAATCGCGAACCGGTGATGGAGCTCGACGAGCCGACGGTGCAGCGCACCGTCGACGGGCTGGTGCGCAAGCACCTGCTGCTCGAGCGCTCGGGCTTCGGCAGCCGGGTCGCCAAGTACCGGCACTGTTTCTGCAACACGGAGTTCGGCACGCTCAAGTTCGATCCGCAGGAGCTCGCCATCGTGTGCGAGCTGCTGCTGCGCGGCCCGCAGACGCCGGGCGAGCTGCGCAGCCGCGCGAGCCGCCTGGCGTCCTTCGGCGACGTGTCGGAGGTCGAGGCGGCGCTCGCACGGCTCACCGAGCGCGCCGACGGCCCGCACGTCACGCGCCTGGCGCGCGAGCCGGGGCGGCGCGAGTCGCGCTACGCGCAGCTCTTCAGCCCCGTGGCTGCCGAGACTGCGGGCGCGGCGGGGTCCGTCGCCGCTCCCGCTGCGGCCGCATCCGCGAGCCCGCTGCCCGAGTCGTTTGACGCAGAGCGCCTGGCGCGCCTCGAGCGCGAGGTGCAGGCGCTGCGCGCCGAGCTCGCTGAGCTCAAGGCGCGCCTCGGCGGGTGAGGGTTTGGCGCGGACCGTGGCACGGGCGAGCGCGGCGGCCGGACGCGTCGCGCTCGTCACCGGCGGCAATCGTGGTATCGGTCTCGAGCTCGTGCGCCAGCTGCTCGAGCGTGGCTATCGCGTCGTTCTCGCGAGCCGCGATCTCGCCCGCGGGCAGGCGGCCGGGCGCGGGCTCGCTCCCGCCGAGCGGCTCGCGGTGGCGGAGCTCGACGTCGCCGGCCGGGCGCTCGAGGCCCAGGCGGCACGCTGCGAGCGCCTCTTCGGGGGCGTCGATGTGCTCATCAACAACGCCGCGATCCACTACGACACCCACGAGACCGCATCCACCGCCGACTTCGCCGTGGTGCGCGCGGCGTTCGAGACCAATCTATTCGGCGCCTGGCGGCTCGCGCTCGCGCTCGTGCCATCGATGCGCTCGCGAGGCTGGGGAAGGATCGTGAACGTGTCGAGCGGGGCGGGCGCCTTCAGGTCGATCGGCCGCTCGACGCCGGCCTACTCGGTCAGCAAGGCGGCGCTCAACGCGCTCACGGTCTCGCTCGCGGACGACCTGCGCGGCAGTGGAATTCTCGTCAACGCGGTCTGCCCCGGCTGGGTGGCAACCGACATGGGCGGACCGGGCGGGCGGCCGGTCGCCGCCGGTGCGCGCAGCGTGTTGTTTGCGGTCGAGTTGCCCGACGATGGGCCGACCGGCGGCTTTTTCCGCGACGGCAGACGCATCGACTGGTGAGGCAGGCGGCCGGCTGCCCGGCCAGACCTGCATTGTTTGCGGCCGCCCGGTAAGATCCGCGCTTCGCAGAAGAATCCGAAAGGCGATCGCAATGCCGTTCCAGCCCGCACGATCCCGGTACCCCGGGCGGACCCGCTGTTGCCTCGCCCTGGGCGCGCTCGCTGCGGCGACCCTGATTCTGCCGCCGGCGGCCGTGCGCGCCGCGCCCGCGGCGGCCGGTGCCGCGCCCGCGGCGGATGCGCCCACGGTTCCGGTCAATGCCAGCCTCTTCAAGGCGCTGCGGTGGCGCGGCATCGGGCCCTACCGCGGGGGACGTGCGCTCGCCGTCGCCGGCATTCCGGGCGATGCGAACACGTTTTATTTCGGCGCGGTCGCGGGCGGGGTGTGGAAGACCACCAACGGCGGGGCGACCTGGCTGCCGCTCACCGACGGCACGCCGATCTCCTCGGTCGGGGCGCTCGCGATCGCGCCCTCCAATCACGACATCATCTACGTCGGCACGGGCGAGGCGGCGCCGCGCGGCAACATGACCTATGGCGACGGCGTCTACAGGTCGGTCGACGGCGGCAAGACCTGGAGCCACCTGGGTCTCGAGGACACCCGCCAGATCGGCGCGCTGATCGTCGACCCGAAGAACCCCGACATCGTGCTGGTCGCGGCCTTCGGCCATGCCTTCGGCCCCAACAGGCAACGCGGCGTGTTCCGCACTAGCGACGGCGGCAAGTCCTGGACCAGAGTCCTCTACCGGGACGAGCAGACCGGTGCGATCGACGTCAGCTTCGATCCGCACAACTCCAGCATCGTCTACGCGGCGCTGTGGCAGGCGCGGCGGCAGCCGTGGAATTTCTCGAGCGGCGGCCCGGGGAGCGGCCTGTATCGCTCGACGGATGGCGGCGTGACCTGGAAGCGCCTGAGCGGCAACGGCCTGCCGCCGGGGATTCTCGGGCGCATCCACGTGAGCGTCTCCGGCGCCGACTCGAACCGCGTCTACGCCATGATCGAGGCGGCCGAGGGCGGGCTGTTCCGCTCCGACGACGCGGGCGTGCACTGGCGGCGCATCAACGACGACGGACGCCTCACCCAGCGGGCGTGGTACTTCTCCACGATCCTCGCCGACCCGAAGCACGTCGACACGCTGTACGCGGAGAACACGGGACTGTTCCGCTCCACCGACGGCGGCAAGACGTTCCAGCTGCTGCCGGCCCGCCACGGCGATCACCACGGCATCTGGATCGATCCGACCGATCCCGAGCGTCTCATCGAGGCGAGCGACGGCGGCGCCTCGGTGAGCGTCGACGGCGGCAAGACCTGGAGCTCCCAGGAGAATCAGCCGACGGCGCAGTTCTATCACGTGGCGGTCGACGACCGCTTCCCGTACTACGCCTACGGCGCCCAGCAGGACAACACCAGCATCGCGATCGCCAGCATGGACGACGAGGGGGCGATCGTCGAGCGCGACTGGTACGACGTGTTCGCCGGCGAGTGCGGCTTCGTGATTCCCGACCCGCGCGATGCCGACATCGTCTACGGCACCAGCGAGAACTTCGTCGGCCGGTTCAACAAGCACAACATGCAGCTGCAGGTGATCTCGGTGTGGCCGATGGACGCCTCGGGCCACGCCGCCAAGGACCTCGAGCATCGCTTCAACTGGACCTCGCCGATGATCATGTCGCCGTTCGATCCGGACACTCTTTACTACGGCATGGAGCGGCTCTACCGGACGAAGAACGCCGGCGCCAGCTGGACGGCCATCAGTCCCGATCTCACCCGCAACGACAAGTCCAAGCAGCAGGCCTCGGGCGGCCCCATCACCAAGGACATCACCAGCGTCGAGTACTACGACACGATCTTTGCGATCGCGGAGTCGCCGCTGAAGAGGGGGATGATCTGGGTCGGCACCGACGATGGCCTCGTCCACCACAGCCGCGATGACGGCGGCAGCTGGACCACCGTCACGCCGCGCGACATGCCGGCGTGGAGCACGATCAGCATGATCGAGCCCTCGCGCTACGATGCCAACACCGCCTACGTCGCGGTCGACCGCCACAAGCTCGACGACATCAGGCCGTATGTCTTCATGACCACCGACGCCGGTGTGACCTGGACGCGCCTCGATGCGGGGATCCCGCCGGGCTCGTTCGTGCACGCGGTACGCGAGGATACGGTGCGGCGCAATCTCCTGTACGCGGCGACCGAGACCGGGGTGTTCGTGTCCTTCGACACCGGGCATCACTGGCAGAGCCTGCAGCTCAACCTGCCGCGTTCCCCGGTGCACGACCTGGCGGTCAAGGGCGATGACCTGGTCATCGCCACGCACGGCCGCTCGTTCTGGATCCTGGATGACGTGACCGCGCTGCGCCAGGTGGCCGCCGCCGAGCATGCCGCGAGCGCCTACCTCTACGCACCCGAGGCCGCCGTTCGGCTCTACTACCCGGACCAGGTCGACAGCCGTCCGCCCTCGGGTCAGAACCCGCCCGCCGGCGCTCTCATCGACTACTACCTCGCTGCAGCGCCCACCGGGGCGCTCGCCATCGAGATCGTGGCCGCCGACGGCAGCGTGGTGCGGCACCTCACCAGCGTCAAGGCGGCGGGCGCCGAGCAGCCGCCGGAGTGGCCGGATCAGGTGCACCCGGAGGAAACGCTGCCGGCGCAGGCCGGCATGAACCGCTTCGTCTGGAATCTGCGCTACGACGACCCGGTGCAGATCCCCGGCGCCTTCTACGCCGGCCTGCCGCCGCGCGGGCCGCTGGCGTTGCCCGGCAGTTACACGGTGAGACTCAGTTACGGCGGGCAGACGCAGAGCGCGCCGCTCACCATCCGCGCCGACCCGCGCGACCAGGGCCCGCTCACCGGGCTGCAGCAGAAGTTTGCGCTCGCCATGGAGGTCTATCGCGACCAGGACGCGCTGCACCGCGCGGTCAACGACATCCGCGCGCTCAGGAGCGCCGTCGAGGCGGCGCTGAAGGCGCCGCGCGGCAAGGGCGCCCCTGCAGCCTTCGCTCGCGAAGGCGAGGCGCTCGTGAAGCAGGCATCACGGATCGAAGGGCAGCTGATGCAGGTCAACATCAAGGGCTCGGAGGCCAACCTCAACTACCCCGGCATGCTGAACGAGCAGATCTACTCCTTCAGCGGACTGCTGGATGACGCCGATACGGCGCCGAATGCCGAGGAGGTCTCGACCTATGCGACGCTGCACGAGCGGCTCGGCCAGCAGCTCGCCGCCTGGCGCACGCTCAAGGCCCGGGTGCCGGAGTTGTGTGCGCATGCGCGGGCCGCTGGGCAGGCCGATGCCCTGAAAGCCGCCTGCCCGTAAAGGCGGGGCGGGCGGCCGCTCAGGGGCGGAACAGCAACCAGGTGACCGCGGCGCCGAGGAGCGCCACGAGCGCGACACTGACGCCGATCAGGGCCCCGCGCGTCGACTCGTTCTTCGCTCGAGACTCGCGCCCGGCGAGCGGCGGCTCCGCGCCCGGATCATGGACGAAGGTGAGAGCCTCGATTTCGCATGCCTTCAGGGGTGAGGTCGTCATAGCGCACCGGGTAATATTGGCCAGGTCTACCCGAGTAATCGGAATTTACCGGCCAAAGACGACACATGGCACCGTGGAACCGCGAGCACTGGGCCCGGCTGTCGGGGTACCTGGACGAGGTGCTCGAGCTCGAGCCCGCCGGGCGCGAGTCCTGGCTGGTCGCGCTCGGGGCGACGCAACCGGAGGTTGCGGCGGAGCTGCGTGAACTGCTCGCAACCCACGCCGTCAACAGCGCGTCGGCCTTTCTCGAGCACTCGCTTCTCGAAGCCGCGCAATCCCTCATCGGTGAGCGCATCGGCGCCTATCGGGTGGATCGGCTCCTCGGCCGCGGTGGCATGGGCACCGTATGGCTCGCGTCCCGCTGCGACGGCAAGTTCGAGGGGGTCGCGGCGATCAAGATCCTCGACCGCCGCGGGCTCGGACCCAGCGCCGCGGAGCGGATCCGCAACGAGGCCAGCCTGCTCGCGCGGCTGTCGCATCCGAATATCGCGCGCCTGTTCGACGCCGGGGTGCGCGAGAACGGTCAACCGTATCTCATTCTCGAATACGTCGAAGGCGAGCCCATCGACCGCTTCTGCAGCGAGCGACAGTTGCCGCTCGCGGCCCGCCTGCAACTCGTCCTGGCGGTGCTCGACGCGGTGGCGCACGCGCATGCGCAGCTCATCGTGCATCGCGACCTCAAGCCCTCCAACGTGCTGGTGACGCCCGAGGCGAGCGTCAAGCTGCTCGATTTCGGTATCGCTTCCCTGCAGGCGCCGGAGGTGCAGCCGGCGCCGGGCGCCGAGGGGCCGCAGCCGCTCACGCCGGGCTATGCCGCCCCGGAACAGCTGCGCGGCGAGCCGGTCTCGGCCGCGAGCGACGTGTACTCCCTCGGCGCTCTGCTGCACGTCCTGGTGACCGGCGTGCACCCGAGCGGAACGGCAGGCTCGACCCATACCGAGCTCGCGCGGGCGACGCTGACCGCGGATGCGCCGCCGGCCTCGGAGCGCATCGCCTCGGCGCGCGGCAGGCGGCAGGTGCGCGGCGATCTCGACGCGATCATCGCCAAGGCGCTCAGGCGCGAGGCCGCGCAGCGTTATGCAACGGCGGCCGAGCTGGCAGCGGACGTGCGCAGCTTTCTCGGCGGCTTTCCGGTCGCGGCACGCAGGGCGACGCGCGCCTACGTAGCGCAGAAGTTCGCGCGGCGGCACTGGGGCGGGATCCTGAGCGCCATGCTGACGCTCACTGTGCTGATCGGCGCGAGCGTCGTGACCACACTCAACATGTTCGAGGCGCGCCGTCAGCGCGACGTGGCGCGCTCGGAGTTGCGCCGCACCGAGGCCGCCAACGATTTCTCCAGCCTGATGCTGGAGGAGGTAGGCCAGGGTGGGAAGCTCCTGTCGCGCGATGAGCTGCTCGATCGCGGCGTACAGCTGCTCGATGCGCGCTACGGCGGCGACCGCGAGTTCGTCGCCGACATGCTGATACAGCTCGCGGCTCGATACGGGGACGAGGAGCGCATCGACAAGGAGATCACTCTCACCAGGCGCTCGCTGGAAATCGCGCGTCAGACCACCAATGCCTCGCTCCTCACGAGGACTCTGTGTGAAGCCGCACGCCAGGAAATGCAGGGAGGATCGCACCCGGACGTCGATCCGTGGCTCGCCGAAGCGCAGGGCCTGCTCGCCGGGCTCCACGATCCGCCGATGGACACGCGCGTGACCTGCCTGCGGGCGCAGGCCGAGCGGGCGAGCACGACCGGCCACCTGGAGGAGGCGGCGGCCCTGCTGAGCGAGGCGCATGGCCTGCAGGTCGCCGAGGGACTGAGCACGGGACTCAGCTACACCTCGGTCCTCACCGAGCTCGGCGGGGTGTATTTCGACCAGGGACGCTACCCGGAGGCCTACCTCGTCAGCAAGGAGGTGGGTGTGGCCTTCGATCGCGGCGGACGCGGCGGCACGCTCGGGCGCGGCATCATCCACCAGAATGTCGCTTCGACGCTGCTGCGCATGGGTGAGCCGCGGGCAGCGCTCACCGAGCTCGAGGCGGCGCGGCCGCTGCTTCCCGGCAGCCGCGCGGGGCAGCCGCGGTCGGGATTTCAGAGTGCGCTTGCGCTTACGCTGCGCCGTCTGGGACGGCTGCAGGAGGCGGACGAGACCATTGCGGGTGAAGGCGACCGGCTGCTGGCCGCCGATAACCCGCGACTCGGCTCCCGAGCGCTCATGGAGGAGGGCGTCATTCTCGCCGGGCTGAATGAGCCGGACCAGGCCCGGTCACTGCTCGAACGGGCGCTCGCGATCATGTCGAAGAACACTCAGGTGAGCGCCGGTCTCAGCCAGGCGAACGCGTCCCTCGCGGACCTCGACACCAGCTCCGGCCATGCCGACACGGCGCGCCGGCGGCTCGAGGCCTATCTCGCAGCGGCGGGATACGCGCGCGAGCGGACCAAACCGATTCTGCAGCCGGTGCTGGTGAGCGCCGCGCGTGCGGCGCTCGCCCAGGGGGATGCTGCCGCGGCGCAGCGCTACGCGGACGACGCGCTCGCGATCGCCAGCAAGAACGCCCGCGGTCCCGATTCGAGTGCGGATGTCGGGGAGACACTGCTGCTGATGGCGCGCATCCGGCTCGCGGCCCGCGATCCCGTGGCGGCGCGCTCGCTGCTCGCGCGTGCCGCGCGCTGTCTCGCCAATGGCCTCGGGAGCGATGCGCCGCTCGCGGTGGAAGCACGCCGGCTGATGGAATCGACGGGGACCGACTCCTAGCGCGCCGCATGGCCGTCTCGCCGATATCCAGCGTCTCCGACACCGCTCGATGGGTCGCGGTGTATCGCGCCTGGGAGAGTGCGCGCCCCGACGCGCTCTTCCGGGACCCTTATGCGGACATGCTGGCCGGCGCGCGGGGACGGGAGATTGCGGCGCTGATGCCGCGCCAGGCGCGCAGCGGCTGGCCGCTCGTTGCCCGCACGCAGCTCATCGACGAGCTCGTGCGCCGCGCGCTCGCCGAGGGCTGCGACTGCGTGCTGAATCTCGCCGCCGGCCTCGACACCCGTCCGTACCGGCTCGAGCTGCCCGCCGCGCTGCACTGGGTGGAGGCCGACCTGCCGGCCATCCTCGAGGAGAAGGAGCGCCAGCTGCGTGCGGCGCAGCCGCGCTGTGAGCTCACCCGACTCAAGGTCGATCTCGCCGACGCGCGGGCGCGGGCGGCGGCGCTCGCCGATGTGACCGGACGGTACCGCCGCATCCTGGTCATCACCGAGGGTCTGCTGCTCTACCTCGACGACTCGCAGGTGAGTGACCTGGCCACCTCGCTCGCCCGCTATGACGGCATCCGCTGGTGGGTGCTCGACCTCGCCTCGCCGGACCTGCTGCGGCTCCTCAGGAGGACGATGGGCGCGCACCTGGCGAATGCGCCGATGAAATTCGCCCCTGCGAACGGGGTCGCTTATTTCGAAGCACTCGGCTGGAGAGTTGCCGAGGTGCACTCGATCCTGCGGGCAGCCGCGCGCTTCGGGCGGCTGCCGTGGTTTCTGCGGCTCCTGACCTTGTTGCCCGAGCCCGATCCGCGACAACTGGGGCGGGCCCGCTGGAACGGCGTGGTGCGACTCGAGCGCCCGCGGCAGGCATCCGAGAGAGGTCGGCGGTCGGCTCTCTAGACCCCGCTCACTCGCCGCAGCCTGACCCTGATCACTTCACCGGTGGGCGCTTCGATGCGGCCATTCCCGAGTGTATTCGCCTGTGGATTCACGCCGTCGAAATCGAGCGGCACACCAAGCTCCTTGGGATAGTGCGGACTGCAGCCCTCGGGACTCAGCTGCAGATGCTGCTCGCCCGCTGAATAGGTGCTGCCGCGCGGGTGGAGCTTGCACTCGCCAGCTCCCGAGGCCGCCTGGTACTGCAACGTGCCTTCGATGCCGCCGTCGTCTCGCACGCGGCTGATGCTCAGGCTGACGACACGCAGCAGCGGCTTGCCCGAGGCATCGACATATGCGCCGCGCCAGGTACCCGCCAGATCCGGCCGGGCGGGCGCAGTTGGCGTGGCGAGCGGTGTGCTCGTCGCGGGCACGGCTGCCGCGGCGGTTCGCACTGCCGAGGGCACCGCCAGTGCGTCGGCCGCCGAACCCGGGACCGCGGGTGGCGGCGCAGCAGGTTCCGTGAGGCTCGGCCTCCCGGTGTCCGTCGACGCTGGCGCGTGCGTGAACCGCGGCCCGCCGGCGGCGGGGGAGGCACCCGGCAGCATCG
>DASQIC010000020.1:0-2939 GCA_035631755.1 Steroidobacteraceae bacterium
CATTCGGTAGCGCGTTTCGCGAAGCACTGGAGAGCGCCGCGCTCTGCAATCCCAGGGGCCTTCTGCGCACTGCGACTGCCGAGTATCTGACCGCCATGCGAGCGCGTCTGGAATGGCTCGAGCGCGAATGGAAAAGAGGCGTCGGCGCCAAGTTCGGGGCGCACACCCATGCGTAACAGCACCAAGCTCTCACCCAGGGCGCAGAGTCGCGTCTCCCAGGACCGGCTCTACGGGCTGGCCCAAGAACTCTCGGCTGCCGAGCTGAGTATCCCGTACTTCGCGTTGTCAGAGGCTGACCTGCAGCGGCTCCGAGAGGCTGAAGTCCTCCTAGCCCTCGGCCTCAAGCTGATGCGCGAGGTGGCGATCTATCCTTGCGATAGACGCCGCGCGAAACTGAAGGAGAGCAGGCTCGCCGCCTGACAGCACCGATGGGCCGCCTGCCCGCGGGGCGGCCATTGGCTGAACCACCGCAATGAACACGCATGCCCAAGAGTGCGTCGATCGTTACCACCGTTATCTCATGACGGAGCGGCGCGTCTCACCGCACACTGTGTCAGCGTACGGGCTCCAGCATGCTTAACAGGGAAAGTCGGACCCGCGTGGTCGGGGCGAGCCGCAGCGCCGTTGCCGCCGCATACGTTGTACTGCGCAATAGTGCGCGCTCGAGCACTTTCCAGCGCGCCGGACGGACCTATGACGGACCAGCAGTTTTGTTTATTACATATACTCTTATCTCTCAATCACTTACATTGAGTCTATAGCTAGAGGCAGCAGAACACCTCGTACGGACGGTCGCGCAGCTGCGCCAGCAGGAAAGTGCGGGTGGCTTCCGGTGCGGCGAGCGCAGGTCCGGCACGCAGCGCCTCGCGAAAGTGCCGCCGGGCGAGCTCGAGCGCCGCCTGCAATGCCGCGTAGCGTGCCGGGCCGATGCCCCGTCGTCCGAGGCAGCGCGGCGCCGCGGCGCTCAGCAGCTCGCGCAGCGAGCCGAAGTCGGCGATGAGCTCGCGTGCGAGCTCCACCGCCGAGCGGCCCCGCGTGCCGGAGCCGATGAGCAGCGCCAGCAGCTCGGCGTCCGAGAGCGCGTGCGCACCGCGCTCGAGGAGCTTCTCGCGCGGCCGCTCGCGCTGCGGCCAGTGTCGGATGCTCATGCCTTCCCGGTCTAAGCTTAGCTGCGCGGCAGTCTAGGAAGGGCGGCGGCGCGGCGGCGAGGGGGAGAAAGCGCTGCGAACCGCGCAATATCTCAGGGGCGATGTAGTTCACCGCCGGTGCCGCGCGGTGAGATAATCGCCGCCGGAAGGCGACTTCTCATGCAGGGCAAACACATCGTTCTCGGCGTCACGGGCGGCATCGCCGCCTACAAGAGCCCGGACCTCGTGCGCCGGCTGCGCGAGCGCGGCGCCGAGGTGCAGGTGGTGATGACGGCCGGGGCGCGCGAGTTCGTGACGCCCCTCACCTTCCAGGCCGTGTCCGGCCGCCCGGTACGCACCGATCTGTTCGATCCGGCGGCCGAGGCCGCCATGGGCCACATCGAGCTCGCGCGCTGGGCGGACGCGGTACTCATCGCACCGGCGAGCGCCGATTTCCTGGCACGGCTCGCCGCGGGCCGCGCCGACGACCTGCTCGCGACGCTGTGCCTCGCGACTACGGCGCCGATCGCGGTGGCGCCCGCCATGAACCATCAGATGTGGGCCAACGCCGCGACGCGCGCCAACGTCGCCACGCTCACCGCCCGCGGCGTGCAGGTGCTGGGGCCCGCCGCCGGCGATCAGGCCTGCGGTGAGACCGGCGAGGGCCGGATGCTCGAGCCACTCGAGCTCGCCGAGCAGGCAGCCGCGCTGCTCGGGGCCGCGGGCGAGCTCACCGGACGACGGGTGCTGATCACGGCGGGGCCGACGCGCGAGCGCATCGATCCGGTGCGCTTCATCAGCAACCGCAGCTCGGGCCGCATGGGCTTCGCGGTGGCACAGGCCGCGCGCGAGGCGGGCGCAGCGGTAGTGCTGGTCGCCGGCCCGGTGAGCCTGGCGACGCCGGCGGGAGTGAGGCGCATCGATGTCGAGAGCGCCGCGGACATGCTGGCGGCGGTGCTGCGCGAGCTTCCGGGCACCGACATCTTCATCTCCACCGCCGCGGTCGCCGACTACCGGCCGGCGCGCGCGGCGGCGCAAAAGATCAAGAAGACTGCCGAGACGCTCGCGCTCGCCATGGAGCGCACCGCGGACGTGCTCGCCACGGTGGCGGCCCACGCCGAGCGCCCGTTCGTGGTGGGCTTCGCCGCCGAGACCGAGGCGGTGGAGCAGAATGCGCGCGCCAAGCTGCTGAAGAAGAATCTCGACCTGATCGCGGCCAACGAAGTCGGCCACGACAAGGCGTTCGAGTGCGAGGACAACCAGCTGTTCGTCCTGACGCGCAGTGCCCGGCACGATCTCGGGCGGGCCGGCAAGCTCACTCTCGCCCGCGGCCTGATCGCGCTCATCGCGCGCGAGTTCGCCGCCCGCGCCGGCGCAGCGCGGCGCCCTCGCGCGCTCGCTTAGGCTGCATGAGTCACCCGCCGCGCCGCGCGCTCAAGGTGCGGATCCTCGACGAGCGCATCGGCGGGGAATTCCCCCTGCCGGCGTACGCCACGGGCGGCTCGGCCGGCCTCGACCTGCGGGCGCTCACTGCCGCGCCGCTCACTCTGGCCCCTGGCCGGGCGGAGCTGATTCCGACCGGACTTGCCATTCACCTCGACGATCCGGGACTCGCCGCGGTCATCCTGCCGCGCTCGGGCCTCGGGCACCGCCACGGCATCGTGCTCGGCAATCTCGTGGGGCTCATCGACTCGGACTACCAGGGACAGCTCATGGTGTCGTGCTGGAACCGGGGAGCCGAGCCTTACACCATCCGTCCCGGGGAGCGTATCGCGCAACTGGTGGTGGTGCCGGTCGTGCAGGTGGAGCTCG
>DASQIC010000021.1:0-4015 GCA_035631755.1 Steroidobacteraceae bacterium
GAGCTCTGCGGCATCGACACGGTGTTCAAGGCGGGCGGAGCCCAGGCGATCGCCGCGCTCGCCTACGGCACGGAGAGCATCCCCAGGGTCGACAAGATCTTCGGCCCCGGCAACGCCTGGGTCACGGCAGCGAAGCAGCTGGTGGCGGGCGACCCGGCCGGCGCGGCCTGCGACCTGATCGCCGGGCCGTCCGAAGTCCTGGTCGTCGCGGATGACAGTGCGCGGGCCGAGTTCGTCGCGGCGGATCTGCTCGCGCAGGCCGAGCACGATGTGCTCGCCCAGGCGATCCTGGTCACGATGACCGAGGAACTCGCCCGCGGGGTCGCCGACATCGTAGCGGCGAGCGCCGCCAGGCTTGGGCGACGGAAGATCCTCGAGCAGTCCCTCAGGAACTGCCGCGCCATTCTGGTGCGGGACTTCGCCGCCGGGCTCGAGGTCGCGAACAGCTACGCTCCCGAGCACCTGATCCTGCATGCGAAGGAGCCGCGGCGCTGGCTCGGCGAGGTCCGTAACGCGGGCGCGGTGTTCCTCGGCGAATGGTCGCCCGAGCCGCTCGGCGACTATTGCACCGGGGCGAACCATGTGCTCCCGACCTACGGCTCGGCGCGCACCGCCAGCGGCCTCTCGGTGCGGGACTTCGTCAAGACGATCAGCGTCCAGGAGCTCACGCCCTCGGGCCTCCTCGCCTTGAGCCCTGCGGCGGTGACGCTCGCCGCGCTCGAAGGGCTCGATGCGCACGTGCAGGCGGTCACCCGGCGGCTCGAATCCCTGGTGGGGCCAGGCTCATGAGCTGGGTGACGGCTCTGGCGCGCCCCGAGATCGTCGCGCTCAAGCCTTACGAGCACGCGGCCTGGGAGCCGGGGGTGACGCGCCTCCATGCCAACGAGCTTCCCTGGCGCGCCGTGCACGATGAATCCGCTGCCGGGCTCAACCGCTACCCGGAGCCGCAGTCGCGCGCGGTGATCGAGCGCCTCGCGCAGCTCTACCGGGTCGCCGCCGAGCAGCTGCTGATCTGCCGAGGCAGCGACGAAGCGATCGATCTGCTGGTGCGGGCCTTCTGCGGGGCGCAGCGCGATGCAGTCCTCGTGTGTCCGCCCACCTTCGGGATGTATGCGACTGCAGCGCGCATCCAGGGGGCGCCGATCGTCACGGTGCCGCTCGCGGCCGAGCGCGGCTTCGAGCTCGACGCGCCAGCCATCCTCAGCAACGACAGCATGCCGCGAGTCAAGTTGATCTTTCTGTGCTCGCCCAACAACCCCACCGGCAATCTCCTCAGCGAGGAGGCGATCCTGAGGGTCGTGGATGCGCTCGCGGGGCGCGCGATCGTGGTCGTGGACGAAGCCTATATCGAGTTCTCGCAGCGACGGAGCCTGGCGGTTCAGGTCGCGCAGCGCCCGCAGCTCGCGGTGCTGCGGACGCTCTCCAAGGCCCATGGACTCGCGGGCGCGCGCCTGGGGACGCTGATCGCCGATCCCGAGGTCATCGCACTTCTTCGCAAGCTCATCGCCCCCTACGCAGTGCCGCAGGTGATTCTGGAAGCGGTCACGACGCTCCTGTCGCCTCGGCATCTGCGAGTGCTGCCGCGGCGGATCCGGCAGATTCGCGCCGAGCGCAGCCGCCTGCGGAGGGCCCTCGGGGCGCTTCCCGGCGTGACCGCAGTACTGCCGAGCGAGGCCAACTTTCTCCTGGCGCGCGTTGCCGATCCCGCGGCGGCGCTCGCGCGCGCACGCGCAGCGCGGCTGCTGGTGCGGGACGTGCGCGGCGTGGCGGGTCTCGAGGATGCGCTGCGCATCTCGGTCGGGACTCGCGCGGACAACGACCGCCTCCTCGAGGCCTGGCAATGACGGCGGCGACGCTCTTCATCGACCGCGACGGGACGCTCATCGAGGAGCCGCCGGACGAGCAGGTCGATGATTTGAGCAAGGTGCGCTTCATGCCGGGCGTCTTTGCAGCCCTGGGTGAGCTCAAGCGGCGCGGCTATCGCCTGGTCATGGTCACCAACCAGGACGGGCTGGGCTCGGCGAGCTTTCCGCGCGAGGCATTCGAAGCGCCGCAGCAGTTCGTGCTCGAGGCCTTCCGCTCGCAGGGTATCGAGTTCGATGCGGTGCTGACGGAGCCTTACTTACGCGATTTCCCCATCGATCCGCACAGGAGCGCGGTCATCGGCGATCGCGACACCGACCTCGAATTCGCCGCGAATCTCAAGCTACGCGGACTCAAGGTTCGACGCGACGGGGGACCCGGGGAGACCTGGCCCGCGGTGCTCGAGGCGCTGATCGCCCGGCGCGCACAGGTTCTGCGCGAGACCCGCGAGACCTGCATCGACGTGCGCGTCAACCTCGATGCGGAGCAGCCGCTGAAGGCGATCACCGGAATCGGGTTCTTCGATCACATGCTCGAGCAGCTCGGCCGCCACGCCGGCATTGCGCTCGAGCTCACGGCGCGGGGCGATCTGCACGTCGATGAGCATCACACGGTGGAGGACTCGGCGCTCGCCCTGGGCGAGGCACTGCGGGAGGCTCTGGGGAGCAAGGCCGGGATCGCCCGCTATGGCTTCGTGCTGCCGATGGACGAAGCGCAGGCGCTGGTCGCACTCGATCTCTCGGGACGTCCGTTCGGCAAGTTCCAGGGACGCTTGCGCCGCGCAACCGTGGGCACCTTCCCGACCGAGCTCGTGCCGCACTTCTTCCGGTCTTTGAGCGATGCTTTGCGCGCCACGATCCACGTCGAGGTTCGCGGCTCGAACACGCATCACATGATCGAGGCGTGTTTCAAGGGCTTCGGCCGTGCCCTCGGCCAGGCAATCCGCCGCGAGGGCACGGGACTGCCGACGACCAAGGGGGTGTTGTGAGCCCCGAGGTCGTCATCGTCGACAGCGGCGGCGCAAACCTCGCATCGCTGCGCTACGCGCTCGAGCGCCTGGGCGCCCGCGCCGCAGTCAGCGACGACGGCCCGACTATCGCGAGCGCCGAGCGCGTCGTGCTTCCCGGCGTAGGCGCCGCGGCACCTGCGATGCGGCGCCTGCAGGACGCGGGTCTCATCGGTGTACTGCGAACCCTCGCCCAGCCGGTGCTCGGCATCTGCCTCGGCATGCAGCTCCTCTTCGATCGTTCCGAGGAAGGCCCGACCGAATGCCTCAAGCTCCTGCCCTGCGCGGTGCAGGCCCTGACGGCGGCGCCCGGACTTCCGGTGCCGCACATGGGCTGGAACGAGATCAGGCGACTGCAGTCAGACCCGCTCCTTCACGGCGTGGCGAGCGGCGATCACGCCTATTTCGTCCACAGCTACGCGGCTCCCGTGACCGAGCACACGCTCGCGAGCGCCGATTACGGCCAGGCGCTCGCCGCGGTCGTCCGCCGGGGCAACTTCTGGGGCACCCAGTTTCATCCCGAGCGCTCGAGCGTGACCGGTGCGCGGGTGCTCAGAAACTTCCTTGCACTCTGATGCTCCTCATCCCCGCCATCGACCTTCGCGCCGGGCGCTGCGTACGCCTCACCCAGGGGGATTTCGACGCGGAGACGCAGTATGGCGCGCCGCCCGAGGAGATTCTCCGCCGCTACCGTGAGCTCGGCGCCCGCTGGGTGCACGTCGTGGATCTCGATGGCGCGCGCAACGGCCGGCGCATCAATCACTCCGTGATCGCCTCCCTCGCCGCCTGCCTCATGCCACACATCCAGGTCGGCGGCGGGGTGCGCTCCGCCGCCGACGTCGAAGCGCTCTTCGACGCCGGAGCGGCGCGTGTCGTCGTCGGGAGCGCAGCGCTGCACCGCCCGGCGCAAGTCGCAGCCTGGCTCGAGCACTTCGGCCCGCATCGGCTGTGCCTCGCTTTCGACGTACGCGCGGACGCAGGCGGTACGCCCCGCGTCTGCACGGAAGGCTGGCGCGAGCGCAGCGCGGTGAGTCTCTGGGAGGCGCTGCGCCGCTACGCTTCGACCGGCTTCCTCCACGTGCTCTGCACCGACATCTCCCGGGACGGCACTCTCGCAGGTCCCAACCTCGAGCTCTATCGGGAGGC
>DASQIC010000022.1:0-109412 GCA_035631755.1 Steroidobacteraceae bacterium
GTACGCGGCGTGGGACCGGGCGGCAGAGTCGCGCTCATTGGCTCTGCATGAACTGAACGAAGAGTCCCCCCGCAACCACGATCTGTTCCCCCGCGTGCAGGCCGGCGCTGACGACGTAGCGGTCATCGGCCCGGTAGCCGAGGCTGACGTGCCGCCGCGCAAAACTGCCGTCGGCCGCCGCCACGTACACGAAGGGCCGGTTCTCGTCGTCGTGCAGCACCGCCGACACCGGGATCAGCAGTCCGGTGCTCTCCTCGCGGGCCACGATGCGCACGTGGACGTACATCTGTTTGCGGAGGAAGTGCCTGGGGTTGTCGACCACAACGCGCACCGACACGGCGCGCGTGTCGGGGTCGACGAGCGCGGCGATATTGTCGACGCGGCCGGAGAAGTCGTTCGAGCCGATGCCGGTTACGACCTCCGCTGCGTCGCCGACGCTCACCGCCTCGAGATCCGCGCCGAAGAGCTGGGCCATGACCCACATGCGCGACAGATCGGCCACGGTGAAGCAGGGCGTGGTGCCGGCCTGCAGCAGCTCTCCCGGCGTGATCAGCCGCTCGACCACCGTGCCGCTCACCGGCGAGCGGATCGGGGCGCCGGGAATCGACACCTCGCGGCCCTCATCGAGGTCCTTGATGGTCGCGTCCGGCACGTGCAGTGCGATGAGCGCCCGCAGCGCAGCGTCGCGGTCGGCTTCGGCGCCGACGGCGTCGCTCTCCGCCTGGTCCGCCTCGCGCTGCGATACGCCATGATGCTCGAGCAGATCCTTGTCGAGGTTGGCGAGGCGGCGGTCGGTGCGGGCCACGGCGAGCGCCTTGCGGTAGGCGCTGATCGCGGCGGCAAAGTCCGGTGACTCGACCAGCGCGAGCGGCTGGTCCTTCTTGACGCGATCGCCGGGAGAAACCAGCAAGCGCGACACCGGGCCGGAGAAGGGCGCGAGCACGCTGGTCGCCTGATCGTTGTCGAAATCCACCACGCCGGTGGTGTCGACGGTCTGGTGGAACTTGGCCGGCTCGAGCGCGTAGAGGCGCAGGTGCTCGCGCTGGGCGGCGGTCAGTCGCACGTCGCTGCCGCCCTCGGCCGCGGGCGGACCCGGGCCGCCGCTGCGCGCGCAGCCGGCGGTGGCGCTGACGGCCAGCGCCGCGACCAGTGCGAGGAGACGCGTGACCGTGCCGCCGGCACCGCGCTGCGCGCGCGAGGCGCACCCCCGGCGGTCAACTCCCATGTTTGTCCGCGGCGAGATCCGCGCGGTGCCACCAGCCGCCGCCGAGCGCCTGAAAGAGCGCGGCGGTGTCGGCGTAGCGGCTGGCCTGGGCCTGCACCAGAGCGATGCGGGCCTGCTGGTAGGCCTGCTCGGCGGTCAGCAGCACCAGGTAGCCGGCGTAGCCGTCCTGCCATTGACGCTGGGCGAGATCGAGCGTGGTCCTGGCGGCGGCCGTCGCGGTGGCAGCGGCTTTGAGGCCCTCGGCGTCCTGCTCGAGCGCCGTCAGCGTGTCGGCAACGTTCTGAAATGCGGTGAGCACCGTGCTGCGGTACTGCTCGGCCGCCTCCTGGTAAGCGTCCCTGGCGCCGCGCTCGGCATGCAGCAGCGCGCCGCCCTCGAAGATCGGCGCCGTGGCATCGCCGGTGAGCGCCCAGAAGTTGGTCGCCGAGGTGAACAGCTGATTGAGGGCGAGCGCGGCGCTGCCGGCGTTGGCGCCGAGCGTGATGCTCGGCAGGCGGTTCGCGATCGCGATTCCGACCCGTGCGCTCGCGGCGTGCAGGTTGGCCTCGGCCTGCAGCACGTCGGGGCGCTGCGCGACCAGGTCCGAAGGCAGGCTCACCGGCAGGTCCTGCGGCAGCTCGAGGCTCGCCAGGTCGAGCGGGCCGGCGGGCGACTGGCTCGGGAAGCGCCCGGCGAGCGTCGCCAGCAGGTCGCGCAGCTGCCCCGACTGCTTGAGGAGCGGTGGCAGCGTGGCCGACACCTGCGCGAGTTGTGATTCCTGGGCGGCGACGTCGAGCTTGCTCGCGTAGCCCTTGTCGAACTGGTACTCGAGGATGTGCAGCGTGCGGGTGTTGAGCTCGATCAGCTCCCGCGTGGCCTCGATCTGGCTCTGCACCGAGGCGTCCTGGATCGCAGCGACCACGACGTTGGCGATCAGGGTGTTGTAGGTGGCGATCATCTGATAGCGGGCCGCGTCCGCCTGCGCCTGCGCGGACTCGACGGTGCGGCGGTTCAGCCCGAAGACGTCGGGAACGTAGGCGACGCTCACCTGAGGCGTGAACACGTTGTAGGTAAAGAGGGTCGCGTTCGGTACGGGCGCCAGGCTGGTCGACTGGGAGGCGCGCAGTGCCGAGGCGCCGGCGGTGACGCTCGGGTAGTAGACCCCCCGCTCGGCGAGCACGCTCTCGTGCGCCGCCGACAACGCCGCCCGTGCCGCCTTGAGATCGGGATTCTTGGCGAGCGACTCGGCGATCAGGTCGTTGAGCGGCTGGGAGTGAAACAGCGTCCACCAGTCGGCGCTGACATCGCTCCCCCTGAGGAAGCGCTGCGCCTCCCCGCCGGGACCTGCGGCGGCGACCGTGGCGGAGGCAGGGGTCGCCAGGTAATCCTTCACGTCGGGTGCGGCGGGACGCTTGAAGTCGGGGCCCACCGCGCAGCCGGCTGCGAGCGAGGCGACCAGCGCCGCCATGCACGACGGCGCTGGCCGGCGCCGGCCGGCCGTCACCGCGGCACCGCCGGCGCGGAGGCCGTCGCCGCGAGCCGCGGCCACTCCCCGATCCTCACCCGCGCGACCAGGTGGACGGCACCGTTCCCGTCGGGATGGAACACCAGGGCCTCGCCCTCGGAGACTCCCGAGGCCTGCGCGCCGAAGGCGCTCAGGATGTTCGGCAGGTGGGTGACGATCAGGGTGTTGGTTCCCGACGCCGGACTGACCGCCACCTGGTGGCGCAGCCACTCCGAGCGCAGCTCCTCGGCGCGCGAGCGCCCCAAGCCCGGTAGCGCCTCGTTGAGCTGCTCGACCGGGGCCGGATCCGCGCCGGCGGCGAGGCGCGCGGTCTGCACCGCCCTGAAGGTCGGGCTCGAGAGCACCATGCCGAACTCGATGTGAAGCGTGCCGAGCGCCTGACCCATGGACTCGGCCGCATGCCGCCCGAGCTCATCGAGCTGGCGCTCGCCGTGGACATTGTCCGGGTCGGCGAGCGCCGCGGGAGGCCGTGCGGCCGGCGAGCTCGCGTGGCGCATCACCAGCACATAACCGCCGTGGCGCAGCGCCTCGACCAGCGAGGCGCCCGCGAGGGACTGCGCGTACGCGGCGGCTGCGGCCACGCCGATGCCGACGAGGGCGACAGCGATCCGCAGGGTACCCGGGCCTGGCTTCATGCAGCGCAGCCTGCCCCGACCGCAACCGCGATGCAAGCGCGCGGCGGTCAGCCGCGGCGTCAGCCGCGGCGCGCGGCGGCGCGCGGAAAGAGCCGCAGGTTGCGCACCAGGATCACACCCGCAAAGATCACCGCCGATCCGGTGAGCTGCGGGGCGTCGAGCCGCTCACCGAGCAGCACCCAGCCGGCGAACACCGCCACCAGAGGATTGACGTAGGCATAGGTGCCGATGCGCGCCGGCGCTTCGTGGCGCAGCAGGTAGGTGTAGGCGAGGAAGCCGAGCGTCGAGCTGAAGATCGCCAGAAACACGATCGCCGCGAGGCCCGACGGCGACCAGGTCCAGCGGCTCGCATCGCCGAGCGCGAGACCCAGGAGCGCGAGCGTCACGCCGCCGAGCAGCAGGTAGCTCGCCGTGAACGCGAGCGGGTCGCACGCCGGCTGGGATTCGCGTATCGCGGCGGTGGCGAGCGCCCAGGCGAGGGCGCTGCCGAGGACGATCAGCTGCCAGCCGAAGCGCGTGTGGGGCCCGAAGCCCTGGGCCGACACCAGGATCGCCACCCCCGCGAAGCCGACCACGAGTCCCAGCCAGGTGCGCCGGCTGACCGGGCTCGGCTGGCTGCCGTACATGCCGAGCCACGAGATCCAGAACGCGGAGCTCGCGCTCACCAGCGCGACCTGGTTGGAGGCGACGTGCCGCAGCGCCAGCACGTTGAGACCGTTGCTGAGCACGATGCCGAGCAGCGCGGCGGCTCCCGCGAGCCGCCAGTCGCGCGCACGCACCGGCAGGGTGAGCCCACGGCTGTAGACGATGGTGGTGAGCAGCAGCGCCGAGAAGCAGAAGCGTACCCCGGCCGCGAGCAGCGGCGGGAGCTCGGTGACCATGATGCGGCTGACCGCGTAGCTCACACCCCAGACCAGGTAGATCGTGAGGAAGGCGAGCTGCACGCGGGTGCGCTCGCGGGTGGCCGGCGCGGCGGTGCGCGCAGGCAGGGTGCCGGCGCCCGAGGGGGGATCGGTCATTCAGAAGTCCGTGTCGTCGGCCTCGAGCAGTGTCGGGCCGCGGGTCCCGAGCGCGGCGCGGATCCCGTCCGTGAGCGCCTCCGGGCCCCGCACGCGCCGCCCGGAGGCGCCGCAGGCCGCGGCCAGTTGGGCAAAGTCGGGGTTGCGGCCGGTGACTGCGACCGGGGCGATGCCGGCGGCGCACATGTCGTCGCGGATCTGGCCGAGCGCGCGGTTGTTCCACACGACGATCGGCAGCGGCAGTTCGAGCTCGACCGCCGTCACCAGTTCCTGCAGCGTGAATTGCGCGCCGAAATCTCCGGCGAGCGCCACCACCGCACGGCCGGGCGCGGCGATGCGGGCACCGATCGCGGCAGGCAGTGCGAATCCCAGGGTGCCGTAGCCGCAGGGATGGAACCACACCCCGGGCCGATCGGCCGCGAAGGCGTAGTTGCCGGTGTAGGCGATCTGCGTCATGTCGCTGAACACCATGCCATCGGGCGGCAGCGCCGCGCGTATCGAGCGCACCGCCGCGAGGCAGGCGCACGCGCGCCCGGTGAGCTGCGCTTCGATCGCGCGCCGATGGACCGCGGCATCGCCGCAGGCGCTGCGCCAGCCGCGCCGCGCCGGCAGCTCGCGGGCGAGCGCCTCGAGAGTCGCGGCCGCATCGCCGTGGAGAGCGACGTCCGCGGCGTAGTGATCGGTAAATCGCGTCGCATCGATATCGATGCGCACCACGCGGCCCGGGAGCTCGAGACGCGTGGTCGTGTAGACGTCGGTCTCGGCGAGCTCGGTACCGGCGGCGAGCACGACGTCGGCGGAGGCGATCAGCTCCTGAGTGGCGCGGTAGGGCAGGCTGGCGCCGAGATTCGCGGGGTGAGTCTCGGCGAGGACCCCCTTGCCCGCGGTGGTGGTGACGAGGTAGGCGTCGAGCGCCTGGAGCAGCCGCCCGAGCGGCGCCCCCGCGTGGCGCGCGCCACCGCCGGCGATCACCAGCGGGCGACGGGCGCCCTCGAGCAGCGCGCGCGCCGCGGCGAGCGCCGCCGCCGCCGGCTGCGGGACTTCGACCGGGGGGGCGAACCGCTCGGGTCGCAGCGCGGTCGGCTCCGCGAGCAGGTCGAGCGGGATGCCGAGATACGCCGGCCGCGGGCGCCCGCGCCCGAGGAACGCGAACACCTCGCGCAGCCGCTCGCGCAGCTCGTCCGCCGTGAGCGCGTGGCAGGCGAGGCCGGTGACACCGGCCGCGAGCGCGCGCTGATCGGCGAGCTCGTGCAGCACGCCCCAGCCGCGGCCGAGAGAGGCGCGCAGCGGCGTGCTGGCAATGACCAGCAGCGGCACGGAGTCCGAATGCGCCTGGGCGATGGCGGTGAGCGCGTTGGTGAGTCCGGGGCCGGAGATCACGAACACCGCCGCGACCCGGCCACTCGCGCGTGCAAAGCCGTCGGCGGCGAAGCCCGCATTCTGCTCGTGGCGCGCCAGCACGTGGCGCAGGCCGCTCGCTCCGAGTCCGCGGTACAGCTCGATGTTATGCACGCCCGGAATGCCGAACACCGTGTCGATACCGTTGGCGGCGAGAACTTCGACTACGTAGCGTCCGACCGTCCAGGGAACAGCGCTCATGCGCTTGAAATGTTAGCACCGCCCACGCACAGTACGGCGCGTGAAATTCTCCTCCCTAACGGAACGCATCGCCGGCGCCGGCTCCGATGCGTGGCTCACGCACTACCAGGCGGTGGCGGCGCGCGCGCGCGGCGAGGACGTGCTGATCCTGAGCGTCGGCGACCCGGACCTCGAGACGCCCGGCGCGGTGGTCGAGTGCGCCATCGAGCAGCTGCGCCACGGCGACACCCACTACGTGGCGGCGGCCGGGCGCGCGGAGCTGCGCGAGGCGATCGCCCGCACCCACACCGCCCGCAGCGGGCAGGCGGTGAGCGCCGACAACGTGGTGTTCCTCGCCGGGGCCCAGAACGCGCTGTTCGCCGCCTCGCTGTGCCTCGCCGGTCCCGGGGACGAGGTGGTGACCTTCGAGCCGCTGTATCCGACTTATCCCGCCACCCTGGAAGTGTCCGGGGCGCGGCTGGTACGTGCGCCCGCCGGCCCCGGGCTGCGGCCGGACCTGGCGGCGCTCGAGCGCCTGGTGAACGGCCGCACGCGCGTCATCGTCTGGGCGAGTCCCAATAACCCGAGCGGGATGATCCTCGACGACCGGGAGCTCGCCGTCATCGCCGAGCTCGCGCGCCGGTACGAGCTGTGGCTGGTGGTGGACGAGGTGTATGCGGGGCTCGCTCCCGGCGGGCGGGTGCCGACGCTCGCGGCGCGGCTGCCGGACCGGGTGGTGACGCTCGGCAGCCTGTCGAAGTCGCACGCCATGACCGGCTGGCGCGCCGGGTGGCTGGTCGGGCCGCGCGAGCTCGCCGCCAGGGTGGAGCTGCTCGCCATGTGCATGCTGTTCGGGCTGCCGGGCTTCGTGCAGCAGGCGGCGATCACCGCACTCGCGCACGCACCGGAGTCGGAGCGGCGCATCCGCGAGTTCTGCGACGAGCGCCAGCGGCGCTTCGCGGCCGCGCTCGGCGGCACGCCGGGGCTGCGTCTCATCCCCCCGGAGGCGGGCATGTTCATGCTCATCGACGTGAGTGCGACGGGCATGACGGGGGGTCAATTCGCGCGCGCGCTCTATGCCGCGCAGAGGGTCTCGGTCATGGACGGGGCGGCTTTCGGCGCTGCCACGGCGGCGTGCGTACGGGTGTGCTTCGCAACCGATGAGCCGACGATCGATGCGGCCGGCACACGCATCCGGCGCTTCTGCGAGCGCGACTGGTCGCGCACCGGCGCCGCCTCCGGCGGGCGCTGAAGTCCCGATCGTCCGCATTCCGCGAGCAGGCCGCGCGCCGCGCTCGTGCGCACGGCCTTTTTATATTATCATCGCGACATTAAAAAAACGCGCCGCGGCGTCTGCGCATCTGCACGCGGGCGGCGTGCCGGAGGGTGCCACCATCATGAGACAGGTGAGGACGCTGGGCCTGCTCGGCACCGGAGTGATCGGCGGCGGCTGGGCGGCACGCGCGCTGCACTTCGGCATCGACGTCGTGGCCGCCGACGTGAAGCCCGAGATGGAGGCCTGGATCCGCGGCGCGGTCGAGAACGCCGAAGGCGCGCTCGCGCGCCTCACGCTCGCACCGCTGCCGCCGAAGGGCCGGCTGTCCTTCACCACCGACCCGACCGCCATGGCGCGCCGCGCGGACTTCATCCAGGAGAACATCCCCGAGCAACTCGAGCTCAAGCAGCGCATGCTGGCGGAAGTGAGCCGCCACGCGCCGCGCGACGTGCTGATCGCCTCCAGCACCTCGGGGCTGATGCCGACCGACCTGCAGCGTGATCTGGAATTTCCCGAGCGCTTCCTGGTCGCCCATCCCTTCAATCCCGTGTATTTGCTGCCGCTGGTGGAACTGGTCGGCGGCCGGTACACGCTTGCCGGGACGCTGGCGGCGGCGCGCGAGTTCTTCACCGGGATCGGCATGCATCCGCTCACCGTGCGGCGCGAAGTGCCGGGACATCTGACCGACCGGCTGCAGGAGGCGTTGTGGCGCGAGATCCTGCACCTGGTGAACGACGGGGTCGCGACGACCGGCGAGCTGGACGATGCGATCGTCTACGGGCCGGGCTTGCGCTGGGCGGGGATGGGCACGAATCTCATCTATCACCTCGCCGGCGGCGAGCCCGGCATGCGCCACATGCTGCGCCAGTTCGGACCGGCCCTGAAGTGGCCGTGGACCAGACTCGAGGCCCCGGAGCTCACCGAGCAGCTCATCGACCGGATGGTGGAAGGCACGCAGGCGCAGGCCGCCGGCCGCTCGATCCGCGAGCTCGAGCGGCTGCGCGACGATTACCTGGTCGCCATCCAGCAGGTGCTGCGGCAGTTCAACATCGGCGCGGGCGCGACGCTGCGGGCCGTCGAGGAGCGCCTGTACGAGCAGTCGGCGAGCGCGGCGCGCGGACGCATCGGCGCTGCCGCGGACTCGAGCGAGCCGCGCCCGCTGCGGGTGTTCGAGACCGCGGTGCGACCCGAATGGGTCGACTACAACGGCCACATGACCGATTCGCGCTACCTGCAGGTGTTCGGAGATGCCAGCGACGCCCTGTTCCGCTATGCGGGCGTCGACGACGCCTATCGGCGCTCGGGTCGCGCCCTCTACACGGCGGAGAGCCATGTCAGCCACCGCGCGGAGGCGCGGGCGCTCGAGCCGCTGTATGTCGCGAGCCGCGTGCTCGAGGCCGACGGCAAGCGGGTGCGGCTCTGCCACGCCCTGCACCGGCGGCGCGACGACGTCCTGGTCGCGACCGCCGAGCAGCTGTACCTGCACGTCACCACGGCGGCGGGCAAGGCCTCGCCGATGGATCCCGAGGTGCAGGCGCGGCTCGCGGCCCTCGCGGCCGCCCAGGCACGCCCGAGCCATGCCCAAGATCGTTGATCACGAGCAGCGCCGCGACGAGATCGCGCTGGTCGCCTGCCGGGTGGTCGCCGAGTACGGCTTCGACCGTGCGACGATCGTGCGCATCGCCCGCGAGGCGGGCTACACCACGGGGATGATCGCCCATTACTTCGACACCAAGCAGGAGATCATCGTGGCGGCGCTGCGCCTCATCCTGCGCCGCATCGAGGAGCGCCTCACCGCCGCCGCTGCCGGCGAGTCGACCCCGGACCTGGTCGCACTGCTCAGCGAGGCGCTGCCCCTCGATGCCACGCGTTTCACCGAATGCGCGTTCTGGATCGCCTTCTGGGGGCAGATGTCGGCCGACAAGCGCCTGAAGCGCATCAATGCGTGGATGCACCGCGAGTACCTGCGGCTGTTCGAGCGCTGCCTGGCGCGCGCCTGGGGCGAGTGGCGCAACTTCAGCGCCCACACCCGCGAGCAGGTGCTGCGCTCGGTGCTCACCTTCGTCAACGGTCTCACCGCGAGCGCGGTCGCCAATCCCGGCGACTGGCCGCCGGCGCGGCAGGTGGCGCAGCTCGAACTGCAGCTCCGGCTGCTGCATGCCTGGGCGCTCGGCGTCACGGTCGCGCGTGGCACGCAGCGCCGGCGCGGAGCCGCCGCAACCGCGATGGGGAGGTAAGCCGTGGACTTCAGCCTCAGCGAGGAGCAGCAGTTGATCGTCGACAACACGCGCCGCTTCGTGCGCGAGGAGCTCGTGCCGCACGAGCGCGAGGTCGAGGAGACCGGCCGGCTGCGCGAGGACCTCAAGCGCGAGCTGCGTGCCAGGGCCATTGCCGCCGGACTCTACGCCGCCAACATGCCGGTCGAGACCGGTGGCGCCGGCCTCGACGGCGTCGGCTGGGTGCTCTATGAGAAGGAGCTCGGTTACACGAGCTACGTGCTTCACTTCACCTGCGTGGGTCGTCCCTCCAACATCCTGCTCGCCTGCCAGGGGGCGCAGCGCGAGCGTTACCTGCTGCCGGCGGTGCGCGGCGAGCGCACCGAGTGTCTGGCGATGACCGAACCGGATGCCGGCTCAGACCTGCGCAGCATGAAGACCAGCGCCGTCGAGCGCGGCGGGGACTTCATCATCAACGGCACCAAGCACTTCATCAGCCACGCCGACCATGCGGACTTCGTCATCCTGTTTGCGGCCACCGGCGAGGAGGACACCGGGCGCGGCCGCAAGAAGCGGATCACGGCGTTCCTGGTCGACATGGGCACGCCCGGCTTCCAGGTGCGGCGCGGCTACCAGAACGTCTCGCATCGCGGCTACACCAACAGCATTCTGCAGTTCACCGACTGCCGCGTGCCCGCGGCGGCGGTGCTGGGGGATTTGCACCAGGGATTCGAGGTGGCCAACACCTGGCTCGGGGCGACGCGGCTGCAGGTGGCGGCCAACTGTCTCGGCCGCGCCGAGCGGGCACTCGAGCTCGCCAAGCGCTGGGCGGTCGAGCGGCGGCAGTTCGGTCAGCCGATCGGCAAGTTCCAGGGCGTGGCGTTCAAGCTCGCCGACATGGCGGTCGAGCTGCGGGCCGCGGAGCTGCTCGCGCTCGAGGCGGGCTGGAAGCTCGAGCGGCGCACCGCGACCGACATGGACATGGCGATCGCCAAGCTCAAGGCGACCGAGATGCTGGCGATGGTCGCCGACGAGGCGTTGCAGATCCACGGCGGCATGGGGCTCATGACCGAGCTGCCGCTCGAGCGCATCTGGCGCGATGCGCGCATCGAGCGCATCTGGGACGGCACCAGCGAGGTGCAGCGCCACATCATCTCGCGCTCGCTGCTGCGCCCGCTCGGGGGATGAGGGGAAGCCGGGCCTTTCGGCTGCCCGATCTCACTTACCCTTCCACGCGGGCTTTCTCTTCGCGGCGAAAGCACGCGCGCCTTCCTTGAGATCCTCGGAGCGGATCACCTTCTGCACCGCGTGCAGGACGTCGTGCAGCTCGAAGGCCTGGTGCTCGGGCACCATCTCGGTGTGCCGCAACAGCTGCTTGATCGCCGGAAACAGCAGCGGCGGCCCCGCGGCGAGCGCGGCGGCGATCTCGCGCGCCCGCGTCAGGGCCTCGCCCCTGGGCACGACGTGATTGGCGAGCCCCCAGTGTTTCGCCTCGGCGGCATCCATCCAGCGGCCGGTCATGAGGAACTCCACCGCCACGTGGTACGGAATCCGCCGCCGCAGCTTGATGGTGCCGGCGTCCGCCAGCACCCCGACCTTGATCTCCGGCAGCGCGAACTTCGCCTGCTCCTCCATGACGATGATGTCGGTGCCGAGCACGATCTCGAAGCCGCCGCCGCAGGCGATGCCGTTGACCGCGGCGATGATCGGCTTGTCGAGGTTGCGCGGGTAGTTCAGGCCGCCGAATCCCGCCGCGCCCCAGTCCTCGTCCGATTCCTCGCCGGCGGCCGCGCCCTTGAGGTCCCAGCCGGCGCAGAAGAAGCGCTCGCCCGCCCCGGTCACGATCGCGATCCGCAGCCCGGGATCATCGCGAAAGCGCGCGAACACCTCGTTGAGCCGCCGGCTGGCGGCGAGGTCGATGGCGTTGGCCTTGGGGCGGTCGATGGTGACTTCGAGGATCGCGCCGCTGGTGGCGGTATTGATGCCGTCCGACATGTCAGTGCTCCTCCGCGAGGCGGATCAGGGCATCCACGGCCACGGCGCCCGCAGGCCGCGCGATGACCGGGTTCAGATCGAGCTCCAGCAGCGTCTCGCTGTGGGCGCGCGCATAGCGGGCGCAGCAGAGCACCGTATCGCGCAGCGCCGCCAGGTCCGCCGGCGGGCGGTTGCGAAAGCCGCGCAGCAGCGGTGCGACCTTCAGGCCGAGCAGCGCCGCCTCGATCGCCGCCGCTTCGAAGGGCGGGAGCAGTGTCACGGTGTCGCGTGCGAGCTCGGTCAGCACGCCGCCGGCGCCGAGCACCAGCAGCTGACCGAACTGCGGATCGACGGAGATGCCGACCAGGATCTCGGCCACTCCGTCGGTCACCATCTCCTCGACGAGCAGCGTGTCCGACAGACGTGCGAGGCGCTGCGCGGCGGCGGCGGCTTCGGCGCTCGTGCGCACGTCGAGTACCACGCCGCCGGATTCGGACTTGTGCGCCAGACTGCTCGCCTTGATCGCCACCGGAAAACCGAGCACCTCCGCGGCGCGGGCCGCTTCGCGCGGCTGCACCAGTGCGGAACGCGGCACGCGCACGCCGAAAGCGGCGAGCGCCGCCTTGGCGTCGGCCTCGCCGAGCGTACGCGCGCTCCCGGGCGGCGCCTGCGGGCGCACGAGGTGCGGCATGCGACCGTCACGCCAGGCAGCGCCAGCGGCGGCGGCCAGAGCGAGCGCTTCGAGCGCTTCGCGCTGGCCCTGCAGCGGCACGACACCCGCGGCGAGGCAGCGCTCGCGAATGGCGCGCTCGAGCGATTCGGGGAGGGACGAGATCACTGCGGCGCGGGTCGGCGCGCCGGGCGCCGCGGCGGTGAACTCCTCGATCGCGTTGAGATACGCCCCCGGGTCGGCCTCGGCGGCGGGCGGGCAGTCGATCATGAAGCCCACCGCGTCGAAGCCGGCGCGCTGCACGACCGAGAACATCGCGCGCAGCCGCGGGCGGTCGAACCAGGCTTGTGTCTGGAAATCGAGCGGGTTGGCGAGCGGCACCCGCTCGCCGAGGACCTCCCCGAGACGTGCGCTGGCCGTGGCGGGCAGGGGCGGGAAGTCGAGCGCGAGCTCGCGGGCCGCATCCGACGTCATCGCCATGTCACCGCCCGAAGCGCCCATCACGAGCACCCGCCGTCCGGCGAGCGGCCCGCCGCAGTGAAACAGCTTGAGCGTCTCACACAGCGTCGCGAGCGACTCGCAGCGTGCGATGCCGGCATCGCGGCAGAAGGCGTCGAAGGCGGCATCGGCGCCGGCGAGCGCGCCGGTGTGGGTGTGGGCAGTGCGCGCCGCGGCCGCGGTGCGCCCGGCCTTGACCAGCGCGATGGGCTTGCCGGCCGCGCGGGCCCGGGCGGCGGCGGCGGCGAAGCGCGCGGCATCCTTGAGGCCTTCGACGTAGAGCCCGAAGGCGCTCACGCGCTCGTCGCCCGCGAGCAGCTCGATCAGGTCCTCGGCGGCGAGCCGCGTCTGATTCCCCACCGTGAGCACGCAGCCGATCGGCAGCGACCGCTGGTTGAACAGCAGGTTGAGCGCAATGGTGCCGCTCTGGCAGATGAGCGCGACGCCGCGCTCGCGGCGCACGCCCACCACCTGGTCGGGCCAGAGCGCCACGCCGTCGAAGAAGTTGACGAAGCCGTAGCAGTTGGGACCGAAGAAGGGCAGGCCGGCGGCGCCTGCGAGCAGCGCTTCGGTGAGGCGGCGCCCCTCGTCGGTTGCGCTCTCGGAGAACCCGGAAGCAAAGCAGACGAAGCCGCCCGCGCCGCGGGCCGCGAGCGCCGCGGCAATCGCCGGCACTTCGCGGCCGGGAGCGGCGACGAAGGCGGCATCGGGCGCGCCGGGCAGCTCGCCGACCGAGCGGAAGTAGGGCTGCGCGGCGGTGGACTCGCGCGAGGGGTGCACGCGCCACAGCTCGCCGCGGTAGCCGATCGCGCGGCTGGCATCGGCCACCGCGTCCGCCCACGCGCCGCCGATCAGCGCGAGGCTGCGCGGCGCGAGCAGCCGCTCCATGGCGCCCGGCTTCATGCGCGGCGCGAGCCGCCGCCGAGGCTCAGGGCGCGCGAGAGCGGCCCGAAGGCCTGCCCGGCGGTGGCCGCCTGCAGCTCGCAGATCGCGGCGGCGACCTCGGGCGGAAAGGGCACGGTTGCAGGCGTCGCTCCCTGGCGCACGTGCAGCAGCATCAGCTCGGCGGTGGCGGCCGGGTCGGGGCGGGAGCTGCCGCGCAGCTCGAAGCCCGCATGGATGCGCTTGCGATCGGCACCGAGCAGCTGCACCGCGACGGCGACGGTCTCGGGCTGGTGGACCTCGTGCAGGAAATGGACGTGCATTTCGACGGTGTAGAGCGTGCAGCCGCTGCGTGCGCGGTAGGATGCATCCATTTTCAGGCGGTCCATGAGCGCGTCGGCCGCATAGCTCACGATCAACCCGTAGTACGCATCGCGCAGGTGGCCGTTATAGTCGATCCACTCGGGCAGGACCGGGGCGCGGTAAATGACGACTCCCGCCACGTCAATGGAGCCCGAGGCGCTCGCGCGCCTCGGCAGGGGAGAGTATCCGCGCGCCCATCGCCTCGATGATGCTGCGCGCCTTCGTGACCAATTGCGCATTGCTCGCGTAGACACCGCGGCTCAGGTACAGGTTGTCCTCGAGGCCGACGCGCACGTGGCCGCCGAGCAGCACCGACTGCGCCACCCACGGCATCTGCATGCGGCTGATGGCGAAGGACGTCCACACGCTCCCCGCGGGCAGCGCATTCACCATGGCGAGCAGGTGTCCGGTATCGGCCGGCACCCCGTAGGGGATACCGCAGCACAGCTGGATGAAGGCCGGTGCCGGCAGCAGCTCCTCCTTGACGAGGCGGTGCACGAAGGAGAGATTGCCGGTATCGAACACTTCGAGCTCGGCTTTGACGCGCAGGTCGCGCAGGATGGCGGCGCCCTTGCGCAGGTAGTTCGGCGTCGAGACATAGGCACGGTTGCCGTCGCCGAAGTTGAGCGAGCCGCAGTCGAGCGTGGCGATGTCGGGGCGATGGCGGCCCTCCTCGCACAGCTCGATCACGTGGCGCATGCGCTCCTCCTGGCTGACGAAGTCGGTGCCTTCGCTCGGGGTGTCGCTCAAGCCCTGATCGCCGACGCAGATGTAGCCGCCCATGCCGCAGGTGAGATTCACCAGCACGTCGACCCCGCTCGCGCGGATGCGCTGCACCACCTCGCGGTAGTGACGGGTGGCCATGCTGAAGGCGCCGGTGTCCGGGTCGCGCACGTGGATGTGCACGATGGCAGCTCCCGCGCGCGCCGCCTCGACCGCGGAGGCGGCGATCTGCTCGGGGGTGATCGGGCAGTGCGGACTGCGGGTGACCTTGGTGTCGTCGCCGGTGACGGCACAGGTGATGATAACCTCGGGATTCATGACGGCCTCGGGCGGCGTCCGCTGGTAATATTATGGCGGTAATAATATAACGTGCCAGCGCGGGGCGGCAAGCCGGCGCGGGTGAGGGAGGGCGGGAGATGCAGACCCAGATGTTGATCGGCGGACGGCTGGTGCGGGGCGAGGGCCAGCCTGAAGCGGTGCTGGATGCGGCGAGCGGTGCGGAGCTCGCCGTGGTGTCATCGGCGAGCGTGGCGCAGGTGGATGCGGCGGTGGCGGCGGCGGAGGCGGCCTTCGAGGGCTGGTCGCAGACCGCGCCGCGGGATCGTGCGGCGCTGCTGCTGCGGCTGGCGGAGCGCCTCGAGGCGGATGCCGCCGCCTACGCCGGCCTCGAGTCGCGCAACACCGGCAAGCCGCTGCCCGCGGCACTCAACGACGAGCTGCCGGCGATCGCGGACGTGTTCCGTTACTTCGCCGGCGCCTGCCGCACGCCCCAGGGGATCGCCGCCGGGGAGTACCTCCCCGGCCACACCAGCCTCATTCGCCGCGACCCGGTGGGGGTCGTGGCCTCGATCACGCCGTGGAACTATCCGCTCATGATGGCGGTGTGGAAGATCGCCCCGGCGATCGCGGCCGGCAACACCGTGGTGCTCAAGCCCTCGGAGCTCACGCCGCTCACCACGCTCAGACTCGCGGAGCTCATCGCGGAGCTGCTGCCGCCGGGCGTCGTCAACGTCGTGTGCGGCCGCGGCGAGCCGGTCGGTACGGCGCTCACCGGACACGCGCGGGTGCGCATGGTGTCACTCACCGGCGACGTCGCCACCGGGCAGAAGGTGCTGGTGAGCGCGGCCGGCAACCTGAAGCGCACCCACCTCGAGCTCGGCGGCAAGGCGCCGGTGATCGTGTTCGACGACGCCGATCTCGACGCGGTGGTGGCCGGAGTGCGCACCTTCGGCTTCTACAACGCGGGCCAGGACTGCACCGCGGCCTGCCGGATGTATGTGGGCGAGGGCGTTTACGAGCGCATTGTCGCGGACCTCACCAGCGCGGTGCGCAGCATCCGCGTGGGAGCGCAGCGCGAGGCGGGCGTGGAGATGGGGCCGCTCATCTCGAGCAGGCAGCGCGAGCGCGTCGCCGGCATGGTGGCACGAGCGGCGGCCGCGCCGCACATCGAGATCACCACCGGCGGGCAGGCGCGAGCGGGGGCGGGATTCTTCTACGAGCCCACCGTGGTCGCCGGCGCGCGCCAGTCGGACGAGATCGTGCAGCGCGAGGTCTTCGGCCCGGTGGTCTCGGTAACCCCGTTTGCCGATGCCGCACAGGCGCTCGCCTGGGCGAACGACTCCGAGTACGGGCTTGCCTCGTCGGTGTGGACGCGCGACATCGGCCGCGCGCTCAAGCTGGCGGCGCGGCTGCAGTACGGCGCCACCTGGATCAATACCCATTTCGCCACCGTGAGCGAGATGCCGCACGGGGGCTTCAAGCGCTCCGGCTACGGCAAGGATCTCTCGCTGTACGCGCTCGAGGACTACACCGTGGTGCGGCACCTGATGGCGAAGCTGTGACGCCGGCGGCGGCACGCGCGGCCGGTGCGCTGCTGCTCGCGCTCACGCTCGGCTCCTGCGGGCAGAGCCGCAGCGCAAATCAGCTGCGCATCTACAACTGGGCCGACTACATCGGCAAGGACACCATCGAGCAGTTCGAGCACGAGACCGGCATCGAGGTGATCTACGACACCTACGATTCCGACGAGACGCTCGAGGCGAAGATGATGGCGGGGGACTCGGGCTACGACGTGGTCAGCACCTCGACCGACTACTTCAGCCGCCAGATCAAGGCGGGCATCTACCAGCCGCTCGACCGCGCGCGGCTCCCGAACTGGAAGAACCTCGACCCGCACGTGCTCGCGATCGAAGCGCAGGCCGATCCCGGCAACCGCTACGCCATGCCGTACCTGCGCCACGTCAACGGCTTCGCCTACAACGTCGACATGATCCGCGCGCGCATGCCCGACGCCCCGGTCGACAGCCTCGACATGCTCTTCAGGCCCGAGGTCATCAGGCGCTTCGCCGACTGCGGAGTGTCGTTGCTCGACTCGGCCGAGGACGTGCTGCAGCTCGCGCTCAACTACCTGCACCTCGATCCCAACACCACCCGTCCGGCGGACTACCAGCAGGCCGCAGCGCTGCTGCTCGGCGTGCGGCCCTACATCAAAGCCTTCGACTCGACCGAATACCTCAACGGGCTCTACAACGGCGAGTTCTGCATCTCCATGTCGTGGTCGGGGGACTACTCGGTGGTCGAGGCGCGCGCCCGCGCGGCGGGGGTCAGGCTGAACCTCGCCTTCACGATACCCAGGGAGGGTGCCAACGCCTCGTTCGACGCGCTGCTCATCCCCGCCGACGCTCCCGACCCGCAGAACGCGCTTATATTCCTCAATTACATCCTCGAGCCGAAGGTGATCGCAGCGATCACCAACGACATCCACTACGGCAACGACAACCTGGCCGCGAACGCGTACGTCGACCCGCAGATCCTCGACGATCCGGCGGTGTACCCGACGCCGGCGGTGGAGGCGCGGCTGTACCAGTCGGCGGAGGTGGGACCGGCGCTCGAGCGGCTGCGCACCCGGACCTGGACGCGGATCAAGACCGACCTGTAGCCGCTAGCGACCGGCGGGCGGCGCTTGGGGCTCAGCGCGCCGCGAGCTGCATCTCGAGCTCCCGGCGACGCGCGCTGCGTCCCATAACCAGGCCGGCGGCGAGGATGCAGACGCCGACCGCGCACACGATGAGGCTCGCGAGCGCGTTGATGTCGGGACTCACGCCGAGCTTGACCTTGGAATAGATCACCATCGGCAGCGTGCTCGCGCCGGGGCCGGAGACGAAGCTCGAGATCACCAGGTCATCGAGCGACAGCGTAAAGCACAGCAGCCAGCTCGAGACGATCGCCGGCGCGATGATCGGCAGCGTGATCTCGAGGAAGGCGCGCGCGGGCCCCGCGCCGAGATCCTGTGCCGCCTCTTCCAGCGAGCGGTCGGCGGACTGCAGCCGCGCCTGCACCGTGATGGTCACGTAGGCGGTGCAGAAGGTCACGTGCGAGATCACGATGGTGGTAAAGCCGCGATGCGGCCAGGAGAGCAGCTGCACCATGGAGATGAACAGCAGCAGCTGGGTGATGCCGGTGATGATCTCGGGCATCACCAGCGGCGCGTTCACCATGCCGGTGAGCAACAGCCGCCCGGGGAATCTCGCGAAACGCACCAGCGCGATCGCGGCCAGCGTGCCGAGGATCACGGCGAGGGTCGAGGCGCTGACCGCGACCTCGAGCGACAATACCGCCGCATCGAGCAGCTGGCGGTTGTGCCACAGCTCGCCGTACCAGGCGGTGGAGAAGCCGCCCCACACGTTCACCAGCGGCGAGGCGTTGAAGGAGTAGGCGATCAGCACCAGGATCGGGATGTAGAGCACCGCGATGCCGAAGCACAGCACCGAGAAGAGCAGCGGTGAGGTGCGGCGTTCCACTCGTGCCTCAGGCCTCGAGCTGGCGCACGTTGTAGTACTGGTAGACCGCGATCGGTCCGACCAGCAGCAGCAGGAAGGCGATCGCCACCGCGGCGGCCGCCGGCCAGTCGTGATTGCCGAAGAACTCGTCCCACAGCACCCGCCCGATCATCAGGTTGTTGGGGCCGCCGAGGAGCGAGGGGATGACGAACTCGCCCACTGCCGGGATGAACACCAGCATCGAGCCGGCGATCACCCCCGGCACGGACAGCGGCAGGGTGATGTCGAGGAATGCCCGCCACGGCGTGCTGCCGAGGTCGGCGGCCGCCTCGAGCAGGGTGGGATCGAGTTTCTCGAGCGTCGCGAACAGCGGCAGCACCATGAAGGGCAGGTAGGAGTAGATGATGCCGAGGTACACCGCGAGATTGGTGCGCATGATGCGCAGCGGCGCGTGGATCACGCCGAGGTGCAGCAGCACGGTGTTGAGCAGGCCGTTGTCGCGGATGATCCCCTCGAGGGCATAGACCCGCAGCAGGAAGGACGTCCAGAAGGGCAGCATGATGATGAGCAGCAGCACTCCCTGGGTGCCACGCGGGGCGCGCGCAATGGCGTACGCCATGGGGTAACCGAGGGCGAGGCACACCAGCGTCGAGAAGAAGGCGGTCTTGAGCGAGAACAGATAGGCGACGCCATACACCTCGTCGGTGAAGAGATAACGGTAGTTCGCCAGGCTCAGGTGCAACTGCGGCTGGTGCCCGGGCCCGAAGGAGAAGACGTCGGTGTAGGGCGGGACGTGCGCCGCGGCTTCCGCGAAGCTGATCTTGAAGGCAAAGGCGAAGGGAACCAGGAAGAACAGCAGCAGGAACAGCAGCGGCGGCAGGATGATGAGCCAGCGGCCCGGACGCCCCCTCGATTTCATGATGCGCGCGTTTCGCCTCTCGCCCCGCGGCCGGTGGTGCCGCGGCTATTGTGCGGGATAACCCCCCGCGCCGGTAGCAGTCCGGGTCATCCGCGGCGGCTGGATGAGCGCCGCGCGGGGGCCGCAGCGCGCCGGCGCTCCCGGGCGGGACCGGGGAACTGTCCGGGGAATACCGAGCGCAGGTAGGCGAGCGAGCGCGCGACCAGGGCGCGCCGGTTGATGTTCGCCTCGCTCTGGAACGCGATGCCCTGCCACAGCACCTCGAGCACCCCGATGAGCCCGAGCGCCACGCCGTCGGCGTCGAGGTGCCCGGCGCCGGTCTGGGCGATCAGCCGCCCGACCAGGTCGTGCACCAGCGCCGCGAATTCCTCGTCCTTCTCGCCGCAGATATCCAGGTATTCCTGGCGCGAGCTCGCCTCGCCCCAGAACGAGTACCACACCGACACCTTGCGGGGGCTCGCGACCTCGGCGTCGAGATACAGCTCCACCAGCAGCCCGAGAGCGGCCACCGGGGAGTGCCGCAGCGCGGCGACCGGCTTCAGCACCCGCGCCTCGAACTCGGCGGCGAGATACTCGAGGGCGGCGACCAGCATCGCCGCCTTGGAGTTGAAATAGAACCGTACGATTCCCGGCGAAAGCCCCGCGAGCGCGACCACGCGGGCGACGGTGGTGCGCGAGGGCCCATAGAAGTGCAGCGCCGAGATGCAGGCATCGATCAGGCGCTGGCGCGCCCGCACCCGCCCGGGGCGGCGGCCGCTGTGGGCGGCGGCCGCGGCGGCCGATGCCGCGGCCCTGGCCATGCGCGCCGCTGCGGTCGCGCGCCTCAACTGAAGCGCGCGGGTGCGCTCGGCAGCCGTGCCTCGGGAATGCGCGCCCGCAGCAGCTCGTGAAATTCGAGCATCCAGGTCTCGATCTGCGACAGCGGCCCCGGCCGGTAGTGGCTGTCGGCGATGCCGCGCTGCAGCCGCTCGCACAGCAACCGGTCCTCCCTGTTGACCTGCATGTTGATGCGGTTGCCGAGCCAGCGGATGAGGCGCATCTCGCGCCGCTCGTCGGGCAGACCGAAGGCTGCGCCCCGGATCAGCGCCTTGCCCGGTCCGCGCGGCAGCACCTGAAAGAAATCCATCTGCTCGGGCATGATGTCGATGCCGAGGTTCGGCAGGCAGCTGTAGAAGCGCCAGCTGCGCCGCTGCGCTTCCGGCAGATGCGGCGCGGTCACCCCGGCGACGTACTTCTGGTAGATGCGCTCACTCCAGCGTGACGAGGGCGCCTCGCGCATCCAGCTGATGCCGCGGGCGATGCCGGGCACTCCCCGCTGATCCTCGTAGTCGGGCGTGAACATGCGGTTCAATCCCGGATGTCCGATCGGCACGTGGTAGGACTCGAGATAATTGTCCATCGCGATCTTCCAGTCGACGTCCCACTCCTCACAGTATACGGGCTGGGTCGGAAGGAGCTGCTCGAGGCGGTACGGCGCCAGCTCTTCCATCACCGGCGCCCACATCCGGGAAGGCGGCGGTGGGGCGTCGGCTCCGAGACAGACCCAGACGAAGCCGAGCGCGACTTCCACGTGGACGGCATCGAGCCCGTGCTCGCGCAGGTCGAGGTCGGGGAAGCTGTCGCGCGCCGGGGTGGCGAGCAGCGAGCCGTCGTAACGGTAGGTCCAGCCGTGGTACGGGCAGGTGATGCGCCCCGGACAGCGGCCGGAACCTTCGAGCAGGCGCGTGCCGCGATGACGACAGACGTTGCGCAGCGCGCGGACCGCGCCGCTCGCATCGCGCAGCGCGATCACGCTGTCGCCGCCGAGCTCGAAGGTGACGTAGTCCCCGGCGAGCGGGATCTGGCTCAGGTGGCAGACGATCTGCCAGCTCGGCTTGAGGATCCGCTCGACCTCGAGGCGCGTCATCTCGGCGTGGTTGTAGACCCAGGCCGGCAGCGCGCGCGCCGCCGCGGGGGGAGCGCTTCCGGCCGGGCGGGCGACTGGCGCGTTCATGGTGAGGGGGCTCCCGCTGGATTTATATGGCCGTTTAATTTTATCCGAAAAAACTATATGCTCATATAGTCCCTTGGCTGACCCCGGCCAGCAGAAGCGGAGGGCGCAACCGTGGCCAGAACCATGACCAGGAACCAGGCGCACTTCCGCCGGGCGCTCACGCGGCTGCCGCTCGGGGTGGCGTCGAATTTCCGCTACTGGGGCGCGGACCGCACCATCTACGTGAAGGAAGGGCGCGGCGCCCGCGTCACCGATCTCGATGGCAACGTGTACGTCGACTATCGCTTAGGGTACGGCCCGGCGATCCTCGGCTACGCCGATCCGCGGGTCGATGCGGCGGCGCGCGCCGGCATGGAGGTCGGCGGAGTCTTCGCGCTGTCCACCGAAGCGGAATACCGGGTCGCCGAGCGCATCGCCCGCATGGTGCCGGCCGCCGAGCTGGTGCGTTACTCCAACTCCGGCACCGAGGCGGTGATGGCGGCCCTGAGGCTCGCGCGCGCCTTCACCAGGCGGGACGACTACGTGATCCTCGAGGGCAGCTATCACGGCCTCTTCGATGCCGCCATGTGGTTCACGCCCATGGACAAGTGGAGTGAGGTCGGCGAGCCGGAGGTCTACCCCTACAGCGAGGGCGTGCCGCTCAGCACGCGCCAGTTCGCGCACTTCGTGCAGGCGAATGACGCCAATCAGCTCGAGGACGTGCTCAAGCGCCACGCGGATCGCATCGCGTGTCTCCTGATCGAGCCGATCATGGGCAACTGCCTGGGGATAGCCGCCGAGCCCGGGTACGTGCGCGCCGCGCGGGCGCTGTGCGACCGCTACGGCGTGGTGCTCATCATCGACGAGGTGAAGACCGGCTTTCGCGTGGCGCGCGGCGGAGTCCAGGAACTCTACGGCGTGCGGGCGGATCTGTGCACCTTCGCCAAGGCGCTCGCCAACGGCTACCCGATCTCGGTGCTCGCGGGACGCGAGGACATCATGCGCAAGCTCGGCAAGGGCGTGGCCCACGGCGGCACCTACACGGCGCACCCGGTGTCGCTCGCGGCCGCCGAGCGCACGCTCGAGATCCTCGCGGAAACCGATGCGCTCGAGCGCATCGCCGCCTACGGCACGCGGCTGCGTCACGGCATGAGCGCCATCCTCAAGACCCGTGGCATCGCGCACAGCTTCGTCGGGCACCCCTCGATGAGCGGCCTGTACTTCGCCAACGCACCGCCGCGCACCTATCGCGACTGGAAGCGCAGCGACTACACCTTCTACGACGCGACCGCGCGCGTGCTGCACGAGGAGCGGATCCTGTGCGAGCCGGATTCGCGCGAGCCGTGGTTCGTGTCGGCCGCGCACGACGACTCGTGTCTCGCCGACACGCTGGCGGCCTTCGAGATCGCGATCGACCGCACCCTGGGCGCGCTCCCGGCCACGCGCCGGGTTCCGGCCTGAGGCGCAGCCGCGGGCGGGGGAGAGGCATGAAGGGCAGCAGGCGCGGACGCCACGACGCGATCGTGATCGGCGCGGGCCACAACGGCCTGGTGGCGGCCTGCTACCTGGCGCGCGCCGGGCTCGACGTGCTGGTGCTCGAGCGCAACCCCTACGTGGGCGGCGCCGCGGTGAGCCGGCGGCTGTACGACGGCTTCACCTACTCGAACTGCTCCTACGTGTGCAGCCTGCTGCGCACCGAGATCATCCGCGCGCTCGAGCTGCCGCGCTTCGGCCTGCAGATCATCCCCTACGAGGGCGGCTGCACCCTGATGCGCAGCGGCGAGCACCTCGCCGTCTACGACAACCACGAGGCCCAGCGCCGCGAGATCGCGCGGCACTCGCGCCGCGACGCGGAAGGCTACGACCGCTACGTGTGCGACATGCTGCGCCACTGCCGCTTCATCAAGCCACTGCTGCTGCGCACGCCGCCGGACCCGACCTCATTCCGGCCGCGTGACTTCGCCGAGCTGCGCTGGCTCGCGCGCCACTTCCTCGGTCTCGGCGAGACGCGCATGTACGACACGCTGCGCTTCCTCACCATGAGCTGCGCCGACATGCTCGGGGAGTACTTCGAGAGCGAGATCGTCCAGGCGCACCTCGCGGGGAGCTCCATCATCGGCACGGCCCTCGGCCCGCGCTCCCCGGGCAGCGCCTACGTGCTGCTGCATCACTACATGGGCAGCATCGACGGCGCGGTCGGCGCCTGGGGCTTCGCCCGCGGCGGCATGGGCGCGATCACCCAGGCGCTCGCGGCCTCGCTGGCGGCGAGCGGCGGCACGGTGCGCACCGACGCGCCGGTCGAGCGCATCCGGGTGCACAACGGGCGCGCCACCGGGGTGGTGCTCGCCGGCGGCGAGGAGATCGCCGCGCGGCTGGTGGTCTCGAACCTCGATGTCAAGCGCACCTTCCTCGAGAGCATCGCGCCCGAGCACCTGCCGGCGGAATTCCTCGAGGCGGTGCGCCGCTTCAAGATCCGGGGCTCCTCCGGCAAGCTCAACATCGCACTCGACGGCCTGCCGCACTTTCCGGCGATTCCGCACGACTCGCCCTGCACGCGCGGCGACATGCACGTGACCGACTCCGTCGACATGCTGGAGCGCGCCTACGACGACTGGAAGGAGGGCCGCTGGTCGCGTTCGCCCTACCTCGACATGCTGATCCCCTCGCAGATCGATCCCACCATCGCGCCGGACGGCAAGCACTACATGTCGGTGTTCGTGCAGTACTGCCCGTACCGGCTCGCCGACGGCGAGTGGACGGCGGCGAAGCGCCAGGCCTTCGGCGACACCGTGATCGAGACGATTGCGCGCCACAGCCCGGATTTCCGCGACCTGATCCGGCACGCGGAAATCCGCACGCCGCACGAGCTCGAGGCCGAGGTCGGCCTCACCGAGGGCAACATCTTCCAGGGCGAGCTCACCTTCGATCAGCTGCTGTTCAACCGCCCGCTGCCGGGCTACGCGCAGTACCGCGCGCCGCTCGACGGCCTGTACCTGTGCGGCTCGAGTACCCATCCGGGCGGCGGGGTCATGGGCGCGCCCGGCGCCAACGCCGCGCGCACGATCCTCGGCGACCTGAGGATCGCGTCGTGAGCGGGCGCGGCGCCGCACGCGGCCGCTCGCGCTACGACTGCATCGTGGTCGGCGGCGGCCACAACGGCCTCACCTGCGCGGCGTACCTGGCGCGTGCCGGCCGCTCGGTGCTGGTGCTCGAGGCGGCGGAGCGCGTGGGCGGCGCGGCGGTGACGCGCGAATTCGCACCCGGTTTCCGGGTGTCGGCCTGCGCACACCTGTTGCACCTGATGCCGGCACGGCTGATGCGCGAGCTCGATCTCCCGGCCCACGGCCTCAGGCTCACCACGACGCCACTGCCGACCGTGGCCCTCTCGAGGCAGGGGCCGCACCTCACGCTCGGGGACGGCGAGCTCGGCGCGCTCGCCGCGCACTCGCGTGCCGACGCCGCGGCGTACCCCGCCTACCGGGAGCGCATCGGCAGGCTTGCCGCCGCGCTCGCGCCGCTGCTCGGGGCGGTACCGCCGCGGCTCGGCACCGGCGGGTGGCGCGACCGCGCGGCGCTTGTCGGCCTGGGACTGCGCCTGCGGCGTCTCGGCCGGCGCCACTTGCGCGAGCTGCTGCGCATCGGCGGCATGTGCGTGCAGGACCTGCTGGATGAGCAGTTCGAGTCGCCGCTCCTCAAGGGGGCGCTCGCCTTCGACGCGGTGCTCGGCAGCAACTACGGCCCGCGCTCACCCGGCACGGTGTTCACTCTTCTATACCGGCTCGCATCCGAGGGCACCGCGGACGGGGCGCTCGCCCAGCCGCTCGGCGGACTCGGGGCACTCTCGGAGGCACTGGCGCGCTCGGCCGTCGCGGCCGGCGCCGAAGTCCGCACAGCCGCGCCCGTGGCGCGCATCGTGGTGCAGGGCGATGCGGCCGCCGGAGTGGTGCTCGAGTCGGGCGAGGAGCTCGCGGCGGCTGCGGTGGTCTCGAGCGCGGACCCCAAGACCACGTTCCTGGGGCTCCTCGGCGCCGAGCACCTCGATGCCGGTTTCGTGCGGCGCGTCGTGCATCTGCGCGCACGCGGTCTCGCCGCGAAGCTGCACCTGGCGCTCGAGGGCTTGCCGGAATTTCCCGGGCTCGCGCCGCGTGCGCTGCGCGGCCGGCTGCTGTGGGCGCCGTCGCTCGAGTACCTCGAGCGCGCCTACAACCAGGCGAAGTACCGCGAATTCTCGGCGGCGCCGATGCTCGAGGTCACGGTGCCGACGCTCGGCGACGCCTCGCTCGCGCCGCCCGGGGGACACGTCTTGAGTGTCATCGCACAGTACGCGCCCTACGACCTCGCCGGCGGGTGGGGGGCAGCGCGCCAGCGGTTCACCGAGCTGCTGGTCGAGACCCTGGAGACGCTGGCGCCGGGGCTGCGCGCGCGGGTGCGGCACGCGCAACTGCTCGTGCCTCCCGACATCGAGCGGGAATTCCGCATCGCGGGCGGCCACTGGCATCACGCGGAGCTCTCGCTCGACCAGTTCTACATGCTGCGCCCCGTGCCGGGCGCGGCGCAGTATCGCGCGCCCGTCGGCGGCTTGTACCTGTGCGGGGCGGGTTGCCATCCCGGCGGCGGGGTCATGGGAATCGCCGGCCGCAACGCCGCGCGGCAGATCGTGAGAGAGGCGGCCTAGAGATGCTCACCGACAGCGAGCCGCACTACCGCCGCCCCTTGCTGCCGACGCCGTTCCACGAGCGCGCGCGGGCGTTGAGCCAGGTGGACAGCTTCATCCCCTGGTCGGGCTACACGACCGTCGAGGTATTCAGCTCGGTCGAGCACGAGTATTTCGCGATCCGCAACGCCGCCTCGCTCTACGACCTGACGCCGATGGTCAAGTACCGCATCGCCGGAGCGGACGCGCTGCGTTTCCTCAACCGCCTGACGACGCGCGACCTCGGCAAGCTGCTCCCGGGGCGCGTCGCGTACTGCGTGTGGTGCGACGACGCCGGCCATCTGATCGACGACGGGACGGTGTTCTGCCTCGGGCAGGGCGAGTATCGCCTGTGCACGGCGGAGCGGCAGCTCGACTGGCTGCTCGACTCCGCGGTCGGGTTCGCGGTCGAGATCGCGGAGGTGACCGAGGAGGTGGCGGCGCTCGCGCTGCAGGGTCCGACGTCGTGCTCACTGCTGCGCAAGGCCGGGCTCGCCGGCATCGAGCGCCTCAGGCCCTTCGAGCTCGCGCACTTCGCCCTGCCTGGCGCGGCCGGCCCGTCGCTCATGGTGTCGCGCACCGGCTTCACCGGCGATCTCGGCTACGAGCTGTGGATGGCGCCCGCGGAGGCCGAGCGGGTGTGGGACGCGCTCTTCGAGGCGGGCCGCACGCGCGGGGTCCGGGCCGTGGGCTCGCGCGCGCTCAACATCGCGCGCATCGAGGCCGGTTTCCTGCTGCCGCACGTCGACTTCGTCCCGGCCGGGCGCGCGGTCTACGCCGGCACCGAGCGCTCGCCGCTCGAGCTCGGGCTCGCCTGGCTGGTCGACTTCGGCAAGGGTCACTTCACCGGCCGGCGCGCGCTGCTCGCGGAACGCGAGCGTGGCCCACGGCGGCTGCTCGTCGGGCTCGACGTCGAGGGCATGAAACCCGCCCACAACGCGCTCCTCTACGCCGACCGGGGGCTGCGCCGGCAGGCAGGCAGCGTGAGCTCCGCGGCCTGGTCGCCGACCACCAAGCGCAATCTCGCGCTCGCCATGGTCGAGGCTCCGCACTTCGCCGCCGGCGGGACGCTGTGGGCGGAGATTTACCTCAATCGCGAGCTGGTGTGGGAGCGCCGGGTCGTGCGGGCGCGCAGCGTGGAGCGCCCGTTCTTCGCGCCCGCCCGGCGCCGCGCCACGCCGCCGGCGGACTGCTAGCCGTGATCGCCTCGCAGGCGAAGCCGCTCGCCGACCGACCGTGGCTCGACCCCGCCGCGAAGCCGCAGATCACCCTCGAGGGTGTCAGCAAGTCGTACGGGCCCGTCACCGCGGTCGCCGACGTGAGCCTCAGCATCTACCGCGGCGAGATGTTCGCGCTGGTCGGCGCCTCGGGCTGCGGCAAGACGACGCTGCTGCGCATGCTGGCGGGATTCTCCGAGCCGAGCAGCGGGCGCATCTGCATCGATGGGGTGCCGATGAGCGGGGTGCCGCCCTACGAGCGCCCGGTCAACATGATGTTCCAGTCCTATGCGCTGTTCCCGCACATGACGGTGGAGCGCAACGTCGGCTACGGCATCAGCCGCGACAAGCTCGACAAGCACGAGCGCCGCACCCGCATCGAGGAGGCGCTCGAGATGGTGCAGCTCGGCCAAGTCGCCGGCCGCAAGCCGCATCAGCTCTCGGGCGGCCAGCGCCAGCGCGTGGCGCTCGCCCGGGCGCTCATCCGCCGGCCCAAGGTGCTGTTGCTCGACGAGCCGCTGTCGGCGCTCGACAAGAAGCTGCGCGAGCAGACCCAGTTCGAGCTCATGGACCTGCAGTACAAGGTCGGCATCACCTTCATCGTCGTGACGCACGATCAGGATGAGGCCATGGCGCTCGCGACGCGCATCGCGGTCATGGACCGCGGCCGCGTAGTACAGGTGGGCACGCCGGCGGAGATCTACGAGTTCCCCGCGAGCCGCTTCGTCGCCGACTTCGTCGGCACGACCAACCTGTTCGAGGGCACGGTGACCGCGAGCCAGCCCGGCCTGATCACGGTGCACTGCCCGGAAACCGGCGGCGATCTGCTGGTCGACGGCGGCGGGCGCTTCGCGCCCGGAGAGCGGGTGTGGGTGGCGCTGCGGCCGGAGAAGATCCGGCTCAGCAAAGAGCCGGCGGCGGCGGTGCGCGTCAACCAGCTGCGCGGCATGGTGTGGGAGCTCGGCTACCTGGGGAACCGCTCCACCTACATCATCAAGACCACCAGCGGCAAGCTGGTTACCGTGTTTTCGCAGAACGCGCGGCGCACCTCCGAGATGACGATCGATTGGAGCGACGAGGTTTATCTCAGCTTCAACGCGGATGCCGCGGTGCTGCTGCAATCATGAATCGGGTACTGCCAGGGGAGGAGAAGAAGATGAGAATCGCAACTCGCGTGATTCGGGCCGTCGCTGCGCTGCTGGTCGCGGTGCTGGGCACGGCGGTGCTCCCGGCGCCGCAGCTGTGGGCCGATGAGGCGGCTGCCGCTGCCGACGCCGCGGGTCCGCCCGCGCCGGGCGGCGCCGAGGCGGCACGCGGCGCGCTCCACGAGGTGGTCGTGACCGCGACCCGCCGCGAGGAATCGCTCAGCAAGGTGCCGATCAGCGTCACCGCGATTACCCAGCAGGACATGGACGTGAAGGGCCTCAAGGACTTCCAGGACATCGTGCGCTTCACGCCCGGCGTCAGCATCGACACCTCCGGGACCAACAACATCTCGATCCGCGGGATCTCCTCCTCGGCCGGCGCGGGAACCACGGGCATTTATATCGATGACACGCCGATACAGATGCGCGACGTGGGCTTCAATCCGGACGACACGCTGCCGAAGACCTTCGATCTGGCCCGCGTCGAGGTACTGCGCGGCCCGCAGGGAACCCTGTTCGGCTCCGGCTCCGAAGGGGGCACGGTGCGCTACATCCTGACCCAGCCGAGCCTCACCGGCTCCAGCAGCTACTCGCGCAGCGAGGCCTCCTACACCGAGTACGGCGAGCCGAGCTATGAGCTCGGCATCGCACACGGTCAGCCGATCATCGACGGCACGCTCGGCTGGCGCGCCAGCGCCTGGTATCGCTACGACGGCGGCTGGATCAATCGCGTCGACCCGACCACCGGCGCCCGGACGGAGGCCAACGCCAACCACGCCGGAACGGCGATGCTGCGCCTGGCGGGCATCTGGCAGCCGGTCGGGGCGCTGACGGTGACGCCCAGCATCATCTACCAGAACGCCAGGAAGCACGATGAATCGACCTTCTGGCCGGCTTATTCCAACCCGTCGGTCGGACAGTTCAACACCGCGACTCCGGAGCTGATGCCGGTCGACGACGAGTGGTACCTGCCGGCGCTCAAGCTGCAGTGGGATCTGGGCAAGAGCCAGATCATCTCCAACACCTCCTATTACCATCGCAAGGAAAACACCGCCTATCAGGGCACGGTCTACGACCTGAGCTTCTTCCAGCTGCTCGGCTGGCCGAACAACCCCTTGTCGGCCGGGCTCGGTTGCCTCGCGACCGCCCCGCCCAACACCTGCCCGTGGTATCCGCTGATCGACGGCAACGGCATCCATCTGCCGGCCGGGTTTACCGACTTTCAGACCCCGAACGTCATGACCAACACCCAGCAGAGCTACATCCAGGAGCTGCGCTGGCAGTCCTCGGACGAGACTTCCCGGTGGAACTGGACCGTGGGCGTGTTCTGGCAGCTGGCGAAGGAGGGCAGCGTCGAGGAGCTGAAGGACCCGAACAACGAGGTGAATGGCTTCTTCAACGCCATCTACGGCGAGCCGGCAACCGCGTTCTTCGGCCCCTATTATTCCTGTCCGACGAACGCTGCGTACGGCTTCATTCCGGCGTGCGACATCTACTATCTCAACAACACGACCTTCGATCGCCAGTTCGCCGGCTACGGCGAGTTGAGCTACGCCATCACCGATCGGTGGAAGCTCACGCTCGGCGAGCGCGTGGCGCATACGACCTTCAACATCACCAGCTATTCGGACGGGCTGGAGAACTTCGGGCCGATCATCCCGGGCCAGCCGCTCGTGCCGCGCACCGGTTCGAGCAGCGAGACTCCCAATACCCCCAAGGCGAGCCTCGCCTACCAGATGGATCCCGCCAACCTGTTCTACGTCACCTACGCGAAAGGCTTCCGCGTGGGCGGCGGCAACCCGCCGCTCCCGAGTTACTGCAACACGGATCTGCTCAACGAGACCGGCCTCACCCAGGCGCCGCTCACCTACGGGTCCGATTCGACACAGAACTACGAGGTCGGCTCGAAGAACCGCATCGGCGGAAATCTGAGCCTCGCCACCAGCGTCTACTACATCAAATGGAACAACATCCAGCAGAGCGTGTACGTCGCCGGCAGCTGCGGCCTGCAGTTCATCGACAATGTCGGAACCGCCGTGTCCAAGGGCTTCGACCTGCAGGCGGACCTGGCCCTCGATCCGGTGTACTTCGAATTCGCCGCAGGCTACACCGAGGCGCGCTTCAGCGCCGACTCGCCCCTGCAGAACTCCGCGGGACTGCCGCTGGTGCGGAACGGGGATGCGATTTCCGGCCAGGCGGCCATCAACTCCGCCCCCGGAACCAACCCGCCGTGGACCGTGGCGGTGGGCGCCGAGTACCGTTTCACCCCCTGGCAGCACGAGGCTTTCGTGCGCGTAGACTGGGAGTATCAGAGCCGCAATCCCTGGCTGGCCGCGCTGCAGGATCCGAATACGTCGCAGTTCGTCGCGGCCCAGTCGCCCGCGAGCTACACTCTGCCGGCGACCAGCTTCACCTCGCTGCGCGCCGGAGTGAGCCTCGGCGAGTGGCAGCTCTCCGCGTTCGTCGACAACGTGTTTGATTCGCACACGGTCATCAACTACCAGCTGGGACAGGCGGACTCCTACGCCTTCGCGCTCGGGGCTCCGACGCCGACCACGCAGCAGAACCAGTACACGTTCCGCCCGCGGACCGTGGGGCTGACGGCGACCTGGCGGGTCGGCGGGGGCGGACACTAGGGCACTGGACAGCGGCTCGCGCCGCGCGGCCCCCGATGGTACCGTGACGGGCGCATGCCAACAGGCGAGACACCGGCGGCGGCCGCGGCCGCCGCGGCCGACGAACGCGCCGAAAAGCTGAACACCAGGGCCGCGGGCGTCGTCGGGCTCGCGGTGCTGTGCAGTCGCATCCTGGGACTCGCGCGCGAGCAGATCTTCGCGGCGCTGTTCGGCGGCGGCCGCATCATGGACGCGTTCACCATCGCGTTCCGCATTCCCAATCTGCTGCGCGACCTGTTCGCCGAAGGGGCGCTGTCCACGGCCTTCGTCACCACCTTCAGCAAGACGGTCGCGCTCGAGGGCAACGCGGCCGCCTGGCGGCTGGCCGACAAGGTGGCGACCCTCGCCACGGTCACCCTGAGCGCGATCACCGTGCTCGGAATCGTGTTCGCGCCGTGGCTGGTGGCGGTGCTGGCGCCGGGCTTCACGGGCGAGAAGGCGCAGCTCACCGTCGAGCTCACCCGCATCATGTACCCCTTCATCCTGCTGGTGTCGCTGGCCGCGCTGGTGATGGGGATGCTGAATGCCCGCAACGTATTCGGCATGCCGGCGATGGCCTCGAGCTTCTTCAACCTCGGGTCGATCATCGCCGGCGTGCTGCTCGGGTTCTGGCTCGATCCTCACTTCGGCGAGCGCGCGATCCTCGGGCTCGCGATCGGTACGCTGATCGGCGGGGCGCTGCAGCTCACCGCGCAGCTGCCGGCGCTACGCGGCCTCGGCTACCACTACCGGCCCGACTTCCACTGGCGCGATCCCGGGGTCGCCTCGATCCTGCGCCTCATGGGGCCGTCGGTCATCGCCGCGAGCACCACGCAGGTCAACGTGCTGGTCAACTCGGTGTTCGCATCCGAGCTCGGCGATGGACCGACCTTCTGGCTCACCGTTGCCTTCCGGCTGATGCAGCTGCCGCTCGGGATCTTCGGCGTGGCGCTCGGCACGGTCGCGCTGCCGCTGCTCGCGCGCATGGCGGCTACCGGCAACACCGCGGCGTTTCGCAGCGAGCTCGCCCGCGGCATGCGGCTCGCGTTCCTCATGACCATACCGGCGAGCATCGGGCTGATGGTGCTCGCCGAGCCGATCATCTCGGTGCTCTACCAGCACGGCCGCTTCGGCGCGCACGAGACGGCGGAATCGGCCGGCGCGCTGCGCTACTACGCCATCGGCCTGTGCGGTTACGCCGCTCTCAAGGTGCTGGTGAACGCTTTCTACGCGATCGACCGGCGCAAGACCCCGATGGTGGTGAGCTTCATCGCCGTAGGCACCAACCTGCTGCTCAACTGGATCTTCACCGTGCACCTCGGCTGGGGTCACCGAGGTCTCGCGTTCTCGACCGCCTGCGTCGCGACCAGCAACTTCCTCATCCTCTATCTGCTGATGCGCGCGCACCTCGGCCGGCTCGAGTCGCGTGCCATGGGCGTGCTGCTCGCCAAGGTGGCCGTCGCCTCGCTGGCGCTGCTCGCGATCGCCTGGGGCGGCGGGCAGCTGCTGCTCGCGGGCTGGGCGAGCGAGCGCTTCTGGCCGAAGCTCGCGAGTCTCCTGCTTGTCATCGCCTGCGCCGCTGCCGCGTTCTTCGCCTGTGCGAGCGCGCTGCGGATCGGCGAAGTGCGGGACCTCGCGGGCGCGCTGCAGCGCCGGCTGCGCCGCGCGCCGCGGCGTTCAGCGAGCTAGCTTGCAGCCTGCGCCGCGAACTCCAGGCACGCCGCGAGCACGCGCTCGAGCACGCTGCGCATCGCGGCGGCGAAGCCGGCATCGTACGGGCACGGCCACGAGGCCTCGTCGACGGCGCCCACGGGCTCGCGCAGGTAACCGCGGCAGGCGAGCTCCATCTGCACCGCGTGAACTCCGGTTGACGGGCGGCCGTAGTGGCGCGTCGTGTAGCCGCCGCGAAAGCGGCCATCGGTCACCCGCGAGAACGGAGTCGCATCGCACAGCGCCTCGAGCCGCGCGGTGAGTGCGGGCGAGCAGCTCGCGCCGGAGTTGGTGCCGAGATTGAAGTTCGGCAGCGTGCCGGCGAAGAGCCGCGGGATCACCGAGCGGATCGAATGGCAGTCGTAGAGCACCACGCACGGGTGCGAGCGGCGCAGCCGGGCGATCTCGGCGGCGATCGCGCCATGGTAGGGCTCGAACCATCGGCGGCGGCGCGCCGCGATCTCATCGGTGCGTGGGGCGGCGCCCTCGAGGTAGAGCGGCTCGCCGTCGAAGGTCGTGGTCGGGCAGAGCCCGGTGGTCGCCTGGCCGGGATAGAGCGAGGCGCCGGAGGGGTCGCGGTTCGCATCGATCACCGTGCGCGAGATGCCGGTGCGGATCAGCGTCGCGCCGAGACCCGGCGCGAACCCGTAGAGCCGCTCGACCCACCAGTCGGTGTCCTTGCGCGCACGCCACGCCGAAACCAGGCGCGGCTCGAGCTCCGCGGGGATTTCGCCGCCGGTGTGCGGCATCGACACCACCAGCGGCGCAGCGCCGCGCGTCACGGCGAGCCATCGGGCTTCGGTCGCATCGCTCACCGCGCGATCCTTTCGCTGCTGCGCCCGGGCGGGCAATCATCAATAATGTACTGCATGAGGGGGCTGTGGTTTGAGTCGGCGCTGCTGCCGCAGGGCTGGGCGCAGCGGGTGCGCGTCACGGCGAGCGAAGGCCGGATCGAGCGCGTGCAGAGCGGAGTCGAGCCGGCCGACACCGACGAGCGCCACCGCATCGCCCTCCCGGGACTTCCCAATGTGCACAGCCATGCCTTCCAGCGCGCTCTGGCGGGCCTCACCGAGCGCCGCGGCCGGGAAGCCGACAGCTTCTGGACCTGGCGCGAGCTCATGTACGGCTTCGTCGAGCGCATCGAGCCCGAGGATCTCGAGGCGCTCGCGGCGCAAAGCTTCGCCGAGATGCTGGAGGCGGGCTTTACCCAGGTCGGCGAGTTCCACTATCTGCACCACGATCGCGGCGGGGTGCCCTTCGCCGACCCCGGCGAGCTCGCCGGGCGGATCGTGGCGGCGGCCGCGCGTACCGGCATCGGACTCACGCTGCTGCCGGTGCTGTACGCTCACGGAGGCTTCGGCGGCGCGGCGCCCGGCGCGCGCCAGCGCCGCTTCGTCAGCGACCCGCAGCACTTCGCGCGCATCCTGGAGTCGAGCCGCAAGGCGGTGCGCGCGCTCCCCGGGGGCAGCGTCGGCGTCGCACCGCACAGTCTGCGTGCCGTCACGCCGGCCGAGCTCGGCGCGGCGCTCGAGCTCGCGCGCGGCGCCGTGATCCATCTGCACATCGCCGAGCAGCTGCGCGAGGTCGAGGACTGCCGCGCCTGGTGCGGCCGGGCGCCGGTCGAGTGGCTGCTGGAGAACTTTCCGGTCGACGAGCGCTGGTGCCTGGTTCATGCGACGCACGCAAGCGCGCCGGAGCTCGATGCCATCGCCGGCCGCCGCGCGGTGGTCGGCCTCTGCCCGGTCACCGAGGCGAGCCTCGGCGACGGCATCTTTGCGGCGGCGCGGTTCCTCGCCGCAGGCGGCCGCACCGGCATCGGCACCGACTCCAACATCCGCATCGACGCGGCCGAGGAGCTGCGCACGCTCGAGTACTCCCAGCGTCTCGAGCAGCGCGCCCGCAACGTGCTCGCCGGCGCCGCCGGGGTCGCCACGGGGCGCGCGCTGTTCGACGCGGCGCTCGCGGGTGGCTGGCAGGCCCTGCACCCGCGCCCCGGACCCGGCCCCGGGATCGCGCCCGGGGCGTCGCTCGATGTCGTGACGCTCACCGCCGATCACCCGGTGCTCATCGAGCGCAGCGGCGACGAGCTGCTCGACAGCTGGATCTTCGCCGGGGACCGCGGTCTCATCGATTGCGTGTGGCGCGCCGGCGAGAAGCTGGTGAGCAACGGACGCCACCGCGAGCGCGAGGCGCTCACCGCGCGCTACGCCGGCACACTGCGCAGGCTGCGCGCCTGAGGCCGTGTCGGGCGGGGTCCGCGCGCCGTGCGGCGGCTGCCGCGCAGCAGCCGCAAGCGGCGGAAAATGCTAACATTCCGCGCTTTGTTTACCCGCTCGGCGGACGTGGGCACGGTTATGGCACTCAAGATCATGATCCTCGGCGCGAACGGCTTCATCGGCAGCGCCCTCACCAACGCGATCCTGCGCACGCGCCCCTGGGAGGTGTACGGCATCGACCTCGCGGACAACAAGCTCGGGGACCTGCCGCAGAAGACCGATCGCTTCCACTTCGTCGAAGGCGACATCACCATCAACAGGGAATGGGTGGAATACCACGTGAAGAAGTGCGACGTGGTCGTGCCGCTGGTGGCGATCGCCAACCCGGCGCAGTACGTCACCCAGCCGCTGCGGGTGTTCGAGCTCGACTTCGAGGCCAACCTGTCGGTGGTGCGCCATTGCGTGAAGTACGGCAAGCGTCTGGTGTTCCCGTCCACCTCCGAGATCTACGGCATGTCGCCGGACGCGGTGCTCGACGAGGAGTCGAGTCCGCTCGTCTACGGCCCGATCAACAAGCAGCGCTGGATCTACGCCGCCTCCAAGCAGCTGCTCGACCGGGTCATCTACGCCTACGGCGTGCGCGACAACCTCGACTTCACGCTGTTCCGGCCGTTCAACTTCATCGGCCCGAACCTCGACAACGTCGAGGAGCCGAAGGAGGGGAGCTCCCGGGTTTTCACCCAGTTCCTGTCCAACGTGCTGTACCGGCGCCCGATCAAGCTGGTGGACGGCGGCGGCCAGAAGCGCTCCTTCACCTACATCGACGACGCGATCGAATGCCTGCTGGTCATCCTGGAGAATCAGGGCGCGCGCGCGACGCGGCGCATCTTCAACATCGGCAACCCGGCCAACTGCATCTCGATCCGCGACCTGGCGCAGCGCACCATCCGCATCGCCCAGGAGTTCCCGGTGCTGCGCGACAATGCGCGGGCGACCGAGATCGTGGACGTCTCCGCCGGTGAGTACTACGGCAAGTACTACCAGGACATCCAGGTACGCGTGCCGAACATCGAGGCCGCCCGGCGCGACCTCGGCTGGGCTCCGACCACGGACATGGACACGGCCATCCGGCGCACGATCGATTACTACGTGAAGCAGGCGGGCTTCAGCACGCGCGTGGCGGCGATGGCGGCGATCTAGGCGCGCGCGCGGCGCGCACCACTCATGGCGAGCGAGGCGGGGCGGGGGCTGCCGATACGCGGATTCGGATGGCTGACATGGATCATCCTGGGCGTCGCCTGGCTCGCCACCGTGCAGGTGCGACCGCTGTTCGACCCCGACGAGGGGCGCTACGCGGAGATACCGCGCGAGATGCTCGCGAGCGGCGACTGGGTCACGCCGCGTTTCGACGGGCTCAAGTACTTCGAGAAGCCGCCGCTGCAGTACTGGGCGACCGCGGCGCTGTACGCGGTCGCGGGGCTGCACGAGTGGAGCGCACGGGCCTGGTCGGTGGGACTCGCGTTCGGCTGCCTGCTGCTCACCTTCGCCTGGACGGGGCGGCTGTACGGCGCGCCAGCGGCACGCGCGGCGCTGGTGGCGCTCGCCGTGAGCCCGTACTTCCTCATCGTCGGCCACCTCAACCTGCTCGATGCGGGCTTCACCTTCTGGCTGACCGCGGCGGTGTTCGCCTTCACGCTGGCGCAGAGTGGCCCGCCGGGCTCGCCCGCGGAGCGGCGCTGGATGCTCACCGCCTGGGCCGGCGCCGCGCTCGCGGTGCTCTCCAAGGGCCTCGTGGTCGGGGTGCTCACCGGGGGCGCACTCATTATCTACACGCTGCTCGAGCGCGATGCCCGCACCTGGCGCCGGCTGCACTTCGCCACCGGCGTGCCGCTGTTCCTCATCCTCGCCGCTCCATGGTTCGTGGTGGTGTCGGCGCGCAATCCGCGCTTTGCGGAGTTCTTCTTCGTGCACGAGCACTTCACGCGCTTCCTGACCACGGTGCACCAGCGCGTCGAGCCGTGGTGGTACTTCGTGCCGCTGCTCGCGCTCGGCACACTCCCGTGGCTCGTGCCGCTCGCGGGCGCGACGCGCGCGGCATGGCGCGAGAGTGCCCCGGCGGAAGGTGCGGCCTTCAAGCCGCGCAAGTTCCTGCTCATCTACTGCGCCTGGACGCTCTTGTTCTTCTCCGCCTCGGGCTCGAAGCTCGCGCCCTACATCCTGCCGGCCTTCCCGCCGCTCGCGGCACTCGCCGGCGTGCATGCCGCCGGTCGCACCCGCTTCATGGCGCTCGCCGCGCGCATCGGCGCCGCGCTGGTGGTGGCGGTCGCCGCCGGGCTGCTGCTCTACAGCGCGCGGCGCAACGCCTTCGTGCCCCACCAGGCCTTCACCTGGACGATCGCCGCCGCGGTGCTCGCGCTCGGCGCGGCCGCGTACTCGCTGCGCGGCGCGCGGCCCGCGCTGCCCGGTACGGCGCTCGCGACCGCGATCGGGGCGATTCTCGCCTGGCAGTGCCTGCTGTGCGGCTACGGCGTCATTCCCCCGGCGCGTTCGGCCCGCGCGCTGGTGGCGGCGGCACGTCCCTGGATCGATGCGGACAGCGCGCTCTACAGCGTCGGCCAGTACCGCGAGACCGTCTCGCCGTACCTCGGCCGGCTGCTGACGCTGGTCGACTACGGGGGCGAGCTCAGCTTCGGGCTGCAGGCCGAGCCGGGGCGCGCGACGCTCGGCGCCGCGGCATTCGAGGCGCAGTGGAGCGCCGGCCACGACGCCGTGGCATTCTTCGATCCCGGGATGTGGGATTCCTGGCGGCGCCGCGGCTTGCCCGGGCGCGTGATCGCCGCCGATGACTATACCGTGGCAGTGAGTCGCTAAGTGAAACTGGCGGATTTTGCGGTGCTGTCCTGCGGCGTGCTGCTCAACGCACTCGCGCAGCTCGGACTCAAGGCGGCTACCCGGGTGAGCGGACCGCTGCTGGTCACCGACAGCGGCGCGCTGCGGCGCGGCCTCGAGCTGCTGCTGGTGCCGTCGCTGTGGTACGCGCTGTGCGCCTACGGTCTCAGCGTGGTCGTATGGCTGGTGGGCCTGTCGCGGGTGCCGGTGAGCCAGGCCTATCCGCTGCTGTCGATGGGCTACGCCATCAATGTCGTGCTCGCCTGGTGGCTGCTCGACGAGGTCCCCAACGTGCAGCGCGTGCTCGGGATCGCGGTGATCGCCGTCGGCGTGGTGCTGGTGTCGCGCTCATGAACGACGCGGCAAAACCCGCGGGCGAGTTCCTGCCGTTCACGCGCCCGAGCATCGACGAGGAGACGGTCCAGGCGGTCGCCGCGGTGCTGCGCTCCGGCTGGCTGGCGAGCGGGCCGAAGGTGGCGGAGTTCGAGGCGGCGCTGTCACGCTATCTCGGCGGCCGGCCGGTGCGCAGCCAGACCTCCGCGACCGCGGGCCTGGAGATGGCGCTGCTCGCCTGCGGCATCGGCGCGGGCGACGAGGTCATCACGCCGGCGCTGAGCTTCGTCGCCACCGCCAACGTGATCGTGCGGGTCGGCGCCCGGCCGGTGTTCGTCGACGTCGGGCTCGATTCGCGCAACATCGATCTCGAGCAGGCCGAGGCGGCCATCACGCCGCGCACCCGCGCCATCCTGCCGGTGCATTTCGCCGGGCTGCCGGTCGACATGGAGCGCCTGTACGCGCTCGCCGGACGTCACCGCCTGCGGGTCGTCGAGGACGCCGCGCACGCCATCGGCTCGCAGTGGGCGGGTAAGCGCATCGGCAGTTTCGGCGATCTGGTGTGCTTCAGCTTCCACCCCAACAAGAACATCACCACCATCGAAGGTGGCGCGATCTCCGGCGGCAGCGCGGCGGAGCTGCGCAGCATCGAGCTGCACCGCTGGCACGGGCAGGTGAAGCTCGGGCCCGATTCCTTCGACACGCTGCTCGCCGGCGGCAAATGCAATCTGTCGGACGTGGCGGCGGCGGTCGGCCTCGGCCAGCTCAAGCACCTGGAGGAATTCAACGCCCGCCGGCGCGCGCTGGTGGCGCGCTACTTCGAGCTGTGGGGCGCGGACGCGCCGCTGCGGCTGCCGGAGCGCGGCGACGCCGGCCACAGCTGGCACGTGTTCACGCCGCTGCTGCCGCTCGCGCAGCTGTCGATCTCGCGCCTCGAGTTCATCGAGGCGATGAAGGCGCGCGGCATCGGCGTGGGGGTGCATTATCCGGCGATCCACCTGTTCAGCGCCTACCGGGCGCTCGGCTACCGGCCCGGGCAGTTCCCCAACGCCGAGCGCATCGGGCGCGAGACGGTGACGCTGCCGCTCTTTCCGGCGATGCAGCTCCGTGACGTCGAGCGGGTGGTGGGCGCGGCGAACGACATCCTGCGCGGAGCACGGGCTTGACAGCCTCGGTCTCGGTCGTCATTCCCGTCTACAACGAGGAGGAGGGCCTGCCGCTGCTGTTCGAGCGGCTGTATCCGGCCCTCGATGCCCTCGGACGCCCCTACGAGGTGGTGTTCGTCGACGACGGCAGCTCGGACCGCTCGGTGGCGGTGCTGCGCGAGCAGTTCGAGCGGCGGCCGGACGTCACGCGCGTGGTGATCCTGGCGCGCAACGCCGGCCAGCACCGCGCGATCCTCGCCGCCTTCGGCTACACCCGCGGCGACTACGTGATCACGCTCGATGCCGACCTGCAGAATCCGCCCGAGGAGATCGCCCGGCTGGTCGCGGCGATGGACGCCGGCGCCGACTACGTCGGCACCATCCGCGTGAGCCGCCACGACGTGCTGTGGCGCAAGGCGGCCTCGCGCCTCATGAACCGCCTGCGCGAGGGTACGACCTCGATCCGCATCACGGACCAGGGCTGCATGCTGCGCGGCTACCACCGCAGCATCATCGACGCGGTCAACCGCTGCACCGAGGCCAGCACCTACATACCCGCGCTCGCCTACACCTTCGCGCGCCACCCGGTCGAGATCGAGGTGGCGCACGCCGCACGCACGGTGGGCGAGTCGAAGTACTCCGTGCTGCACCTCATCCGCCTCAACTTCGACCTGATGACCGGCTTCTCGGTGGCACCGCTGCAGTTCTTCTCGATGACCGGCATCGTCATCGCGTTGCTGTCGCTCGCCTTCGTGGTCTACCTCGCGATCCGCCGCCTGGTGGTCGGCCCCGAGGCCGAGGGCGTGTTCACGCTCTTCGGCATCGCTTTCTTCCTGATCGGGGTGGCACTCATCGGCCTCGGCGTGGTCGGGGAGTACGTGGGACGCATCTACGAGCAGGTGCGCCAGCGTCCCCGCTACACGGTGGCGGCGGTGCTCGGTGAGGACGGCGCCGACGCGCCGCAACGGCTGCCGGCGCCCGCCACGGAGCTCGCCCCGCGACACGCGGAGCCGCAGCGCGTGCGGGGAGCCCCGGAGTGAGCCGGCCGACGGCGGTCGTCTTCGCCCATCACGACGTCGGCGTGCGCTGCCTCAAGGCGCTGATCTCCGCCGGGGTGGAGATTGCGCTGGTGGTTAGCGTGCCGGACGATCCGGCGGAGAACCGCTGGTACGCGAGCGTCGCGGACACGGCGCGCGACTACGGCCTGGAGCTCCTCACCGCCGCCACGGCCGCCGACGCCGCGCTCGCCGGCCGCGTCGTCACCCTCGCGCCGGACTTCCTGTTCTCCTTTTATTACCGCGCGCTGCTCGGCGCCCCGCTGCTGCGGGCGGCGCGCCGCGGTGCGCTCAACATGCACGGGTCGCTGCTGCCGAAGTACCGGGGCCGCGCGCCGGTCAACTGGGCGATCCTCAAGGGCGAGCGCGAGAGCGGCGCGACCCTGCACTACATGGTCGAGCAGGCGGACGCGGGCGACATCGTCGACCAGATGAGCGTGCCGATCCTCGCCGACGACGATGCCCGCGAGGTGCTCGCCAAGGTCACGGTGGCAGCGGAAACGGTCCTCAGCCGCACGCTCCCCGCGCTGCTCGACGGCAGCGCCGCGCGCCGCCCGCAGGACCTCGCGGCGGGGCAGTACTTCGGCCGCCGCCGGCCCGAGGACGGGCGCATCGACTGGAGCCGCCCGGCCCGCGAGATTCACGACCTGGTGCGCGCCGTGGCGCCGCCCTTTCCGGGTGCCTTCGCCGAGGTGGGCGGCGAGCGCTGGGGTATCCACCGTACGCGGCTCAGCGAGCGGCGCGCCGCGCCCGCCGAGCGCGCCCGGCTGTTCGCTGCCGCCGGCGAGTGCTGCCTCGGCTGCGGCGACGGCGGCGTGCTGCGGCTGCTCGCCGCGGCGACAGCGGCGGGACCGGTCGATCTGGCCGCGCTCGCGCGCCGCGCGGCACAGCGGCCGCTCGCGCTCGGGTGAGCGCGTGGCGAGCCTCGCCCTCAAGATCGACGTCGACACCTGGCGCGGCACGCGCGAGGGGGTGCCGCGGCTCGCCGACCTGCTCGAGCGGCTGGACGTGCGCGCCACCTTCCTCTTCAGCCTCGGGCCCGATCACACCGGCCGGGCCCTGAGGCGCGTCCTGCGGCGCGGTTTCCTCACCAAGGTGAGACGTACCTCGGTGGTGCGGCACTACGGAGTGAGGACGCTGCTCTACGGCGTGCTGCTGCCCGGCCCGCACATCGCGCGCCGCTGCCGGCCGGTGCTCGAGGACATCGCGCGGCGCGGATTCGAGGTCGGGGTGCATGCCTACGATCACGTGCGCTGGCAGGACGCCGTCGCGCGGGCGGGCGAGCCGTGGACTCGCCGCGAGCTCACGCTCGCCTGCCACGAGTTTGCCGACGTGTTCGGGCGGGCGCCGCGGGTGCACGGGGCGGCCGGCTGGCAGACCAACCATTACCTGCCCGCGCTCGAGCAGGAGCTCGGCATCCGCTACGCGTCCGATACCCGCGGCAGCGGGCCGTTCCTGCCGCTCATCGGCCGGGCCGCCGCGGCCGTGCCGCAACTGCCGACCACGCTCCCCACGCTCGATGAGCTGATCGGGCGGGCGGACCTGCAGGGGCGGGATCCCGTCGAGCACCTGCTCGCGCTCGCGACTGCGCCGGCGCAGGATCACGTCTACACGCTGCACGCCGAGCTCGAAGGCGGCGCGTACGCGGGCGATTTCGAGCGGCTGCTGCGCGGCTGGCGCAGCCGGGGCCTCGAGCTCACCGATCTCGGGACTTACGCCGCACGGCTCGACTTCGCCACGCTGCCCTGCTACGGGATCGTCGCCGGCAGCGTCGCGGGACGGGCCGGAACGCTCGCCCTGCAATCGAACTGGAGAAGCGCCTGACGCCCATGCGCTGCGCGGCAAGGCTCGCGGCCGCCGGGCGCGCGGCGATACTTGCGGCGGCCGTGCAGATACTCACCGCCTCCGGAGCCCCGTCCAGCGGCGCCTACGGCGCGCGAGTGCAGCCCGGGGGCTAGGGCGGCGGCGCGGTCGCCGGGAGCGAGACCACCACTCGACCCTGTCCGCCGAGAAACCGGGTATCGCCGCCGTGACTGCGGGCAACCTGCCGCACGATGGCGAGTCCGAGGCCCGAGCCGGGAGACTCGGTGTTGAGCTTGCTGAAGCGCTCGAAGATCGCTTCCTCCTGCCCGGCGGGAACCCCCGGACCCTCATCCCCCACTTCGATCGTGACGAGACCGGAGGCCTCAGCCGCCGGCTCGATCCGGGCGGTGACGGTGCCCTCGCCATGGAGCAGCGCGTTGTCGAGCAGATTGCGGACCATGTCCCGCAGATCGTCGGCGCGACCGTGCACCTGCACGCAGTCCGGCACGTCGACCTCGATCCGGCGCCCGTGCGCTTCCATCAGGGGCAGCACCATCGCCGCGGCTTCGCGCACGACGCGCGACAGATTGACGACCGGCAGCTGCTCCGCCCCGGCTTCGCGCGCGGGCGATTCCTTGCGGGCGAGGTCGAGCAGCTGATCGACCAGCCGGCCCATCTGACTCAGCTCGCGCTCGAGCGCGGGCCAGTCGATCGTGCCGCTGAGGCGCGCGCGCTGCAGGCGCAGGCTCAACACCGCGAGCGGTGTACGCAGCTCGTGCGCCGCATCGGCGGTCAGGCGGCGCTGCGCGGAGTAGGCACGCGACAACCTGTCGAGCGCCCCGTTGACCGCCTCGACCAGGGGCTGGATCTCGCGCGGCAGGCCGCTCGGCGAGATGCGCAGGTCGGGCTGGCGCGGACCGACGTGCGCGGCTTCCCGGGACGCGCGCGCGATCGGGCGCAGACTCCACCCGCTGATGAGCCAGATGAGGCCGAGGGCGAGCGCCGCGAAGGGAATGAGGACCGAGACGTGCTCGGAGCTCTCCTCGAACAGGCTGTCGACGAGGGTGTCGCGGCTGAGCCCGCGGCGAGCCACTACGATCGACCGGCCATCCGGGCCCCGCCCCGTGACGACGGCCTGCTGCGCGGCGCCCGCACCGATCAACTCGACGGGGCCCACCGTTGCCGGCGCATCCGCTGCCAGGTAGCGCAGCGGAGCGGCCAGGTTCGGCGAGCGGGCGACGGGCCGGTGAGTGCGATCGAAGACGGTGTAGGTGAACTCGCGCGACGGGTCGGCGTAGACCGCCTGCCAGTCCTCGGGGAGGCGGATCTCGAGCGAGCCGTCGGTGCGGATCTGCAAGCCTTCGAGCAGCTCGCGGGCCTGGTCCTGGAGGGTGCGCGCGTGCAAGCCGCCGATGATGTTGTGCACTTCGAATCGATAGGAGATGAACGATGCGCCGAGCCCGAGCGCAAACAGCGCGAGCATTGCACCGAGCAGGCGCAGGCGCAGGCTATGCGGGCGAGTCAATCGCGCTCGCCTTCGACCAGGCGATAGCCGATTCCCCATTTCGTCTCGATCTGCAGCGACGTGCGCGCGGCGGCGAGCTTGCGACGCAGGCGCGATACGGCCGCCTCGAGCGCATTGGCGCTGCCGGAATCCTCCAGCGCGTACAGGCCGTCTTCGAGGCGGTCCTTGGTGATCACCTGGCCGGGCACGCGCATCAGCTCCTCGAGGAGGGCCGCTTCGCGGCGCGTGAGCTCGAGTGACTTCCCGTAGGCGGTGGCTTCACGGGTCAGCGTGTCGAAGACGACGCCGCCGAGACAATAGCTGGTCTCGCGCGGCCCTCCGGCGCGGCGCAACACGGCGCGCAGGCGCGCCTCGAGCTCGAGCAGGCTGAAGGGCTTCACGACATAGTCGTCGGCGCCGGAGTTCAGTCCCAGCAGGCGGTCCTCGACGCTGTCGCGCGCTGTCAGGATGATCGCCGGCAGCTCCGGCCGCGAGGCGCGCAGCGACGCCAGGACCTGCATGCCATCGATGTCGGGCAGCCCGAGATCGAGGATCACCGCGTCCACGCGGGCGACGGCGGCGGCCGCCAGCGCCTGCTCTCCCCGGCCGACGGCATCGACCGCGAAGCCGCGCTCACTCAGATGCTCGCAGATCATCTCGCGCATCGCCCGGTGATCTTCGACCAGCAGGACCCTCATGATGGCTGCAAGATTACGCCCGAAGTCTGACGAAGTGCTGACCGGGTCACTTCCTCGAGGGCGACGTCAGGACTTGGTCAGTATTGGCTGCCATTGTGGCAGCCGATGTTGCGCAATGACCCCTCCCGCGCGCAGTACCCGCCGCGCCAACCGGTTTCGCGCGGTCGGCGAGCCGCGATTCTCGCCCTCGCGCTGGGTTGCTCCTGGGTGCTCGACGGATGCGCCGTGTACCACGCGCTGCCTCTGGCCAAGGGACCGGATCTCGCCGGCAGCCTCGCTGCGCTGCGCACGGAAGTGCCGGCGGCGGCCCCCGCGGAGGCGCCGCGGCGGATCCCGATCGACGGGCCGCTCGACATCGACGACCTGGGCCTGCTGGCCGTGCTCAACGACCCGGAGCTGCGGCAGGCGCGGGGAGTGATGGATCAGGCGCGGGCGAGTCTGCTGCAGGCCTCGTTGCTGCCCAACCCGACGGCGAGCGTGAGTTACGCCGCGCTGACCGGCGGGAACGACAAGGTTCCCGCCTGGACGGCCTCGATCGCGCAGGACATCACCTCGATCATCACCTATCACCCGCGCGTCAAGTCCGCACGCTTCGAGCGCGACTCGGTGAATGCCGATCTGCTGTGGCAGGAATGGCAGATCGCGCAGAGGGCCCGCCTGCTGGCGCTCGACCTCTACTGGGGCGAGGAGTCGCTGCGGCTCGGACGCCGGCAGCTCGAGCTGCTCTCGCAGGAGCTCGAGCAGGTGCAAGCCGCAACCCGGGACGGCAACCTCGACCTGAGCGCACTGGCACCGCTTCTGGCCGCCAAGGCCTCCGCCGAGCAATTGCTCGCGGCGCAGAGCTTGAATGAGCTGCAGAGCTGGCAGGCGTTGGATGCGTTGCTGGGACTTGCGGGCGAGGTGCGCTTCGCGATCGCCGCACCGCAGCTGCCGCCGGTGCCGGCGGACGTCGACAGCCTCATCGCTCGCTTGCCCGAGCGCCGCCCGGACCTGATCGCGCTGCAACTCGGCTACGCTTCGGCGGACGAGGCCGTGCGCGCCGCCATCATCGGCCAGTTCCCGGCGTTCCTGCTGGGCGCCGCCTGGGGCCAGGACACCGGCAATGTGCGCTCGATCGGCCCGACGGCGACCTTCGATGTGCCCCTCTTCGATCGCGGTCAGGGCAAGGTCGCCGCAGCCCGCGCCACGCGGCTGGCACTGCACGAGGAGTATCAATCGCGGCTCGATGCTGCCGTCGGCACGACGCGCGGCCTGATCGCGCAGATTGAGCGCCTCGCCAGCGACAGCGCCCAGGCGCGCAGTATGGCGGATTCCGCCGAGTCCATGTCCCAGGCGGCACAACAGGCCTACGCGCAGGCCGCCCTGGATCAACGCGCCCGAACCGACTACGAGACGACTGCGCTGCAGCGGCAGATCGAAGCGGTCGCGCTCGAGCGCACGCTGGGCGAGGACCAGATCACGCTCACCATCGAGTTGGGGTTGGGATTGCCGCAGACGCGGATCGCCCCGTCAGGGGAGAAGAGCAAGCCATGAGCCGCCATGTCGTCGCATTCGTCGCGTGTCTCGCCGTGAGCAGCGCCGCCCCGTGGCCGGCCGCGTGCGCCGACGAGCAGAGCCCCGCTCAGTCCAGCGTGCTCGTCACTCTCACCCCGCTCAAGGCGGGCAGCCTGCCGCGTGTCGTGATCGGGTACGGGAGCGTGGAGCCGGCGGCCGCAGGCCGTCAGACGGTCATGGCGCCGCTCGCGGCGATCGTCGGCGAGGTCTACGTGCGCCTCGGCGAGGAGGTCGCCCGGGGCGCCCCGCTTACGCGCCTGGTCCCGAGCCCGCGCACGGCCTCGTCCTATACGGACGCCGGGACGGCCCTGAAAGTGGCGCAGCAGCTCGTTGCGAGCACGCGCAAGCTCGCGGCCGAGCACCTCGCCACGGCGCAGCAGCTCGCCGACGCCGAGAAATCGGAGTCGGACGCGCGCTCGGCGCTCACGGCCCTCGATGCTCTCGGAGCCGCAGGTCCGCACATCGTCCGCGCTCCGTTCCGCGCGGTCGTCACCGCGCTCAGCGCGAGTCCCGGAGCGATCGTGGCCGAGGGCTCGCCGCTGCTCGAGCTGGCGGCACCCGCGAAGCTGGTGCTGCGCGTCGGCGTGGTGCCGGCGGAGGCCGCTGCCGTCGCCGCGAACCAACAGGTGGCCGTTACTCTGGTCGGTGCAGACCGCCCGGTCCCGGGACGGGTGCTCCTGCGCGGCTCGGCGACGGAGTCGGGCACCGGCCTGGTGCCGGTGGAGATCTCGCTTCCGCCGGGCGAGCTCATGCCCGGTGAGTTGGCCGAAGCCGCGATCACGACCGGAGAAGCGCAGGGCTACGTCGTGCCGCACGAGGCGATTCTGGTAAATGACAGCGGCGCTCCCTACGTCGTGCAGGCAATCGGCACGACCGCGCACAAGGTTGCCGTGAGCATTCTCGTTGCGCGGGGCGATCAGGACGTCGTCAGCGGCCAACTGAAGGCCGGCGCGCCGCTGGTGCTGGCGGGCAATTACCAGCTCGATGAGGGAACGAAGATCCGCCTGGTGGATCCCGCGCAGCGCGCCCCATGAACTTCGTCGCCTGGGTCGAACGTCACCGCCGCTCACTGCTGGTGGTCGCCTTCGCGCTCGCGCTGGCGGGCGTGTTCGCGGCCGCCTCGCTCCCGGTGGGGCTGTTTCCGGTCACGAGCTTCCCGCGCATCCGCGTGGAGATCAGCGTCGGCAGCATGCCGGCCCGGCAGATGCTGGTCGATGTGACCGAGCCGCTCGAAGCGGTGGCGCGCGCCGTTCCGGGCGCGGTGGATGTCACTTCGACGACCTCGCGCGGCGCGGCCGAGATCTTCGTCAATTTCCCGTGGGGCTTCGACATGAATCAGGCGTTGCTGCGCGTGGACGCGGCCTTCGCCCAGGAGCTCTCCTCGCTGCCGGCGGGCACGACCTACGATGCGATCCAGATGAGCCCGAACGCCATCATGCCGTTCGTCTCGTATGCGCTGATCTCCAGGTCGGTGTCCCCCGCGGAGCTGCGCCAGCTCGCGCAGTACCAGATCGTGCCGCTGCTCACCGGAATCGGCGGGGTCAGACGGGTCGGCGTGCTCGGCGGCAGAACGCCGGAGGTGCAGGTCTCGGTCAATCCGCAGAAACTGCGTGCTTACGGCCTGACGGTGACGGACGTCTCCACCGCCCTCGCGACGAGCAACACGATCGAGGCGGTCGGCCGGCTCGAAGACAACGATCTGCTCTACCTCGCGATCAGCAACAACGCCTTCACCTCGCTCGAGGCGGTGCGCGCTGTGGCGCTGCGGGCCGGCAAGGACGGCATCGTAAAACTGGCCGACGTCGCCAGCGTGCAGATGGGCGTCGAGCCGCAGTGGCTGCTGGTGGACAACAACGGACAGCCGGCGGTGACTCTCGACGTCTACCAGCAGGACCAGGCGGATTCGCTCACCCTGGCGCAGCGGGTGAGCCAGCAGCTCGATGAGTTCATGAAGACGCAGCCGAAGTCCATCCAGCTCTACAAGTGGTACGACCAGACGCAGCTCGTCAGCTCGTCGATCTCCGCGCTGGAGGAGGCGATCCTGATCGGGCTGGTGTTCGCCGCGCTGGTGCTGCTCGCGTTCCTGCGCAACTGGCGCGTCGCCCTGGTCGCCATGATGGTGGTGCCGCTGTCGGTGCTGATCACGGTGCTGCTGCTGGCCGCGCTCGGCATGACCTTCAACATCATGACGCTCGGCGGTATCGCCGCCGCCATCGGGCTGCTGATCGACGACGTCATCGTCATGATCGAGCACATCGTCCGCCGCGCCGGAGCCCCGGGAGTCGAGCGGCCGCATGCGACCGTGCTGTCGGCGGCGCGGGAGTTCCTCGCGCCGCTGCTCGGCTCGAGTCTCGCGACCACGGTCATCTTCGCGCCGCTCGCATTCCTCGGCGGACTGACCGGAGCGTTCTTCAAGTTCCTCTCGCTGACGATGGCCTCGGCGCTGATCATCTCGTTCATCCTGACGGCCTTCACCGCGCCGTTGCTGGCGCGCGGCATCATCGACTTCGATACCTTCGGGGATCCGGCCCACGGCAGGGAGACCTGGCTGAGGCGTGCGCACCGTCGCATCCTGCGAAAGCTGTTCGATCGCCCGATCCTGATCCTTCCGGGTCTGCTGGTGCTCATATTGGCGGGCTACGTCGCCTATGCAAGGGTCGGCACCGGCTTTCTGCCGAAGATGGACGAGGGCGGCTTCGTGCTCGATTACTACACCGCTCCCGGCACTTCCCTCGCCGAGACCAACCGCGAGCTCGGGCAGGTGGAAGCGATCCTCAAGGCGAACCCGAGCGTCTACACCTACTCGCGCCGCGCGGGCGCCGGGCTGGGCGGAGACCTGAAGGAGGCCTATCAGGGAGACTTCTTCGTGCGCCTCATCGATCCCTCGCGCCGGCCCTCCATCTGGACGGTCATGGATGACATCACGAGCAGGGTGACCAGCGGGGTGCCCGGCATCAATTTCGACACCCACCTGTTGATGAACGACATGATCGGCGACATGGTGGGTCGGCCGCAGCCGGTGGTCGTCTCCCTGAGCGCCAGGGACCCGTCCGTGCTCGCCGCGGTCGCCGACAGGGTCGCCGCAGCGATCACCAGGGTACCCGGCATCGAACCGGCCTCCGTCAACAACGGCATCGTTCCCGCCGGGGATGCGCTCGAGATCCACGTGAATGCGGCGGCCGCGGCGCTCGAGGGGTTGACGCCCGCGGACGTCAAGGAGCAGGTCAATCAATACCTCAACGGCGCTGTGGTGACGAAATATCTCGGCAGCGTGCAGGACGTCGGGGTGAGGCTCTGGAGGAGCGCGCCGGTGCCGAAGATCTACCGGGACCAGCTCGGCGATCTTCCGGTGCGGTCCGCGAACGGGCGAATCGTGCGGCTCGCAGGGGTAGCGCAGGTGCAATTCGTCGCCGGCCAGCCGGAGCTCACGCGCGAGAACCTGGCGCAGGTCGTGCCCGTGACCGCACAGATCGGCGGCGGCCACGACCTCGGATCGACCATCGCCGCGGTGAAGAAGGCGCTCGACCGTCCCGGTCTCATCCCGGACGGGGTGTACTACACGCTCGGAGGTCAGTACGAGCAGCAGCAGGAGGCCGTGCACGGCATGATCCGGGTGTTCACCGCCGCACTGGTGGCGGAGCTCATCCTGCTGCTCTTCCTGTACGAGCGGTTCTCCGTTCCAGTCATCATCATCGTGAGCTCGCTCATCTCCACCGGCGCCGTGTTCATCGGTCTGTGGGTGACGGGCGTGGAACTCAACATCACGGCCATGATGGGCATGGTGATGATCATCGGCATCTCGACCGAGATGGCGATCTTTCTGGTCTCGGAATACATGGAGCTCGAGAAGCGCATGCCGCCGCGGCAGGCACTCTACGAGGCGGCCCTTAACCGGCTGCGCCCGATCACCATGAGCACGCTGGCGATGATCTTCGCCCTCGTGCCGCTCGGGGCGGCGATCAGCGGCTCGGGCGACCAGATGCTGCAGCCGCTGGCGATCGCCATCATCGCCGGCGCGCTGGTGCAGCTGCCGCTCGTGCTGCTCGCGATGCCGGTGATCGTCGGACTCACCTTCCCGAAAGAGCCCGGCCCCGCCTAGCCGGCCGGGCCTGCCGGCACCTGGCGGCGGCCGCCCGGTCCGACAATATTTCGGCCTCCCGGCCGTCTGTAGACTCCAGTGATGGATGCCGCTCAGATCGATGCGGTGGTGCGGCGCGAGCGGAGCCGGCTGCTCGCCTTCATCCGCCGGCGCATCGACGACGCGGCCGAGGCCGAGGACATCCTGCAGGAGGCGCTCTCGGCGCTGGTGGAGGCCTACCGCCTCGCCCTGCCGGTCGATCACGTGGGAGCGTGGCTCACGCGCGTGGTGCGCAACCTGATCATCGACCGCTTCCGCAAGCGCCGGCCCGAGCTGCTCGGCGACCTGCAGCCGGCGGGGGCGCAGCAGAGCGCGCTGCTGGATGAGCTGCTGCCCGCGCCGGACGGCTCGGCGGAAACCGCCGCGATGCGCGAGCTGCTGCTCGGCGAGATCGAGGCGGCGATCGCCGGGCTGCCGCAGGAGCAGCGCGCGGTGTTCATCGCCCACGAGCTCGACGGCGTGAGCTTCCGCGAGCTCGCGGCGCGCTCGGGTGTCGGCATCAACACGCTGCTCGCCCGCAAGCGCTACGCGGTGCTGCAGCTGCGCGAGCGGTTGCAGAGAATCTACGAGGATTGGCTGGCGGAGTGAGGCACGAGGACGGACACGATGGCACACGAGGATGACAGCGAGGATGACAGCATGCACGTCGGGAAATTGGTGAGAGACCGGGTTCGCCGGACGATGAAGGGGGTGGTGCTCGGGGTGGTCGCGATCGTCGGCATCGCGGTGTTCGCCTTCATCGTGATGCTGCTGTGGAACTGGCTGGTGCCGGAGCTGTTCCACGGTCCGCGGCTCGGCTACTGGCAGACCGCGGGCCTGCTGGTGCTGTGCCGGATCCTGTTCGGCGGCTTCGGAGGCGCCCGCCACGGTCACTGGCGGCGGCACCACTGGCGCGAGCACTGGGAGGCGCTGACGCCCGAGGAGCGCGCGCGCCTGCGCGAGCGCTTCTTCGAGCAGCGCTGCGGCCGCGGCGCCGGTTGACGCGCCCGGCGAGCGGACCGCAACATCGCCCGATGATTCCGACCCGCATGACGGCGATCGAGATCCGCGAGCCCGGGCCGCCCTCGGTGCTTCGGCCGGTCGAGCGGCCGGTGCCGGCGCCGCGCGCCGGCGAGGTGTTGATTCGCGTGACCGCCGCCGGCGTCAATCGGCCCGACATCCTGCAGCGCAAGGGCGCCTATCCGCCGCCGGCCGGGGTCACCGACATCCCGGGCCTCGAGGTGGCAGGCGTCGTGGTCGGCGCCGCCGAAGGGGTGCGCGAGCCGGCGATCGGCCAGCGGGTCTGCGCGCTGCTGCCGGGCGGCGGCTACGCGCAGTACGCGGTCGCGCCCGCGGTGCAGTGCCTGCCCGCACCGCCCGAGCTGACGCCGCCGGAGGCGGCGGCTCTGCCGGAGACCTTCTTCACCGTATGGCTCAACGTGTTCGAGCGCGCGCGGCTGCGCGCGGGGGAGACGCTGCTGGTGCACGGCGGAGCGAGCGGCATCGGCACGACGGCGATCCTGCTCGGCAAGGCCTTCGGGGCGCGGGTGATCGTGACTGCGGGTAGCGCGCAGAAGTGCACGGCGTGCCGCGAGCTCGGCGCGGACCTCGCGATCAACTACCGCGAGAGCGATTTCGTCGAGGCGACGCTGCGCGCCACCGAGGGCCGCGGCGCGGACGTCATCCTCGACATCGTCGGCGGCGACTACGTCGCGCGCAACGTAGCCGCGGCAAGCGTGGAGGGCAGGATCGCCCTGATCGCGACCCAGGGCGGCGCGCGGGCCGAGCTCGACCTGCGGCCGTTCATGGTGAAGCGCCTGACGCTGACCGCCTCGACGTTGCGTCCGCAGCCGGTGGAGAACAAGGGGCGCCTCGCTGCGGCGCTGCGTCAGAGCGTGTGGCCGCTGTTCGCCGCCAAGGGGCTGAAGCCGGTGATCCACGCGCGCTTCCCGCTCGCCGAGGCGGCGGCCGCCCACGAGCTGATGGAGTCCGACACCCACATCGGCAAGATCGTGCTGGAAACCTGAGCGGCGGCGCACACTGCGGTGCGCAAAAGTCGCCAGCCCGTCACGGAATTGCCGTACCCTAGCGCGCCAGACTCTTTACAAGAATCTGACGGAGAAACTCATGAGTCTCTCCCCCTACGGTCTCATCCCACTGCCGCTGTGGGGCTACTTCGCGGTGACCCTGGTCACCATCGAGACGATGTTCCTCGGCGTCACACTGTATCTGCACCGCGACCAGTCCCACGGCGGACTGATCCTGCATCCGGCGCTGCGCCATGCGTTCCGCTTCTGGCTGTGGTTCAGCTCCGGCGCCGTGACGCGCGAATGGGTCGCGGTGCACCGCCGCCATCACGCGCACTCCGACCGCGCGGGCGATCCGCACAGCCCGGTGATGTTCGGGCTGCGGCGCGTGCTGTTCGAGGGCTTCGAGCTGTACCGCGCCGCGGCCCGCGATCCCGACACGCTGCGCAACTACGGGCGCGGCACGCCGGACGACTGGCTCGAGCGCCGCGTGTACGCCGCCCACCCGTACGGCGGGCTGGTGGTGTTCGTCGCGGCGCACCTGCTGCTCTTCGGCGTCCCCGGCATCGTCATGATCGCCGTGCACCTCGGCGCGCAGCCGTTCTTCGCCGGCGGCGTGATCAACGGGCTCGGCCACGCGGCCGGCTACCGCAGCTTCGAGCTGCCCTGCGCCGCCACCAACCTCGTGCCGTGGGGACTGCTGCTCGGGGGCGAGGAGCTGCACAACAACCACCACGCCTTCCCGCGCTCGGCACGCTTCGCCGTGCAACGCTGGGAGCTCGATATCGGCTGGCTGTGGATCCGGCTGTTCGCGGCGCTCGGGCTGGCGCGGGTGCGCTGGGTCGCGCCGCGGCCGCACCTCGAGCGGCGCCGGCGCGAGCTCGACGCCGATACGGTGCAGGCGCTGTTCACCAACCGCTTGCACGTGCTGCGCTCGTATGCGCGGCGCGTGGTGCTGCCGGTGTGCCGTGAGCTCTCGCGCCGCGAGCCGCGCGACGCGGTGCCGATCCAGGCGAAGCTGCTGATCCGCCACCCCGCGCTGCTGGCCGAGGAGGCGCGCCGCCGGCTGCGCGAGCTCCTCGAGCGCTACGAGGTGCTGCGGCGGGTGATCGAGTACCGCGACGGCCTGCAGCAGCTGTGGAACGAAGCGCCCGCCAAGGAGGCGCTCACGGGGCTGCGCGACTGGTGCCGCCGGGCCGAGGAGAGCGGCATCGGCGCGCTGCGGGAATTCGCCCGCGGCCTGCCCGCGTACGCGCGGGCACCGGTGCAGCGACCCGCTTAAGGACTGCCGCCCGACCGCAGCGGCAGGCTGGTGGCGCGCGTCACCGTGCGCATCGCGACGCTCGAGTGCACCCGCGCCACGCTCGGCAGGCGCGTGAGATGCTGGCTGTGCACGCGCTCGAAATCCGCGAGATCGGTCACCGCGAGCCGCAGCAGATAGTCATGCTCCCCGGTCATCAGGTAGCACTCCATCACTTCCGGGATCTTGCGCACCGCGCTCTCGAAGGCCTCGAGGCCCGTCTGGCTCTGCCGGTCGAGCGTGATGCTCACGAACACGTTGACCGGAAAGCCCGCGCGCTGCTGATCGATGAGCGCGGTGTAGCCCTCGATGAGACCGGACTCCTCGAGCGCGCGCACCCGCCGCAGGCAGGCCGATTCCGACAGGTTGACCCGGCTGGCGAGCAGCGTGTTGGTGATGCGCGCGTCCTGCTGCAGCAGCCGCACGATGGCGCGGTCGTAGCGATCGAGCTCCATGACGCAAGAATCCTTCGTCTGAATTGGAAGAGACCGCAGATTCTGCCACAGAGAGCCCCCGAGAGGCCGGAAAACACAAGCGCGCACGGGTCGACCCGGCTTTAAATCTCGCGCGGCAATCGGGGTTGAAGAAGGGGGTGGGTATGCGCATCGGAGTTCCACGCGAGATCAAGGTTCACGAGTACCGGGTCGGACTGATGCCGGCGGGCGTGCGCGAGCTCGCCGCGGCCGGTCACGAGGTGCTGATCGAGACGGGTGCGGGCAACGGCATCGGGGTCGACGACGCGCAGTTCCGCGCCGCCGGGGCGCTGATCGCCGAGCGCGCCGCGCAGGTGTTCGAGCGCAGCGACCTGGTGGTCAAGGTGAAGGAGCCGCAGCCCGCCGAGTGCGCCATGCTGCGCCGGGGCCAGGTGCTGTTCACCTACCTGCACCTCGCGGCCGACCCCGAGCAGGCCCGCGGCCTGATGAAGTCCGGCGCCACCGCGATCGCCTACGAGACGGTGACCGCGCCGAACGGCTCGCTGCCGCTGCTCACGCCGATGAGCGAGGTGGCGGGACGCATGTCGATCCAGGTCGGGGCCGCGAGCCTGCAGAAGGCCAACGGCGGCTTCGGGGTGCTGCTCGGCGGCGTGCCGGGCGTGCCGCCGGCCAGGGTAGTGATTCTCGGCGGCGGTGTGTCCGGCACCCACGCGGCGGAGATGGCGGTCGGCATGCGCGCCGACGTCACGGTCGTCGACCGCTCGGTGGAGCGGCTGCGCGAGCTCGCCGCGGTGTTCGGCCCGGCGCTGCGCACCGCGTACTCGACCACCGAGACCATCGAGCGCCTGGTGCGCGATGCCGACCTGGTGATCGGCGCGGTGCTGGTGGCGGGCGCCGCGGCGCCGAAGCTCGTCACCCGTGCGATGGTGAAGACCATGAAGGCCGGCGCCGTGCTGGTCGACATCGCCATCGACCAAGGCGGCTGCTTCGAGACCAGCCGGCCCACCACCCACGCGGAGCCGACCTTCGTGGTCGACGGCGTCATTCACTACTGCGTCGCCAACATGCCCGGCGCGGTGCCGCGCACCTCGACGCTCGCGCTCACCAACGCGACGCTTCCCTACGTGCGGGCGCTGGCCGAGCGCGGCTGGGAGGCGGCGCTGCGGCGCGACCCCGGGCTCGCCGCGGGACTCAACGTGCACGCCGGGGAGATTACTCACGAGGTCGTGGCGCGGGCACTCGGGCTGAAGCCGCGCGCGCCGACCCTGCAGTAGCGGCCGCTCGCAGGCCGCGCTACCTACAAAGAGAGTGGCCGTTCATGCCGGGTGACGTTAGGCTAGTTCGAATGGCCGGGCCCGGCGCGCGCCGTGCGCCGGGCCAGCCGTCCCCACGCACAGGAGCATTGTGATGAAGATCGCCCTGTTGGTCGCTGCGCTCAGTGTCGCTGCCGGCGGCGCGCTGGCCGCCCCCGTCACTTACAAGGCCGACCCTGCCCATACCTACCCCAGCTTCGCCGCCGATCACTTCGGCGGATTGTCGACCTGGCGCGGCAAGTTCGACCGCTCCTCCGGCACGATCGTGCTCGACAAGCAGGCGGGCACGGGCACGGTGGACATCACGGTCGACACCTCATCGATCGACTTCGGACAGGCGAAGCTCAACGAGCACGCCAGGTCCGCCGAGATGTTCGACGTCGCGAAGTACCCGACCGCGACCTACAAGGGGACGCTCGCCAACTTCAGGAACGGCGCCCCGACCGAGGTGCGCGGCGAGCTGACGCTGCACGGCGTTACCCGGCCGGTCAACCTCGCGATCGACCATTTCGAGTGCAAGGCGATGCCGCCGGCGATGGGTGGCAAGGAGCGCTGCGGCGCCGATGCGTCCGCGACCTTCAACCGCGCCGACTTCGGCATCGACTACGGCGAGAAGCTCGGCTTCAACATGCAGGTGAAGCTCGCCATCCAGGTGGAGGCGGTGCCCGCCGGCTGAGCGCTCAGCCGAGCATCGCCGCCACGTGCTCGCCGATCGCGAGCGAGGCGGTGAGCCCGGGCGACTCGATGCCGAACAGGTGCACGAGCGAGGGCACGCCGTGCACGCTCTCGCCGTCGATGCGGAAATCCGCGGCCGGCTCTCCGGGGCCGGTGATCCTGGCACGGATGCCGGCGTAGGCCGGCTGCAGCGCACCGTCGGCGAGCGCCGGCCACCAGGCGCGCACCGCGGCATAGAACAGCGCCGCGCGCGCCGGGTCGACGTCGTATTCGCGGCGCTCCACCCACTCGACGTCCGGTCCGAAGCGCGCCCGCCCGGCGAGGTCGAGGACGAGGTGTATGCCGAGTCCGCCGGGCGCCGGCAGCGGGTAGATGAGCCGTGAGAACGGTGCGGGTCCGCCGAGGGCGAAGTAGCTGCCCTTGGCGAGCCAGGCGCGGGGGATCCGGCCGGCGGGAAAGGGAGCGAGCAGGCGGGCGATCGCCGGCGCATCCAGGCCGGCACAGTTGACCAGCGCCCGCGCCGCGAGCGTCGCGGCGCCGCCGTTCACCGCGACGGCGAAGGCGCCGTCCGCCAGGGCAAGCCCCGTCACCGCGCTGTCGCAGGCGAGCGTGGCGCCGTGGCTCTCGGCCTCGCCGAGCAGCGCCAGCATGCAGGCATGCGAGTCGACGATGCCGGTCGTGGGTGAGTGCAGCGCCGCCGCGCAGGCGAGCTGCGGCTCGAGCGCGCGGGCCGCGCTGCGCGAGAGCGCGGTGATCTCGACACCGTTGGCCTGCGCCGCGGCGTGGATCGCCGCCAGGGCGGGCAGCTGCGCCGGCGAGCTCGCGACGATCAGCTTGCCGCAGCGGCGGTGCGGGATGCCGTGCTCGCGACAGAAGCCGTAGAGCAGCTCCCGGCCGGCGACGCAGAGCGTCGCCTTGAGCGACCCGCGCGGGTAGTAGATCCCGGCGTGGATCACTTCGCTGTTGCGCGAGCTGGCTCCCTCGCCGAAGCGCCCGGCGGCCTCGAGGATCAGCACCTCGCGGCCACCCCGGGCGAGGGCCCGCGCCACGGCGAGTCCGACCACGCCGGCACCGATCACCACCACGTCCACCCGATCCATCAGTCAAGTGTAAGCTGCCGGGCGTGTCGGCCGAGGGAAGGTGAGGTGCGCGTGTCCGCGGTCAACTATCGCGTCGCGGGCGAGGTGGCGGTGCTCGAGATCGCCAATCCGCCCGTCAACGCGCTCGCGCTCGCGGTGCGCAGCGCGCTCGCCGCCGCACTCGCCCGGGCGGGGTCCGACCCGGCGGTGGTGGCGGTGGTGGTGAGCGGCGCCGCAGGGGTCTTCTCCGTCGGCGCCGACATCAACGAGATCTCCTCGGGACGGGTGCTCGAGCCGCCGACGCTGCGCGACCTCGAAGCGCAGATCGAGGCGCAGCGCAAGCCGGTGGTGGCCGCGCTCGAAGGCAACGCGCTCGGTGGCGGCTTCGAGCTCGCGCTGAGCTGCCACTGGCGCGTGGCGACGACCGCCGCGCGGGTCGGGTTGCCGGAAGTGAAGCTCGGGCTGATCCCGGGAGCCGGCGGCACGCTGCGCTTCACGCGGCTCGCCGGGCCGCAAGCGGCGCTCGAAGCCATCACCTCGGGGGCGCAGCTGCCCGCGCCGCGCGCTCTCGAGCTCGGACTCGTGGATGCGATCGCCCCGGACGCGGTGCCGGCCGCGGTGGAGCTCGCGCGCCAGGCCGCGCGTGAGCGGCGGCCGCTGCGTCGCGCGAGCGAGGTCACGGAGCGCGTCCAGGGCGTCGACAGCGCGATATTCGCAGCCTTCCGCGCGAAGCTCGCCGGGAGCGCACGCGGGGAGCTGGCGCCGCTGCGCATCGTCGATGCCATCGAGGCGGCCTGCACCCGGCCGGCGGAGGAGGCGTTGCGGCTCGAACGCGAGTACTTCGTCGAGTGCCGCGACAGTCCGCAGCGCCGCGCGCTCACTCATCTCTTCTTCGCCGAGCGCGCGGCGCGCAGGATTCCGGGCGTCGACGCGCAGGTGCAGCCGCTGCCGATCCGGCGCGCCGCGGTGGTCGGCGCGGGCACCATGGGCGGCGGCATCGCCATGTGCTTCGCCAACGCCGGCATCCCGTTGCAGCTGCTCGAGCTCTCGGCTGCGGCGCTCGAGCGGGGCCTCAGCGTGATCCGCCGCAACTACGAGGCGTCGGTCGCGCGCGGCAGTCTGACGCGGCCGCGCGCCGAGGCGGCGCTCGCGCTGATTGCGGGGGCGAGCGAGTACCGCGAGCTCGCCGCCGCCGACATCGTCATCGAGGCGGTGTACGAGGATCTCGAGGTGAAACGCGAGGTGTTCGCACGGCTCGACGCAGTGGCCGCACCGGGCGCCATTCTCGCCACCAACACCTCGACGCTCGATATCGATGCGATCGCCGCCAGCACTTCGCGGCCGGAGCAGGTCGTCGGCACGCACTTCTTCAGCCCCGCCAACGTGATGCGGCTGCTGGAGAACGTGCGCGGGCGGCGCAGCTCGCCGCAGACGCTCGCGACCGTGATGGCGCTCGGCCGCACGCTCGGCAAGGTGGTGGTGCTCGCCGGCAACTGCGACGGCTTCATCGGCAACCGCATGCTGATGTACTACGGCGCCGAGGCGGAGTTCCTGCTGGAAGAAGGGGCGACGCCGGAGCAGATCGACCGGGTGATCGAAGGCTTCGGCTTCCGCATGGGGCCGCTCGCGGTGCGCGACCTCGCCGGCAACGACGTCGGCTTCCAGATCCGCAAGGGCCGCAAGCTCCCGCCGGATGAGCGCTGGTCGCCGATCCTCGAGCGGCTGGTCGAGCGCGGGCGGCTCGGGCAGAAAAGCGGCAGGGGCTTCTACCGCTACGAGGGGCGCACCCGCATTTCCGACCCGGAGGTGCTCTCGATCATCGAGAGTGCATCGAGCGAGCTCGGCATCGAGCGATGTGAGCTCGGCGAGCAGGAAATCCTCGACCGGCTGCTGCATCCGCTGGTGAACGAGGGCGCGCGCATCGTGGAGGAGGGCATCGCGCTGCGCCCGGGCGACATCGACGTCGTCTACGTCAACGGCTACGGATTCCCGGCCTGGCGCGGCGGACCGATGCACTGGGCGGAGCAGGCGGGGCTCGCCCGTGTGGTCGAGACCATGCGCCGGCTCGCGCCGACGCACGGCGCGCGCTGGCGACCGGCGCCGCTCCTCGAGCGCCTGGCGGCCTCGGGGCAGGGTTGGGACAGCCTCACGCAGCGCGAGCGGTGAACGCCGGGACCGGGGCACGGCTGCTGATCGCCGCGACGCTGGCCGGGCTCGCGGGCTCGGCCGCGAACGACTCGTTTCTCGCTTACTCCGCCGCCATGGAGGGCCGCAAGGCCGCGACCCTCGGCGCGGTGGCGGATGCGGCTGCGCACATGCCGCTCGAGCGGGTGCTCGCGATGGGAGACTCGGGCTGGATGCTGACGCCGCGCTACGCGGCGCTGGTGCGCTTCGGACTCTGGGACGAGATGATCGCGGTGCTGCCCCCGGATCCGCGCGCGCCGGGGCTCACCGCGGGCTACCTGTATGCGCGCGGCGTCGCGCTCGCCGCGCGCGGCCGGCTGGAGGAGGCGCGCCGCACGCTCGCCGATCTCGAGGCGCTCGCAGCGAGGGTGCCCGCGGGCGCGATGGCCGGACACAACCCCCTGCGCGACGTCCTCGGGATCGCAGTGCCGGTCGTGGCGGCGCGCATCGCCGCCTCCGACGGGCGTTCCGACGAGGCCATCCGGCTGCTCGAGCAGGCGGTCGCGGCCGAGGACGGCCTCGCGTACGACGAGCCGGCCGACTGGTTCTTCCCGGTGCGCCACCTGCTCGGCGCGCAGCTCCTCGAGAGCGGGCGCGCCGCCGAGGCCGAGCGCGTGTACCGCCGCGATCTCGAGCGCCATCCCGCGAACGGCTGGGCGCTCTACGGTCTGGCGGCGGCGCTGCGCGCGCAGGGACGAACGGCGGCGGCCGCGGGCGCCACGCGGGAATTCGCGGCGGCCTGGCGGCACGCGGACGTGCGCCTCAGCGCCTCGGCGTTCTGGTTCGCCGGGCCGGACCGGACGCGCTGCGAGTGCGAGCGGCAGTCCTCAGGGCAGCGGCAGACGGGTGGTGAACTTCTTGGTGCGCAGCACGAAGCTCGTGTTCACTGAGCGCACCGCGGCGAGCTGCAGCAGCTGCGTCGAGAGGAAATGCTCGTAGTCCTCGATGCTGGCGGCGACGATGCGCAGCAGGTAGTCGTTCGGCCCGCTCATCGAGTGGCACTCGAGGACCTCGGGGCGCTCGCGGACGAGCTGGTCGAACTGGCGGACCGACTCGGGATGATGGTTCTCGAGCGACACGACTGCATAGGCGAGGATCGGCATGCCGATTGCCGGGGCATGCAGCAGCGTCGCGTAGCCGGCGATGAAGCCCGCGTCCTCGAGCCGCCGCAGGCGCCGCCAGCAGGGCGCGGGCGAGAGCCCGACGCGCTTCGCGAGCTCCTGGTTGGCGATGCGCGCGTCCGCCTGCAGCTCGTTCAGGATCCGCCGGTCGAGCCGGTCGAGAGTCCGTGCCATGGCAATGATATTGCCAGAACCTGCGTGTTCATGGCAATTAGCGCAAGATAATTGCCAGCCCCAGCGCATAAACTGCGCCATCTCACGCCCACGCCCTCAGGTCCCCATGGCTGCACCGGCCGCCGCGTTCGCCAACCCTCCTGGCGCAGGACCGCAGCCCGGCGCACAGGTGGACTGGCGCCGCGTGTGCACTCTGGTTCACACCTCGCGCTCCCTCGACGACATCGAAGAGACGCGCCTCGTCCCCGAGCGCAAGGTGCTGTACCAGTTCTCGGCGCGCGGACACGATCTCGCGCAGATTCTCCTCGGGCTGCAGCTCGCCGACCCGCACGACGGTATCGGGGTGTACTACCGCTCGCGGCCGCTCATGCTCGCACTCGGGGTGAGCGCCGAAGAGGCGGCCGCGGGGCCGCTCGCGCGCGGCAACTCCTTCAGCGGCGGTCGCGACATCGGCGTGATCTTCAACCGGCCGGGCCGCGGCGCCCCGACCGTGCTGCCGGCGTGCGGCGGCGTCGGCACGCAGTACACGCCGGCGGCGGGCTGGGCGCAGGCGATCCGCTACCGCCGCGAGACGCTGGCCGATCCCTCGTACGCGCGCAGCATCGCGGTGGTGCTCGGCGGGGACGCCTCGACGGCCACCAACGGCTTCTGGTCGGCTCTCAACATCGCGACCACGCTGCGCCTGCCGCTGCTCTTTTATATCGAGGACAACGCCTTCGGCATCTCGGTGCCGTCCAGCCTGCAGACGCCCGGCGGAAACATCGCGGCCAACCTGCGCTCCTTCAGCGGGCTGGAGATCCTCGAGGGCGACGGCTGCGATCCGCGCGCCGCCGCGGAGCTCACCGCACGCGCGGTAGCCCGGGTCCGCGCCGAGCGCGCACCCGTGCTGCTGCGCCTCACGGTGCCGCGCCTCTCGGGCCATTCCGGCCAGGACACGCAGGCCTACAAGTCGGCGGAGGTGCTGCGCGCGGAGCGCGCCCGCGATCCGCTCACCCGGCTGCACGAGTTCCTGGTCCCGCGGACGATGCCCGAGAGCGAATGGAGCGCGCTCGCGAGCGAGGCCCGGCGGGCGGTCGCGGAGGCAGTCGAGCGGGCGCTCGCGCGCCCGAGCCCCGATCCGCGCACGCTGACGCGCCACGTCTTCTCGCGCAGCGCCGCGGGCGAGGCCGAGCTGCAGCAGCAGGGTGGACTCGCCCCCGAGGGCTACGTGTTTCCGCCCGCGAGCATGCGGCCGCGGCCCGAGGCGGTGCGTATCAACATGCTGACCGCGATCCGGCGGACGCTCGATGTGGAGCTCGCGCAGAATCCGCGCCTGGTGATATTCGGCGAGGACGTCGGGCCGAAGGGCGGCGTGCACGGCGCCACGCTCGGGCTGCAGGAGAAGTTCGGCGCCGCCCGGGTGTTCGATACCAGCCTGTCCGAGGAAGGCATCGTCGGACGTGCGGTCGGCATGGCGCTCGCGGGGCTGCTGCCGGTGGCCGAGATCCAGTTTCGCAAGTACGCCGACCCGGCGGCCGAGCAGTTGAACGACTGCGGTACGCTGCGCTGGCGCACGGCGAACCGCTTCGCCGCGCCGCTCGTGGTGCGCATGCCGGGCGGATTCTTCAAGTGCGGCGATCCCTGGCACAGCCAGACGAACGAGGTCGCCTGGGTGCACGGTGTGGGCTGGCAGGTGGCCGTGCCGTCGAACGCCGAGGATGCGGTCGGACTGCTGCGCGCGGCGTTGCGCGGCAACGATCCGGTGATCTTCTTCGAGCACCGCGCGATGCTCGATGCGGCGTGGGCCCGCCGCCCGTATCCCGGCGACGACTTCGTGGTGCCCTTCGGCCGGGCGCGCCTCGCGCGCTCGGGCACCGAGCTCACGGTGGTCACCTGGGGAGCGCTGGTCGAGCGCTGCGAGCTCGCCGCGGCGCAATCGCAGGTTGACGCCGAGGTACTGGATCTGCGTACCCTCTCGCCGTGGGACAGGGAGGCCGTGGTCGCATCCGTGGAGAAGACGCACCGGTGCCTCATCGTGCACGAGGACAACGTGACGGCGGGCTTCGGCGCCGAGATCGCGGCGACGCTCGCCGCGCAGGCGTTCTTCAGCCTGCAGGCGCCGATCGAGCGGCTCGCCATGCCCGACATTCCGAGCCCCCACAGCCCGGTGCTGCTCGAGGCGGCCGTTCCGGACGTGGCGCGCATCACCCGCTCGATCCGCGAGCTCGCGAGCCTCTGAGCGCATGAGCAGCGCCCTCGACATCCGTGCTCCGGCGGAGCAGACCGAGGGCACGCGCTCGCAGTTGCTTCGCTGGCTGAAGCGACCGGGCGAGCGCGTGACCGAGAACGAGCCGCTGATCGAGCTCGAGACCGACAAGGTCACGGTCGAGGTGGCATCCCCTGGCTCGGGCGTGCTGCGCGAGATACTCAAGCACGAGCAGGATGAGATCGCGCCGGGGGAGCTCCTCGGGCGGATCGAGGTCGGCAGCCCCGAGGCGGCGGGCGCGGGCGGCGCGGCCCGCGGCGGCGCATCCGCGGTACCCCCCGGCGCGCAGACGTACGCGGTCGAGGCGGCCGCGCCGGGCGCGGCGCAGGCGACCGGACCCGCGCAGCGCGCGGCGGCCGAGCCGAGTCCCGCGGTGCGCCGGCTCCTCACCGAGCGCGGGCTCACGGCGGCTGCGGTGCACGGCACCGGTCCCGGCGGGCGCATCACCGTCGAGGACGTCCTGCGTGCGGCGTCCGGGAACCCGGTGGCGGGGGTCACCGACGCCGCGCCCGTGACCCCGCCGCCTGCGGCCGAGAGCGCGGCGGGCGTCCGCCGGGTACCGCACACGGCGCTGCGCAAGCGCATCGCCGAGCACATGGTGCAGAGCCTGCTGCACACCGCCCCGCACGTCACCACCGTGTTCGAGGCGGACATGAGCGCGGTGTTGAAGGATCGCACCCGGCGGCGCGAGGAATTCGCGCGCCACGGCGTGCCGCTCACGTTCACTGCCTACTTCGTGCAGGCGGCGGTCGCCGCCATCCGCGCGGTGCCGGAGGCGAACAGCCGCTGGACGCCGAGCGCGCTCGAGATCCACGAATCGATCCACATCGGGATCGCCACCGCGGTAGAGGGCAGCGGGCTGCTCGTGCCGGTGCTGCGCGATGCCGATACCCGCGATCTGCTCGAGACCGCGCGCGGCATCGATGAGCTCGTGACCCGCGCGCGCGCCGGGACGCTCGCGCCCGCCGACGTGCGCGGCGGTACGTTCACCATCTCCAACCACGGCGTGAGCGGCAGCCTGCTGGCAGCCCCGATCATCATCAACCAGCCGCAGTCGGCCATCCTCGGCGTCGGCCGCCTGGAGAAGCGCGCGGTGGTGGTCGAGGAGGGTGACGAGCAGAAGATCGTCGTGCAGCCGCGCTGTTACGTCACCCTGACGCTCGATCACCGCGTCATGGACGGACACCAGGCGAATCACTTCCTGCAGACCCTCGTCGCGCGGCTCGCCGACTGGTCCGCCTGAGGCGCGCAGGGCACGCACGTGGCGGCGCAGCGGTCAGGCGCGGACCTCGAGCCGATCGAGCGCGCGCGCGCCGATGAGCTGCGCGCGCTGCAGCTCGGACGGCTGCGCTGGTCGCTCTCCCACGCCTACGAGAACGTGGCCGCCTACCGCGGCAAGTGCCAGCGCGCCGGCGTTCACCCCCAGGACCTGAAGACGCTCACCGACCTGGCCCAGTTCCCGTTCACGGTCAAGGACGATCTGCGCGAGAACTATCCCTTCGGCATGTTCGCGGTGCCGCGCGAGCGGATCGTGCGGCTGCATGCCTCGAGCGGCACGACCGGCAAGCCGACCATCGTCGGCTACACCCAGGCCGACATCCGTGCCTGGAGCACGCTGGTCGCGCGCTCGATCCGCGCTGCGGGTGGCCATGCGGGCGACATCGTGCACATCGCCTACGGCTACGGCCTGTTCACCGGGGGTCTCGGCTGCCACTACGGCGCCGAGCAGCTCGGCTGCACGGTGGTGCCGATGTCCGGCGGACAGACGCAGCGGCAGGTGCAGCTGATCTGCGACCTCAGGCCCGACATCATCATGGTGACCCCCTCCTACATGCTCGCCATCGTGGAGGAGTTCGCCCGCCAGGGACTCGATCCCGCGGCCAGCTCGCCGCGGGTCGGCCTCTTCGGCGCCGAGCCCTGGACCGAGCCGCTGCGCGCGGAGATCGAAGAGCGCGCCGGGCTCGACGCGCTCGACATCTACGGCCTGTCGGAGGTCATGGGTCCCGGGGTCGCGAGCGAGTGCCTGGAGAGCAAGGACGGCTCGGTGATCTGGGAGGATCACTTCTATCCCGAGATCATCGACCCGCAGAGCGGGCAGGTCCTGCCCGACGGCGTGCGCGGGGAGCTGGTGCTCACCTCGCTCACCAAGGAGGCGCTGCCGGTGATCCGCTACCGCACGCGCGATCTCACCGCGCTGCTGCCGCCGACCGCGCGCTCCATGCGCCGCATGGCGCGCATCACCGGCCGCTCGGACGACATGCTCATCATCCGCGGCGTGAACCTCTTTCCGAGCCAGATCGAGGAGCTGGTGCTGCAGGTCGCGGGGCTGGCGCCGCACTACCTGCTGGAGATCACCCGCGAGGCGCATTTGGACCAGCTCGCGGTGAAGGTGGAATGCCTCGCCGGCGTGACCCGCGAGGTGCGCGCGCGGCTCGAGCGCGACCTGCACGGCAGCATCAAGGCGCTGATCGGCATCAACACGCAGGTGCGGGTGTGCGAGCCCGGCGCGCTCGAGCGCTCCATGGGCAAGGCGCGCCGCGTGATCGACCGGCGCGAGCATCGCTGAGTCGCCGCTCGCGCGCCGCGCGGGAACCCGACTGTCTCGGCGCGGCGACAGCTTCGCTGCGGGCCTGCGGTATGCGCTAATAGGCGCCACAAACCCTGCGCCCGCCGCGCAGCGCGCCGGGCAGCAGCCGTCGGAACCCGAGCTTGGAGCTGCCTGTATGAACACACTTCCCGTTCGCCGCGAGTGGCGGCGCACTGCGGCTCGCATTTCCCTGCGTCTGCTCGCGCTCAGCTGGGCCGCGATCGCGCTCACCGCCGGTGGCTGTGGCGGCGGCAGTCCGATGAGCATGGTCCCGCCGCCCAATCCGAATAACGGCATGGCGATGGTGACCCTCACCGACATGCCGGGCGACTTCCTCAGCTACATGGTCAACATGGTGTCGCTGAAGCTGACGCGCGCCGACGGCACCGTGGTCGAGACGGTGCCGGCGACGACCCGGGTCGACTTCGCGCAGCTCGTGAATCTCTCCGAGGTGACGAGCGCCCATCAGGTGCCGCAAGGCAGCTACACCGGCGTATCGCTGACGCTCGACTATGCCAGCGCCACCATCGTGGTGGACAACGGGACCGCCGGCGGCCTCACGGTCCCGGCCGCCGGCATCATCGACGGCAGCACCTCGGCGCCGCTCACCGCGCCGAACAGCCAGATGACGGTGACGCTGAAGCTGCCCCCCGACCGGCCGCTCGTCGTCACCCCCGGGACGGTCGCGAATCTGGCGCTCGACTTCAACCTGGCGGCATCGAACACGGTGGCGCCCTCGCCGATCAGCTCCTCGACCATGGCGAGCGCAGTCACCGTGACGGTGAACCCGGTACTGACGGCGAGCCTGGTGCCGGATGCGACCAGGCAGATTCGCGTGCGCGGACCGCTGGTGAGCGTTACCAACACCGCCACGCAGACCTCCTACACGGTCGACGTGCGCCCGTTCTACGAGGTGGCTGACGCAGACGACGGCCAGCTCGTGGTGAATACGACCTCCACCACCAGCTTCACCCTCAACGGGACGTCCTACACCGGCAACGCCGGCCTCACCGCGCTCGCGGCGCTCGGCTCCGGGACGCTGACCGCGGCGACCGGTACCTTCGACGTCGCGACCGACACCTTCACCGCCGCCAACGTGTTCGCCGGCACCAGCGTTCCGGGCGCGGGGCTCGACAGCGCCGAAGGAACGGTCACCGCGCGCAGCGGCAGCGTCTTCACGCTGACGAACGGCTGGCTCGATGAGCACGACTTCGACGCCGAGGAGTTCAGCGCACAGGTGGCGGTCACCGTCGACTCGACTACCGCCGTGAGCGAGGACGGCCAGTCCGGCAGCTTCGGGCCGCAGGACATCTCGGTCGGCCAGCACGTGCAGGTGTTCGGCAAGTTCGGCACCGACAGCATGGGCAACCGCACGCTCGATGCGCGCGGCGGCAGCGTGCGGCTGATGGTGACGCGGCTCACCGGCCAGTTCGCCGCGAGCGGCTCCGGGACCGTGACCGTCAACCTGCAGGCGCTCGACGGCCGCCCACCGGCGGCGTTCAATTTCGCGGGCACCGGCAGCATGACCTCCACCGACGCCAACCCGAGCGCCTACGTGGTCAGCGTTCCCGCGGCGCTGCCGCTGCCCAGCCTGACGGCGCCCTTCCCGGTGCAGTTCTTCGGCTTCGTGACGCCATTCATGAGCGCGCCGCCGGACTTCGCGGCGCTCACCGTGGTGAACTTCACGACCATGAACGCGCGGCTGCACCTCGAATGGGCGGAGCCGGGCATCACCGCGCCGTTCGTGGCGCCGCTCAGCGCGAGCAACGTGATGATCAGCCAGGCGACGCTCCAGAGCGCTACCGAGCACGAGATCCGCATCGGCGAGGCGGCGCAGATCGACCCCGCGACGCTCACCGGCGGGCTCGGCTTCGTGGCAAACACCGCGCCCACCCCGGCGCCGATCGGCTTTGCGATCGTGCACCGCATGAGCTGGAAGATCGAAACCTTCAGCACCTTCGCCGACTTCATCACGGCGCTCGCCGGCGAGCTGAACGGCACCGCGGCGCTGCTCGAGGTGAATGCCGCGGGTCCGTACGATCAGAGCAAGGGTGTGCTGTCGGTGAACGCCATGGAGGCGGAGCTCAGCAACTAACGGCCGAGGCCGCCGAAGCGGGCGCGCACCGCCGCCTGCGCCGGCGGCAGCGCGCGCCGCAGGCGCCGCGCGCAGGCCGAGAGGTGGATCTCGGCCGGCGCGAAGGCGCGCGCGTACAGGCGGCGGCAGAGCGCATAGGCGGCGCCTCCCACCCAGTCACGCGGCAGCAGCGGCGGCGGCAGCAGCGGATCCTGCAGATGCACCTTGCGGTACTCGTGGATGAGGAGCGTGCGCACCAGGAAGGCTGTCTGCGGAGGTACGCTCGCCCGCGCGCCGAGTGCGGCGGCCACCGGAGCGAAGCGCGCCACGAAGCGCCGATAGCGACGGGCGAGCTCGCGCAGATTCCAGCCGAGCGCGGCGAGCCGCCGGTCGAGCGCGACACCCGTGCCGCGGCTCGCGAGCAGCAGCGGCTCACCCGCCGGCGCAACGCTCCGCAGCCACTCGCGCGCCTGGCGCAGCCCGCACGAGGGGTGCGCAAACAGCGAGGGCGTGAGCTGTCCGAAGCCGAGCCAGCGCAGCTCGCGGCGCAGCTCCGCGTGGCTGCGACCCGGCGTGAGCACCAGCAGCGTCCAGGCGCCGTCCCAGCGATGCGGATTCGCTCCGTAGATGCGCCGGGTGGCGTCGGCGAAACGCCGCGCGCCGCTGCGGGTCAGGCGGTACTCGCTGCGCCGGCCGGAGCGTCGCGCCGCGAGCCAGCCGGCGCGCGCGAGGCGCGCCACCGCGGTGCGCACCGCGCGCTCGCTCAGGCCAAAGGGGGCGGTGAGGCGGATGAGGCTGCCGAGCGTCACGGCGCCGCCGCGCGGGGCGATCGAGTCGCCGAAAATCGTGATCAGCAGCGACCCGGCACGCAGCGGCCGCTGCCTCCGGAAGCGGCGCAGCAGCACCCGCACGGGGGCGGGAAGCGGGCGGGGCGCACGGCGTCTCATGGGGCGGAAATTGTGACACAAGAAGTGTAAGTCCTTGTGCTAGTCTTGTGTCATATCGGGCGGCGCGCCGCCCGCTCGGGGGACTCGCATGTACACCCAGGCGCTCGACACCCACGGCCGCGAGCCGCCGCCCGCCGGCGGGGCGACCGAGGCGCAGGCGGCGCGCTTCCAGGCGCGCATCGACGCCGAGGAGAAGATCGAGCCGAAGGACTGGATGCCGGACGCCTACCGCCAGACCCTCGTCCGGCAGATCTCCCAGCACGCGCACTCGGAGATCGTCGGCATGCTGCCCGAGGGCAACTGGATCACGCGCGCTCCCACACTCAAGCGCAAGGCGGTGCTCATCGCCAAGGTCCAGGACGAGGGCGGTCACGGCATGTACCTGTACAGCGCCGCCGAAACCCTCGGCGTGTCGCGCGAGCAGATGATCGAGCAGTTGCTCGCGGGCACCGCCAGGTACTCGAGCATCTTCAACTACCCGACGCTCACCTGGGCGGACGTGGGCGCGATCGGCTGGCTGGTGGACGGTGCGGCGATCATGAATCAGATCCCGATCTGCCGCTGCTCCTACGGGCCGTACGCCCGCGCCATGGTGCGCATCTGCCGGGAAGAGAGCTTTCACCAGCGGCAGGGCTTCGAGATCATGCTGACGCTCGCGCGCGGCAGCGGCTCGCAGCGTGCCATGGCCCAGGACGCGCTCAACCGCTGGTGGTGGCCGTCGATCATGATGTTCGGTCCGTCGGATGCGGACTCGAAGCACAGCGCACAGTCGATGCGCTGGAAGATCAAGCGCTTCAGCAACGACGAGCTGCGCCAGAAGTTCATCGACATCACGGTGCCGCAGGCGCAGTTCCTCGGGCTCACGATCCCCGACCCCGAGCTGCGCTGGGACGCGGCCGCGCAGCACTTTGTCAGCGGACCGATCGACTGGAACGAGTTCCAGGCGGTGCTCAAGGGCAACGGCCCGTGCAACCGCGAGCGGCTCGAGGCACGCCGCGCGGCCCACGCGGCCGGCGGCTGGGTACGGGAGGCGGCGGCGGCGCACGCGGCCAAGGTGGCGGCGCGCGCGCGGGCGGCGCGGCAGGCCGCCGGGAGTGCAGCATGAGCGATCCGCAGGAGCCGGTGGTGTCGGGGGACTGGCCGCTGTTCGAAGTATTCATCCGCTCGCGCTCGGGACTCGAGCACAAGCACGTCGGCAGCCTGCACGCGGCCGATGCGCGCATGGCGATCGAGCACGCCCGCGACGTCTACACCCGCCGCCAGGAGGGCATCAGCATCTGGGCGGTGCGCTCGGCGGACATCGTCGCCTCCGATCCGGAGGAGGCCGAGGCGCTGTTCGAGCCGGCGCGCGACAAGGTCTACCGCCACCCGACCTTCTACGCGATCCCCGACGAGGTGAAGAACCTGTGAGCACGGGCGCAGCCGCCGGGCCGGCAGGCGAGAGCGCCCCGCGCGAGGCGCTGTTCGCCTACCTGCTGCGGCTGGGGGACACGAGTCTGGTGCTCGGCCAGCGGCTCGGCGAGTGGGTCGGCCATGCCCCGGCGCTGGAAGAGGACCTGGCGCTCGCCAACCTGGCGCTCGACCTCATCGGGCAGGCGCGGCTGCTGCTCTCCTACGCGGGCGAGGTCGAGGGCCGCGGGCGCGACGAGGATGCGCTCGCGTACCTGCGCGATGCGCCCGAGTTCATGAACCTCGCGCTCGCGGAGCAGCCGAACGGCGATTTCGCGCACACCATCGTGCGGCAGTGGCTGATCGACGCCTGGCAGCTCGAGCTCTACCAGGGACTCGCCGGCTCGGCCGATGACCGCCTGGCGGCGATCGCCGCCAAGGCCCTCAAGGAGACCCGCTATCACTACCGCTTCAGCAGCGGCTGGCTGGTGCGGCTCGGCGACGGCACCGACGAGAGCCGCAGCCGGGCGCAGCAGGCGCTCGAGTCGCTGTGGCGCTTCACCGACGAGCTGTTCGCACCCGACGAGGTCGATGTGCGGATCGCGGCCGCGGGCGTGGCGCCGCCCCTCGCGCCGCAGGCGAACGCCTGGTCGGCGCGGGTACAAGAGGACCTGGCGGAGGCGACGCTGGCGCGGCCCGCGCCGATGGCCTACCCGTGGCACGGCAGGCGCGGCGTGCACACCGAGCACCTCGGTCACCTGCTCGGCGAGATGCAGCATCTGCAGCGCAGCTACCCGGGATTGCAGTGGTGAAAGCGGTGGTGCCGTCCATGTCGCAGCCCGAGGAGCGCGTGTGGGAGGTGTTGCGTGGCGTACCGGATCCCGAGATCCCGCTGCTCAACATCGTCGACCTGGGGATCGTGCGCTACGTGCGGCGTGGCGATGACGGGCGGCTGCGCATCGGCATCACACCGACCTACTCGGGATGCCCGGCGACGGCGCCGATCCGCACCGCGACGCGGGCTGCGCTCGATGCAGAAGGATACCGCGAGGCGCTCATCGAGGAGGTGCTGTCGCCCGCCTGGACCAGCGATTGGGTGACGGTCGAGGGACGGCGCAAGCTCGTCGCCTTCGGCATCGCTCCACCCGTGCGGGGTGAATCCGTCCCCGGCCGGCTGTGGCAGGCGATGCCGGTGAGCTGCCCCCGCTGCGGGAGCGAGGCCACCGAGCGCGTGAGCGAGTTCGGCTCGACGCCCTGCAAGGCGCACTACCGCTGCAGCGCCTGCCGCGAGCCCTTCGATTACTTCAAGTGCATCTGACCCATGCTGAGGTTCCACTCGCTGCGGGTCGCCGACATCTCCCCCGACGCCGAGGACGCCGTGGCGATCGCGCTCGAGGTACCCGCCGAGCTGCGCGAGGAGTACCGCGGCAGCGCCGGTCAGCACGTGGTGGTGCGCACGCAGCTCGACGGGGCGGAGGTGCGCCGTACCTACTCGCTGGTGAATGCTCCGGGGGAATGGCCGCTGCGGATCGTGCCGCGCGTGCACCCGCACGGCACGATGTCGCGCTATCTCGCCGAGCAGCTACGTGCCGGCGACTCGCTCGACGTGCTGCCTCCCAACGGCAGCTTCACGCCGCGGCCGGCGCGCACCGCCGGCGCGCTCTACGTGGCGTTCGCGGCCGGCTGCGGCATCACGCCGGTGCTCTCGGTCACGCGCGCGCTGCTCGCCGGCGCGGGCAACCGGGTCATCGTCTTCTACGGCAACAGCGGCAGCGCTCGCACCATGTGCCTCGAGGAGCTGCTCTCGCTCAAGGACCGCTACCTCGAGCGCCTGGCGCTGCACTTCCTCATGAGCCGCGAGCCGCAGGAGGTCGAGCTCTACAACGGCCGGATCGATGCCGCGCGGGTGCGGCAGTTCGCCGGCGCGCTGTTCGATCCGCGCCAGGTGGCGGAGTATTTCCTCTGCGGCCCCGGCGACATGATCGAGCAGGTCGCCGCCACGCTGCGCAGCCTCGGCGCCGGGGAGGCGCCGATCCACTCCGAGCACTTCACCGTGGCGACGGCGCCCGAGCGGCCGGCCGCGGCCGCGCCGGCGGCGGGACCGGCCGCCGGCACCGCCGAGGTCACGATTCACATGGATGGGCGGCGGCGCTCGTTTACGATGCAGCTGGACGGCGAGACGGTGCTCGACGCCGCGGCGCGCGCGGGGGTCGAGCTGCCGTTCTCGTGCCGCGCGGGCGTGTGCTCCACCTGCCGCACCAAGGTGGTGCGCGGCGAGGTCGAAATGGCGCAGAACTACGCGCTCGAGGACTGGGAGCTCGCGCAGGGCTACGTGCTCGCGTGCCAGTCGCGTGCCAGGAGCGCGCTGCTCGAGCTCGACTACGACGAGAAGTGAGCACGGAGTACCCGGGAGTGAGCTACCAGCACATCCTGTTCGAGAACGTGGCGGGAATCGCGCGCCTCACCTTCAACCGTCCCGAGCGCCTCAACGCCTTCAACGCCGCCATGCACCAGGAGGTGCGCGGTGCGCTCGCGAGCCTCACCGGCACCTCGACGCGGGTACTGGTGATCACCGGCGCGGGGCGCGGATTCTGCGCCGGACAGGATCTCGGCGACCGCGCGGTCGCTCCGGGAGCCACGGCGCCGGATCTCGGCGCTTCGATCGAGCGCGACTACAAGCCGCTGGTGCTGGCGTTGCGCGCGCTGCCACTGCCGGTGATTGCCGCCGTCAACGGGGTGGCGGCCGGCGCCGGCGCCAACATCGCGCTCGCCTGCGACCTGGTTCTCGCGGCTCGCTCGGCGAGCTTCGTGCAGGCCTTCGCGCGGCTCGGCCTGGTGCCCGATTCCGGCGGCACCTGGTTCCTGCCGCGCCTCATCGGCACCGCGCGCGCGCTCGGCGTCGCGCTGCTCGCCGAGAAGCTCCCGGCCGAGCAGGCGGCCGCCTGGGGACTGATCTGGCGCTGCGTAGCCGACGGGGAGCTCCTTGGGGTGGTCGACGCCCTGGCGCGGGAGCTCGCGGCTGCGCCGACCCGCGCCCTGGCGCGCACCAAGCAGGCCATCTACGAGGGTTGGGCGCGGCCGCTCACCGCGCAGCTCGACGTCGAGCGCGATTACCAGGCGGAGCTCGGCCGCACCGCCGACTATGCCGAGGGCGTCGCGGCGTTCACCGGGAAGCGTGCGCCGCGCTTCACCGGGCGCTGAAGCGGAGCAGCGCATGAGCGAGCCGACACCGCGAGCCGAGCAGGTGCAGCGCCTGGCCGAGCGCTGCGCGCAGGCGCTCTTCGAGCGCGACCGCGCCTCGCAGGCGCTCGGCATGCGGATCGCCGCGGTGCGACCCGGCTGGGCGCGCCTCGTCATGACGGTACGCGCCGACATGGTGAACGGCCACGGGGTGTGCCACGGCGGACTGGTGTTTGCGCTCGCCGACAGCGCGTTTGCCTTCGCCTGCAACTCCCACAACGAGAACACGGTCGCGGCGGCGGCGGCCATCGATTTCCTGAGTGGCGCGCGCGTTGGCGACGAGCTGACCGCGGAGGCGAGCGAGCTGTGGCGTACCCGGCGCAACGGCATCTACGAGATCACCGTCTACAACCAGCGTGGCGAGCGGGTGGCGCTGTTCCGCGGCCGCTCCTACCGCGTCGAGGGCCAGCTGGTGAGCCCCAAGGAGTGATGCCATGCAGCTGCAGAGCTTTGCCGCGGGCAGCTGGCGCCCGGGCAGCGGCCCCGGTGCCGCGCTGCGCGATGCGACCACCGGCGAGGTCATCGCCGAGGCGAGCGCCGCCGCTCCCGACGCGCCCGCCATGCTGCGCTACGCGCGCGAGGTGGGCGGACCGAAGCTGCGCCGCCTGACCTTTCACGAGCGCGCCGCGCTCCTCAAGGCGCTCGCGCGCGACCTGAGCGAGCACAAGGAGGACTTCTACCGGATCTCCTACGCGACCGGCGCCACCCGCGGCGACTCCTGGATCGACATCGACGGGGGGATCGGCACGCTGTTCGTGTACGCGAGCAAGGGCACCCGCGAGCTGCCCGACGGCTGCGTGTACGTCGACGGCGGCGTCGAGGCGCTGTCGAAGACCGGCAGCTTCGTCGGGCAGCACATCTGCGTGCCGCTCGAGGGGGCGGCGGTGCACATCAACGCCTTCAACTTCCCGGTGTGGGGCATGCTGGAGAAGCTCGCCCCGGCGCTGCTCGCGGGCGTTCCGGCGATCGTCAAGCCCGCCACCCAGACCTGCTATCTCGCCGAGCGGGTGTTCAGGCGGATCATCGAGTCGGGGATCCTGCCCGAAGGCGCGGTGCAGCTCATCTGCGGCGGCGTCGGCGACCTCCTCGAGCATCTCACCTGCCAGGACCTGGTGTCGTTCACCGGCTCGGCGGCCACCGCGCGCAAGCTGCGCGAGCATCCCGCCGTAGGGGCGAACGCGGTGCGCTTCACCGCCGAGACCGACTCGCTCAACTCCTCGATTCTCGGCCCCGATGCCGGCGGCGGCGCGCCCGAGCTGGCACTGTTCGTGCGCGAAGTGGTGCGCGAGATGACCGTCAAGGCGGGCCAGAAGTGCACCGCGATCCGCAGGGCGATCGTGCCGGCGGCGCTCGCCGGGGAGGTGCTCGAGGCGCTGCGTGCGGCGCTCGCCGGGGTCGTGGTGGGCGATCCGCGGCTCGAGCAGGTGCGCATGGGGCCGGTCGCTTCCCTCGACCAGCGACGCGAGGTGAGCGAGCAGCTGCAACGCCTGCGGCGCGAAGCACAGGTGGTGTACGGGGACGGCGGCAAGCTCGAGCCGCTCGGCGCCGATGCCGTGCGCGGCGCCTTCATGGCGCCGACGCTGCTCCTGTGCCGCGAGCCTCTCGGGGCGCAGGCGGTGCACTCGGTGGAGGCCTTCGGACCGGTGTGCACGCTGCTCGCCTACGACGACCTCGCCGGCGCGATCGCGCTGGCACGGCGCGGCGGCGGGAGCCTCGCCGGCTCGGTGTTCACGGCCGACGACGGCGTCGCGGCGCAGCTCACCCTCGGACTCGCGCCGTTTCACGGGCGCGTGCTGGTGGTGAACCGTCACTGCGCCGCGGAATCGACCGGCCACGGCTCCCCGCTGCCGCACCTGGTGCACGGCGGACCGGGCCGGGCCGGTGGCGGCGAGGAGCTGGGCGGCATCCGCGGCGTGCTGCACTACCTGCAGCGCACGGCGGTGCAGGGCACGCCGGAGCTCATCACCGCGGTGAGCAGGCGCTGGGCGCGCGGCGCGCGCGAGCGCGATCCCGGCGTGCACCCGTTCCGCAAGCCGTTCGGCGCGCTCGAGCTCGGCGACACCTTCCGTTCGGGCGAGCGCGAGGTCACGGTGCAGGACATCGAGCGCTTCGCGGAGCTCTCGGGCGACCGATTCTACGCGCACATGGACGAGGCGCAGGCGGCGCGCAATCCGCTGTTCGGCGGGCGGGTCGCGCACGGGTACTTCCTGGTCGCGGCGGCCGCGGGGCTGTTCGTCGATCCGCCCTACGGACCGGTGCTCGCCAACTTCGGGCTCGACGGGCTGCGCTTCGTCAAGCCGGTGAGGCCCGGCGACCGCATCCGCGTGCGCCTCACCTGCAAGGAGAAGTCGCTGCGCCTCGGGGCCGGCTACGGCGAGGTGCGCTGGGACGCGGCGATCACCAACCAGAACGGCGAGGCGGTCGCCAACTACGACGTGCTCACGATGGTGAGCGAGCAGGCGGTTCCGGACTCGCCGGCACCCGGAACGCGTGCCCGCGGGTCGACATCGCCTTGACCAGGGCCCAGACAGCATCGCCGGAGCGCAGCCGCAGCGCCTGACGCGCGGCCTCGGTGATGCGCGCCAGCACCCGCGCGCCCCCGACGTCGACTGCCACCAGCACACCGGCGGCATCGCCGGCCGACACCTCGGTGACGGTGCCGAGCAGCGCGTTGCGCACACTCAGGCCCTGGATCGGCTGGATCGCGAGGATGATGTCGCGTGCCAGCAGCTGCACCCGCACGCGCGCACCCACCGGCACCCCGCGCAGGCTCACCTGCAGCGTGCCGGCGCCGATGGCGAGCTGCACGGTACCGCCGGGGGCATCGACCGAGGTGACGAGCCCGTCGAGGACGGCACCGACGAGGTCGGGGCCGATGAGCGGGCGCAGCTCGGGCCGCAGGCTGATGTCGGTCACCGGACCGTCGGCCAGCACCCGGCCCGAATCGAGCAGCACCAGGTGGGTGGCGAGCCGCAGCACCTCGTCGAACTGGTGGCTCACGTACACCATCGGGATCGACAGCCGGTCGCGCAGCGACTCGAGGTACGGCAGCACCTCCTCGCGCCGCGCCACGTCGAGCGAGGCGAGCGGCTCGTCGAGCAACAGCAGCTGCGGCTGCGACAGCAGTGCGCGCCCGAGCGCGACGCGCGCCCGCTCGCCGACCGAGAGCTCGTGGGGCCGGCGCGCGAGGAGCGCGCCGAGGCCGAGGAGCTCGACCACCTCGTCGAAGCGCACGTAGGGCGGCGCGGCGCCGGCGCGCTTCGCGCCGTAGCGCAGGTTTCCGCCGGCGGTGAGGTGCGGGAAGAGCCGCCCGTCCTGGAACACGTAACCGATGCGCCGCCGCTCGGGGCGGATGGCGATGCCGCGGCGCGTATCGGTGAGCACGGTGCCGCCGAGCTCGACCTGACCCTCGTCGGGCTCGAGCAGCCCCGCGATCATCTCGACCAGCGTGCTCTTGCCGCTGCCCGAGGGGCCGAAGAGCGCGATCACCCCCGGCGTGGGGGCCGCGAAGGCCGCGGTGAGCGTGAAGCCTGCACGGCGCTTGGCGAGCGATACGCGCAGCACGCGCTAACGCCCGAGCAGCCGCCGCACGCGCCGCGCCAGCAGCTCCGCGACCAGCAGCCCCGCGATGCCGAGCGCGAGCGATAGCAGCGCGAGGCGCAGCGCCAGCGCATCGCCATCGGGCGACTGCATCGCGGTGTAGAGCGCGAGCGGCAGGGTGCGCGTCACGCCGGGGATGTTGGCGGCGAAGGTGATGACCGCGCCGAACTCGCCCAGTCCGGCGGCGAAGGCGGTGACGGCTCCGGCGAGTATTCCCGGGAGCATCAGCGGGAGCGTGAGGGTGCAGAAGCGATCGAGCGCACCGGCCCCGAGCGTGCGCGCCGCCGCGTCGAGTCCGCGGTCGATATTCTCGAGCGACAGGCGGATCGCGCGCACCATCAGCGGAAAGGTCATGACCGCGGTGGCGAGCGCGGCGCCGGCGGTCGTGAACGGCAGCTCGATGCCGAAGTGCGCGCGCAGCCAGACGCCGAGCGGGGCGCGCGCGCCGCACAGCAGCAGCAGCGCGTAACCGACCGCCACCGGGGGCAGTACCAGCGGCAGGTGCACGAACACATCGAGCACGGCGCGACCGGCAAAGCGCGCGCGCGTGAGGACCCAGGCCACCAGCACCGCGAGCGGCAGGCTGAAGGCGACACTGCGGCAGGCCACCTCGAGGCTGAGGCGCAGCGCCTCGAGCTCGGCGGAGTCGGGAAAGGCGCTCATCGCACCCTCACTCAGCGCAGCGCGCTCACCAGGCCGGTCGCCCCCAGCGCGAACACCACGAGTCCCACCGCGGTCGCCGCCACGCGATGCGGCACGTGGCGCGTCACCCAGGCCGCGAGCGGGGCGGCGGCCGCGCCGCCGATCAGCAGCGCGATCACCATGTCGTAGCGCATCTTGCCGATCTGCGTCCACAGCGTCAGGCTGATCGCCAGCGCCACGAAGCAGATCACCGCATTCGAGGTACCGATCGCAAAGCGCGGGGTGACGCCGCGGGCGATCATGGTCGAGGAGACGATCGTGCCCCAGCCGCCGCCGCCGATGGCGTCGAGAAAGCCGGCGATCGCCCCGAGCGCCGGTCCCTGAGCGCGGGCGGCGAGCGGCTCGCGCCGCCGCAGCACCCGGCCGAGCACCACGAGCGAAGTGGCTATGAGGTACGCCCAGATGAACGGGCGTACGGCGTGCACCGGCGCGTGCGCGAGCACGCCCGCTCCGAGCACACCGCCGATCACTCCGGGAACCAGCAGCGAAAAGAAGATCCGGCGATCGATGTTGCGAAACCACGCGTGCGAGGCGCTCGAGACGCCCGCGGTCACGACCTCGGCGGCGTGCACCGTGGCACTGGTGATCGCGGGGGGCACGCCGAGGGTGGCGAGGATGGCGCTGGATGAGATGCCGTAACCGGTGCCGACGCAGCCATCGATCAACTGGGCGATGAAGCCGACGCCGACCAGCCAGGGAACCTCGGGCGCCATGGGTTTGGAGAGCTCCGCGGCGCGCTGTCAGCCGGCGAGAGCTCGCGCGAGATCCACCTGCGGCCCCGCCGCGCGCGGCGGCACGCGGCTCGCCAGGCCCTTCTCCTCGAGCCAGGCGCGGTTGAACAGCCGCGACTGGTACTTCGCTCCCCCGTCGCACAGCACGGTGACGACAGTATGCCCGCGACCGAGCTCGAGCGCGACCCGCACCGCGGCAGCGACGTTGATGCCGCTGGTGCTGCCCAAAAGCAGGCCCTCTTCGTACAACAGCCGGTAGACGAAGGCCACCGTGTCGCCGTCCTCGACGTGCACGGCATCGTCGAGCGGGGCGCCGGCCAGGTTCGCGGTCACGCGGCCGATGCCGATACCCTCGGTGATCGAACCGCTGCCGGTCGCCTTGAGGGCGCCGTTGCGCACGTATTCGTACAGGCTGCTGCCGGGCGGGTCCGCCAGCACGCAACGCACCCCGCGGCGCCGCGACTTCAGGTACTCGGCGACGCCGGCGAGGGTGCCGCCGGTACCGGTGGCGCAGACGAAGGCGTCGATGTGCCCGCCGGTCTGTGCCCAGATCTCCGGCCCGGTGGTGGCGAGGTGCGTCTCGCGGTTGGCGGTGTTGTCGAACTGGTTCGACCAGATCGCATTGGGGAGCGCCGCGGCCAGGCGCTGCGCCACGCGCTGGTACTGGTTGGGATTGCTGTAGGGCACGGTCGGCACCTTGTGCACCTGCGCGCCGAGCATCTCGAGCAGCCGGTACTTCTCCGGCGACTGGTTGTCGGGCATGACGATGACGCACTGATAGCCGCGCGCGTTGCACACGTGCGCCAGCCCGATGCCGGTGTTGCCGGCCGTCCCCTCGACCACGGTGCCGCCCGCAGCGAGCAGCCCGCGCCGCTCGGCGTCGGCCACGATGGCGCTCGCCGCGCGGTCCTTCACCGAGCCGCCGGGATTCATGAACTCGGCCTTGCCGAGGATCTCGCAGCCGGTCTCTTCGCTCAGGCCGCGCAGCCGGATGAGCGGCGTGTTGCCGATCGCGCCGATGAAGCCGCTCACCGCGCTCACGCCGGTGCTCCGGCCGGCGCTCCGGCGGCAGCGGCGGGCGCGGCGTTGGTGCGGCGGTGCGGGGCCGCGGCGCCGAGCGCGGCCACCGCGCCCACGATCAGCAGCGCCGGGGCGGCCACCCGCTCGCGCGAGGCGAGGGCGACGATGTCGGCGAGCGTCGCACGCAGCACGCGCTGCCCGGGGAGCGTCGCCTGCTCGATGAGCGCCGCCGGCAGGGCGGGGGCGGCCCCCGCCGCGAGCAGCCGCTCGACGATGTGCGGCAACTGCGCGACCCCCATGTAGAAGACCACGGTCTGAGCGGCGCGCGCGAGCGCCGGCCAGTCGAGCGTTGCGTCGGCGCCGGCGTGACCGGTCACGAAGGTCACGCTCTGCGCGAGCCCGCGCTGCGTGAGCGGGATGCCGGAGGCGGCGGCGGCGCCGAGCGCCGCGGTGATCCCGGGGACCACGATGAAGGGAATGCCGTGGGCGGCGAGCACCTCGAGCTCCTCGCCGCCACGGCCGAACACGAACGGGTCGCCGCCCTTGAGGCGCGCGACGCGCTTGCCCTCGCGTGCGAGACGCACCAGCAGCTCGTGGATGCGCGCCTGCTGCGCGTGCTCGCCGCGCTCCTTGCCGACGAAGATGCGCTCGGCGTCGCGCCGCGCGCGCTCGAGGATCGCCGGCGGTATCAGGCGGTCGTGCAGGATCACGTCGGCCTGCTGCAGCAGCTGCAGCGCACGCAGCGTGAGCAGATCCGGATCTCCCGGGCCGGCGCCGATCAGGTAGACCTCGCCGAGGCCGCTGCCGGAGGTCGCGGCGCAGGCGCTGAGCCTCGAGGTGAGGAGCTCGCGCCGGAAGGCCGACTCGGCGCCGGCTGCATCGCCGGCGAGCACGCGGCTGCCCGTGCTCCCCGCGACGACGCGCTCCCAGAAGGCGCGGCGGGCGAAGGCCGCAAGCGCGCGCCGGACCGCGTCGCGGCGCGCGCCCATGAAGCGCGCGAGCGCCCCGAGGCGCTCGGGCAGCAAGGCCTCGATCTGCGCGCGTACGCGGCGTGCGAGCACCGGGGCGGTGCCGCCGGAGCTCACGGCGACGACGAGCGGCGAGCGGTCGACGACGGCCGGAAATATGAAGCTCGAGAGCTCCGGCGAGTCGACGACGTTGACGGGGATGCGGCGCTTGCGGGCGGCGCGCGAGACCGCTGCGTTCACCGCCGCATCGTCGGTCGCCGCCAGCGCGAGCGCCGCGCCGTCGAGCTGTGCCGGCGCGAATGGCTCGGCACGATGCTCGAAGTCGCCCGCCGCGGCGCGCCGCTCGAGCCCCGGCGCGAGGGCGGGCGCGACCAGAGTCACGCGCGCCCCGGCCCGCAGCAGCCACTCGAGCTTGCGGGCGGCGACCTCGCCGCCGCCCACGACGAGCGCGGGCTCGCCCTGCAGCCGCAGGAACACCGGCAGGTAGTCCATGAGCGATTGTACGGCAGCCCGCGCACCCCGGCCGCGACGGGAGCAGAGCAAATGCTTCTGAAGGGCTGCGCGCCGGTTATGGAGCGGTGACAGGCGCACGCCGGGGGGTTAGCTTTGGAGGCCACCGTGGGGGAAGGCCGAGGCGAATGAAGCTGCACCAGTTGCGATACCTGGCCGCCGTGGCCCAGAGCGGTCTCAACATAACCGCAGCCGCGCACAAGCTGCACACCTCGCAGCCGGGGGTGAGCAAGCAGATCAAGCTGCTCGAGGACGAGCTCGGCTTCCAGGTGTTCGTGCGTGAAGGCCGCAACCTCACGCGCATCACGCCCGCCGGCCAGCAGGTCATCGAACGCGCGCTGCGTATCCTGCAGGAGGCGCAGAGCATCCGCGACCTGTCGGCGGAGCTGCGCGACGAGGGCAAGGGGAGCCTGTCGATCGGCACCACCCACACCCAGGCGCGCTACGTGCTGCCGGACGTCATCCGCGAGTTCCGCGGGCGCTACCCGCAGGTGCGCCTCAACCTGCATCAGGGCACCTCCGAGCAGATCGCCGAGATGGTCGCGGGCGATCGCATCGACTGCGCCATCGCCACCGGATCGGAGGCGCTGTTCCCCGATCTGACGCTGCTGCCCTGCTACCGCTGGTACCGGACGGTGATCGTGCCGCGTGCGCATGCGCTCGCCGACGGCGGCAAGCTCACGCTGCGCGCGCTGGCCGCCTATCCGCTCATCACCTACACCTTCAGTTTCAGCGGCCCCTCGTCACTGCACGAGGCCTTCGCCCGCGCCGGGCTCGCGCCGAACGTCGCGATCACCGCGCGCGACGCCGACGTGATCCAGACCTACGTGCGGCTCGGGCTCGGAGTCGGCATCGTCGCGCACATGGCGATCGACCCCGCCGATCCGGATCTCGTCGCCATCGATGCCTCCCACGTCTTCAGCGCCCACGTCACCTGGCTCGGCTTCCGGCGCGGCACGCTGCTGCGCAAGTACATGTACGACTTCGCCCAGCTGCTCGCGCCGCACCTCGACCGCCGGCTGGTCGAGCGCGCCCACCGCGCGGCGAGCGCGGCCGAGGTGGCGCAGCTCTTCAGCGGCATCGCGCTGCCGCAGCGCTGATCGAAGCGCTGGCGGCGCAGGTCGCGCCCGTCGTGCCGGCAAGTCGCCGTCGTGCCCGCGAGTCGTGACGCGAACAAGTGCCTGAGTGAATAGTTAAGCAAGTGCTTAACTATTCCGCGCGGAATGGGTGCACGCCTCAACCCGGCGAAAAGAAACGCTGGCGGCGCAGCGCGACGACCGGCGCGGCGCCCGGCTGATAAGCGACGTCGTAGCGGGCGAGGGCGCGGCGGGCGGCCTCGAGGTCCTCCCCCGGCGCGAGCTCGAGCGTATCGAAGCCGCAGCGCGCGAGCAGAAACGCCTGGTCCTGACGTACCCCGGCGCCGCAGGCGCGCAGCTCCCCGGCGAACCGCAGGCGCTCGCGCAGCAGCCGTCCCTGCGAGTAGCCGCGGCCGTCGCCCGGCGTCGGAAATTCGACGGCGACCAGCTCAAGAAGCGGCAGCAGCTCGCCGAGCGGCTCGATCGGGTCGGCGGGGGCGAGGCGCGCACCGAGGCGGCCGCGCCACGCCTGCCAGCGCGCCGGCTCGCGCCGCAGCTCGGCGAGCGGCACGATGAGCGAGCGCCCGTCGGGCGCATCACCGTCGCCGGCCGGCTCGCCGAGGTGGCGCCAGTCGTCGGCGACGATCTCACGCCGCCGCAGGATGTGGCGCATAGACGCGCTCCCGGAAGGGCCCGAGCCCCACGCGCGCGACGGTGCCGATGAAGGGCTCGCCCTCCCCGCGCAGCGCCCGGTAGACCTCGATCAGGCGCTCGATGGTGTCGGCGACCGCGCGTTTCGGCACCGCCGGCCCGATCACCTCCCCGAGCGCCGTGTGGCCGTTGGCCGAGCCGCCGAGGGTGATCTGGTACCACTCCTCGCCGTGCTTGTCGACGCCGAGGATGCCGATGTGGCCCACGTGATGATGGCCGCAGCCGTTCATGCAGCCGGACATCTTTATCTCGATGTTGCCGAGATCGTAGAGGTAGTCGAGATCGTTGAAACGGCGCTGGATGTCGTGCACCACGGCGAAGGTGCCGGCGTTGGCGAGCGAGCAGAGGTCGAGCCCCGGGCAGGCGATGATGTCGGTGAGCGTGCCGATGTTGGGCGTGGCGAGCCCGAGCCGGGCGAGCTCGAGCCACACCGCGCGCAACTCGCGCTGCGGCACGTCGGCGAGCAGCAGGTTCTGGCTGTGCGTGGTGCGCACCAGCGCGAAGCTGACGCGCTCCGCGAGTGCCGCTACGCCCTCCATCTGCGCGGCGGTGGCGTCGCCGGGGTTGCGCCCGTGGGACTTGAGCGACACGATCACCGCCCGGTAGCCGGGGACGCGGTGGGCGCGGGTGTTGTAGCGATACCAGGCGGCAAAGCGCGGCTCGGCGCCGACGGTGGGATCGCAGTCGGGGAGCATCTCGTAGGGCGGCGGGCCGAAGAAGGCGCGCATGTACTCGACGTCCGCCGTCGTGAGCCGCGGGGCGCTCGCGCGGCACGCGCGCCACTCGGCTTCCACCTGCTCGCGGAAGGCGTCCGCGCCGAGCGCCTTCACCAGCACCTTGATGCGCGCCTTGTTGATGTTGTCGCGCCGGCCGTGACGGTTGTAGACGCGCAGGATCGCCTCGAGGTAGGCGAGCAGCTCCGCGAGCGGCAGGAACTCGCGAATCAGCTCGCCGATGATGGGCTGGCGTCCGAGACCGCCGCCGACCAGCACCGCGAAGCCGAGCTCGCCGGCCGAATCGCGCCTGAGGCGCAGCCCGATGTCGTGTACCTCGGAAGCGGCGCGGTCCTCGGGCGAGCCGGTGATGGCGATCTTGAACTTGCGCGGCAGATAGGTGAACTCCGGGTGGTGGGTGGCCCACTGGCGCACGACCTCGCAGTACGGGCGCGGGTCGTCGATCTCGTCGGGCGCGATGCCGGCCAGATGATCGGCCGTCACGTTGCGCACGCAGTTGCCGCTCGTCTGGATGGCGTGCATCTGCACGGCGGCGAGCTCGGCGAGGATCTCGGGCACGGCCTCGAGCGCCGGCCAGTTGAGCTGCAGGTTCTGGCGGGTGGTGAAATGGCCGTAGCCACGGTCGTAGCGGCGCGCGATCGCCGCGAGCCGGTTGAGCTGGCGCGAGCTCAGCAGCCCGTAAGGGATCGCGATGCGCAGCATCGGCGCGTGGCGCTGGATGTACAGCCCGTTGCGCAGCCGCAGGGGGCGGAACTGATCCTCCGAGAGCTCGCCCGCAAGGTAGCGCCGCGTCTGATCGCGGAATTCATCGACCCGCTGATCGACGAACGCCTGGTCGAGCTCGTCGTACCGGTACATGGCTGTCACGACTATAGGCGCGCCGCGCACGGTGTCTCATACCGGGTGGTTGGGTGAGCCCCTTTCTGGGGTTATGAGCGTGTGCAACACTAGCCCCGCGCGCAGCGCGCGAGGAGGCCGACGTGGCGGGACTCTATTTCGAGCAGTTCGAGCCGGGGCAGCGCTTCGAGCATCTGGTCCGGCGCACCGTGACCGAGACCGACAACCTGCTGTTCAGCGCGCTCACCATGAATCCGGCGGCGATCCATCTCGACGCCGAGTACTGCCGGGGTACGCCGTTCGGCGAGCGCATCGTGAACAGCGTCTTCACGCTGGGACTGCTCGTCGGCCTGTCGGTGTACGACACGACCTACGGCACCACCGTCGGCAATCTCGGCTGGGAGGAGGTGCGCTTCCCGCGGCCGGTGCTGATCGGCGATACGCTGCACGCGGCGACCACCGTCGTGTCGAAGCGCCTCAGCCAGTCGCGCCAGGACTCGGGCATCGTGGTGTTCGAGCACCGGGCCTTCAACCAGCGCGACGAGGAAGTGGCGTCCTGCCGGCGCGCGGCGCTGATGCTGAAGAGGCCGGCGGCGTGAGCGAGCAAGCGCGCGGCGCGGCGCTGCGCTCCTGGCTGTTCGTGCCCGGCGACAGCGCCCGCAAGCAGGAGAAGGCGCTCGCGACCGACGCCGACGCGCTCATTCTCGATCTCGAGGACTCGGTCGATCCCGCGCAGCTGCCGGCCGCCCGTGCGCAGGTGTCCGGGCTGCTGCAGGCGCACCCCGCCGGTGCCGGCCCGGAGCTGTGGGTGCGGATCAATGCGCCGTCCGGAGCGGCGTGGCGGGCGGATCTGCAGGCGGTGTTCGGCCTCGCACACGGGGGCCGCGGCGGCGCTGGCGCCGGTGGCGGGCGCACACCGGACGGGGTCGTGCTGCCGAAGGTGTCGGCGCCCGCCGAGATCGTCAGCGTCGCCGGGCACCTCGCGACGCTCGAGGCGCGCGGCGGCGGCGCCGGGCGTGTCACGCGACTGCTCATCATCGCCACCGAGACCCCGGCGGGGCTGCTGGCGCTGCCGCAGTACCCGGCGGTGCTCGGCAGCTCGCGGGTGGTCATGACGCACCTCGCGGGACTCACCTGGGGCGCCGAGGATCTCGGGACGGCGCTCGGGGCGCTCGGGCGGCGCGACTCGGCCGGCGCGCTCACCTTTTCATTCCAGCTGGCGCGCAGCACCTGCCTGCTCGCCGCCGCGGCGCTCGGCGTGCAGGCGATCGACGGCGTGCAGGCCGATTTCCGCGACGCTCGCGGACTGGAGGCCGAGCTCACGGCGGCGCGGCGCGACGGCTTCTCCGGCAAGCTCGCCATCCATCCGGACCAGATCGGCGCGATCAATGCGGCGTTCACGCCCACCGAGGCCGAACGCGAGCACGCGCGGCGGGTCGTGGCGGCGTTCGCCGGTGCCGGGACGGGGGGCGTCGCGAGTCTCGACGGACAGATGATCGATCGTCCGCACCTCATCCAGGCGCAGCGGGTGCTCGCCGCGCCCGCCGCCCGGCCGAAGCGCGCCAGCGGGTGATCAGCGCGTCACCCCGAGCGCCAGCAGATCCTCGGGCGTGTCGAGATTGAACGCCGCGGACGGCATCGGCACCCGCACCACGCGATCGGCGCTGCGCCGGATGAGCGCCTGCGCTCCGGCATCGCCGCGCAACGCGGCGAGCTCGGGGAAGTAGCTGCGCGGGAAGATCGCCGGCACTCCGGTCGTGCCCGAGTAGCGCGCCGCGACGATGCACTGCGGCTGGCGCCGCCAGCTGCCGGCGAGGCGCTTGAGGTCATCGGCGCTCACGGTCGCCTGATCGGCCAGCACCAGCAGCACCCCGGTGCACGCGGCGGGCAGCCGTGCGACTCCCGCACGGATCGAGCTGGCGAGCCCCTGGCGCCACTGGAGATTGATCACCACCGAGCCTGCGGCATGCTTGAGGAGCGGGGCGAGCTCGGCGGCCCCCGCGCCGAGCACGACGAGGAGTGCGTTGCCCGTCACCTCGGCGGCGCGCGTCACGACGGTGTGCAGCAGGGGCCGTCCCTGGATGCGCACGAGTTGCTTCGGCGAGCCGAAACGGGTCGAGGCACCGGCGGCGAGGACGATGGCGTAGAGACCGTCGCCCGGCTTGCCGGCTCTGGCGGCAGCGATCATCGCGCGCGCTCCTGCGGCGGGGCTCCGAGCGGCGCGAGCGGCGTGAGCTCGATGCCGGCGGGGAGGAGGCTGCGCAGCTGCGCAAAGCGGGCGCGCTCGGCGAGTATGGCCTCGGCATCGAGCGCGCCGACGGTGCGCCAGTCGCTCACCCGGTGATTCGCGCCGAGCAGCGCCTCGATGGCCTCGCGCCTCGTGTTCCAGGCGCCGCTGACATAATCCGCCAGCTCGGTCCAGGCGCGCCGCGGAGCATCCGACACCGTCGCGAGCTGCGCGAGTGCCGCAGCGCTCGTGCCGGGCGCGGCGAGCAGCTCCTCGAGCGCACGCCGCTCGCGCGAGCCGCCGGGCAGGCGCGTACAGAGAGCCGCCACGCGCCGGTCGCGCTCGGCGAAGGCCTCGAGCACGGCGCGCAGGTACTCGGTGCAGGCGCCCGCGAACGCGCGGAGCGCCGCCTCGCCGCCAGGCGCCGCGGTGGCTGCCCGCGCGAGCGCCCTCGCACAGGCGCCGGCCACGGCGACGACGCGCGCGCGCTCGCTCACGAGCTGACCGCGGATGAGCTCGATCTCGTTCATGGGACTAATCGAGAGGAAACTTGAAGTAAGAGCTTTAAGCTATTGATTCGTAGCTTCTAGCAGCTTTTGCGGCGGACGGCGAGGCTTCGCCGCGGCTGGCCGGTGCGTGGTGCAGGAAGGCATGAATCTCGGCCACGATCGCCAGCGCGAGCGACTCGGGCGCGCGGCCGCCGAGGGGCAGTCCGATGGGGGCATGCAACCGCGGGCGCAGGCTCGCCGCCTCGCCGCCGAGCTCGGCGAGGAGCTTCTCGCGGCGGGCCACGGGCCCGAGAAGCCCGACGTACGGGATCGGCGCCGCGGCGAGCGCACGCAGGTAAGCAAGATCGGAGCGCAGGTGGTGGCTCATCACCACCACCGCATCGTAGCCATCGAGCCGGGTCTCGGCCGCCAGCGCGTCGGCCCCCGAGAGCGCGATCACCTCCTCCGCCCAGGGGAAGCGCTGCTTCACCGCGTAGGCGGGCCGGTGATCGGCGAGCGTGACTTTCCAGCCGAGCCTCGCGGCGAGCTCGGCCACCGGGGCGGCGTCGGGCCCTGCCCCGAGCAGCAGCACCCGGGGCGGCAGCGCGAGCGGCAACACGAAGAGCCGCCAGGCGGCGCGCTCGTCCTCGATCCATTCGACCTCGCCGGACTCGCGCGCGCGCGCGAGCGCCGCCTGCACCGCCGGCGCGCACAGCGGCGGCGGCGTGCCGGTGGCGGCGGGCAGGGCGAGACTGCCCGCGGGAGGCTCGCCGCGTGCGGATTCCACCACCACGCCGATCGCGGTCGGGGAGTGCGCGGCCTGCGCCTCCGCGAGATGCGCGAGCGGTTGCCAGCCTTCCGCAGCCCCGACGCGCAGCAGCAGGATGTCCATGGCCCCCTCGCACCCGAGTCCGAGTCCCCACAGCAGGTCTTCCGGGCCACGGGTGTCGTAGCTCACGATGCGCGGCTCGCCGCCCGCGATGACGCGGCGCGCATGCTCGGCGAGGTCACCTTCGAGACAGCCGCCCGAGAGCAGGCCGGCGTATTCGCCGCCCGCGGCGATCAGCATGAGGGCGCCGGGCTTGCGGTAGGTCGAGCCGGCGGCCCGCACCAGGACGCCGAGCGCGACGGCGCGGCCGGCGGCACGTTCCCGCTCGAACAGCGGCAGCAGGGGGGCGAGGGATGCTTCCACGGCGGGCCAATTATGCCAGCCTCTTGCCCGGCACAGGGAATGACGGGCCGCGCGCCGTTGCACCGACCGGGGAGCCTTCAGTAGAGTCGTGCAACCTGCCGCGCCTTCAAACACTTCCGCAGGATCCTCTCCGATGAGCAAGCCCGCTCCCTGGGTGGTGCACAAGTTCGGCGGCTCGAGCGTCGCCGATGCCGACTGCTTCGCCAAGGTCGCGGCCATCGTCGAAGGCCTGCCGGCGCCGCGCCTCGGCATCGTGCTGTCGGCGTGTCGCGGCGTGACGGACGCGCTGCTGCGGCTCGTGACCCTCGCCGAGCGGCAGGACCAGGGCTACCGCGGCGAGCTCGCGCAGCTGCGCTCGCGCCACGGCGACATCGCCGGGCAACTGCTCGGAGCCGAGTCGGCGCAGGCGTACCTCGCCGGGCTCGATCGGCACATCCGCGACCTGGAGGGAATCCTGCACTCGGTCGAGCTCACACGCGCCGCGGGGCGCAACGTCACCGACGTGGTCTCCGGTTACGGCGAGTTGTGGTCGACGCAGCTGTTCAAACGCTACCTCGAGGAGCGCGGCGCTCGCGCGGCGCCGGTGGTGTGGCTCGATGCGCGGCGCGTGGTGATCGTCGACTGGGGCTCGTTCGGGCCGAGCGTGCAGTGGGCCGAGTCGCGCGCCAATCTCGCGGCGCTGGTGCCGGCCGACTTCGCCGGCACGCTGGTCATCACCGGCTTCGTCGCCACCGACAAGCGCGGGGTGCAGACGACCCTCGGCCGCAACGGCAGCGACTTCACCGCCTCGATCTTCGGCGCGCTGCTCGGCGCCGCCGAGATCCACATCTGGACCGACGTCGACGGGGTGCTGTCGGCCGATCCGCGCCGCGTGCCCGACGCCACGGTCATCGATTCGCTCTCCTATAACGAGGCGATGGAGCTCGCGTACTTCGGCGCCAAGGTGATCCACCCGCAGACCATGGGACCGGCGGTGGGCGATGCCATTCCGATCTGGATCCGCAACACCTTCGCGCCGCACAAGACCGGCACGCTGATCTGCGCGCAGCCCGCCTCGGCGCTGCCCGTCAAGGGCATCACCAGCATCGAGCGCGTGGCGCTCATCAACCTCGAGGGTACCGGCATGATCGGCGTGCCGGGAACGGCGCACCGCCTGTTCGGGGCGCTGCGCGAGGAGGGCATCTCGGTCATCCTCATCTCGCAGGGCAGCTCCGAGCACTCGATCTGCTGCGCGATCCCGCAGGAGCAGGCCGAACGCGCCGCGGCGGTGACCCGCCGCGCCTTCGAGCGCGAGCTCGCCGAGGGTCAGATCCAGAGCGTCGACATCGATCCCGACCTGGCGATCCTCGCGGTGGTCGGCGACGGCATGGCCGGCACGCCGGGAGTCGCCGCCAAGGTGTTCGGTGCGCTCGGCACCACCGGCGTCAACGTGCGCGCCATCGCCCAGGGGGCTTCCGAGCGCAACATCTCCGCGGTGGTCGACGGTCACAGCGCGACGCGCGCGCTGCGCGCGGTGCACGCGGGGCTGTACCTCTCCCCGCACACGCTCTCGATCGGGGTGATCGGGCCGGGGTCGGTCGGGCGCGTGTTCCTCGACCAGCTCGCCTCGCAGAGCGCGCGGCTGCGCGAGGAATTCCGGCTCGACCTGCGGCTGCGCGGGGTGCTCGGCAGCAAGCGCATGCTGCTCACCGAGCCCGGCTTCGCCCCGCAGGACTGGCGGGCCGAGTACGAGCGCCGCGGCGGCCCCGCCGACGTCGAGCGCTTCCTCGAGCACGTGCGCGTCGACTACCTGCCGCACACCGTGCTGGTGGACTGCACCGCGAGCCCCGCCATCGCCGGCCGCTACGCCGACTGGCTCGCCGCGGGCATCCACCTGGTGACGCCGAACAAGCACGCCAACAGCGGCGCGCTCGCCTACTACCACCGCGTGCGCGAGGCGCGCCGGGCGGGCGCCTCGCATTACCTGTACGAGGCGACCGTGGGCGCGGGACTGCCGGTGGTGCACACGCTGCGCGATCTGCGCGAGACCGGCGACGAGGTGCGCAGCGTCGAGGGCATCCTCTCCGGCACGCTCGCTTACCTCTTCAACGTCTACGACGGGCGCAAGAGCTTCTCCGACATCGTGCGCGAGGCGCGGCAGCGCGGCTACACCGAGCCCGACCCGCGCGAGGACCTCTCGGGCATGGACGTGGCACGCAAGCTCATCATCCTCGGCCGCGAGATCGGACTCGAGCTCGAGCTCGCCGACGTCGCGGTGGAGAGCCTGGTGCCGGCGGAGCTGCGCCGCGGCTCGATCGAGGAGTTCATGGAGCGGCTGCCGCGCTACGACGACCTCATGCGGCAGCGCTTCGAGGCCGCGCGCGGCCGCGGGCAGGTGCTGCGCTACGTCGGGCGGCTGACCGCGGCCGGGGAGGCGAGCGTCGGCCTGATCGAGCTGCCGCAGCAGCATGCCTTCGCCAACATCGCGCTCACCGACAACGTGGTGCGCTTCGCGACGCGCCGCTACTGCGACAACCCGCTCATCGTGCAGGGCCCGGGCGCCGGGCCCGAGGTCACGGCCGGCGGCGTGTTCGCCGACCTGCTGCGCCTCGCGGCGTACCTGGGCGCACGGCTGTGAGCGAAGCCGCGGTGAGCGGGCAGCGCGCCATCGCCTTCGCGCCGGCCTCGGTCGGCAACGTCGCGATCGGCTTCGACATCCTGGGATTCGCGCTGGACGCGCTCGGCGACCGGGTGAGCGTGACGCGCCGCGACGCGCCCGGGGTGCAGATCGACGCGGTACGCGGCGGCGCGGGAGAGCTGCCGCGCGAGCCGCGCGCCAACACCGCGGGCCGCGCGCTGCTCGCCATGCAGGAAGCGCTCGGGCTCAATTTCGGCTTCCGGCTCGAGATCGACAAGGGCATTCCGCTCGGCTCGGGACTCGGCGGCTCGGCCGCATCGGCGGTGGCGGCGGTGGTGGCGGCGAATGCGCTGCTGCCCGCGCCCTGCAGCCGGCTGCAGCTGCTGAAGTTCGCGCTGGCCGGCGAGGCGGTCGCGAGCGGGGCCAGGCACGTCGACAACGTCGCCCCGTCGCTCTACGGCGGGCTGGTGCTCACCGTCGGCATCGACGAGCCGCGGGTGAAGCGCATTCCGGTGCCGGCCGGCATCCGCGCCGCGATCGTCCATCCGCACATGTTCCTCGCGACCGCCCAGGCGCGCGCCATCCTCAAGGGCAGCGTCGAGCTCGCGGATTTCGTCTGGCAGACCGCGAACCTCGCGGGCTTCATCTCCGGCTGCTACACCAACGACCTCGACATGATCCGCGCCTCGTTCGAGGACGTGGTGATCGAACCGCAGCGACAGGCGCTGATTCCAGGCTTCCGCGACGTGCGCCGCGCCGCCATGGCCGCCGGCGCGCTCGGCTGCTCGATCTCGGGGGCGGGGCCGGCGATGTTCGCCTGGGCACCGGCGGAGAGCGCCGCCGCGGTGCTCGCCGCGATGCGCGGGGAGTTCGAGCGGGAGGGGCTCGCGACCGACGGCTGGGTCGTGGGGCTGCAGGGCGCGGGCGCGCGGGTAATCGGGTGAGCAGCCGGGCGGCCGAGCCTTTCGCCTTCGCCAGCTCGCGCGATCCCGCCGTCCGGGCCGGATTCAGCGAGGCGCTCACCCAGGGGCTCGCCCCCGACGGCGGCCTGTACGTGCCGGTGCGCTGGCCGACGCTCGCCCCCGCCGACTTCGACGGCGCCACGAGCCTGGCGCAGCTCGCCGTGGCGCAGCTCGCCGTGCCGCTGCTCGCGCCGTTCCTCGAGCACGACCGCCTCGCCCCCGAGCTCGCCGCCATCGCCCGCGAGGCCTTCGATTTTCCCGCGCCACTCGTGCCACTCGCGGCCGAGGGGCGGCTGTCGGTGCTGGAGCTCTTCCACGGGCCCACGGCCGCGTTCAAGGACTTCGGCGCGCGCTTTCTCGCCGCCTGCTTCGCTCGGCTGCGTGCGGGCGCGCCCCGCCCACTCACCATTCTCGTCGCAACCTCGGGCGACACCGGGGGCGCGGTGGCCGCGGCCTTCCACGGGCGTCCCGGCGTGCAGGTGGCGGTGCTGTTTCCCCGCGGACTGGTCTCCCCGACCCAGGAGCGCCAGCTCACCTGCTGGGGAGGCAACGTCATCTCGCTCGCCGTGCGCGGCACCTTCGACGACTGCCAGCAGCTGGTGAAGCAGGCGTTCCTCGACCCGCAGCTGCGCGCGCGCAGCGCGCTCTCCTCGGCCAACAGCATCAACCTCGGACGGCTGCTGCCGCAGACCGCCTATTACGCGGCCGCGAGCCTCGCGATCTGGCGCCGGCACGGGGAGCCGGCCTCCTTCGTCGTGCCGAGCGGCAACCTCGGCAATGCGCTCGCCTGCCTGTGGGCGCGGCGGCTCGGACTGCCGATCGCGACCGTGGTGCTGGCCCACAATGCCAATCGCGCCGTACCGGATTTTCTCGCCGGCGGGGACTGGCGGCCGCGGCCGAGCATCGCGACCCTGGCATCGGCGATGGATGTCGGCAACCCGAGCAACATGGAGCGGCTGCGGACGCTCTACCCGCAGCCGGCGGAGCTGCGCGCCGCGGTGCGCGCGGTCTCGGTCAGCGACCCCGAGATCCGCGCCCGCATCCGCGCGGGCTTCGACGCCTACGGCCAGGTCTGGTGTCCCCATACCGCCACCGCGGCCGAAGCCTGGGAGCGGCTGCCGGCGGCCGAGCGCGACCGCGGCCGCTGGGTGCTGGTCGCGACCGCGCACGCGGCGAAGTTCCGCGAGATCGTCGAGCCGATCACCGGGCAGCCGGTGACGGTGCCGGAGTCACTGGCGCGACTGTTTGCGCGCCCCGTTTACTGTGTTGAAATCGACGCCACGCTCGAGGCCCTGCGGGGCGCGCTGCCGGGGGGAGGGGACTGACGGGTGGATGAGCTCGCTAAGCTGACGCCGGCTGCCTGGCTGCTGATCGTGGCGGCGCTCGCGCTCGCCGTCGCGCTGTGGTGGGCCTGGCGCTGGTACAGCGCTTACCGGGCGCGCAAGGCGCTGCGCGTCGCGGTCACCGCCGGCGCGGCCGATCACCTCATCGATTCGCTGGTGCCCGACGGCATGGGCGGAGGGTTCCACGTCGATTACCTGCTGCTCACGCTGCGTGGCGTGGTGGTGATCGACCTGCGGGACGTGCGTGGCAACATCTTCGGCGGCGACCAGATGGCCGAGTGGACCGTCATGGACGGGGCTCGCCGCTCCACCTTCACCAACCCGCAAAGCGCCCTCTACGACCGCATCGCGGCGGTCAAGGCGGTCACCGGCGACGTGCCGGTCGAGGGGCGCATCGTGTTCACCCGGCGCGGCAAGTTCCCGAAGGGGCTGCCGAAGTGGACGCTGATGCTCGATGCGCTGCGCGCCGAGTTCCCCGCTCCCGAACAGCTGCAATCCGAGGCTTTCGCGCCGCTCACCGCGGGCTGGCGGCGGCTCAAGGCGGCGGTGAAGCCGAGCTACATGGCCCACATGCACCGGCGGTGAAATTCCGCCGCGGCGCGCCTCAGGAGAGCGTGGCGGCGTGATCGGCGAGCACCAGCGACACGCAGGCGGTGAGCTTTTTCGCGTAGTCGATGTGCAGGAACTCGTTCGGGCCGTGCGCGTTCGCATGGGGCCCGAGCACTCCGGTGATGAAGAACTGGGTGGCGGGGAAACGCTCGCCCAGCATGCCCATGAAGGGGATCGTTCCGCCGCAGCCCATGTGCACGGCGTCCCGCCCGTAGACCGCCCGCGAGGCGCGGGTGATCGAGCGCTCGAGCCAGGGCGCGAAGGGCGGGGCGTTCCAGCCGCCACTGGCCGAATCAGCGACGAACCGCACCTGGGCGCCATAGGGCGGATCGCGCTCGAGCGCCTCGCGTACCGCCTGCGCGGCGCGAGCGGCATCGCAGGTGGGTGGGGTGCGCAGCGACAGCTTCGCCGCGAGCTGCGGCAGCAGCACGTTGCCCGCGGATGCGACCGGCGGCAGACCGTCGGCGCCGGTGATCGCGAGCGTGCCGCGCCAGGTGTTGTTGATGATGAGCTCGGTCGGGTCGTTCGAGACCGGATGCACGCCCGGGACCCACGGCAGCCGCCCGGCGACCTCTTCCCCGAGCACCTGCGCGGCCGCCGCCGCCTGGGCGCGCCGGTCCTGCGGCAGCGTCACGTGCAGCTCATCGAGCAGCAGATCGCCGGTGAGCGGGTCTTCGATGCGCGCGAGCAGCTGCTCGAGGATGCGAAACGGGGTCGGCGCGATCCCGGTCGCCATGCCCGAATGCACCCCCTCGGTGAGCACCCGCACCTCGAGCGTGCCGACCAGGTTGCCGCGCAGCGAAGTGGTGCACCACACCTGCTGGTAGTTGCCACACTCGGCATCCAGGCACACGACCAGCGAGGGGTCACCGAGCGCGGCACCGAGCGCCGCGAGATGCGCCGGCAGATCGTCGCTGCCGCTCTCCTCGCAGGCCTCGATGAGCACCACGCAGCGCGGCAGCCGCACGCGCTGCGCCTTCAGCGCCGCGATCGCCGTCACCGAGCTGAAGACCGCGTAGCCGTCATCCGCGGCGCCCCGGCCGTAGAGCCGGCCCTCGCGCAGCACCGGTTCCCAGGGACCGAGGCCCGGCAGCCAGCCGGTGAACTCCGGCTGCTTGTCGAGGTGGCCGTAGAGCAGCACGCACCCCGGCAGCTCCCCGGGGACATCGAGCAGCAGCAGCGGCGTGCGCGCCGGCAGGCGGCGCACCTCCACCCGTATCCCCGGGAGCGGCTGCGTGCGGCACCACGCGGCCATGAGCTGCACGGCCGCTTCCATGTGGCCGTGCGCTTCCCATTGCGGGTCGAACAGCGGCGACTTGTTGGGGATGCGCACGTAGGCGGTGAGCCTGTCGATGATCGACCGGTCCCAGGTGCCGTCGATGTGGCTGCAAAGCTGCGTCAGGTCCATGGACTCGAGCCTCGTGTCAGTGGAGTGAGTCGTCTAGGCGGGCCCGCCGTCCGGGTCCGCCGGCAGGGAAAACAGTGCGCGCGCGGCCGCAGTGCTCGAGCGCGCCAGCGTCTCGAGCGGCTCGCCGCGGGCGCGGGCCACGGCCGCCGCCACGTGCGGCAGGTACGCCGGCTCGTTGCGCCGGCCGGCCGGCTTGCGGGGAAGATCGCGCGGCAGGAGGTACGGACCGTCGGTCTCGAGCAGCAGCCGCGCGGCGGGAATCTCGCGCACCAGCGCGATGAGATGGGTGCCGCGCCTCTCGTCGCAGATCCAGCCGGTGATGCCGATCGCGAGTCCCAGCTCGAGGTAGCAGCGCAGCTGCTGCGCGTCGCCGGTGAAGCAATGCGCGACCCCCGCATGGCGCGCGCCGTGCTCGCGGAGGATGGCGAGGAAGTCGTCGTGCGCGTCGCGCTGGTGCAGGAACACGGGCTTGCCGACCTCGGCGGCGAGCTCGAGCTGGCGGTGGAAGGCCTGCCGCTGCGCGGCACGCGGCGAGAAATCCCGGAAGTAGTCGAGCCCGCATTCACCCACCGCCACCACCTCGCGCTGCCGGGCGAGCCCGGCGAGCTCGCTCGCGCGCTCCGCGGTGAGCTCGGTCGCATGATGGGGGTGAACGCCGGCGGTGGCAAACGCCCGCCCGGGGTAGCGCCGCGCCAGCTCGAGCGCGCGCGCGCTCCCCGCGAGCGTGGCTCCCGTGACCACCATCTGCACCACGCCGGCGGCCCGGGCACGCGCGATCACTGCATCGCGGTCGGCGTCGTAGCTGTCGTGGCCGAGGTTGATTCCGATGTCGATGAGCGGCGGCGCCGGCGCGGTGGCGGACCGGGCGATTTCAGTACTATCGTGGTGCATGCGCGCGAGCATTCTACTGCCGCCCGTCGCCGCGCTGGGCGCGGCGTTGGCCCTCGCCGGGAACACGGACATCGTCTGGCGCGACTTCGAGAGCCGCATCCAGTACGGCTACTACACCGAGGATGCACGCTCGCTGCAGAACCTCAGCGCCGTGATCGCCGCCGACGAGTCGCACGGGCGCATGCATGGCTACTATGCGGGATTGCTGGCGTGGCGCCGCGCACAGCTCGCAGCCGCCGTGACCGGCGGCGCGGGGGAGTCGGCGGCGCAGCTCTCGGACCGCTGCGTCGAGAGCCTCGACGATGCGCTCGGCGCGTCCGGCGAGTTTGCCGAGGGCCTGGCGCTGCGGGCCACCTGCCGGCTCACGCCGGTCGAGCTCGCCGGCAGACGCACACCGCTCGCGACACGCCGCGGCAGCCAGGAGCTCGAGCAGGCCCTGCGCATGGCGCCGGGGGACCCGCGGGTACTGCTGCTCGTCGCCCTGAGCGACTACCAGCTGCCGGCCACGCTCGGCGGCAACAAGGAGCGTGCGCTGGTGCGGCTGCGCGCGTCGGTGGCGGCGTTCGAAGCCGAGCGTCGCGGCACCGAGCGCCTGCCGGGCTGGGGCGCGGCGGAGGCCTACTTCTACCTGGCACGCGACCTGCTCGATCATGCCGATCCGGTCGGAGCGCGCGATGCGCTCGAGCGCGCGCTGCTGATCGCGCCGGAGTTCGCCGCGGCACAGCGTCTGACGGCGAAGATCACCGGCGGTTGAATCAGCCGTGCGCATGCGGCAGCACGGCGGCTGATGATATCGTTGCGCGCCTGCATGCGGGGACGGAACGGGGATGAGCGCGGAGCCGGACAAGAAGGCGCTGCTGGGACAGCTGCGGATCGACCGCGGCGCGGAGCCGACGAGCCCCCCGGGACGGCGTGCCTGGGTCATCGGCGGCGTGGTGGTGCTCATCGTGCTCGTCGGAGGCGGCGCGTGGCTCGCGTTGTCGGCGCGCGGCGCGCTGCCGGTGCACACGGCGCTGGCGCAGCCCGTGGGCGGCGGGGCGGGCGCCTCGGTGCTCGATGCCACCGGCTACGTCACCGCGCGGCGCGAGGCGACCGTATCGGCACAGATCACCGGGACGGTGACCCAGGTGCTGTTCGATGAAGGCGATCGCGTCAGGGCAGGACAGGTCATCGCACGCCTCGACGACACGGCGCAGCGGGCGGCAGTGGCGCAGGCGCAGGCGCAGTTGCAGTCGGCGCAGGCGGTGCTCAGGCAGGACGAGGCGCAGCTCGCGCAGAGCGTGCGCGACGTGGCGCGCGACGACGACCTCGTCAAGCGCCATCTGGTCTCGCAGCAGGAAACCGAGCAGGCACGCACGCTCGTCGACACCGGTACCGCGCAGGTGCAGTCGCAACGCAAGCAGATCGAGCTCGCCCAGGCCAACGTGCGCGCCGCCCAGGTGCAGCTCGATTACTGCACCGTGCGCGCGCCGTTCACCGGTGTCGTGATCGCCAAGGCGGCGCAGGTCGGGGAGATCGTGTCGCCCTTCTCGGCGGGCGGCGGCTTCACCCGCACCGGGATCGGCACGCTGGTCGACATGGATTCGCTCGAGATCGAGGTCGACGTCAATGAGGCCTACATCAACCGCGTCGAGCCCGGGCAACCGGTCGAATCGGTCCTCAACGCCTACCCCGAGTGGCGCATACCCTCGCATGTCATCGCGATCATTCCAACCGCCGACCGCTCCAAGGCGACCGTGAAGGTGCGCATCGGCTTCGACGTCAAGGATGCGCGCATCGTGCCCGACATGGGGGTGCGGGTCTCGTTCGAGGAAAAGACCCGTCCGGGTGAAGCCGCACAGGAGCGGCCGCGCGGGGTGCTGGTACCCGCCGGCGCGCTCCGCAAGGACGGCAGTGAGGACGTCGTGTTCGTACTGCAGGACGCCCACGCGCGGCGCCGCGCCGTGACCCTCGGCGCCGGCAGCGGGGACGCGCGCGTGGTGCTCGCGGGCCTCAGCCCGGGCGAGAGCGTCATCGTCGATGCGCCGGCCGGCCTCAAGAACGACGCGGCGGTCACCGAGATCAAACAATGAGGGAGAGCAGCGCGATGCCAGAGCCCATGGTCCAGGTGCATGAGGTCACCAAGGTCTACGAGCGCGGCAGGCAGAAGATCGAGGTGCTGCACGGCCTCACGCTCGACATACCGAAGGGCGACTTCGTCGCGCTCATGGGCCCGTCGGGCTCGGGCAAGACGACGCTGCTGAATCTCATCGGCGGCCTCGACCAGCCGACCTCGGGCGAGATCGCCGTGGGCGGCAAGCGCATCGACCAGCTCGGCAGCGGTCAGCTCGCGAGCTGGCGCGCCCGCAACGTCGGCTTCGTGTTCCAGTTCTACAACCTGATGCCGGTGCTGTCCGCCGAAGCCAACATCGAGCTGCCGCTGCTGCTCACCAGGCTGTCGGCCGCCGAGCGCCGGAGGAATGTCGCGGTGGCGCTCGAGGTGGTGGGACTCGCGGACCGCGCCAAGCACAAGCCACGCGAGCTCTCCGGCGGCCAGGAGCAGCGGGTGGCGATCGCGCGTGCGCTGGTGTCGGACCCGCAGCTGCTGGTGTGCGACGAGCCGACCGGCGACCTCGACCGCAAGACGGCCGACGAGATCCTCGGCCTCCTGCAGGTGCTCAACCGCGAGCACGGCAAGACCATCGTGATCGTCACCCACGATCCCAAGGCCGCCGAGTTCGCGCGCCGCACGCTGCATCTCGAGAAGGGCCAGCTGCTCGAACAGGCGGCCTGAGGTGAGCGGGGACCCGTCATGACCCGTAGCGGCTTCGTCATCGCCAACCTGTTCCGCAAGCGTGTGCGCACGATCCTGACGCTCTTGTCGGTGATCATGGCGTTCCTGCTGTTCGGACTGCTGCAGTCGGTCAACACGGTGTTCAGCTCCGGCGCCGACTTCGTGGGGGCGACGCGCCTGTTCGTGCAGGCGCGGGTGTCCTTCACCACGCCGCTGCCGGTGAGCATGGTGCCGAAGCTCGAGGCGATCCCGGGCGTGGCGCGCGTCGCCTATCAGCAGTGGTTCGGCGGGGTGTGGCAGACCAACACCCCGCTCATCATGTTCGCGCTCGACCCGCAGCGCTACCACGACGTCTATCCCGAGTGGAAGATGCCGGAGGCGCAATGGCAGGCCTTCGAGCACACCCGCACCGGTCTGATCGTCGGGCGGCAGCTCGCCAAGCAGTACGGCTGGAAGATCGGTCAGAAGATTCCCATCTCCTCCAACATCTGGCCGCAGAAGAACGGCAGCAAGGCGTGGCAGTTCGACCTGGTGGGGATCTTCGACGGCAAGGACGAGGACTGGCAGAAGCGCACCAACCTCGCCTTCATCCAGCAGGACTACTTCGACGAGGCCAATCAGTTCGGCATCAAGGGCCGCACCAACTTCTTCATCCTCAAGCTCGCCGACGGCGCCAACGCGGAAGCCGTCAGCAAGACGGTCGACGCCATGTTCGAGAATTCCCCCGACGAGACCAAGACCCAGACGGAGAAGGATTTCAACATCAGCTTCGTCAAGCAGATCGGCGACATCGGGCTGATCGTGCGCTGGATCCTGTTCGCGGTGTTCTTCACGCTGCTGCTGGTGGTCGGCAACACCATGGCGCAGAGCGTACGCGAGCGCATCCCGGAGCTCGCGGTGCTGAAGACGCTCGGCTTCTCCGACGGCAGCGTACTCGGCTTCGTGCTCGCCGAGGCGTTCGCCCTGGTGCTGGCCGGCGGCCTGGTCGGCCTCGCGCTCGCCTCGCTCGCCGGTGCGATGGTGGAGAAGGCCACCGGCGGGCAGTTCCTGCTCAAGCTCGACGTCTCGGTGTGGCTGCTGGGCGTGGCCGCGATCGTGCTGATGAGCCTCGCCGTCGGGCTGTTGCCGGCGCTGCGCGCGCGGCGCCTGAGGATCGTGGACGCCCTGGCCGGGCGCTGACCAAGGAGACCGACCCCGTGTTGAGACAGGCGTTCGCGATCACCGGCCTGAGTATCCGCAGCATTCCCGAGCGCTGGGCTCCGTCGCTGGTCATCGTCATCGGGCTCGCGGGCGTGGTGGCGGTGTTCACCGCGCTGCTCGCCATGGCGGCGGGCTTCGAGAGCACCCTCAAGGCGACCGGGCGGCACGATGCGGCAATCATCCTGCGCGGCGGGTCCGACGCCGAGCTCAATTCCGCCTTCGATCGCGATTCCACCGACCTCATCAAGCAGGAGCCGGGCATCCGTCCCGGGGCCGACGGCAAGCCGCTCGCCTCCGCCGAGCTCATGGTGATCGCCGAGCTGGTGCGCAAGGACGACGTCAAGAGCGGCGCGAACGTCACCGTGCGGGGGGTGGAGCCGGCGGCCTTCGCGCTGCGCCCGCGGCTGAAGATCATCGCCGGCCGCAACTTCACCCCGGGCGTGCGCGAGCTGATCGTCGGACGCGGCGTGCTGGCGCAGTTTCAGGGCGCGAACATCGGCCAGGTCGTGCGCATGCGCGGCTCCGAGTGGACGGTCGTCGGGGAGTTCGAGTCGGGCGACTCCCACGAGAGCGAGATGTGGACCGATATCAACGTGGCCCGCTCGACCTTCGGCCGCATCGGCTCGAGCTCGGTGCTCGCGGCCCTCGATGAGCCCGGCGGCTTCGAGCGGCTCAGGGCCGCCATCGCGGCCGAGCCGCGCTTATCGATGGACGTGCTGCGCGAGCAGGATTACTTCAGCAGCCAGACCAGGCAGTTCCGTGCGACCATCGGGGTGCTCGCGGGGGTGGTGACCGTCATCATGGGCCTCGGCGCCGTGTTCGCCGCGCTCAACAGCATGTACGCCGCGGTCGCCGCGCGCGGCAAGGAGATCGCGACGCTCCGGGCGCTCGGCTTCGGTGGCTTCCCGGTCGTGGTGTCGGTGATGATCGAGGCGCTGCTGCTGGCGCTCGGCGGGGCGATGCTCGGCGCGCTGATCGCCTATCTGCTCTTCAACAACCTCTCGGTTTCGACCCTCGGGCAGAATTTCACCCAGGTGGTGTTCAGCTTCAAGGTCACGCCGGCGCTGGTCGTGCGCGGGCTCGTCATCGCGCTCTTCATCGGCATGCTGGGCGGCTTCCTGCCGGCGCTGCGCGCGGCGCGGCTGCCCGTGACGACGAGCTTGCGCGAGAGCTGAGGCGGCGCGGGCGTCGGCCTCACGCGCGCGCCAGCGCGGCGCACAGCGCCTGCACGTCCTGCTCGGGCTGGTCCCAGGAGACCACGAAGCGCGTCGCGCCCGCCTCGATCGGCCCCCAGTCGTAGAACTCGAAGCCCGCGGCGCGCAGCGCCGCTCGCCGCTCGCCGCCGAGCTTCACGAACACCTCGTTGGCTTCCACCGGATGCAGCAGCGCCGCGCCGGCGGCGGCCCCGATCCGCTGCGCGTGGGCGTTGCTGCGCTCGGCATTGCGCCGCCACAGGCCCGACTCGAGGTAGGCGAGCAGCTGCGCGGCGACATAGCGGGACTTCGACAGCAGCGCTCCGGCGCGCTTGCGGCGCAGCTCGAAGTCGCGCACCAGCGCGGGATCGAAGAACACCACCGCCTCGGCGGCGAGCGCGCCGTTCTTGGTCGCGCCGAAGGAGAGCACGTCGACTCCGGCGCGCCAGCTGAGCTCGGCCGGATGACAGCCGAGGAAGGCGACCGCGTTGGCGAAACGCGCGCCGTCCACGTGCACCCCCAGGCCCGCACGGTGCGCGACCTCGGCGAGGCCGGCGAGCTCGGCCGGGCGGTAGGTGGTGCCGAGCTCGGTCGCCTGGGTGAGCGACAGCACCGCGGGCTGCACGCTGTGGACGTAGCGCGGGTGATCGGCGAGCGCGGCGGCCACGGTGTCGCGCTCGAGGCGCGCGTGCGCCCCGGGAAGCAGCGCCAGCTGCGCGCCGCCGGAGAAAAAACCCGGTGCGCCGCACTCGTCGACGGCGATGTGCGCCTCGCGGTGCGCGAAGATCGCGCCGTAGGGCGGACTCAGGGTGGCGAGCGCGAGCGCGTTGGCGGCGGTGCCGCTCGTGACCGCGAAGGCGCGCACCGCGGTACCGAAGAACTCGCCGAACACCGCGTCGAGGCGCGCGGTCCAGGGGTCCTCGCCGTAGGGCGGGGCGAGGCCGTGGTTCGCCGCCTCGATGGCCGCCAGTATCTCCGGACTCGCAGTAGCGGTGTTGTCGCTCAGGAAGCGCACGCGGGCGTCACTCGATGCGCCAGCGGAACGACCAGGCGCCGAAGGCGAGGAACACGAGCGTCATGGCGGCAAGATACAGCAAGTGCGGGACGATCTGCGCGAAACCCGCGCCGTCGAGCATGACGGCGCGGGCGGCATCGAGCAGGTGGGTGAGCGGAAAAACGTGCGCCACCCACTGCACCCAGCGCGGCGACCCCTCGAGCGAGAACCACACCCCCGAGAGCAGCATCATCGGCCAGGTGAGCAGGTTCAGCAGCCCGCCGACCAGCTCCTCGCTCGAGAAGCGCGCCGCGATGGTGACGCCGAGCGCGATCATCGAGAACGCCCCGAGCACGGCGAGCAGCGCGAGCAGCGCGAGGTTGCCGGCCGAGTGAAAGCCGATGATGGCGCCGATGCCGCCGTAGAGCACCGCGGTGATGAACACGATCAGGCACAGACGCGACAGCACCTGGGCGCTGAGAAACTCGAAGGCGCTGAGCGGGGTCGCGTGCAGGCGCTTCAGGAAGCCGCTCTTGCGGTAACGCAGCACCACGTAACCGACGCCGAACAGGCAGCTGAACATCATGTTCATGCCGAGGATGCCGGGAAACAGCCAGTCGACGTAGCGCAGCGCCGCCCCGCTCACCGGCTGGCGCTGCGCGGCGGGCTCGGCGGCGAGCAGCAGTTTCTCGACGATGTAGCCCTTGGGCGAGTCGGTATTCACCCAGTAGCGGACACCGGAGCCGAACTCGACCAGCAGGTCGAGCTGCTGGTGGGTGAGCTTGTGCAGCGCCGCGCCCGTCTCGGCGAGCGGCACGAACTGCACGTAGCGCTCGCGCAGGAACGGATGCGCGCCGCGGTCGGGCTCGGCGCCGAGCACCCCCACCTTGAACAACGCCCGCTCGGGGCCGCCGAACACAAAGCCCATCCCGATCACCAGCATCACCGGCAGTACCACCGTGAAGAGCAGCGTGCCGCGGTCGCGCAGGAACTCGAGATTGCGTGCGTGCAGCACCGACAGCAGCCGCCGGATCACGGGCGCAGCTCCTTGCCGGTGAGCTCGAGGAACAGGTCCTCGAGATTCGGCGGGCGGATGCGCAGGTTAGCGAGCGGCACCCGGGCGTCGAGCAGCGTGCGCAGCGTCGCCTCCAGGTCATGGGTGGTGATCTCGACACGATCGCGGCTGTCGAGCAGCTGCAGGGGCAGGCGGCGGGCGGAGTCCGGGAAGTCCTGGCGTGGCAGCTCGAGCAGCACCGCGGCGAAGTGCTCGCGCAGCAGCTGCCGCGGCGGCCCCTGGGCGACGATCCGGCCGCGGTCCATGATGGCGATCTCGTCGCACAACAGCTCCGCCTCCTCCATGTAGTGCGTGGTGAGGATGATCGTCTTGCGGCGCGCCTTGATCGATTCGACCAGCTGCCAGAAGTTGCGCCGCGCCTGCGGATCGAGCCCGGTGGTCGGCTCGTCGAGGAACAGCACCGCGGGGTCGTTCACCAGCGCGATGGCGAGCAGCAGCCGCTGCTGCTGTCCGCCGGAGAGCCTGCGATTGTCGCGTCCGGCGAGCTGCTCGAGTGCACACAGCTTGAGTACCTCGGCGACTTCGAGCCCGTGCGCATACAGGCCGCGGAACAGCGCGATCGACTGGCGCACCGTGAGGAAGTCCTGCAGCGCGGTCTTCTGGAACAGAATGCCGGCCTCCTCGCGAAAGCGCCGGCCGAGCGGCTCGCCGCGATAGCGCACCTCGCCGGCAGTTGCGGGCAGGATTCCCTCCATGATCTCGACGGTGGTGGTCTTGCCCGCGCCGTTGGGCCCGAGCAGCCCGAAGCAGCTGCCGGCCGGCACGGCGAAGGACACGTGGTCGACCGCGGTGGTGGCGGGGTATTGCTTGACGAGCTCACGGACTTCGAGAATCGGGGTACTCACGCTCTCCTCACCAGGGGGGCGACTGGCGCGCGATCGTAGCGGATCGCGGCGGGCGCGTCTGCCGCGCACGAAGTTGCCGCCGGTTCGCCGGCGTGTACCATCGCACCCCATGAGTACCCGCGACTACGACAAGACCGAGCGCGTCGAGCTGGCCGACGAGGCGGTCCACTGGGACCTCGGCTCTTCGCTTTCCTACGGCCAGTACCTGCAGCTCGACAAGCTGCTCACCGCGCAGCGCCCGCTCTCGCGCGAGCACAACGAGATGCTGTTCGTGATCGTGCACCAGGTGTCGGAGCTGTGGATGCGCCTGATGCTGCACGAGCTCACCGCGGCACTCGAGTGCGTGCGGCGCGACGACCTCGATCCGGCGCTCAAGATGCTGGCGCGAATCTCGCGCACCCAGACGCAGCTGCTCACGGTCTGGGACGTGCTCTCGACCATGACGCCGTTCGAGTATTCGGCGTTCCGTAACGCGCTCGGGCGCTCGTCGGGCTTCCAGTCGTTCCAGTACCGCATGCTCGAGTTCCTGTTCGGCAACAAGAACGCCGAGATGGTGGCGGTCCACAAGCGCGACGCGGAAGCCTACGAGGCGTTGCAGCGCGCGCTCGCGGCGCCGTCGCTCTACGACGAGGTGCTGCGCCTCCTCAGCCGGCGGGGCTACGGGATCCCCGAGGGCTATCTGTCACGCGACTTCAGCGAGCCCTATGTCGCGAGCAAGCAGGTGGCCGGGGCCTGGCTCGGCGTCTATCACAACGCCGACCAGGCCTGGGACCTGTACGAGCTCGCCGAGCGGCTGGTGGACCTCGACCACAACTTCCAGCTGTGGCGCTTCCATCACCTGAAGACGGTCGAGCGCATCATCGGCTACAAGCCGGGGACCGGCGGCACGAGCGGCGTCGCCTATCTCGCCAAGGCGCTCGAGCTCAGGTTCTTCCCCGAGCTCTGGCAGATCCGCACTTCGATGTGAGCCGCTGCGGATGTGAGCCGCGGCTAGCGGGCGCCCACCGTCACCGGGGCGTCGCGGTAGTAGCCGGGGTAGAGCGCCCTGAGCTCGCGGATCTTCGGCAGATCGTTGATGACGATGTACGGGTAGCCGGGATTCTTCAGGTAGAAGTCCTGGTGATAGTCCTCGGCGCGGTAGAAGCCGCGCAGCGCCGTCACCTGGGTCACGATCGGCCGCGCAAACGCCTTGTCCTTGCCGAGCTGCGCGAGGTAGCTCTCGGCGATGTGACGCTGATTGTCGTCGGCGTAGAAGATGGCCGAGCGGTACTGGTTGCCCCGGTCCGGTCCCTGGCGGTCGAGCTCGGTGGGGTCGTGAGCCACCGAGAAATAGATCTGCAGCAGCTCGCCGTAGCTGAGCTCGGCGGGATCGAAGATGATCTGCACCGACTCGGCGTGCCCGGTGTGTCCGGTCTCGACGTCCTGATACCGGGCCGTGAGCCGCGAGCCTCCCGAATATCCGGCGAGCACCTCCCTGACGCCACGCACGTGCTCGAACACCCCCTGCATGCCCCAGAAGCACCCGCCGGCGAGCACCGCCGTCTGCATGCGCCCCTGCGCCCGGGGGTTGTCGACCTGGGGCGCGGGGACGGTTGCGGCCGGTTCGCCGGCTGCCGCGTGGCACGCGGCGAGAAGCAGCCCCGACATGAGCACGACCGGCAGACGGCGGGAGAATCCGGGCAGCGACATGGTTGCTCCTGACGTTTGCTCCTGGCGAGGCCTCAGCTGCGCGGCGTGAAGGCGAGCGCCACGGAGTTCATGCAGTAGCGCAGTCCGGTCGGCCGCGGCCCGTCGTCGAAGACGTGCCCGAGATGCGCATCGCAGCGCCTGCAGGAAACCGCGGTGCGCCGCATGCCGAAGGTGCTGTCGCTGCGCTCGACGACGTTGTAGCGCGAGATCGGCCGGTAGAAGCTCGGCCAGCCGGTGCCGGAGTCGAACTTGGTGCGCGAGTCAAACAGCAGGGTGCCGCAGCAGATGCAGGCATAGAGCCCGTCGCGGTGATTGCGGTCGTAAGGACCGCTGAAGGCGGGCTCGGTGCCTTCGTGACGCGTGACTTCCCAGGCGAGCAGCGACAGCTGGGCGCGCCACTCGGCATCGGTCTTGACGACGCGCGCGACGCTCTCGGTGCCGCGGCTCTTCCCGTCCGGCGCGAAAGCCTCGATGGTCACCGTTTCGGCGCCCTTAGGGGCCGAGAGCAGCGCGGCGCGCGCCAGGCGGCTGCCGGTCACGGCGGCCCCCAGCGTGAGCGCTCCGCTCAGGAGTCTGCGGCGCGAGAAGCCGCGGTTGCACTCGTCGCTCATGGCTACGCTCGACTTCTAGCCGAAGGTAAAAGAATACGCCTGCACGCCGGGATCGAGGAATTCGATCGCGAACGTGTGCTCGGCCGCGGGCGCGTGCTGGCGCAGCAGCTGATACAGGCGCTGCTCGCGCACGCTGCCCGTGCCGTCGGGCCCGACGTCGCTGCCGTGATCCGGCCCCGGCTCGCGGCCGTCGATGGTGACGCGGAAGCGCACGGGGCGATGCGCCTCGCCGGCGCCGAGCACCAGGTGCAGATCGCGCGCACGGAAGCGGAACGCGATTCCTGCGGGAGCGCCGCCGGCGACGGCGCGCTCGCCTTCGATGCGCCACGGACCCGACAGCGACCAGTCGTTCAGCTCCAGTTTGCGGGGCGCGGTGTAGTCGTGGGGGGCGTCGTGCACGGCCCCGCCCGGCGAGACGAAGTGCTCGGCACGCTCATAGCCGATATAGGTTTCGGGAGAGCGCAGATCCGCCTCGTCGGGCGCGGCCTCGACGCCGGTGGCGCGGATCGCACCGGCGGCGGCGCCGAGGTTGGCGGCACCGGCCTGCTCGAGCAAGCGCCGGATGAGCGCCTCGGACCCGGCGTAGTCGCCCTCGCCGAAATGGTCGCCGCGGATCTGTCCCCCGGCGTCGATGAAGTAATGCGCCGGCCAGTAGTGGTTGTCGAATGCGCGCCAGACCGCGTAGTCGTTGTCGAGCGCCACGGGGTAGGTGATGCCGAGCTCGTGCACCGCGCGCGCGACGTTGGCCTCGTTCTTCTCGAACGCGAATTCGGGTGCGTGCACGCCGATCACTACCAGGCCCTGATCGTGGTAGCGCGCGTACCAGCTCTTCACGTAGGGCAGGGCACGCAGGCAGTTGATGCAGGAGTAGGTCCAGAAGTCGACGAGCACCACCTTGCCGCGCAACGAGCGCGCCGTGAGGGGCGGGGAGTTCAGCCAGGCCACCGCGCCGGAGAGCGCGGCGAGCGGGCTCGAGGCCGACGGGTCGGTCGCGGGTGCGGATGTCGTGTTGCCGGTCATGGCGCCGGTCATGGTGCCGGTCATCGCCGGCGCGCCGCCGGGCCGCGAGGCGGGAGCGATGCGCTCGATCAGCGCCTGCTCGAGACGATTGGTGCTCGCCACGGAGAGGCGCGTCAGCGGCCCCGTGTCGAGGCCGAAGCCGATGGCCGCGACCGCAGCGAGCACTCCCACCCCGAGCACGCGCCGCACCCACTCGCCGGCGGCGAAGGAACGCTTGAGCGCGGCGATGACGCGGGTGCTGGCCGCGGCTACGAGCGCGAGCGAGCACGCGGCACCGAGCGCGTAGGCAAGGAGCGCGAGCGTCGTGCCGGCACCCGGTCCCCCGAGCGCCGCGCCGGTGAGAATCAGCCCGAGGATCGGACCGGCGCACGGCGCCCAGAGGAGCCCGGTCGCCCCGCCGAGCACCAGCGAGGCGACGACACCCCGGGGTTCGGCGCCGGGACGATCGGACGCGAGGCGCGCGCCGATCGCGACCAGGGGACGCGTGAGCCACGCGGCCAGACGCCGCGAGAGCAGTGCGAGCGCGCTCAGCGCGAGCAGCACCAGCGCGGCCACGCGACCGAAGTCGTTCACCTCGACGGCCCAGCCGCCGCCGACCGCCGCGAGGGTGGAGACGGCGGCGAAGCTCGCCGCCATGCCGACGAGGAGCGGCAGCGTGCTGCGCGCGAAAGGCCGGTCGGTGCGGGCGAGGACGAGCGGCACCACGGGCAGAATGCAGGGGCTGAGGATGGTCAGCACGCCGCCGAGAAATGCCAGTACCGCGATGATCATTCACGCTCCGCCGTGGGCCGGGGGCACCCGCAGGGGTGCCGCCCGAACATAGGACAAGACCCCGGCAGCAGGAGTTTTATTACACGTCGACCGGTCCTCAGCGCCAGCGGACGCACTCGAGCCCGAGCCCGCGGGCCGTGCGCCGCGTACCCGGCGTGCCGTTCACCAGGACGCCGCGATCGGCGACGGCGAGATGCGCGAGATCGCTCGCCGCATCCGCGTAGGCCACGATCCTGAGGCCCGGGTGGCGCCGGCGCAGCTCGGCGAGACAGCGGGCCTTCTCGGCGCCGCGACGATTGGGGCCCGCGAGTGCGCCGTCGAGCCGCGTGCCGTCCCAGCGCAGCTCGGTGCACAGCACCTCATCGAAGCCGAGCGCCCGGCCGATGGCGGGCACGTAGAGATCGACGCTCGCGCTCAGCAGCACCAGGCGGTCGCCGCTCGCGCGGTAGCGCGCGATCTCGCTGCGGGCGTCCGCCCGCAGCCCCCGCGCGAGGAGGCGCGGCACGAACCGCGCGGTCCACGCCTCGAGGACCTCGCGCGGGACGCCCCCGAGCGTGGCGCGGATGAAGGCGGCCTTGAGCTCGCCGCGGTCGGCACGGCCGCGAGCGAAGCGCACCAGCGCCGGCAGCACGCGTGCGAGTCCGGCTACGCGCGTCGGGTGGCGGTGCAGGAAGCCGTGCACGTACGCCCACAGGGTGTCGTGCCGCGTGATCGTGCCGTCGAGGTCGAAGAGCGCCAGCGTGCGCCCCGTCGTCGCGGGCGCGCCGCCGCGCGCCGCTGCGGAAGCGGCGCCGTTCGTCAGGATGGCGCTACCGGAGTCGAGGCGAGCTGCCTGAGCACATACTGCAGGATGCCTCCGTGGCGGTAGTACTCGCGCTCCTTCGGCGTGTCGATGCGCAGGCGGGCGGTGAACTGGATCGGCTTGCCGGTCGGGGGTGTCGCTCTGACCGTGACTTCCGTGGCATCGCCGCGGCTCAGGCCCTCGATGTCGAAGAGCTCGCGCCCCGTGAGGCCGAGCGCCACGGCGCTCTTGCCGGAAGGGAACTGCAGTGGCGCGACTCCCATGCCGATGAGATTCGAGCGGTGGATGCGCTCGAAGCTCTCGGCGATGACCGCCCGCACGCCGAGCAGCATCGTGCCCTTCGCCGCCCAGTCGCGCGAGGAGCCGGTGCCGTACTCGCGCCCCGCGAGCACCACGAGCGGCACGCCTTCCTCGCGATAGCGCATGGCGGCGTCGTAGATCGAGGCCTGCTCGCCGTCGGGCAGGTGCACCGTGACCCCGCCCTCGACGCCGGGCACCAGGAGGTTGCGCAGCCGGATGTTGGCGAAGGTGCCGCGCACCATCACTTCGTGATTGCCGCGGCGCGCGCCATAGGAGTTGAAATCCTTGGGCTGCACGCCCTGCTCGACCAGGTAGCGTCCGGCGGGACTGCCGCGCGCGATGTTGCCGGCCGGCGAGATGTGGTCGGTGGTGACCGAGTCACCGAGGAGCGCGAGCGCCCGCGCGCCGCGCACATCGGCGAGCGGCGCGGGCGTGCCGGTCATGCCCTCGAAGTACGGCGGGAGCTTCACGTAGGTCGACTGCGGGTCCCAGCGGTAGCGCTGGCCGGCGGGCACCTCGATGCCGGCCCAGTTCTCGTCGCCCTTGAAGACGCTCGCGTAGCTCGAACGGAACATCTGCGAGTCGACCGAGCGCTTGATCGCCTCCTGCACCTCGGCATCGCTCGGCCAGACGTCGGCGAGCTGCACCGGCTTGCCGTCCCGGCCGGTGCCGAGCGGCTCGCTGGTGAGATCGATGTCGAGCGAGCCGGCGAGCGCGTACGCGACCACGAGCGGCGGGGAGGCGAGGAAGTTCATGCG
>DASQIC010000023.1:0-12393 GCA_035631755.1 Steroidobacteraceae bacterium
CGGCGGGGCACCCGCCGCGCCGAGCGACCTCGGGGAGATGGAGCTGCGGGTGCGCGCGCTCGGCACGGTGCTCGCGCAGAAGGGTTACCTCGATCCCGCGGCGCTCGATGTCCTGATCGACACCTACCAGACGAAGATCGGACCCCGTAACGGCGCGCGCGTCGTGGCGCGGGCATGGGTCGATCCGGCGTTCCGGCGCCGGCTGCTCGAGGATGCCACCGCCGCGATCGCCTCACTCGGCTACACGGGACGCCAGGGCGAGCACATGGTGGCGGTCGAGAACACCGCCGCGCGCCACAACCTGGTGGTGTGCACGCTCTGCAGCTGCTACCCGTGGCCGGTGCTCGGACTTCCTCCGACCTGGTACAAGAGCGCGGCGTACCGCGCCCGCGCGGTGCGCGACCCGCGCGGCGTTCTGGCCGACTTCGGCATCACGCTGCCGGCCGCGACCGAGATACGCGTCTGGGATTCGACCGCCGAGGTGCGCTACCTGGTGATACCGCAGCGCCCGGCGGGCACCGAGGGCCTCGCCGAGGAGGCGCTCGCCGCGCTCGTTACCCGCGACTCCATGATTGGCACGGGCGCGCCGAAGTCGCCGGGCACGCGCGCATGAGCTACGTCTCGCACGCCGATCTCGGCGGCCAGGCCGGGTACGGCCCCGTGGTTCCGGAACCCGAAGGCGAGCTCTTTCACGCGCCCTGGGAGCCTCAGGTGCTCGCGATCACGCTGGCGATGGGCGCGACCGGCGCGTGGAATATCGACATGAGCCGCAGCGCCCGCGAGTCGCTCGCCGACTATGCCGCGCTCAGCTACTACCAGATCTGGCTCAAGGGACTCGAGCGACTCCTGCGCGATCGCGCCCTGGTGCACCCGGAGGAAATTGCCGCGGCGCGCGTGCTGTATCCGGGCCCGCTCCCCGGCCGGGTATTGCAGACGGCCGACGTGCCCGCGCTGTTGGCGCGGGGTGCGCCCACCGCGCGGCGGGCCTCGGCTCCGGCGCGCTTCGCGATCGGCGAATGGGTGCGGACACGCGCGGCGCGGCCCGACCACCACACGCGCCTGCCGGGCTACGCGCGCGGCAAGATAGGCTCGATCGAGCGGGTCCACGGCGCCCACGTGTTTGCGGACGCGAACGCGCAGGGTCTCGGCGAGCAGCCGCGCTGGCTCTACACGGTCGCCTTCGAGGGACGCGAGCTGTGGGGCGAGCGCTCCGCCGCGGGGATCATCGTGTCGATCGATGCCTGGGAACCTTATCTCGAGCCCCTGACATGAGCGAAGTTCCGGTTGCGCTGCCCGGCCAGCCCGCCGACGACACCGGGCCCGTGTTCCGCGAACCGTGGGAGGCCCAGGCCTTCGCCATGACCCTGGCGCTGCACGAGCGGGGGCTCTTCACCTGGCGCGAGTGGGCGCGGGCGCTCGCCGCCGAGATCGCCGCGGGGCAGGCGGGTGGCGACGCCGGCGCGGGCGATGCCTATTACCGGCACTGGCTGGCGGCGCTCGAGAAGCTGGTTGCCGTCAAGGGCGCGAGCTCGGACGCCGAGCTCGATCGCTACCGCAATGCCTGGCGGCGCGCGGCGAGTCGCACACCGCATGGCGAGCCGATCGACCTCGAGCCGGGAGATCTCGCCGCGTCACGTTGAGCGGCGCCGGTCAGGCGCTGCGCCGGGGCGGCGCGATGCGGATGCGCAGCACCTCGAGCCCTTCGATTCCGCCTTCGAGCTCATCGCCGGGCTTCACCGGGACGACTCCGGCGGGGGTGCCACAGAAAATGAGATCGCCGGGCCTGAGCTCGTAGTAGGTCGACAACTCGGCGATGATGTTGGGCACGCCCCACAGCATGTGCTTCACATCCGACTCCTGCCGCAGCTCGCCGTTCACGGCGAGCCAGATGCGCCCCTGCGTCACGTGTCCCTGCGCGGCCGGTCGGATCGCGGCGACCGGCGCCGAATGGTCGAAGGCCTTGGCGGCCGACCACGGCTGGCCCGACTGCCGCGCGGCGCGCTGCAGGTCGCGGCGCGTCAGGTCGATGCCGGCTGCATAGCCGAACACGTGCTCGAGCGCCGCGCGCTCCTGGATATCCTGTCCGTCGCGGCCGATCGCGATCACCAGCTCGATCTCGGGCTGCAGCGCGACGGTGCGTGGCGGATAGGGAACCGCGGCGCCGCCGGCGACCAGGGCATCGGCGGGCTTGATGAAGAACACCGGCGGATCGGACCTGATCTGCCGCGCATGAACGGCGTAATTGCGGCCCACGCAGTAGATGCGATGCACCGGGAAGCGCTGAGCGCTTCCGGTCACCGCCACGCTCGGCGTCACGGCAGGCGCAAAGAGGAAGTCGCTCATGGACTGAAGCTCCGGTCCGCGGCGCAGCTTGCCACCGCGCCGGCGGCTTGGCGAGCTGCGCTGCAAAACCGCTCGACGCTCGCGGGTCTTGAAACTGTGCCGGAGGCCCCCAAGCTGCAGCCCATGGCCGAAGCGCTGCACGTCGTGTGTCCGCAATGCGGGACCACGAATCGCATTCCCGCCGCCCGCCTCGGGGAGACGCCGAAGTGCGGGCAGTGCCACGGGCCGCTGTTCACGGGCCACCCGATCGAGCTCAGCGCGGCGAATTTCCGCCAACACCTCGAGCACAACGACGTTCCCGTCGTGGTGGACTTCTGGGCGCCCTGGTGCGGCCCCTGCCGGATGATGGCGCCGCACTATGCGGAGGCGGCCACCGAGCTCGAGCCGCGGGTGCGCCTGGCCAAGCTCAATACCGAGGCCGACCCGGGTCTCGCGGGGCAATTCGACATCCGTGGCATTCCTACTCTGATCCTGTTCAAAGGCGGCCGCGAGATCGCCCGCCAGTCGGGCGCGATGAGCAAGTCGGACATCGTCCGCTGGGTGCGCAGCCGCGCCTGAGGCCGTCAGGCTCGAGCTGCAGCAATAAGTGCTTGACCGGATGGCGAGGCGCCAGGAGTCGGGGCGATCATCCTGAGAGTCTTCGGCCGGGCACCCATGGAGCGCGTCGCGACTCACGAGCTGCAGAGCATCCACGCCTGGTGGCGAGCGGCGAATTACCTGTCGGTCGGACAGATCTACCTGCTCGACAATCCGCTGCTGCGCCGGCCTCTGGCACCGGAGCACATCAAGCCGCGACTGCTCGGACACTGGGGGACGACGCCGGGCCTGAATTTCATCTACGCGCACCTCAACCGGCTCATCAACGCACGGGGGCTGTGCGTGCTGCCCATCATCGGCCCCGGCCACGGCGGGCCGGCGCTGGTCGCCAACACCTGGCTCGAGGGCAGTTACAGCGAGCTCTACCCCGAGGTGAGCCGGGACGCCGAGGGCATGCAGCGGCTCTTCAGGCAGTTCTCGTTTCCGGGCGGCATTCCGAGCCACTGTGCACCCGACGTACCCGGGTCGATGCACGAGGGCGGTGAGCTCGGCTACTCGCTGGCGCATGCCTTCGGCGCGGCGTTCGACAATCCGGATCTCATCGTTGCGTGCATCGTCGGAGACGGGGAGGCGGAGACCGGTCCGCTCGCGACCGCCTGGCACTCCAACAAGTTCCTCAATCCGCGCAGCGACGGCGTCGTGCTGCCGATCCTGCACCTGAACGGCTACAAGATCGCGAATCCGACGGTGCTGGCGCGCGTCGCACGCGAGGAGCTCGAGAGCCTGCTGCGCGGCTACGGCTGGCAGCCGCACTTCGTGGCGGGCGAGGAGCCCTGGGCCATGCACGCGGCGATGGCTGCGACGCTCGATCGGGTGCTCGACGAGATTGCCGCCATCCGCGAGAGTTGCCGGGCACCGGCGCCGGTATCGCGGCCGCGTTGGCCGATGATCGTGCTGCAGAGTCCCAAGGGCTGGACGGGGCCGAAGGTGGTGGACGGACAGGCGGTCGAGGGCACGTGGCGCGCGCATCAGGTGCCGCTTGCCGAAGTGAGCTCCAATCCGGCCCATCTGCGCCTGCTCGAGCAATGGATGCTGAGCTACCAGCCCGAGGAGCTGTTCGGGGCCGACGGCGCTCCGAGCGCTCAGGTGCTGGAGCTCGCGCCCCGCGGCACGCGCCGCATGGGATCGAACCCGCACGCCAACGGCTCGCCGGCGCTGCCGCTGCGCCTGCCTGGAACGCAGCCGTTCGCCGTGGCCGTGGCGAGTCCGGGCAAGACCACTGCGCAAGCCACTCGCATCCTCGGCCAATGGCTGCGTGAAGTTTTCCGCTTGAACGCAGCGGCCCGCAACTTCCGCCTCTTCGGTCCCGACGAGACGGCGTCCAACCGGCTCGATGCCGTGTTCGAGGTGACCGACCGGACCTGGGTCGCGCAGCTGCGCGAAGGCGATGACCACCTGAGCGCCGACGGCCGGGTGATGGAGGTGCTGTCGGAGCACCAGTGCCAGGGCTGGCTCGAGGGCTATCTGCTCACGGGACGCCACGGCCTGTTGTGCTGTTACGAGGCCTTCATCCACATCGTCGACTCGATGTTCAATCAGCACGCCAAGTGGCTCGAGGCGGCGCGGCGCATACCCTGGAGGCAGGCGGTGCCGTCGCTCAACATCCTGCTCACCTCGCACGTCTGGCGCCAGGACCACAACGGCTTCTCACACCAGGACCCCGGCTTCATCGACCTGGTGATAAACAAGAAGCCGGAGGTCGTCGGCGTCTACCTGCCGCCGGATGCCAACACGCTGCTGTGCGTCGCGGAGCACTGCCTGGCGAGCCGCAATCGGGTGAACGTCATCATCGCCGGCAAGAACGACGAGCCGCAGTGGTTGAGTCTCGATGCCGCGGCCCGGCACTGCGAGGCTGGCGTCGGCATCTTCGAGTTCGCCAGCAACGACGCCGACGGTGCTCCCGACGTGGTGATGGGCTGCGCCGGCGACGTGCCGACGCTCGAGACTCTGGCCGCGGTCGACCTGCTGCGCCGGCATCTGCCGGAGCTCAAGGTGCGGGTGGTGAACGTCGTCGACCTCATGACGCTGCAGCCGCGGGAGGAGCACCCGCAGGGTCTCACCGAAACCGAGTTCGATGCGCTGTTCACCACCGATCGGCCGATCATCTTCGCCTTCCATGGCTATCCCTGGCTCATCCATCGCCTCACCTACCGCAGGACCAACCATCACAACCTGCACGTGCGCGGCTACAAGGAGGAGGGCAGCACGACGACGCCGTTCGATATGGTCGTTCGCAACGATCTCGACCGCTATCACCTGGTCATCGACGTGATCGACCGCGTGGCGGGCCTCGGATACCGGGCAGCGCACGTGCGCCAGCTGATGCGCGACAAGCTCGCGGAGCATCAGGATTACATCCTGCGCGCGGGCGACGACATGCCCGAGGTGCGCGACTGGGTGTGGCAAGCTTCGCGGTCGGCCTGACGCCGGTGCGTGCGGCACGCCCGCGATCGCAGCGACAGCGCGGCCGAGATAGGCATTTGCGCGTATACGCGCACCGCGGTGGATCGGTCAGCATTATTTCATGCGGACTGCCATCGTCGCGTCAGCGGTCGCTGTGCTCCTTGCGGCCGGTATGGTCGAACCCGGCGCGGCGCAGCCGCAGGCCGCGGACGGCGGCGCGCCGGGCAGCGTGCCGCTCACAGCGGCGCAAATCGATCAGCTCACGGCACCGATCGCGCTCTATCCGGATGAGCTCCTCGGGTCGATCCTGGTGGCCTCAACCTACCCCCTCGAACTGGTGGAAGCGGCGCGCTGGCTCGAGGATCCGACCCACGCGGCGCTCAAGGACCAGGACCTGACGGCGGCTCTCGACCAGCAGCCCTGGGATCCGAGCGTCAAGTCGCTGGTGCCGTTTCCGGACGTGCTGCGCCAGATGAACACCAACCTCGAGTGGACTGAACAGCTCGGGGACGCCTTCCTCGCGCAGCAGGGCGACGTGATGGATTCGGTGCAGCGGCTGCGGCAACGCGCGCGCGCCCAGGGCGCGCTGCGCTCGACGCCGCAGCAGACGGTTGCAACGGAGCAGAACGACATCACGATCGAGCCTGCCAACCCCGATGTCGTTTACGTACCGTACTACGTGCCCACCGTCGTCTATGGGCCGTGGCCGTGGCCGGACTATCCGCCGTACTACTTCGTGACGCCGCCGGGCGTGTTCCTCGGCGGCGCCGTGATCGGCTTCGGCATCGGCATCGGAATCTTCGAACCGCCGTGGGGCTGGTACGGACTCGGCTGGCCGCAGCACGGGGTGGTGGTTTATCCGCGCCGCCCGCCGCATCCGCGTCCGGGACCGCAACCAGGTTCGCGGCCGTGGCATCACGATGTCGCGCATCGGCGCGGCGTGCCTTATCGTGATTCGGCGACGGCGGCGCGCTACCTGGGCGCGGAGGCCGCCGCGCGGCGGCCATTCCGTGGGTTCCCGGCGTCGTCGGCAGGCCGTGCGCCGCCGCCACCGGTTACTGGCCGCGGCGTGCCGCCGCCGCCTGCGCCGCAGCCCCCTGGCGCCCGTGAGCGCTTGCCGGGCGGGATAGCGCCGGCGCCAATCCCGCGGCCGTTCCGCGCGGCGCCGGCGAGGCCTGCCGCGCCGGCACAGCGCCCGATGCCGCCGGCATTCGAGTCCTTCGGACGCGGCCCGCAGGTGCGCAATGAAGCCACGCGGGGATTCTCCAGCCGCAGCGCGCCCACGCCCTCGCCGGCGAACGCCGCTGGCGGCCATCCGGGACATCGTTAGAGGAGCGCAAGCCGTGACTGTGCGATGTGATGTGGAGCCTTCGCGCGATCGCTCGCAGCGCGCCGCGGCGCCGACTGCGCTCGCGGTGACGGCGATCATGGCGATGGGACTCGCCGTCGCCGCGCCGACACCGGCCGCGCAGCAGGGCGCTGCAGCTCCCGGGAGCGCACCCGCGGCGAGCACCTCGCCGCGTGAGTTTCCGAGCCCAGAGGAGGCGGTGGAGGCGCTGATCACGGCCACGCGCGCCAGCGACCTCCCCGCACTGCTGGCCATTCTCGGGCCGCTCGGCGCGAAGCTCGTCCATTCGGGAGATCCGGTCGCGGATCGCGAGGGGCGGGAGCGCTTCACCGCTGCGTACGACCGAGCTCACCGTATCGAGCGCGACGAGTCCAGGCAGGCGGTGCTGCTGGTCGGCGAAGAGGGCTGGCCGCTGCCGATCCCGCTGGTGCACGACCGCGCCGGATGGCACTTCGACACGCAGGCCGGCGAGCAACAGATTCTCGATCGGCGCGTCGGCCGCAACGAGCTCAACGTCATCGAAGTGTGCCGTGCGTACGTTCAGGCGCAGCGCGAGTACGCGGATCTCGAGACACGCTCAGGCGGCAAGCCACAGTACGCGCAGCATTTCATGAGCCACGCCGGGCAGCGTGACGGGCTCTATTGGCCGGTCAAGGGCGACGAGCCGCAAAGTCCCCTGGGTCCACTGGTCGCGCAGGCGCGGGGCGAGGGTTATGCGAGCGAATCCCCGGGCGGCAAGCCGCGTCCCTACTACGGGTATTACTACCGGATCCTGACGCGGCAGGGTGCCCACGCCCCCGGGGGCGCGAGGAGCTATATCGCCTCGGACGGGCGCATGACCGGCGGCTTTGCGCTGCTCGCCTATCCGGCGGTCTACGGGAACTCGGGCATCATGACGTTCATCGTCAATCAGAACGGTATCGTCCGCGAGAAGAATCTCGGCCCGCAGACTCAGGCCGTCGCGCACGCGATGAGCGAGTATGACCCCGACGCGAGCTGGCGCATTGCGCTCGATCACTGAGGCGGTGAGCATGATGACCCGACGTGAGGCGACCGGTGCGCAGTTCGTGACCTTTGCGCAGACCGTCGGCTATCCGCGCGCCTGAAGCGCGCCGCCAGCGAGGCATGGCGCATGCTGTCCCTGGCCGACGCGGTCCGCGCTCTGCTGCTGCTGATCCTCGCCAACTCACTGCCATGGATCTCTGCACGGCTGCTCGGCCGGCGCTGGACTGCGCCGCTCGATCTGGGCGTCACCCTGCGGGATGGTCGGCGATTGCTGGGGAGCCACAAGACCTGGCGCGGCATCATTGCCGCCGCCTGCGGCTGCGCGCTGGCAGCGGCACTCGCGCATCTGCACTGGCGGACGGGTGCGGAATTCGCGGCGCTATCGCTGCTCGGAGATGCGCTCTCCAGCCTGTGTAAACGCCGGCTGGGAATCAAGCCGGGCGTCGACGTGGCGCTGCTCGATCAGCTGCCCGAGGCGCTGCTTCCGCTGATCGCCCTGCGTGGACCGCTCGGCCTGGGATCGGTCGGTATCGCCGCCGTCGCCGCGGTGTTCGCCCTGCTCGACATGCTCGCCTCGCCTGCGCGGCGTTGCGGCGCCCCGAGCGCCCTGCGTGACATGCGTGGCTGAGCCGCGCGGCTAAGCGCCGATCCGGCGTGCACCGCCGCGACGACCGCGCCCCATGCATCGATCTGCGCACGCGTGTAGAGGCCCGGTGTCGAGGCATAACCGCGTGCCTGGGGCGAGATGTTGGTTCCTTCCGCGATGATCAGGCCGGCCGAGGCGCGCTGGGCGTAGTACTCGACCATCAGCGGCGTGGGCACCCCCGCCGCGCTCGCGCGACTGCGGGTAAGGGGCGCCATCACGATGCGGTTCGCGAGCAGATACGGCCCCAGCCGCACCGGGTCGAACAGATCAGTGCGCGCTGGTGCACTCTCGGCGATGCGATTCATGGGGTGACGTCAGAGCTTGCCGCCGTGCGCCGTCACGCCGGGCGCGGCCGCTGCGCGCTCGTCCCGCGCGCCCTGCGCACTCGGCCGGTGCTCGGCAGCGATGTCGCTCGGGGACCGCTCGTTGAATACCACCTCGAGCGCCTGGGTTACGCGTTCCACCCAAACGAGCTCGAGTGCTGCGCGCACACTCGCGGGGATCTCCTCCAGGTCGCGTCGGTTGCGCGCCGGCAGGATCACGCGTTTGATGCCCGCCCGGGCGGCGGCGATCGTCTTCTCTTTGATGCCCCCGACCGGCAGGACGAGACCGCGGAGGCTTATCTCGCCGGTCATGGCGACGTCCGGGCGCACCGGCTCGCGCTTCAGCAGCGAGGCCAGCGAGACGACCATCGCAACCCCGGCGCTCGGCCCGTCCTTGGGAATGGCACCGGCGGGCACGTGCACGTGGATGTCGGCATCCTCGAACAGCTTGGGGTCGATACCCAGCTCCCGGGCCTGTGCCTTGAGCAGACTCAAGGCGGTCTGGGCACTCTCCTTCATGACATCGCCGAGCTGGCCGGTCAGGATGAGCTTGCCGCTGCCCGGGAGGCGCGCCGACTCGATGAACAGGATGTCCCCACCCACCGGCGTCCAGGCGAGCCCGGTCGCGACCCCCGGAACGCTGGTGCGGGCTGCGACCTCGTTCTCGAAGCGCGTGGCGCCGAGCACGGCATCGAGGTCCGCGGCCTCGAAGGCCACGCTGTGCGCCTTGGCCTCGGCCACCTGCATGGCGGCATTGCGCACCAGCGCGCCGATCTGTCGCTCGAGGTTGCGGCAGCCCGATTCGCGCGTGTATTCGCTGATGAGCCGATGCAGCGCCCCGTCGGAGATCGTGACCTGCGCTGCCTCGAGCCCATGGGCCTGGAGCTGGCGCTTCACCAGGTAGCGCCTGGCGATCTCGACCTTCTCTTCCTCGGTGTAGCCGCTCAGCTCGATGATCTCCATCCGGTCGCGCAGGGGAGCGGCGATGGTCTCGAGCACGTTGGCGGTCGCAATGAACATGACGCGACTCAGGTCGAAGGGCAGGGCGAGGTAGTTGTCGCGGAAAGTTGCGTTCTGCTCAGGGTCCAGCACCTCGAGCAACGCGGAGCTCGGATCGCCGTGGAAGCTGGCGGAAACCTTGTCGATCTCATCGAGCATGAAGACCGGATTGCGCGTGCCCGCCTTGCGCAGCCCCTGAATGATGTTCCCGGGGAGGGCGCCGACGTAAGTGCGGCGATGTCCACGGATTTCCGCCTCGTCGTGCACGCCCCCGAGACTCACCCGCACGAACTTCAGGCCCAGGGCGCGCGCGATGCTCTGCCCCAGGGATGTCTTGCCGACTCCGGGCGGTCCCGCGAAACACAGAATCGGGCTGCGGCCGTGCGGGTTCAGCTTGCGGACCGCGAGGTATTCGAGGATGCGGCGCTTGACCTTCTCCAGGCCGTAGTGATCCTCGTCGAGCACGCGCCGGGCGCGCTCGAGGTCGATATCCTCCGCATCGGTCCTGTTCCACGGCAGCGCGATCAGCCACTCGAGATAGCCGCGCACCATGGCGTTCTCCGGCCCCCCTTCCGGCATGCGCCCCAGGCGCCCGAGTTCCTTGCGTGCGTGCTCCTCCGCCTCGGGCGGCATGCCCGCGGCGGCGATCTGCTTGTCGAGCTCCGCCAGAGCGTTCTCGAGGTCGGAGGATTCGCCCAGCTCCTTTTGCAGCTGGTGCAGCTGTTCGCGCAGCACCGTCTGGCGCCGGCGCTCGCCGAGGGCCGCCTGGGTCTGCTCGCTGATGTCCTTGGTGATCTTGAGCACTTCGAGGCGATGGGCCAGCAGCTGCAGCACCTTGTCGAGCCGCTGCCGCAGATCGCGCCTCTCGAGCACCTCCTGCCGGTCCGCGGGCGTCATGTCCATGTAGTTCGCGACGACATCGGCGAGCTGCGCGGCGGAATCGATGCCGCCGATGAGACGCGCCAGCTCCGGCGGCGCGTGCGGCAGGAGCGAGATCGCATCCATGGCGCGCTGCTTCAACAGCAGGAACCGCGCCTCGATCTCCGCGCCTGTTTCCGCCGGCTCGGCGAGCTGCTCGATGCGTGCGGCGAGAAAGGGCGTCTCGCGCAGCACCTGCACCACGCGAAAGCGGCTCTCCCCCTGGCACACGAGGTGATGCGTGCCTTCGGGCGAGGTGACGTAGCGAAGCACGGTCGCGAGCACCCCGATGTCGTACAGGGCCGCTGCGTCGGGTGTCTCAGCCTGCGGATCCCGCTGCGCCAGCAGGGCGATCTTGTGATCGCCGCGCATCGCCTCCTGTGCCGCCGCGATGCTCAGCTCGCGACCGATCGCAATCGGCGACACGGTGCCGGGGAACAATGCTACCGCGCGGACCGGGACGATCGGCACCGCATCCGCAGGCAGGGGCGGCAGCTCGATCCGCGGCCTGGAGTCCGCAGTGGCGGTCTCGGTCATGGCTGGCCGCGGCTCTCGGCGCGCACCAGACGCACTTCCAGGCAGCCGTTGAAGTACCGTGACTCCGCAATCTGCAGCGCCGGCCCGGACAGTGCGACCTGGCGCACGAAGCGTCCGTGAGGAATCTCCACGCGCCGGATGACGGCGTCGCTCCGCGCACGCAGCAAGCGGCGCGACGCGCGCACGGTGAGTGCCGACTCCTCGAGGCGCACCTCGATATCTTCGGGAGCGACGCCCGGCAGCGCGAACAGCAGCACCAGTCCCTGCGAGGTCTCCTGGATATCCACCGGCGGCTCCCAGCTCACCGCATCGTGACCCGGACCCAGATAGCGCAGGAAGCTCCGCTGCAGCCGCTCAGCCTGTTCGGCCAGCTCGAGAGCCTGTAACCACATCCAGCCGTAGTGCCGCTCGGTGCTCACTCAGGTACCCGGCTCGCCTGCCCCGAGCGTGCGCGAAGCAAGGTTCATCGTCTCTACCTCCGCGTGGCTGGTGGAACGGCTTCACAGAGCGACCTGGCGATGGTAGCCGTGCGGCTGGCCGGTGTGATCCGAACATGTACGTACCGCTCGGCCGGGCTCAGCCCCTGCGCGCGAGCGTCAGCTTCACCCCGGCGCATCGCGCCGATCAGCGCCGGGCTGTCGCGGAATGCTCCATCGCGAGGGTGCGGATGTCATTGAACATGACGTCCGGCTGCAGAAAGGCGAGCGAGTAGATCTCGCGCACCATCCCAAAGCGATCGATCAGAAACACCTTGAGCATGTGATGCAGCGTCCGCGACGCACGGCCGCGCTCGTCGGTCTCGACGCTGACATCCTGGCCAAAGTCCTGCAGCAGCGGCAGCAGCTCGGCAACCGAGCGGGTGGTGAGGAAGCGCCATTCGAAACGCGGGTCGCTACCGAACTGCGCCGCGTAGCCCTTGAGCTCGCCCGGTGTGTCGTGAGTCGGGTCGAGGCTGATGTTGACGAAGCGGACGCGTGGGGCAAGTCCCGGTTGGGCGAGCACGCGGGCGCGCAGGGTGCTCAGCGTGACGTGCGCAAACGGGCAGCCGAGCGGATCGACGCAGTAGGTATAGAAGAAGGTGAGCAGCGTGATCTTGCCGTGCGTGAACTGCGCCAGGCGACCGAGCCGTCCGGAGGCGTCCAGCACCAGGCCGTCGGGCGTCGTCTGGATGCGCTGCAGCTGGTAGGTGCCGGCAGCGGGTGCGGTGAATTCCATGCGCGGCGCCGTGCCCGCGCCGGGATCGACGGTGGCGGGGGGGGGGGGGGGGGGGGGGG
>DASQIC010000024.1:0-162298 GCA_035631755.1 Steroidobacteraceae bacterium
TCGACGCTCTCGCAGCTCGGCTACATGACGGTGGCGCTCGGCGTGTCTGCCTACGGCGCGGCGATCTTCCACCTCATGACGCACGCCTTCTTCAAGGCGCTGCTGTTCCTCGCCGCCGGCTCGGTCATCATCGCGCTGCACCACGAGCAGGACATGCGCAAGATGGGCGGGCTGGCGAAGTACATGCCGGTCACCGCCGTGACCTGCTGGATCGGCGCGCTGGCGCTCGTCGGCACGCCGCTCTTCTCCGGCTTCTACTCCAAGGACGCGATCATCGAGGCGGTCGGCGAGTCGCACCGCTGGGGCGCTGCCTATGCCTACTGGTGCGTGCTCTGCGGCGTATTCGTCACCGCGCTCTACACGTTCCGCATGCTGTTCCTGACCTTCCACGGGCCGGAGCGCTTTCGCGCGGCGGCGCACGCGCAGGACTCGCCCCGGGAAAGCCCCTGGGTCGTGACGCTGCCGCTCATCGCCCTCGCCATCCCCTCGGTGGTGATCGGCGCGCTCACCGCAGGCGCGGTGCTGTTCGGCGACTACTACGCCGGCTCGATCGTCGTGCTGACCGACAACGACGTGCTCGGCAGGGTCGGCGAGGGCTTCGGCGGGCCGCTGCGCTTTGCGCTGCACGGCCTGATCTCGCTGCCGTTCTGGTTCGCGCTCGCCGGCGCCGTCACCGCCTGGGCGTTCTTCCTGCGCCGGCCGGAGTGGGCCGATGAGGCGGCGCGCCGCGCTCGTGCGCTCCATGCGCTGCTCACCAACAAGTACTATTTCGACTGGTTCAACGAGAAGGTGATCGCAGCCCTCACCCGGCTGATCGGCGTGGGCCTGTGGAAGGGCGGGGATGAGACGCTCATCGACGGCGCCATGGTCAACGGCAGCGCCGCGGGCGTGACCTGGCTCGGCGGGGTGCTGCGGCGCGTGCAGAGCGGTTACCTCTACTCCTACGCGTTCTGGATGATGATCGGACTCGCGCTGCTGCTCGGCTGGTTCCTGGCGCATCACCCTTAGAGCCGTACGCATGCGCCACCTGCTGTCCATCCTGATCTGGCTGCCCATCTGCGCGGGGGTGCTGGTCCTCGCGCTCGGCGAGCGCCGGATCGGCGCCGGGCGCTGGCTGGCGCTGCTCGCCTCGCTCGCCACGCTCGCGCTGTCGGTGCCGCTGTGGACGCACTTCGACACCAGCACCGCGGCGCTGCAGTTCACCGAGAAAGTGGCGTGGATTCCGCGCTTCGACGCCTACTACGCGCTCGGCGTCGACGGCATCTCGCTGCCGCTGATCGTGCTCACCGCGTTCATGACCGTGCCGGTGGTGATTGCCGGCTGGAGCGTCATCGACAGCCGTCCGGCGCAGTACTACGCCGCGTTCCTCATCATGGAGGGGCTGATGATCGGCGTGTTCTGCGCCATGGACGCGCTGCTGTTCTACTTCTTCTGGGAAGCGATGCTGATTCCGATGTTCCTGATCATCGGCATCTGGGGCGGCCCGCGACGGGTGTACGCCACCATCAAGTTCTTCCTGTACACCTTCCTCGGCTCGGTGTTCATGCTGGCGGCGCTCATCTACATGTACGTGAAGGCCGGCAGCTACTCGATCGCGGAGCTGCAGGCGCTGCCACTCACGCTCACCGAGCAGCGCTGGATCTTCGTCGCTTTCCTGCTCGCCTTTGCGGTGAAGGTGCCGATGTGGCCGGTGCATACCTGGCTGCCGGACGCCCACGTCGAGGCACCCACCGGCGGCTCGGTGATCCTGGCCGCCATCATGTTGAAAATGGGCGGCTACGGCTTCCTGCGCTTCAGCCTGCCGGTGACGCCCGATGCCAGCCGCGAGCTCGACCTGCTCATCATCGCGCTGTCGCTCGTGGCGGTGGTCTACATCGGCTTCGTCGCCCTGGTGCAGCAGGACATGAAGAAGCTCATCGCCTACTCCTCGATCGCGCACATGGGTTTCGTGACGCTCGGCGCCTTCGTGGTCTACGAGATCGTGCGCAACACCGGCAGCATCACCGGCGCCGGCATGGGGCTCGACGGGGCCATGGTGCAGATGGTCTCGCACGGGCTCATCTCCGGCGCGCTGTTCCTGTGCGTCGGGGTGCTGTACGACCGGCTGCACAGCCGGCAGATCGCCGACTACGGCGGTGTGGTCAACACCATGCCGGTGTTCGCCACCTTCATGGTGCTGTTCGCGCTCGCCAATACCGGGCTGCCGGGAACTTCCGGTTTCGTCGGCGAGTTCCTGGTCATCATCGCGAGCTTCCGCGCGAGCTTGTGGTACTCGGCGCTGGCGGCGCTGACGCTGGTGCTGGGAGCGGCCTACACGCTGTGGCTGGTGAAGCGCGTGGTGTTCGGACCGGTGACCAGCCCGCGGGTCGCTGCGCTCGAGGACCTCAACGGGCGTGAGCTCATCGTGCTGGGGTCGCTCGCGGCGGCGGTGCTGGTGGTCGGCGTGTGGCCGGCGCCGCTCTTGAAGGTCATGCAGCCGACCATTCATCACCTCGTGAGCCAGGCGATCGCCAGCAAGCTCTAGTATGAACACATCAGTCGAAGCGCAGCCGCAATCGCAACCGAGGACGCCAGCCACGTGCCGGACGCACTGACCTGGTCGAGCGTGGCTCCCGCGGTGCCGGAGATCTGGCTGGTGGTGGCTATCTGCGTCATCCTGCTGGTGGACGTGTTCGCCGGCGGGCAGCGCCGTGGGCTGACGCCGACTCTCACGCTCGCGGCGCTCGCGGTGGGTGCGGCACTCACGGTCCGTTACGCCCACGTGGATCATCCCACGCCGCTGTTCTCCGGCATGTACATCGCCGATGAGCTCGGCTTTGCCCTGAAGCTCGCCGCTTTCCTGGTCGTGGCGGTGGCACTGCTCTACTCGCGCACTTACCTCGAGAACCGCAACATCCAGCGCGGCGAGTACTACGTGCTGGCGCTCACCGCCTTGCTCGGCATCTTCGTGCTGGTGTCCGCCAACAGTCTGCTCACCGTGTACCTCGGGGTGGAGCTGCTGGCGCTGTCGGTCTATGCGATGGTGGCCTTCGACCGCGACTCGGGGGTGAGCGCGGAATCGGCCATGAAATACTTCGTGCTCGGCGCCATCGCCTCCGGTGCGCTGCTCTACGGCATGTCGCTCATCTATGGGCTGACCGGCACGCTCGCGCTGCCGGAGATCGCCGCGAAGCTGCACGCGCCGCTCAGCTCCGGGGTGGTGCTCGGTCTCACCTTCATCGTCGTGGCGGTGGCGTTCAAGCTCGGCGCCGTGCCGTTTCACATGTGGCTGCCCGATGTGTACGAGGGTGCTCCCACGAGCGTCACGCTCTTCATCGGCACCGCACCGAAGATCGCCTACTTCGCGCTGGCGCTGCGGCTGCTGGCGCAGGGGCTGGCGGGCACGGAGGCCGTGTGGACCGAGATGCTGGCCGCGCTCGCGATCCTCACGCTCGTGGTCGGCAACGTCGTGGCGCTGGTGCAGACCAACCTCAAGCGGCTGCTGGCGTACTCGACCATTGCGAACGTGGGTTTCATCGTGCTGGGGTTCGTCGCCGGCACGCCGGACGGCTACGCCGCCGCGCTCTACTACACGCTGGTGTATGTGCTGGTGGCGCTCGGCTCCTTCGGCGTGATTCTGCTGAGCAGCGCCAAGGGCTACGAGGCGGACCTGCTGGACGACTACAAGGGCCTGCATCGGCGCGATCCGCTGCTGGCCGTCGCCATGATGGTGCTGATGTTCTCGACCGCCGGCGTGCCGCCGTTCGTGGGCTTCTGGGCGAAGCTGCGCATCTTTCAGGCGCTGTGGGAGACGCAGCACCTGTGGCTGGTGGTGCTGGCGGCGGCGATGTCGGTGGTCGGCGCCTACTACTACCTGCGCGTCATCAAGCTCATGTACTTCGATGAGTCGGCGCGTCCCGCGCCGCCCGCGGCGCGCGAGGTGGGCGTGCGCATCGCACTGGGCGTCAACGCCGCCGCCGTGCTGGTGCTCGGGCTGCTGCCCGGTCCGCTGCTCGACCTTTGCGCGCGCGTCATTCAATGAAGGCCGCGTGGAGCGCGCGCGGCTCGGGCACGCTCGCGGCCGGAGTGCTGCTCGCGCTGACGCTGTCCACGTCGGCGAATCCGGCGCGTGGCGCCGCGACCGCGGCGCACGCCGCGGCAGCGGTTGCGCAGCGGGACCGGCTCGCCTACGCCATCCTCAAGCAGCTGGTCGAGACCGACACCACGGACTCGAGCGGCAACGTCACCACCGCGGCCGAGGCCGTGGCGGGGCGTTTCCGCGCGGCGGGCTTTGCCGCGGCGGACATCAGGGTGGACGGCCCCGACCCCCGCAAGAAGAACCTGGTCGTGCGGCTGCATGGCAGGGGGCTGCACAAGCCGGTGCTGCTGATGGGCCATCTCGACGTCGTCGAAGCGCGGCGCGAGGACTGGTCCACCGACCCCTTCAAGCTCATCGAGAAGGACGGCTACTTCTACGGGCGCGGCACGCTCGACATGAAAGGCCCCGACGCCATCATGGTGGCGACTCTGATCGCGCTCAAGCAGGAGGGCTTCCAGCCCGCGCGTGACGTGATCCTGGCGCTCACTGCGGACGAGGAGGGCGGCTGCTGCAACGGCATGAGCTGGCTGGTGCGCAACCACCGGGAGCTCGTCGAGGCCGAATTCGCGCTCAATCAGGACGATTACTCGGTGATACTCGAGCAGGACAGGCCGGTGTACTTCAGGCTCGACGCGAGCGAGAAGCTGTACGCGGATTATCAGCTGACGGTCACGAGCCGCGGCGGGCACAGCGCGGAGCCGGTCGCCGACAACGCCATCTACACGCTGACGCGCGGCCTCGACCGACTCGCAGGCTACGAATTCCCCTTCGAGCTGAACGACGTGACGCGCGAATACTTCCGGCGCATGGCCGGCAGCGTGCGTGGTGAGCGCGCTGCCGACATGCGGGCGCTGCTGCTCACGCCTCCGGACCCCGGGGCGATCAGCCGTGTCTCGCGCGATGTGGTCCAGTACCCGGTGATGCGCACCACCTGCGTGGCCACGCGACTGGAGGCAGGACATGCCAACAACGCGCTGCCGCAGCGCGCGCAGGCGGTGGTGAACTGCCGCATCCTGCCGGGTCACTCGCCGCTGGAAATCCAGCAGGCGCTCAGCGCGCTGCTGGCCGATCCGGCGATCACGGTACGCTACCTCGCCAGCGACGGGCACCTGCTCGATCAGGCCCCGCAGCAGGACGCCTTCGCGCCGCCGCGCTTACTGCCCGCGCTCATGGCTCCGCTGGAGCGGGTGGTGGGCGAAATGTGGCCGGGCCTGAAGGTGATCCCTTACATGTCGCCGGGTGCCAGCGACGCGGAGCACACCAGCGCTGCCGGGATTCCCACCTATACCTTTGCCGGCGTGGCCGTGGATGCGAGCGACGACCGTGAGCACGGCCGCGACGAGCGTCTCGGTGTCGAGTCGTTCTACCGCGGCAACGAGTTCTTCTACCGCTTACTGAAGTCTGTTACCGCGCGCTGACGCTATGGTGCGCATTTCCCGATGTACGGCGGCGGCGCTGGCCGCCACTGAAAGATAGGGCCATGACCACACGTGTCTTCGCGACTTCCGCTGCCGCGCTCTGCGCCACGCTCGCACTGCAGGGGAGCTGTGCCGCGAGCCCTGCCAGCCCCGCGGCTGCCGGCGGCTCGGCCGCCGACCAGGCCGCCAACACGCTCGCCTACGACATCTTCAAGGAGCTGATCGAGATCAACACCACCGAATCGGTCGGCAACGTCACCGCGGCGGCCGAGGCCATGGCGAAGCGCTTCCGCGCCGCGGGCTTTGCGGAGGCGGACGTGGTGGTGGCCGGACCCAACGATCGCAAGAAGAATCTGGTCGTGCGGCTGCACGGCAGCGGCAAGCGCCGGCCGCTGCTGCTCATCGGGCATCTCGACGTGGTGGAGGCGCGGCGCGAGGACTGGAGCACCGACCCCTTCAAGCTCATCGAGAAGGACGGCTACTTCTACGGCCGCGGCAGCTCCGACATGAAGGACGGCGAAGCCATCATGGCGACGGCGCTGCTGCGCATGAAGCAGGAAGGATACCGTCCCAGCCGTGACATCATTCTCGCGCTCACCGCGGACGAGGAGGGCGGCTGCTGCAACGGCCCGGAGTGGCTGCTCAGGAATCGCCGCGAGCTCATCGATGCCGAGTTCGTGCTGAATCACGACGGCAACTCCGTCATGTCAGAGCACGGCGTGCCGCAGGTGTTCGAGCTCGGCGCCACCGAGAAGCTGTACGCCGACTACCAGCTCACCGTCACCAACCGCGGCGGGCACAGCTCACTGCCGCGACCCGACAACGCCGTCGACCAGCTCGCCGCGGGGCTGCTGCGGATCGGCAGGCATCAGTTTCCGTTCGAGATGAACAATGTCACGCGCGCCTACTTCGAGCGCATGGCCGCCTCGAACTCCGGGGAGACCGCGGCCGACATGCGTGCCGTGGCGAACACCCCGCCCGACCCGCAGGCGCAGGAGCGGCTGTCGCGCAATCCCTATTACGCCGCGCTCATGCGTACCACCTGCGTCGCCACACGCATCGCCGGCGGGCACGCGAACAATGCCCTGCCGCAGCAGGCGCAGGCGGTGGTGAACTGCCGCATCCTGCCCGGTCACTCGCAGGAAGAGATACGCCGCGAGCTGATCACGCTGCTCGCGGACCCGCAGATCACCGTGCGCTACATTGCCGACAACGGCGTCGTGAAGGACACGGCCTCGGACCGGCGCGCCTTCCCGCCGCCGCCGCTCGTTGCCGAAGTCGGCAAGCCGCTCGATGCCATGGCGGCGGCCACCTGGCCCGGGCTCAAGGTCATTCCGGTCATGATCGCCGGCGCTTCCGATGCGATTCACTTCAGCGCGGTGGGCATCCCCACCTACGGCGTCTCCGGCATCGCCATCGACCGGGACGACATCCGCATGCACGGCCGCGACGAGCGGGTCGGGGTGGCCTCCTTCTACACCGGCAACCAGTTCTTGTATCGCTACCTGAAGTCGATCACGGCGCACTGAGCGGCGGGGGGCGTGCCGGTCGCGCCGGGCCCCGCGGCCCGTGTGCGCAGTGCTCACGACATGCGCCGCGAGATCGCGATCGCAGCGATCAGCACCACCGTGATGTTGAGAATCCACCACGCCAGCTGCTTGTGATCGCCGAACAGGCCACGCGTGCCGCCGCCGGGCGCGGGCGGCGGCGGCACGCTGCCGCTCAGGACCTCACGGATGCCGTCGTGCGCGATCACCACGTCGAGCTTGCGGTCGGCCGCCGCGCCGGTGGCGGTGAGCGGTACGAACCAGGCGCCATCGGCACGGCGCATGGCGGAGGCGCTGCGCCCGTCGACGGACACGCCGAGATCGGTCACCTCCAGCGGAGCCTGCGTCGCCGTATCGCGGACACGCAGCATGACGCCGCCCGGTGCGGCGGCCGCCTCGAGTGTCAGTTGTGCCGAGTGTGCCACCGGCCGCAGCGTCACGACCTCCGGCGCCGCCTCCGACCGTGCCGCGCACGCGAGCAGACCTGCAATCAGCCACGCCGCCAGCTTGCCCACGCCGCGCATGTTAGCAGCTCAACCGGCGCGCGGTTTCCGCAGGCCGAAGAACTCCTCGAGCCGATCGAGTCCGCGGATGAAGCCGCGCCGCTGCGGCCCGCTCAGGCACGCGAGCAGCGCGCGCTCGCGCCGCAGCGCCAGCGGCACGAGCTGCGCGTACATGCGCCGCCCGGCGCGCGTCAGGCGCAGCTGCCGCTCGCGGCGGTCGTGTGCGCTCGCCACGCGCTCGATCAGGCGGCGCCGCACGAGATGCGCGATCGCGCGGCTGACGCGCGTCTTGTGCATGCGCGTACTGTCGGCCACGTGCTGCGCCGTGCAGCCGTCGTCCTGGCCGACGGTCGCGATGACGCGCCATTCGGGGATCTCGAGGGCGAAGCGCGCGCGGTAGATGGCCGAGAGATGCTGGCTGACCTCGGCGGCGAGGCGATTGAGGCGGAAGGGGACGAAGCCCGCCAGGCGCAGCGCAGCCCGATGTCGCACGGTCACGATGTCTCCTGAACAGTTGCGCGTGCAACCGTTTGGCCACATTATAGTGCGCCGGCGTGCCGCGCGCGCCATGCGGCGCGCCGAAGTGGCGCGCTGCGGATACGGAGTGAGTAGAGATGACTGCGAAACGCCCGGAGCGCGCCGCGCCTTCGAGCGCGCTGCGCTATCACAGCGGCTTCGGCAATCACTTCGCCACCGAGGCGCTGCCCGGCGCGCTGCCGCCGGGGCGTAACTCTCCGCAGCGCCCCGCCTACGGCTTGTACGCCGAGCAGCTCTCGGGCACCGCTTTCACCGCTCCGCGTCACGCCAACCGGCGCAGCTGGCTGTACCGCATCCGCCCGGCGGCGGTGCACGGCAGCTTTGCGCGCATCGACGCTGGCAACCTCACGAGCCGCTTCGATGCGGTCGCGGCCTCGCCGGACCGGCTGCGCTGGAGCCCGCCGCCGCTGCCGCGCGAGTCGACGGACTTCATCGCCGGGCTGGCGACGCTCGGCGGTAACGGCTCCCCGGACGCGCACAGCGGCTGCGGGATCCACTGGTACGTGGCGAATCGCTCCATGCGCGAGCGCTTCTTCTACGATGCCGACGGGGAGCTGCTGATCGTTCCGCAGCACGGCGGCCTGCGACTCGCCACCGAGCTCGGCGTGATCGAGGTGCAGCCGCTCGAGATCGCGGTGATCCCGCGCGGTGTGCGTTTTCGCGTCGAGCTGCTCGGGCGCGCCGCGCGCGGCTACCTGTGCGAGAACTTCGGGGCGCCGTTCAAGCTCCCCGACCTCGGGCCCATCGGCTCGAACGGACTCGCCAACCCGCGCGACTTCGAGACACCGCAGGCGTGGTACGAAGAGCGGGAAGGCGATTTCGAGCTGGTGGCGAAGTTCGGCGGCGAGCTGTGGTCGGCGCGCATCGACCATTCGCCGCTCGACGTGGTCGCCTGGCACGGCAACTACGCGCCGTACCGCTACGATCTGCGCCGCTTCAATACCATCGGCTCCGTCAGCTACGATCATCCGGACCCCTCGATCTTTCTGGTGCTGCACTCGATCAGCGACACCCCGGGCGTCGATACGATCGACTTCGTGATCTTTCCACCGCGCTGGCTGGCGATGCAGGACACGTTCCGGCCGCCCTGGTTTCACCGCAACGTCGCCAGCGAGTTCATGGGCCTCATCGAGGGCGTGTACGACGCCAAGGCCGAGGGGTTCGCCCCCGGCGGGGCCTCGCTCCACAACTGCATGAGCGGCCACGGGCCGGATGCCGCGACTTATGAGAGGGCGACGCGCGCCGACACCTCGAAGCCCGCACGCGTCACCGACACCATGGCCTTCATGTTCGAGACGCGCACCCTCATTCGCCCGACGCGCTACGCGCTCGAGACCCGGCTGCTGCAGGGCGACTACGGCGAGGTATGGCGCGGGCTGCGCAAGCACTTCGCCGCTCCGCTCGCTGCGGCCGCACCCGGCCGCCGCCCGCGGCGCGGCGCCGGCGGGCGCACACCGCCGCAGCAGGCCCGGCGGTGAGCGCGCTCAACGCGACGCATGATCCCTCGCTCAGGAGCTGGCTCGCCTCCGCCAACGCCCCCGGGGGCGACTTTCCGCTGCAGAACCTGCCGTTCGCCGCCTTCCGGCGCGCCGGCAGCCGCGAGAGCTTCCGCGGCGGTGTGGCGATCGGCGATGCCGTGCTCGATCTCGGAGCGCTGCACGCGCTCGGCCTGATCGAAGGCCTCGCGGCGCAGGCACTCGCGGCCTGCGCCCGGCCCACGCTGAATGCCTTCATGGCGCTCGGGCAGGAGGCCTGCAGTGCGCTGCGTGCCGCGCTCTCGCAGGCGCTGCGTGCCGATGCACCGGCGGCGCCGCGGCTGCGTGCGCTGCTGGTGCCGCAGGCGGCCGCCGAGTATCGCCTCGCCGCGGACGTCGGCGACTTCACCGACTTCTACTCCTCGCTCCACCATGCCACCTCGGTCGGGCGGCTGCTCCGTCCGGACAACCCGCTGCTTCCCAACTACAAGTGGGTGCCGATCGCCTACCACGGCCGCGCTTCCTCGATACGCGTCTCGGGGCACGCGTTTCCCCGCCCCCGCGGGCAGGTGCTGCCGCAGGGAGCGGCGCAGCCGGAGCTCGCCCCCACGCGGCGCCTCGATTTCGAGCTCGAGCTGGGCGTGTTCATCGGCCGCGGCAATGCGCTCGGTGAGCCGGTGCCGCTCGCGCAAGCCGAGCGTCACGTGTTCGGTGTTTGCCTGCTGAATGACTGGTCGGCCCGCGATATCCAGGCGTGGGAGTACCAGCCGCTCGGCCCGTTCCTCTCCAAGAACTTCGCCACCACGGTATCGCCATGGGTCGTCACGCTCGAGGCGCTGGCGCCGTTTCGCGTCCCGTGGACACGGCCAGCCGGCGAGCCGGCGCCGCTCGCGTACCTCGACGATGCGGGCATGCGCGCCGGCGGCGCGATCGATATCCAGCTCGAAGCGTGGCTCGACAGCGCGCGCATGCGCGCGGGCGGCTCGCCGGCGCAGCGTCTGTCGCAGGCCACGTTCCGCGATGCGTGGTGGACCATGGCGCAGATGCTCGCGCACCACACGGTGAACGGCTGCAATCTGAGCGCCGGCGACCTCATCGGCAGCGGCACGCAATCGGGCGCGCTGCCGCAGCAGGGCGGCTCGCTGCTCGAGCTCACCGCCGGCGGCCGGCAACCGCTGACGCTCCCCGGCGGCGAGACCCGCAGCTTCCTCGAGGACGGCGACCGTGTGACGTTGCGCGGCTGGTGCGAGCGGGAAGGCTACGTGCGCATCGGCCTCGGTGAAGCGGCGGGCACGGTGCTGCCGGCGGCTGAGTTCCCGCCCCGCGGGCCCGCTTAGCGGACGGGCGTGAGCATGCGCGCTGACGAGGGCGGTGTGGTGCGGCGCCCCCCGGGGGCAGGAAACGGCGGGAGCGCGGCGCAGCGCGCTCCCGCCTTGGGCTCAGGCAGATTACTTGCCGATCTGCTTGCTGACCTGGTTCTCCTGCTGGTTGAGCGCCTTCTGCTCGGCCTTGGTGATGTGGCCGCCATTCGTGCTCGCCATGGTGCGCTCTTCCCTGCGGATGGCGCGATCCTCGCGGTGCAGCTTGGCCGCCTGCGCCGCGGTGAGCTCGCCTTCCTTGCGCTCCTGGTGGATGCGCTTGTTCTGGTTGGCGAGGCGGTTGTTCACCTGCTCACGGCGCGGATGGTCCTTCTGCCACTGCGTGTCCGCCATGGCGTTGCCGGCAACAGCGGCCAGCGAGAATGTCACGGCTGCGACGGCGAGAGCTCTGCGTACGGACTTCAACATGGACATCTCCTCCTCAAACGGTGCGTTGAGCGTGCGGTATTCAGCCGGAACTCCCGGCTTCTGGGCGTTAACAACGTCGCAACCTGGGAGGGGCTGACGTTGGTGAAGGAAAGTTAACCGCCGCGCGGTGTGACATGGCTCACGTTTTCGCGGTCCGAAAATGGCTGCGGAACAGCAGGAAACGGAGTGCAGGCGATGCGGCGGGCGGGGATGATCCGCACCCATCGAGATAGGCCTCGAGAAGAATGAGGAGTAGCGGCCGGCATGTTAAGACACTGCATGGTGTGCGCCCTGATCGTGCTCAACACGACGGCGGCGGCGGCAGAGCGGCAGTCTCGCGAGGACGCCTGGTGGACGGGACCGATGCTCGCACCCAACGCCAGCACGCTCCCGCAGGGTCACGTACTGATGGAGCCGTATCTCTACGACGTGAGCGCGGATGGTCGCATCGACGCGAACGGCGTGCGCCACGCGACGCCGGGCGAGCACGATGTGGGCTCCCTCACCTACATGCTCTACGGTCTCACCGACCGCGTCACGGTGGGAATGATCCCGCGCTTCGGCTACAGCGCACCGGCGGGCGCGCCCCACAGCGCCGCTCCCGGCGTGGGCGACCTGACGCTGCAGGCCGGCTACGGCCTGACGCGCTTTCAGGACGGGCACTACCTGCCGGCGACCGCGATCGTGCTCCAGGAGACTCTACCGACGGGACGCTATGACCGGCTCGGGCGCGCGAGCGACGGGCGTGGCGCGGGCGCCTACACCACGACGCTGGCGCTGTATTCCCAGGATTACCTGTGGATGCCCAACGGGCGCATCCTGCGCGTGCGCCTCGACCTCAGCTACGCGCGCTCCGCGGGCCTCGCGTTGCGCGATCAGAGTGTTTACGGCACCACGAGCGGATTTCGCGGTCGCGCGCACCCAGGCGATGAGTTCACGGCGGATGCGGCTGCGGAGTACAGCCTGACCCGCAGCTGGGTGCTCGCCCTCGATGTGGTGTATCAGCACGATGCCAGCACGCGCGTGAGCGGCACCCTGCCGCCCTTGCCGGGCCTGCCGGGGAGCGACTACCGCAGCGACTCGGGCGCGTCCTACTCCATCGCGTTCGCTCCGGCGATCGAATACAACTGGAGCAGCCGGATGGGGGCGCTGCTCGGGCTGCGAATCATCGAGATCGGGCGCAATACCTCCGCGAGCCTGACGCCTGCCGTGGCGCTCAACATGGTCTTCTAAGGCGCGGTGCGGGAACGCCGCGGCGCGTGCCTCATGCCGACGGCCGTCCTGCGCAGCGCGCAGGCTCAGTGGCGGGGCGGCGGTCAACCGGTGGGCGGGGGAGCGCGTTTTAGGATTGTCCGCTTGAACGCCTGCGCCAGGCGGGCGTCTAATGAGCTGCAGGAGAGCGCCTCCGTGAGGACCTGCCCAGGCCCCTGAACGGGCGGTGAGCCGTGAATATGGTTACAGCGCGTTTGATGCGAGCCGCCGCGGTGCTGCTGCTCGGTGCAGCGGTCGCCGCCGCACCGGCTTTGACTTATGCCGACCATAGCTTCGGTGGCGGCGGCCATTCCGGGGGCGGCGGTCATTTCAGCGGCGGCGGCGGTCATTCCGGCGGCGGCGGGCACTTCGGGGGTGGGCCGGCGGGTGGCCACTACGGTGGTGGCCAGGCATTCGTAGCGCCCCGCGGATTCTCGGCACCGCATTATTCCGGCCGCTACGGCGGCTCGAGCGGCGCCCGCAGCTATGTCGCGCCTCATCAGTTTGCCTCGGGAGTGGGCGTCGTCGCGCATAACGCCGTGCACGGGGCGACGCACTATGCGCGCGCAGGCTCAGCGTACGCGAATGGCGGCTGGTACGGCGGCCATTACTGGGGCGGAGCCCACTACTGGGGCGGTGGCTACTGGAACGGCATCTTCTGGCCCCAGGTCTGGTTCAGCCCCGGCTGGGCGTGGTACCTGCCGGTTCTGCCGCTGGGTTACGCCACGTTCTGGTGGGGCGGCGTCCCTTACTACTACTGGAACGATCTCTACTACGCGTGGAGCCCCAGGTATAACGGCTACGTGGTGACGGATCCGCCGCCGGCCGCCGACAGCGGCGGGTCGGCCGATGTGGACGCCGCCGTGCAGTCTGACCAGTCTGCGGCCTCAGGCGGCAGCGGAGAGGTGTACCTGTATCCGCGCAATGGCCAGAGCGATGAGCAGACGCAGAGCGATCGTTACGAGTGCCACAGCTGGGCTGTGAGTCAGACCGGCTTCGATCCGACGCGCTCGTCCGAGCAGCGCGGGAACCCATCCGACTATCGTCGGGCGCTGATCGCCTGCCTCGACGCGCGCGGCTACAGCGCCCGTTGAGCGACGGCGCCGCGCAGACCATCCTGCGATTCGATGTTACGCTAAGCCGCTCCCGCGGGCGGGGCGACGCGGGCTGGATGCGGAAGGAGCAGGCATGTCCTCGGACCGTCCGTGGCTGGATGATCTGCGCGCGACCAGTACGGCGCTGCAGGGCGTGCTCGGGGCGCTGCTGGAGGCGGAGCGGCACTTCGCGCCGCCGGCCTCACCTCTCGAGCGACTGCAGGAGATCACTACGAGCCCCGACTGGGCCTGGCTCCAGCCGCTGTATCGGCTGATTGCCGACATCGATCATGCGCTCGCCTATGCGCACGATCTGCCGGCGAGCGAGGGTGCCGCGATCGGAGCGCACGCGCGGGAACTGCTGAGCGGCGGCGGAGCGCCGGCCGAGCAGGCATTCCTCGAGCACTACCGGGCACTGCTGCAGTCCGATCCGACCGTGGCCATGGCGCACGCCGCCGCCTTGCGCGCGCTGCAGGCCTTGCCGGCGGAAGCCGCCACCCAGGCCGAGCGGCTGCACGCGCGCCATCAGTGGAACGAGCGCCGGCGGTTCCTGCGAATGGGGCAGCGCGGGCGCGGCGCTTCCTAGAACAGCGGCGCGTTGCGCAGGCGGATCTGCAGCTCGTGCCGGTCGTAGTCGATGATCAGCACGTCGAACGAGCCGAGCAGGTCCATGCCGAGCGTCAGCGTCGGCTCATCGGCGAGCTTCCAGTGCTGGAAGAGATACATGTCACCGAAGATGATGTGCACGCCGCGAACGGTGAGATGGCGACCGAACTCGATATCCGGCGCGAGAATGTTGTCGCCTCTCTGTACGTCGAGCGTCACGCCGATGATGTCCTCGTGCGCGACGTTGCGCGGCGGATGACGCATGAGCGCATCGCGCAGCGACAGGTTGCCGATCGTACTCTGCGCCCCCGTGTCCACGATCGCCTTGGCACGCACCGCGCCGACGCGCACATCCGCGACCAGCAGCCCGCCCCTGATCAGCCGCAGCGGCACGACGGTGAAGTCACGCTGCGCGCGCTCCCCGTGTGAGCGCGAGATCTCGAGCCGGTCGCGGGTGAAGTCGGCGTATATCCGCTTGTTCTTCAGCCCCTCGATGCCGAGCACGCCCTGGGCGCCGCCGAAGACGTCGGCGAGCACCGGCAGCTCGGTCGGCCCGATGAGCAGGTCGCCGACCTCGAGGCGCTGGACGCGGATCGTGGGAACCATGGCGGAGCCGGTGAATCCGGTGACCAGGGTGCCGCTGGCCGCCGGGGCGATGCCGAGCGTCTGCGCCGCGCGCGCGGTGATTGCCGAGCGGTTGGCGCCGGTGTCGAGCACCAGCCGATAGGGACCCTTGCCATCGATCAGCACCGGCGCCCAGATCCGGCCGATACGATCGCGCCGTGTGGGAGCGACGAATCTCGGCTCCGTGGTCTGCACGATCACCTCGGCCAGCTCATCCGCGGAAGCCGGCGCCGCGGAACCGGGCGCCGCGGGGCCTGGCGGGGACACCGCTGGCTGTGGAGGAAGCGTCGCAGAGCCGGGCGCCGGCGCGATGGCAGCCGGCGCGAGCTGCGGGGAGTCCGTCATCACCGCCGCCCCGGAGGGAGCGGTCACCGCTGGATTCGGGTCGGCGGGTAGAGACCCCGGGAGCGCGCTCCCGAGCATGCAACCGCACATCAACACTGTGACGTGACGATTCACGCCGAGGAGTAGAGCACGCCGCTCCCGCTCCCTCCAGTGGCTTCGTCGCATAATTCCTGCCGCCGGTGCTGCGCGTTCCCTGGCATGCCCGGCGACGGGCGTCGAGTCCTCATCCTGCGCCGTTGCCGCGGGTCCCCGCCCGAGCGGTGGCGCCGCAGCCGCTTCTTAAGCCATTGTTTCTAAATGGGCTTCTGGGACTCAGAGACCTTAGGCTTCGTGGGACGAGTCCTGCCCTCGGGTGGTGGCGCCCGCCGGCATCGCAACGAGTGCGACTCTGTAAACTCACCCCTTCGATTGCAGCTCCCGGAGCCCGTTGGATGAATCGAGCCGTACCCGCAGGCGAGGCGTCAGACCGAGTGGCAGCGGCGCCCGCGTCGCTGACGCACCTGCAGCGGCTCGAGGCGGAGAGCATTCACATCCTCCGCGAGGTGGTCGCCGAATGCGAGCGGCCGGTGATGCTCTATTCGGTCGGCAAGGACAGCGCCGTGATGCTGCATCTGGCGACCAAGGCATTCTACCCGGGGCCGCCGCCGTTTCCGTTGCTGCACGTCGATACCACCTGGAAATTCCGCGCCATGTACGAATTCCGGGACGCCACCGCACGCAGGCTCGGCATGCAGCTGCTGGTGCACGTGAATGAGGAAGGACTGCGGCTGGGGATCGGCCCCTTCACGCACGGCTCGCAGGTGCATACCGATGTCATGAAGACCCAGGCGCTCAGGCAGGCGCTCGACAAGTACGGTTTCGACGCCGCCTTCGGTGGTGCGCGGCGCGACGAGGAGCAGAGCCGCGCCAAGGAGCGCGTGTTCTCGCTGCGCTCCGCGCAGCACCGCTGGGACCCGAGGCAGCAGCGCCCGGAGCTATGGTCGCTTTACAACGCGCGCAAACGCCCCGGAGAGAGCCTGCGGGTCTTTCCGCTCTCGAACTGGACCGAGCTCGACGTGTGGCAGTACATCCGGCTCGAGCAGATCCCGATCGTGCCGCTGTACTTCGCGGCGCTGCGCCCGGTGGTGGAGCGCGCCGGGCTGCTCATCATGGTGGACGATGAGCGCATGCCACTGCAGCCCGGGGAGAAGCCGATGCTGAGGAAGGTGCGCTTCCGCACGCTCGGCTGCTATCCGCTCACCGGTGCGATCGAGAGCGATGCCGACACCGTGCCGAAGATCATCGAGGAGATGCTCACGGCGCGCACGTCCGAGCGGCAGGGCCGGGTGATCGATCACGACGCCAGCGCCTCGATGGAGCGCAAGAAGCAGGAGGGTTATTTCTGATGGCCCGCGCGCCCGAGCACCAGAGCCTGCTGCGCTTCATCACCTGCGGCTCGGTGGACGATGGCAAGTCGACGCTCATCGGCAGGTTGCTGTACGAGTCCCACATGATCCTCGACGACCAGCTGGCCAAGCTCACGGCGGACTCGAAGCGAGTCGGCACCCGCGGCGGCGAGCTCGACTTCGCGCTGCTGGTGGACGGGCTCGCCGCCGAGCGCGAGCAGGGCATCACCATCGACGTGGCCTACCGCTACTTCTCCACCGCACGCCGCAAGTTCATCGTCGCCGATACCCCCGGGCACGAGCAGTACACCCGCAACATGGTGACCGGGGCCTCGACCGCGGAGCTCGCGGTCGTCCTGATCGATGCGCGCAAGGGCGTGCTCACCCAGACGCGCCGTCACAGCTTCCTGGTGCACCTGCTCGGCATCGCCCGCGTGGTGCTCGCGGTCAACAAGATGGATCTGGTCGGGTACTCGCGCGCCGCCTTCGAGGCGATCGTGGCGGACTATCGGGCGTTCGCTGCGCGCATCGGCCTGGCCGACGTCACGCCCATCCCGGTCTGTGCGGTGGATGGCGACAACGTCATCGGCCACGGCGAGGCGATGCCCTGGTACGAAGGTGCAACGCTGCTCGAGCACCTGGAGAGCGTCGAGATCGATGCCGGCATCGCCGCCCGGCCGTTTCGCATGCCGGTGCAGTGGGTCAATCGGCCGAACGCGGAATTCCGCGGTTTGGCCGGGCAGATCGTGAGCGGCAGCGTGCAACCCGGGGACCCCATCCGCGCGCTCCCGTCGGGCCGCGAGAGCCGGGTGGGGCGCATCGTCACCGCGGACGGAGACCTGGAGCGGGCGGTTGCGGGACAGTCCGTCACGCTGGTGTTCGATTCCGAGATCGACGTCAGCCGCGGCGACGTGATTGCCGCGAGCGGCTCGCCGCCGCAGGTGGCCGACCAGTTCGAGGCCACCGTTGTATGGCTGCACGATGAGCCGATGCTGCAGGGGCGCACCTATCTCATGAAGGCGGGGACCCGCGCGGCCTCGGCGACCGTCACCCCGCTCAAGTACAGGATCAACGTCAACACGCTCGAGCAGGCGCCCGCCGAGCGGCTGGAGCTCAACGATATCGGCGTGTGCGAGCTCGAGCTCGACCAGGCAATCCCGTTCGAGCCCTATGCGGAGAGTCGCGCACTCGGCGGGTTCATACTCATCGACCGCCTCACCAACAACACCGTAGGGGCCGGGCTCATCAACTTCGCGCTGCGCCGCTCGCAGAACGTGCACTGGCAGGCGCTCGACGTGGACAAGCAGCTGCGCTCGCGGCAGAAAGGCCAGCGGGCCTGCGTGCTGTGGCTCACCGGTCTCTCGGGCGCCGGCAAGTCCACCATCGCCAACCGCATCGAGAAGAAGCTCGCCGCCGCCGGCCGGCATACCTACCTGCTCGACGGCGACAACGTCCGCCATGGCCTGAACAAGGATCTCGGCTTCACCGCGCAGGACCGCGTCGAGAACATCCGCCGCGTGGCGGAGGTGTCGAGGCTCATGGTCGATGCCGGCCTCATCGTGCTGGTGTCGTTCATCTCCCCGTTCCGCTCCGAGCGGCGCATGGCGCGCGCGCTGTTCGCGCCGGGAGAGTTCCTCGAGGTGTTCATCGACACGCCGCTGGCCGTGGCCGAGCGGCGCGACGTCAAGGGCCTCTACAAGAAGGCGCGCCGCGGCGAGCTGAAGAACTTCACCGGCATCGACTCACCGTACGAGCCGCCGGAGAGTCCCGAGATCCGCATCGATACCACCACGGTGAGCCCCGAGGAGGCGGCCGAGCGGGTCATCACGCACCTTGCGGCGCTCAAGGTGACCGGCAGCGCATGACTGCCGCGGCGCGCGCACTGCTCGAGCCGGTGGCCGAAATCGCCCGCCGGGCGGCGAGCGAGATTCTCGAGGTGTACGCCTCGGGCGAGGCCGTCGCAACGCCCAAGGCCGATGCCTCGCCGCTCACGGCGGCCGACCTGCGGGCGCACCGGGTGATCACGGAGGCGCTCGCCGGACTTACTCCCGGCACGCCGGTGCTCTCGGAGGAGGCGGCGGATACGGCGTTCGCCGAGCGCGCCGCCTGGGGGCGCTACTGGCTGGTGGACCCGCTCGACGGCACGCGCGAGTTCCTGTCGCGCAACGGCGAGTTCACCGTCAACATCGCGCTCATCGAGGGACACACACCGGTGCTCGGCGTCGTGCACGTTCCGGTGACTGACGTCAGCTACCGCGGACTGCCGGGCGAGGGCGCCTGGCGGCAGCGGGCGCAGGGGCCCGCGCAGGCGATCCACGCCGGCCGGCGCAGCGCCGCGCCGCTGCGCGTGGTGGGCAGCCGCTCGCACCGCGGCGACTCGCTCGATGCCTTTCTCGCGCGCGTCGGCCCGCACCGGCTGCTGAGTGTCGGCAGTGCGCTCAAGTTCTGCCTGGTGGCGGAGGGCGCGGCGGACGTGTACCCGCGGCTCGGTCCCACCAGTGAATGGGACACGGCTGCCGCGCACGCGGTGCTGGTGGCCGCGGGCGGCGGCGTGAGCACCCTCGACGGCACGCCGTTGCAATACAACCTGCGGGCGCAGCTGCTCAACCCGTCCTTCGTGGCCTATGGGCCACAGGATCGCGACTGGCTCGCACTGCTGCGTTGATCGAAAGGAGCTCTCGTGGCCATACGTACTGACATCCACCGGCACGTCGGCGAGGTCATTCTCGACTATCCGCCCGTGAACGCGCTCGACAGCAAGGCGTGGAACGAGCTGGCCAGGGCGATCGGCGCCGTCGGCTCGCGGCCCGAGGTGAGGTGCCTGCTGCTGCGCGGCGAGGGGCGCGGCTTCTGCGCCGGCGTCGACATCCGCGAGCTGCAGCAGCAGCCGGAGCGCATCGTCGAGCTCAACCGCGCCAACTTCCTCGCTTTCCGCGCGGTGCGCAGCTGCGAGGTACCGGTGGTGACGGCTGTGCACTCGTTCGTGATCGGCGGCGGCATCGGCATCTGCGGCGCGAGCGACGTCATCATCGCCGCCGAGGATGCCTACTTCTCGCTGCCGGAGATCGACCGCGGCGCCCTGGGCGGCGCCTCGCACCTGTCGCGGCTGTTCCCATTGCACAAGGTGCGCGCGGCCTTCTTCACCGGCGGGCGCATCACCGCCGCCGAGGCGCACCGGCTCGGGGCGGTCGAGCGGCTGGTGTCGCCGAAGAAGCTTCTCAAGGAGGCGCGCGCATTCGCGGGACTCATCGCGGCGAAGAGCCGCAGTGCGCTGGTGCTGGCCAAGGAGGCGCTGAACGGCCTCGAGCCGCGCGACGTCGATCACGGCTACCGCTTCGAGCAGGGCTTCTCGCTCGAGATGTACCTGCACGAGGACGGGCGCCGGGCGCGCGCCGTCCCGGCGAAGGGCAAGTCAACCCCGACGCACTGAGTGAGCAGCCCGGTACTGAACGGCGGCCGACTGTGAGAAGATCCTGCGCGCCGCGCGCGCTGCCAACGCGTGTGCCCGCAACGGCGAACGGAGCCCGTGTTTGAGCGATTCCTTCAGCGAGCGTGACCTGCGTGATGCGTTCGGGCTGTTCGCGACCGGTGTGACCGTCGTTACCGGAGTGCGGCCGGACGGTGAGCCGGTGGGCGTGACCGCGAACTCCTTCGCCTCGGTGTCGCTCGAGCCGCCGCTGCTGCTGTGGTGCCTGGCAGGCGGGAGCAGCGCGGTACCTGCCTTCACCCGCGGCGCGGCGTTCGCAGTCCATATCCTCTCGCACCATCAGCTGGACCTGGCGCGGCATTTTGCGCGCCGCGGGCACGAGAAGTTCGACCTCGAGCGGGCGTGGCGCAACAAGCCTCATCCTCCCCGCCTGGCCGAGGCTTTGTGCCGCTTCGACTGCCGCGTGCACGGGGTTCACGGCGGCGGCGATCACCTCATCATCGTGGGCGAGGTGCTCCACCTCGAGCGCGCGCCGGGGACGCCGCTGGCGTTCCACGCCAGCCGCTTCGGCAGCTTCAACGCCGACCCGGGCGTGGGCAAGCTGGACGTCTGGGAAGGGCTGGACGATCACTGGTACTGACGGCACCGGGGCCATATCAGAACTTGAAGGTCGACAGCAGCAGGCTGGTCTCCGTCTGCGAGATGCTCTCGATGAGGCGGATGCGCGCCAGCACGCGATCGAAGCCTTCGAGGCTGTCCGCGCGCAGCTCGGCGACGATATCCCAGCGGCCGTTGGTACTGTAGAGCGCCGCCACCGCCGGCTCGCCGCGCAGCGCCTTGATCACGGCGTCGACCTTGTTGCCCTCGACCGCGACGGTCATGAAGGCGCGCATGCGCTGCTCTTCGACGTCGGGCTTCAGGCGCACCGAGTAGCCGACGATCGTGCCGTCGGCGGCGAGCCGTGCCATGCGGTTCTGCACCGTTCCGCGCGACACTCCGAGCGCCTTAGCCAGCGAGGCGACCGAGGCGCGCGCGTCGTTGCGGAGCAGGGCGATCAGCTGCCGGTCCGTGTCATCCATCTGCCAGCACCGTTATGGGCAAGTACGGGTAGTCTGTGGATCAAAACGCCATTTATGCGTGTCAGAGTGTGCAATGTACCGCATATTCTGAGCAAGTTTCTGGCTTTATTTTGGTCGAGGCCCGGCCGAGGATGGTGTACGGCCGCGATGAGTCCGTCGCGGCGGCCCACTCTCGGAGAGCCCGTCATGGTCGATTTCATCGGTACCGAGCGCCTTCGGCAGCTCGTCGCCGCGCGCGGCGCGGCGCGCTTCATCGAGGAGCTGGCCGCGGAGATCGAGGCTGATTTCCTGCGCTGGGAGGCGTTCGACAAGTCGCCGCGCCACGCGACGCACTCCGCCGTGGGCGTCATCGAGCTGATGCCGGCGTCCGATGGGCGGCTGTACGCCTTCAAGTACGTGAACGGCCATCCGCGCAACACCGCGGTGGGACTGCTCACCGTGACGGCATTCGGCGTGCTCGCGGACGTTCAGACCGGCTACCCGCTGCTGCTGTCCGAGCTCACGCTGACCACGGCGCTGCGCACGGCCGCGACCTCCGCGCTCGCCGCGCGCCGTATGGCGCGCCCCGGCAGCCGCGTCATGGCCCTCATCGGCAACGGCGCGCAGAGCGAGTTCCAGGCGATTGCCTTTCATCAGCTGCTCGGCATCCGCGAGCTGCGGCTCTACGACACCGACGCCGCGGCCACCGACAAGCTCGAGCGCAATCTGGCGCGGCTGCGCCTGCCGGGCATGGGCGTAGTGCGCTGCACGAGCACCGCCGCGGCGGTCTGCGGCGCGGACATCATCACGACCGCGACCGCCGACAAGCGCAACGCCACCATCCTGACCCCGGAACTCATCGTGCCGGGCATGCATCTCAACGCAGTGGGCGGCGACTGCCCCGGCAAGACCGAGCTGCACCCCGACATCCTGCGCCGGCCCGATGCCCGGGTGGTCGTGGAGTTCGAGCCGCAGTCGCGCATCGAAGGCGAGATTCAGCAGATGGATGCCGCATTTGCCGTGACGGAGCTGACGGCGGTGCTCGCCGGGCGGGTAGCCGCGCGTGTGAGCGAGCGCGACGTCACCATCTTCGATTCGGTCGGATTTGCGCTGGAGGATTTCTCGGCGCTGCGCTACCTGTGGCGCATTCACCGCGAGGAGCGCGGCACGCAGGCACAAATCGACCTGCTTCCGGATCTCGAGGACCCCAAGGACCTGTTCGCGCTGCTCGCGCCCCAGCCGCGGGTCGCCGCGGCCCGCACGGGAGTCGCGGCGTGAGCACGGCGCGCGTCGCCGCGCTGATCGGCGCCCCGACCGATGTGGGCGCGGCGGATCGTGGCGCGTCCATGGGACCTGAGGCGCTGCGCGTGGCGGGACTCGCGGCGGCGCTGCGCGCCCGCGAGCTCGAGGTGGTGGATCTCGGCAACCTGAGTGGGCCGGGCAACCCCTGGCAGCCGGCGCAGGGCGGCTACCGGCACCTGCCGGAGGTGGTGCGCTGGAACGAGCTGGTGCACGCGAGCGTCCATGCGCAGCTGCGGCAGGAGCGGCTGCCGATCCTGCTCGGCGGCGATCACTGCCTCAGCATCGGCTCGATCAGCGCCGTGGCGCGCCACTGCCGCGAGCACGGGCGGAAGCTGCGCGTGCTGTGGCTCGATGCTCACGCTGATTTCAACACCAGCGAGTTGTCCCCGAGCGGCAACGTGCACGGCATGCCGGTGGCCTGCCTGTGCGGCTTCGGACCACAGCAGCTGACCGGGATCGGCGGCTCGGCTCCTGCGATCGATGCTGCGTGGGTGCGCCAGATCGGCGTGCGCAGCGTCGACGACGGCGAGCGGCGCTTCGTGCACGAGCAGGGATTGGACGTGTTCGATATGCGCCACGTCGATGAGATGGGCATGCGTCAGACGATGGAGCAGGCGCTGGCGGGACTGGATGCCGATACGCACCTGCACGTGAGCTTCGACGTGGACTTCCTCGATCCGGAGATCGCGCCCGGTGTCGGTACGCAGGTGCCGGGGGGGCCCACCTACCGCGAGGCGCAGCTGTGCATGGAGATGATCGCCGACACGCGCCGCCTGGCCTCGCTCGACGTCGTGGAGCTCAACCCCGCGTTCGACGTGCGCAACAAGACCGCGCTGCTCGCAGTGGATCTCATCGAATCGCTGTTCGGCAAGAGCACGCTGGTGCGCCGCCCGGTGTGGCGCCGGCCGGCGCAGGCGCGCGGCACCGGCCGGCGCGCCGCGCACGATCCGGTGTCCTGAGGCAGCGCTCCTGCCGCGCGGTCGGCGCGGAGCGCGCGTTGCAATTGCGCACGTGCGGCAGCATCATCCCGCGGGCCAGATGCACGCGCCAGCGCTGCCGCACCGCTGTCGCGGCTTGCGCGGATCTAACAACAAGCAGCCCTCCGCAGCGGGGGCGGAAGGTGAGAAGGACATGGCTGAGAGCGTCTACAAGATCATCGAGCTGGTCGGGACGAGCACCGAATCGTGGGAGAAGGCCGCGGCGGCTGCCGTGTCGCAGGCGGCCAAGACCCTGCGGGACCTGCGCATCGCCGAGGTCGTGGCGCAGGACGTGCAGGTGCAGAACGGCAAGGTGAAGGCGTACCGCACCAAGGTGAAGGTGTCCTTCAAGTTCGAAGGACACAAGTAGCGGTTGCGGCTGGTGTCCTCAGCGCGCCGCGCCGTGCTGCGCGGCGTGCTGCAGCGCCGCGCGCGCCAGCAGCCGCGTCGAGTCGAGCGTGGGGAGCGGGGAGTTGCTGTCGTTCATGATCAGCGGAATCTCCGTGCAGCCGAGCACCACCGCATCGCAGCCCTCGTCCTTCATCCGGCCGAACACCCGCTGAAAGCAGGCGATGGACTCGGGCGTGAAGATCCCGGCGATCAGCTCCTCGAAGATGATGCGATTCACTTCCGCGCGCTCGGCGGGGCTGGGACGCAGGTACTGCAGCCCGAGCGCCGCGAGCTTCTCCGGGTAGACTTCACTGTCGACCAGGTAGCGCGTCCCCACGACGCCGAGGCGCCGGAAGCCGCGCCCCGCAGCCTGCGCGGCCACTACTTCGGCGATGTGCAGCCACGGCAGCGGTGAGCGTCTCAGCACCCAGGGGAGTGCCCGATGGATGGTGTTGTCCGGGCAAATGAGGAAGTCGGCGCCGGCGCGGGCGAGCTTGTGCGCCGAGGCGAGCATCAGCTCCCCGACTCCCGGCCAGTCGCCGCGGTCGAAGCAGCGCATGTAGGCGGCGAACGAGTGCGTATGCATCGTCACCTCGGGGTGCCCGAGCGTGCCGAGGAATTGCGCGCCCTCGAGACACAGCGTGCGGTAGCAGAGCGCCGCGCCTTCGGCGGAACAGGCGACGATTCCGACATGTCCCGGCATGGGGAGATTCTAGCGCGCCGCTGCCGCGCTGCCCGGGCATAATCGCATCGAGCGCATGGCCATCTCATGTCACTCACTCGCGGCGTGCTCGTAGTGCTCGGGGTATGTCTCGCAGCGGCGCTGCTGCTGCTCGGCTGCACGCGGCTGCTGCGCGGCCAGGGCCGCATCAGCTACCCAGCGGCTGCGCGCGGCGAGGTGGTCGACGATTACCACGGCACGCCCGTGGCGGACCCGTACCGCTGGCTCGAGGAGCTCGATTCCCCGCAGACGCGGGCGTGGACGAGCGCGCAGGCGCAGCTCACTCAGTCCTATCTGGCGCAGCTGCCGGTGCGGGCGCGGATCGCTGCGCGCATCGGGCAGCTGTACGACTTCGACCGCAGCGGCATTCCGTTCAAGGCGAACGGCCGCTACTTCTATACGCGCAACAGCGGCCGCCAGGAGCAGAGCGTTCTCGTCACCGTGCTGCGACGCGGGGATCCACCGGTGACCGCCCTCGACCCGAACGCCTTGCCGCCCGAGGGTCATCCGGTGGTCACCGGGTACGTGCCGAGCCGCGACGGGCGGCTGCTCGCGTACGGTGTCTCGCCCGCGGGCTCGGATTGGACCGAGTGGCGCATCCGCGATCTGGCAGCCGGGGCGGATCTGCCCGATGTGCTGCGTTTCACCAAGTACTACCCGCCGGCGTTCACACCCGACGGCCGCGGACTCTACTACAGCGCCTTTCCCGCTCCGCAGCCCGGCGCGGAGCTGGGCACCCAGGATCTGGGCAATGCGGTCTACTACCACGCGCTCGGCACGCCGGCCGCGGCCGACCGCAAGGTGTTCGCAGACGCCGCGCATCCGGACTGGCAGTACCGCGCGCACCTCACCCGCGACGGGCGCTGGCTGGTCGTGCTCGCCGGGGAAGGGGAGGTTGGCGACAAGGGCCGCGAGAACGTGTACCTGCTCGATTTGAGCGCGAGCGCTGCGACGGCGGTCCCCCTGGCACTCGGCTTCGAGGCCGCCTATCTCTATGTAGGCGCCGACGGTGGCCGGCTCTATTTCCTCACCTCGCTGCAAGCGCCCAATGGACGCGTGCTCGCGGTCGACCCGCAGCAACCCGCGCGCGCCAACTGGCGGCAGGTGCTCGCCGAAGGCCGCGATGCGATCGACCTCGGCGGCAACGGCGTCACCCTGGTCGGCCACCGCCTGATCGTCAGGACGCTGCACGCTGCGCACAGCCGCGTCACCATCTACGGCCTCGACGGCGCGCAGCAGCGCGAGATCGCGCTGCCCGGGGCGGGCAGCGCGGCGGGCTTCGACGGACAGCCCGAGGATCGCGAGACGTTCTATTCGTTCACCGACCTGGTCACGCCTCCCACCATCTATCACTACGACCTGGAGAGCGGGACGAGCACGGTCTTTCACACCCCGCAGGTCGCCTTCGACCCGTCCTCGTTCGAGCAGCGACAGGTGTTCTACCCCGGCAAGGACGGTACGCGGATTCCGCTGTGGCTCGCCTACCGCAAGGGGCTGAAGCCCGACGCCAACACGCCGCTGCTGCTCTATGGCTACGGCGGTTTCGGGGTGGCGATCCCGCCGTCGTTCAACCCCGCGCGCATCGCCTGGCTCGAGATGGGCGGGGTATTCGCGCTGGCCAACATCCGCGGCGGCGGCGAGTACGGCGAGGCGTGGCACGCGCAGGGGATTCGCACTCACAAGCAGGTGGTGTTCGATGACTTCATCGCCGCCGCGGAATGGCTGATCGCTCAGCGCTACACCTCCGCGAGCCGTCTGGCGATCTATGGACGATCGAACGGCGGGCTGCTGGTCGGCGCCTGCCTCACCCAGCGGCCCGATCTGTTCGCAGCCGCCGTGGTGCAGGTGGGCGTGCTGGACATGCTGCGCTTCAACCGTTTCGGCCAGGGTGCAGGCTGGGAAGGCGACTACGGCTCGCCGGCCGACCCGGACGAGCTCCGCGCGCTGTACGCTTATTCGCCGGTGCACAACGTGCGCAGCGGCACGCGCTACCCGGCCACGCTCGTCATCACCGGTGATCACGACACGCGGGTGATGCCGATGCATTCCTTCAAGTTCACGGCCGCGCTGCAGGCCGCCCAGGCCGCTCCGGCGCCGGTGTTGCTGGCGGTGGACCTGTCCTCCGGACATGGCGGGGCGGAGACCGTGACGCAGGCGATCGCGCAGAGCGCGGACATGTACGCGTTTCTGGCCCGGAATCTCGGCATGCGAGGCGAGCTCAAGACAGGATACCGCCCATGACGAGCGCGCCCGCCCACCCGCCGGGCCGCAAGTCCTGGACGGTGCGCCGCGAGGACAAAGCCCGCCGGCTCGCGGCGATCGCCGCCCACGTCGACGGCAAGCAGGTGCGGCAGGCCGCCATCGTGCAGGTGCTGCAGGCGCTGCTGCGCCCCGGCGACCGCGTCGCGCTCGAAGGCAACAACCAGAAGCAGGCCGACTTTCTGTCGCGCTCGCTGGCGCAGGTCGATCCGGCACAGGTGCGCGAGCTGAGCCTGCTGATCGCGAGCATCAGCCGTCCCGAGCACCTGACACTCTTCGAGCGCGGCATCGCGCGCCGTGCGGATTTCTGTTTCGCGGGACCGCAGAGCCTGCGTGTCGCGCAGCTGCTCGCCGAGCGCAAGCTCGAGGTCGGCTCGATCTGCACCTACGTCGAGCTGTACGCGCGCATGTTCGTGGACCTGCCGCCGCGGGTCGCGCTGGTATGCGCCGAGCAGGCGGACCCGGCCGGCAATCTCTACACCGGCGCCAACACCGAGGACACGCCGACCATCGTCGAGGCGACGGCGTTCCAACACGGCATCGTGCTCGTGCAGGTGAACGAGGTGGTGCACGAGCTGCCGCGCGTCGACATTCCGGGCTCCTGGGTCGACCTGGTGGTCACCGCCGATACCCCCTGCGTGCTCGAGCCGCTTTTCACGCGCGATCCGCGCCACATCAGCGAGCAGCAGGTGCTGATGGGGATGATGGTGATCCGCGGAATCTACCAGCGCCACGGCGTCACCTCGCTGAATCACGGCATCGGCTACGGCACCGCGGCCATCGAGCTGCTCTTGCCGACCTACGCGGAGTCGCTCGGGCTGAAGCACCGCATCTGTCGCCACTGGACACTGAACCCGAATCCCACGCTGATCCCCGCCATAGAGAGCGACTGGGTCGAGAGCGTGTATTGCTTCGGGAGCGAGGTGGGCATGGAGGACTACATCCGCGCGCGGCCGGATGTTTTCTTCGTCGGGGGCGACGGCAGCCTGCGCTCGAACCGCGTGCTCTGTCAGCTCGCCGGCCAGTACGGCGTGGATCTGTTCATCGGCGCGACGCTGCAGATGGATGCGGACGCCAACTCCTCCACCGTCACCCTCGGGCGGCTGGCCGGTTTCGGCGGCGCCCCGAACATGGGTCACGACCCGAGGGGGCGCCGTCACGCGAGCCCCGCCTGGCTGAGCCTCATCACCGCCGCCGCACCGGTGGTGCGCGGCCGCAAGCTCGTGGTGCAGCTGGTGGAGACCTTCAGCGCAGGTGGCGCGCCGGCGCTGGTCGACTCGCTCGATGCGGTGGAGGTGGCTGCGCGCAGCGGCATGCCGGTCGCGCCGGTGATGGTCTACGGCGACGACGTGAGCCACGTGGTGACCGAGCGGGGGATCGCCTACCTGTACCAGGCGCAGGGCCAGGAGGAGCGCCGTGCCGCACTCGCCGCCATCGCCGGAGCCACCCCCATCGGCCAGCGGGCCGATCCGCAGCGCAGCGCGCAGCTGCGCGCGCGGGGCATCGTCGCGTACCCGCAAGACCTCGGCGTCGAGCCGGCAGCCGCGCAGCGCTCGCTGCTCGCCGCGGGCAGCATGGACGAGCTGGTGAGCTGGTCAGGGGGCCTGTACCGGCCGCCGGAACGCCTGCGCAGCCGCTAGCTCGCCGACGATGCCGCGGCGGAACGACAGCACACAGGCGACGAAGATGGCGCCGATGATGGCGGTCACCCAGCCGCCGACGAGGTCGGAGAGGTATTCCTGCAGCGTCACCACCACCGCCGCGCCGACCAGCGGGCCGAAGAACGTGCCGGTGCCGCCGAGCAGCGTCATCAGTATCACCTCACCCGAAGTGGACTGCTGCACGTCCGACAACGTCGTGAAGCCGAGCACCAGGGCCTTCAGCGACCCGGCGAGCCCCGCGAGCGCCGCCGACAGCACGAAGGCGAGCAGCTTGTAGCGGTTGATCTCGTAGCCGAGTGACAGCGCGCGCGGCTCGTTCTCGCGTATCGCCTTCAGCACCTGGCCGAAGGGCGAATGCACCACGCGGCGGATGAACATGAACACCGCCACGAAAGCGCCCAGCACCACGTAGTACATCACCGTGTCCGACCTGAGCGGCAGCAGGCCGAACAGGCTTCCGCGCGGCACCCCCTGCAGTCCGTTCTCCCCGCCCGTGAAGGGCGCCTCGAGGCAGACGAAATACACCAGCTGCGCGAGCGCGAGCGTGATCATGGCGAAATAGATGCCCTGGCGGCGGATGGCGAGCGCGCCGACGACGAGACCGAGCAGGGCCGCAACGGCGACGCCGCCGAGGATCGCCTCTGCCGTGCCCCAGGCGTGCGCCGTGACCAGCCACGAAGTCACGTAGGCCGCCGTGCCGAAGAATGCGGCGTGCCCGAAGGAGAGCATGCGACCGTAGCCGAGCAGCAGATTGTAGGCACACGCGAACATGCCGAAGCACAGCAGCTTCATCATGAAGACCGGATAGATGCCGAGCCAGGGCACGCCGAGCGCCAGCAGGCCCGCTACGACATAGGCGATCGCTGCCGCGCGCATTGCCTAGGCCTTGCCGAACAGACCCGCCGGCCGCAGGATCAGCACCAGCGCCATGATGACGAACACGACGATGTTGGAAGCCTCCGGATAGATGACCTTGGTGAATCCCTCGACCAGTCCGAGCGTGAGACCACTGACGATGGCGCCGAGAATCGATCCCATGCCGCCGATCACCACCACCGCGAACACGACGATCACGAGCGAGGTGCCCATGTGCGAGTTCACCAGCACCACCGGCGATGCGAGCACGCCGGCGAGCGCGGCGAGCGCCACGCCGCCACCGTAGGTCACCGCAACCAGCAGCGGCACGTTGATGCCGAAGGCCTGCAGCAGCGGCGCGTTCTCGGTGGCGGCGCGCAGCCTCGCGCCGAGCCGGGTGCGCTCGATGACGAACCAGGTACCGAAGCACACCACCAGCGAGGCGAGGATCACCCAGGCGCGATAGAGCGGCAGGTACATGAACTGCAGGTCGAGCACTCCCGCGAGCGCCTCGGGCACCGGATAGGACTGGCCGCTGGCGCCGAATACCTGGTGGAGCGAGCCTTCGACGATCAGCGCCAGCCCGAAGGTCAGCAGCAGCCCGTAGAGCGGATCGAGACCGTACAGGCGCCGCAGCAGCAGCCGCTCGACAACGATCCCGAGCAGGCCGACCACGAGCGGCGCCAATATGAGCGCCGCCCAGTAGTTGATTCCGAACCACTGCAGCCCGAGCAGCGCCGCGAAGGCACCGAGGGTGTAGAAGGCGCCGTGGGCGAAATTGACGACGCCCATGAGGCCGAAGATCACCGCCAGCCCGAGGCTCAGCATCGCGTAGAACGAGCCGTTCACCAGGCCGAGCATCAGCTGGCCGAGTATGACGGCGACGGGGATGCCGAAGATCTCGGTCACGGCATGCCTGGGAGGGGCTGCGGACAGCTCACGCGGGCGGCGGCCGCCGCGGCGCGGGGCCGGGGCGGCCGCGCCGGGTCACTTGGGAGCGAGCGGGCACAGGCCGGTGATCGGTCCGAAGGCCTCCTCACCGCTCATCTTCTTCACCACCTTGTAGTAATCCCAGGGGTACTTCGACTCCTGCGGCGTTTTCACCTGCATCACGTACATGTCGTGGATCATCGCGCCGTCGGCGCGGATGTAGCCGCCCGTGGTGAACACGTCGTTGATCCTGGCCTTCTTGAGCTCCGCCATGACCTTGTCCGGGTCCGTGCTGCCCACGGCCTTGACCGCCTTCAGATAGGTCATGGTTGCCGAGTACGCGCCGGCCTGGTCCATGGTCGGTTCACGGTTGAATTTGGCGAAGAAGCGCTTGCCAAAGGCGCGCGTTTCGGGGTTCAGATCCCAGTACCAGGCCGTCGTCAGGTACAGCCCCTGCGCGGTCTGGAGTCCCAGGCTGTGGATGTCGGTGATGAAGGCCAGCAATGCCGCCGGCTTCATGGTCTTGGTGATGCCGAATTCGTTGGCCGCCTTGAGCGAATTGCTGAAGTCGGTGCCGGCGTTGGAAAGTCCCAGCACCTGCGCGCCGGAGGCCTGCGCCTGCAGCAGGAAGGACGAGAAGTCCGCCGCCCCGAGCGGCACGCGCACCGCGCCGAGGTTCTTGCCACCGTGCGCTTCCACGACTTTGGAAGCGGCAGTCTGCAGCTGCGTGCCGAAGGCATAGTCAGCGGTCAGGTAGAACCAGGTCTTGCCGCCGGCGTTGACGATGGCGGTGGCGGTGCCGTTGGCGAGCGCGGTGGTGTCGTAGGTGTAGTGGACCGAGTAGGCGGTGCAGTCCTCGTTGGTGAGCGAGGCGCCGCCGGGACCGATGCTGAACAGCGGCACGTGCTTCACCGCCGCCACCTTCGCCATGGCGATGTTGACGCCGGTGTTCGAGCCGCCGAGCAGCAGGTTGAGGCCGTCCTGGTCGGCCCACTCGCGGAACTTCGAGGCGCCGATGTCGGGCTTGTTCTGGTGGTCGGCGGTGAGCACCACGATCTTCTTGCCGAGCACGGTGCCACCGAAGTCCTCGATCGCCATCTTGATGACTTCGGCGCCGGCCGCGCCCATCACGTCCGCGTACACGCCGGACATGTCGTCGATGTCGCCGATCACGACCTGGTCACCGGCGGCGCGCGCCGCTCGCGGCTCGAGCCCCGCCGCCAGTACCGCCGCCATCGCCAGCGCCAACATCCGCAGTTTCATGGTCTTCTCCTCGTGATGTGGTAAGTCACACTCCCAGGTACTGGTGCAGCATCGGCATCTTCGCGTCGAGCTCCCGGGCCGCAAAGCCTTCCACGATGCGGCCGCTCTCCATGATGTAGAAACGGTCGGCGAGCGGTGCCGCGAAGCGGAAGTTCTGCTCCACCATGATGATCGTATAGCCCTGCTCGCGCAGCCGGCGCACCGTGTGCGACAGCGCCTGCACGATCACCGGGGCGAGCCCCTCGGAAATCTCGTCGAGCAGCAGCAGCCGGGCGCCGGTGCGCAGGATGCGCGCGAGCGCCAGCATCTGCTGTTCGCCCCCGGAGAGGTGCGTCCCGCGGCTGGTGCGGCGCTCCTTCAGGTTGGGAAACATAGCGTAGATCTCGTCCATTGACATGCCCCCGGAGGCTACCGGCGGCGGCAGCAGCAGATTCTCCTCGGTCGAGAGGCTCGAATAGATGCCGCGCTCCTCCGGGCAGTAGGCGACGCCGAGACGCGCGATACGGTGCGGCGGCAGGCCGACCGCCTCCCGGCCGTTGATCATGACCGAGCCGGTGCGGCTGCTCACCAGGCCGAGCAGGGCCTTGAGGGTCGTGGTCCGCCCGGCGCCGTTGCGGCCGAGGAGCGTCACCACCTCGCCGCGGTCGACGTGGCAGTCGACGCCGTGCAGTACGTGCGATTCGCCGTAGAAGGCGTGCAGGTCCGTCACCCGCAGGAACTCGGTCGCCATCTCAGTGCCCGCCGCCGAGCTGCGCCGCGGACGATCCCATGTAGGCTTCCATCACCTGCGGATTGCGCGACACTTCGGCATAGGAGCCGCTGGCGATGATCTGGCCGCGCTGCAGCACCGTGATGGTGTCGGCGATGCGCGCGACCACGTGCATGTTGTGCTCGACCATGAGCACGGTGCGGTCGGCCGCGGCCTGGCGGATGAGCGTGGTCACGCGGTCGACGTCCTCGTGGCCCATGCCCTGGGTCGGCTCATCGAGCAGCATCAGCTCCGGATCCATCGCCAGCGTCGTGGCGATCTCGAGCGCGCGCTTGCGGCCGTAGGGGAGCTCGACCGCGACCATCGAGCCGAAGGCCTCGAGGTCAACCAGCCGCAGCAGCGCGCGGGCGCGCTCGTTGAGCACCACGAGCGTCGACTCGCGCCGCCAGAAGTGGAACGTGGTGCCGAGCGTACGCTGCAGCGCGATGCGCACGTTCTCGAGCACCGTCAGGTGCGGAAACACCGCCGACATCTGGAACGAGCGCACCAGTCCGCGCCGCGCCACCTCGGCCGGCCGCTCGAGCGTGATGTCCTCACCGCGATAGATGATCTCCCCGCGGGTCGGGATCAGGAACTTGGTCAGCAGGTTGAAGACCGTGGTCTTGCCGGCGCCGTTCGGGCCGATGAGCGCATGGATGTGGCCGCGCCGCACGCGCAGGTCGACGTTGCTCACCGCGACGAAGCCGCTGAATTCCCTGGTCAGCCCGCGCGTCTCGAGTATGTAGCTGTCGCTGTTGTTGTTCGACGCGGCCGCCATGGCGAGCTGCCCACACCTCGTCCCGGGCGGTGATACCAGCGAGGTAGCTGCCCGCGCCATAATGTGGATCCGCGCGCGCAGTCTATCGGGAGTGGCGCAGCCCGGTCGAGTGGCGCCCGTCGTGCCCCTCCTTGCGGGGCGTGGAAGCGTCGCCGGCGCGGGCGATCTTGAGGAAGACAGCCGAGGAGAGCCGCGATGACGCCACGCATCAACTGCATCGGTCTGCGGCCGCTCGCCCGGGCGCGTTGCGCCGACGGAGCGAATCCGGCGCTCGAGGCGATCTGGCAGGTGATCTGTACGATCCCGCGCGGCCGCGTGTCGACCTATGGGGCGGTGGCACGCGCGGCCGGCCTCCCCGGGCGCGCGCGCCAGGCGGGGTTCGCGCTACGCGTCGCGCCGGCGACGCTCCATCTGCCGTGGCATCGGGTGGTCGGCGCGGGCGGTCGCATCGTCTTTCCGCAGGGCTCGCGCGAGCACCGCGAGCAGGCGCGGCGGCTGCGCGCCGAGGGAGTCGTGGTGCGGGACGGGCGGGTGGCAGGTGCCGCGCTCACCAGCCTCGAAGAGCTCTAGAATCAGAGCCCGCTGCTCAGCGGCCGTTGTATTCGAGGGAGATGATGTCGGCGACGCGCCGTACGCCCGGGACCTCGCGGGCGAGCTCCTCGGCAGTTTCGCGCTGCAGGTCGGTCGCCACCTGGCCGCTGAGGTACACGACGCGATCCAGCGTGCTCACGTAGACGAGGTTCGGCGCCTTGAGCTCGGTGTGCTCATCGAGGCGCGCGCGCACGGCCGCGGTAATCTGCGCGTCGCCGGGACAACCACCGGATCCGCACTTCTCGTAGGCCCGGTACGCGACGCATCCGCCCAGCGCCCCCGGGAGCACCAGGGCTCCGAGAAGGGCCTGCCGCAGTCGGTAGCTGTCCATGTGCGCTGCGCCCCGGGGCGCGCGGCGCGCGCTTCGGTCCGAAGGCGCTTACCGTAGCACAGACGCCGCCTCGACTTCGCGTTCCCGCGTGCGCCGGGCACACCACCGGCGCTAGGATCGCCAGGCACGCCAGGCTTCGGAGGTGCCGCCCATGAGTAGCGCAGAGCGTTCCGCCGCCGCCAACACCACCGTCGCGATCCTCGGCAATGGCACAGTCGGCACGGCTCTGGCCAGGGGGTTCGCGGAGCTCGGCCACCCCGTGGTCTTCGGGACACGCGACGTGCAAGGCGCCAAGACCCGCGCCGCGCTCGCGGCCGTGCCCGGCGCGCGTGCCGCCTCACCCTCGCAGGCCGCCGCGGACGGCCGTATCGCCGTGGTGGCGCTGCCCTGGAGCGGCCTCGAGGCGGGACTGCGCGCCGCCGGCCCCGACAATTTCGCGGCCAAACTGGTCATCGACCCTTCGAACCCGCTCGACTTCTCCGGCGGTGCACCGACTCTCGCCGTGGGGCACACCGACTCGGGCGGCGAGCTCGTGCAGCGCCTGCTGCCGCGCGCCCAGGTCGTCAAGGCCTTCAATATCATCACCGCGGCGCACATGGTGCATCCGCACCTTCCCGATGGCACACCCGACATGCTGATCGCGGGGAACGATGCGGCGGCGAAGGCGCGCGTGGCCGAGTTCCTGCGCGCCTTCGGCTGGCGCTCGCCCATCGATATGGGCGCGATCGGCGCGAGCCGTCTGCTCGAGCAGTTCGCCATGGTCTGGATCAGCTACGGATTGCGCAACAACCACTGGACCCACGCCTTCAGCCTGCTCGGACAGAAGCGCTGAGCGTTCGGCGCCGGCGACGGGAGCCGGGCACGCGCCGGACATAATCTGACCTTGCCGGCCGTCTAACCCCAAACCGGCGTCTGCCACGCTTTAGTCTCCGGAGCCATCAAATTCGGAGCACACATGAAGCCGGTTATGAGTTTTCTTGTCCTGGCCGCGTTTGCGGCGAGTGGCGATGCGCTGGCCGTCGGGCGACTCGCCGACGTCACGATCATCGATCGTGACAGCGGCGCGGCACTGCGCACCTACTATTCCCGCGGCGAGTACTGGGTGGCGGGCCGACCCGGGGCCCGCTACTCGATCGAGATCCGCAACTGCTCCGGGGGACGGCTGCTTGCCGTCGCCTCGGTCGACGGGGTGAACGTCCTCTCGGGAGCCACCGCCGCCTGGGACCAGGGCGGCTACGTGTTTGATCCGGCCGAGCACTACGACATCAGCGGCTGGCGCAAGAGCCACGAGGAGGTCGCGGACTTCACCTTTACCGATGCAGGCGACTCGTATGCCGGGCGGACCGGGCGGCCGGCGAACGTGGGCGTCATCGGTGTGGCTGTGTTCCGCGAGCGCCCGCCCGAGCCGGTCTACCTGCCGAAGCGGATTGCGCCGGCTGCGGGCGGGCCCCCGCAGGCGCCGGCCGGTGCGGACGAGGCGCGCGCCTCGGCGGGGGCGTCGGTGTCGGAGCCGGCCGTGTCTGCGCCGAAGCTCGGTACGGGCCACGGGGAGCGCGAGTATTCCTATGTGGTCGACACCGAATTCAGGAGAATGCAGCGCGAGCCCAACGAGGTCATCCGCATCCGCTACGATAGCCTCGAGAACCTGGTGGCGATGGGCATCGTGAGGCGCCCGCGGCCCCCCGGCCAGGTGCCGGACCCGTTTCCCGGATCCGACAGGCGGGCGTTCGTGCCGGACCCTCCGGGTTGAGGACGCTCGGGCACCGGGCGGCTGATCGACCGAATGACGGACGCGCTCGACAGTGACGAGGAGCTCATGCAGCGCTACGCGCGTGGCGAGGCCGCGGCGTTCGCCGCGCTCTACCGGAGGCACGAGCTGCGCGTGTGGCGTTATCTCGAGCGCAACGTCGGCAACCGGGCGACGGCCGACGAGCTGCTGCAGGAAGTATGGTTCGCCGTGGCCCGCGATGCCGAGCGCTTCCGGCCAGCGGCGCGCTTCACGGCGTGGCTGTTTACCATTGCGCGTAACCGCATGCTTGATGCGATCCGCAGCACCCGGGTGCAGGTGAGCTTCGAGAGCCTCGCCCCGGAGGCCGACCCGGTGGCAGCTCAGCTCCTCACCGAGCCGGCGCTCGGGCCACAGGCCGCCGCGGAGGTGCATGATCGGGCCGTGGCGCTGCGCCGCGCGCTCGCGCAGCTGCCGCGCGAGCAGCGCGACGCGTTTCTGCTGCAGATCGAAGCTGACCTGAGCGTCGAGGAGGTCGCCGCGATCACCCGCAGCAGCTTCGAGACCACCAAGAGCCGCCTGCGCTATGCCCGCACGCGGCTGCGCGAGCTGCTCTGGGAGCACGCATGAGCAAAGTCCCCCCGGCGCCGCCGGACCCACCCGATGAGGTCGACGAGGAGTACCGGCGAGCCTCGGCGCACGATCCCGGGCGGCCGAGCGAAGCGGTGCGCCGGGCGGTGCTCGAGCATGCCGAGCGACTCGCCGCGCAGCGCTCGGCGCACGCTCGGCAGGGCGCGCCCCGGCGGTGGTGGAACGCGGTCCGGGAGCTGCGATGGCCGGCGATGGTCGGCAGCCTCGCGGCGGCCGCGCTCGCCGCACTGGTGATCGCACCGCAATTTCTCGTGCCCCGCGCGGCGCCGGTCGTGGAGGAGCCCCGGTCGGCAACGTCGCTCCCCGCCGCGCCGCAGCCCGGGCCGGCGGGGCCAGCGCCCCCGATGCTCGCCCGCAGTGCCGACGCGGCGCGCGCCGGAGGCAGCGTGACGTCGAATGGGCACCCCGCGCCGCGGGCGGCCGCCCCAGCCGTCTCGGCCGCAGCGCGCATGGCCGGCGTCGCGCACAACGCGGGTGTCGCGAGCGAGGCTGCGGCGGCGCCGGCGGCGCGCACCGCGCCTGCCGAGCCGGTGGTAGCGGCGGATCCGGCCGCGGCGTTCCGGCACGCGGCCGAAACGGGCGATCTCTCCGCGCTGCAGGCGCTGCACGCGGGGCAGGCGAGCCTCGATGGCCGCGACCCGCTCGGCCGCACGGCGCTCATGCTGGCGACGCTGCACGGGCAGCGCGACGCGGTCGAGATGCTGCTCGCCTGGGGAGCGGACCCGAACGTCGCCGACACCGAGGGCACGACCCCCCTGGGGGCGGCGATCGCGGGCCGCGATACCGAGCTCGCGGCGATGCTCAAGCATTACGGCGCGCGCTGACTGGCGCGAGCGCGCCACGGCGTCGCAACGGGCGTCACGGCGAGGATGCGAGCTCGAGCTCCCGCAGGCGCGGTCCCGCGAGCGTGCCGATGTGCACCGATGCGTCGTAGAGGACCAGCACGAAGGCGAGCAGCGCGATCGCGAGCGCGATCGAGGCCCACCGGTGGCGCGCCTCGAAGGTCTCGATGGAGCGCGCGAAGGCAATGAGGGCGAGCAGCGCGGCCACCACGACGATGGCGTCGACGCTTGCCCGCTGCCAATAGCTGCCACCGAGGTGCAGCCACATCCCGAACTCATCGAAGGTGAGCGCGAGCGCGATGCCGTAGGCGAAGGCCGCGGGCCGCGCGGCTTTCCCGCCGGGAGCGCGGAACAGCAGGTAGGCACCAACCGCGGCCAGCAGGAAGATGCCGTAGTTGAGGTGGTGCACGTGGGTGCCGCTCAGAAAGAAGTACAGGTTGGGTATGCGCCGCCCCATGATGAGCAGCACGATTACGCGCGCCAGGATGAAGGTCAGCAGAAAGGCGAGCAGCGCCCGCCGGGCGAGCTCGTGGGCGCTCGGACCGCCGGCCGCGGCCCCGACCGATGGCAGTCGTCCGGGCATCATCGGCGCATCTTGGCGCGGATCGCGTCGTCGCGGCAAACACCGCCGGCGGTTATCTGCGGGTCATCCTCGGGGTGATCCTCGGGGTGATCGTCGCATGGAGCGCGCCCACACCTAGTGCAGGTCGTGCCATTCGACCGCGTCGGCCGTACGCTCCTTCGTGCGGGATCGGGCGCGGTCCGCTGCCGCGCCGCGCGTCCCCGGGCGCGAGCCGCTGCGACCGGTGCGCTTGTGCTCGTACATCGCGCGCTCGGCGCTGTGCAGCAGCTCGTTGATTCCGAGGGGCAGCAGTGGATTGAAGTACGCGAACCCGACGCTGAGTGACAGCGGCGGCAGTGCGGCGGAGCGCTCCTGGAACAGCCGGGCGCGCAGCAGAATCTCGCTGCGCGACGGGCATTTCATGTCGGTGGTGAGAGCGGCGAACTCGTCACCACCCAGCCGGCCGAGGACCTCGTACACCCCGTAGCTCGGGAACAGCTCGCGAAGAAAGCCGGCGGTCTGCTGTATGAGCACGTCGCCGGCGGCGTGTCCGGCACCGTCGTTCACCTGCTTGAGATTGTTGAGATCGAAGTAGACGAGATACGCGCACTGCAGATCGCGCCGCGCGACATCGAGAAAGCGGCCGGCGATGTGCAGGAATCCCCGCCGGTTGTAAATGCCCGTCAGCTCGTCGGTCATGGCGAGGCTGCGCAGCGAGTCGATGAGCGCGCCGAGCTCCTCGAGCGCGGTCCTGCGCCGCGCCGTGAGTCCCCGGAAGCCGAGCAGCTGCGACAGCAGCCGGGTGACGCGCAGCTTGTCGCCTTTCATGGCGGCGGCGCGCAGCTGACTCGCGAGCTCGCCGTCGCCGGCCTGCAATGCGCCCGGATCGCTCACCAGCAGCTCTTCCTCGCTCAGCAGGGCCCCGTTCGACCGCTCATCCAAGATCCGTTCGTCCATGATGGCTCCTCTCCGGGTCGTCGTCGGCCGGAGTGAGGTGCAGCATAAGAGCGGCAGCGCGCCCCGCACCTCAGCAGGATCCCCATTTGCCGCTGGCGTAAATCACGCGTCCGGCGCTAGGGGATCTCCGGATGACACCGCATCCGGAAATTCCTGATGAACGTCTGCACCTCTCACCGGACTACCGGCTGCGGCCTTTGCCGGTTTCGAGCATGGTCGCCGCACCCCTAGACTTTTTTCGGACCGGCCGTGGCGCCCGTGGGTGTAAGCGGTGAATTCTCCGACTCCGAAGTCCATCCGCATTCTCCTGATCGACGACCACGCGATCCTGCGCGAGGGCGTGCGCACGCTGCTCGAGCTGGAAGCGGACATCGAGGTGGTTGGGGAAGCGGGCGCGGTGGCTGATGGCATCCGCCTGGCGCGCGATGTGCAGCCGACGCTCGCGATCGTCGACCTGATGATACCGGGCGAATCGGGTGTGAGCACCATCGGCAGGCTGCGCGCGGCGTGTGCCGCCATGCGGGCACTGGTGCTGACGGCGCATTTCTCGGACGAGTACCTCGATGCGGCGCTCGCCGCGGGCGCCGACGGCTACGTGCTGAAGAGCGCGAGCCGCGCCGAGCTGCTGCGGGCGGTCCGCTCGGTGGCCGCCGGCTACAAGTACTTCTCGGGCCAGGTATCCGGGAAGCTGGTCGCCGGCTATCTGCGTCGCGAGGATCACTCGACCGACGGGCACGCACGCATTACGCCCCGGGAGCGCGAGCTGCTCGTCCGGATCGCCCTCGGCAACTCGAACAAGCGGCTGGCTGCGCTGATGCGCCTGAGCGTCAAGACGGTGGAGAAGCACCGCGCCAACCTGATGCGCAAGCTCGGGCTGCACAACACGGCCGAGCTCACTCTGTTCGCCGTGCGCAGCGGCGTCGTACCGCTGAGCGCAGGCCATGCTCAGTGGACCGACGGCGGGTCGTCGGTGACGGCCGGCGCGTAAGCCGATGGAAGCGCGCGCTGCGCTGATGCGTCCGCCACGGGTGCTGTTGATCGGTCCCTACGACCCGAACTGTGGCGAATACACCTTTCTCGCGCCCCCGCTCGGTGTGTGGCGCCTCGCCGGCGTGCTCGAGTCCGCCGGCGCCGAGGCCCGGGTCTTCGATCCCAATTGCTGCTCCGGGCCTCCCGGGCAGGCGCTGGAGCGCGAACTCCGCAGCGGCCCCTGGGACGTGATCGGCGTCTCCACCACGGGGATGACGCTGCGGTTCGATCTCGAGCTCGCGCATCTCGCGCGGCGCCTCGCTCCGGAAGCGCTGCTGGTCGCGGGCGGCATGGAGGCGACCTTCAGGCCCGAGCTCATGTTCCGCCTCGGGCCCTTCGATCGCGTGGTGCTCGGCGAAGGCGAGCGACCGCTGCTCGAGCTGGTCGCGCGGCTACGCTCCGGGGCGGCACTCGGCGGCGTCACCGGAACCGCCGAGCGCGCCCCGAGCGGGGAGTGTCTGCGGATGCCGCAGCCGGCGCTCACCCGCACCGAGCTGCGCGATGCCATCTTCCGCACCCCCTACGACCGGATGCCGTACGACCTCTACTGGGCGCGGCTCGAGGCCGCCTACCGCGTCGGCGCGCTGCCGACCAAGGCGGCGCGCGAGGCGAGTCTCGCGGAGATCCGCGCGGTGCGCCTCATCTCGCTCAACTACTGCCCGATGGGCTGCACCTTCTGCTCGTCGACGAATTTCCTGCACCAGGCGCAGGGCAGCGTCGCCGCGGTCGCGCGGCTCGACGCGGACGAGTGCGTGCAGATGATGCAGCGCATCGTCGCGGCGCACCCGCGCGTGCGCACCATCATCTTCCAGGACGACATCTTCGTATTCACCAAGGACCGCCGCGTGCTGCCGCTGTGCGCGGCGATCGTTGCGGCCAAGGCGACCGGCGGGCTGCCGCCCGAGCTGCAGTTCATCAGCACCAATCGCGTCGACGCCATGTCGCCTGAGCGGCTCACCGCCATGCGGCGCGCCGGCTTCCGGGTGCTCGGCTTCGGGATCGAGAGCTTTGCCTACAACATCCTGCGGGAGTTCAACAAGGCGCAGATCCACCGCCACATCCATCCCATGCTGAGCACCGCGCGCGAGCTCGGCATCACGCCGTTCCTCGACCTCATCCTGAGCTCGCCCCGGGCGACGCTGGCGGATGTGGCCGCCACGCTGCGCGCGGCCTATCGCTGGCTGCGGCGCGGCTGCGAGGTCGGGATGTATCCGTACGTGATCCCCTTCTCGGGGGCCGCCATGGCGCTCGACCCGCAGCTGCGGGCCTTCACCGTGTACGAGCGCCGCCGGGTCGCCGGCACGCAGGTCGAGTGGGACCAGCCGGCGAAGATATTGCCGATGGACGCGACGCTGCGCGCGACCGTACTGCGCATCGAGCACGACTTCGAGGAGCGCCTGGAGGCGCTGCAGCAGCGCGGCGCGCACCTGCCGTCGCGGGTGCGCTCGCTCATCTGGATCCTGTCCGCGCTCAAACCGATGGCCGAGCACGGCCTGCCGATAGCCGACGAGCGGGACGTGCAGCATGAGCTCGCCGCGCGACTCCCGCAGACTGGAAGTGACGCCACTGCGGCGCGGGTCGCAGGCGCGTGAGCCCGTCCGCCGCATACTGGGAAGCACGGGCGCGCCGCTTCGCCGTCGAAGGGGCGGGGCTCGCGGCGGTGTGCTCCTACGGCATGCCGGCTTTCTACAACCGCGCGATCGATGCGTGCCAACGCCGGGCGCTGCGACCGTGGCTGCGCGTGCCGCCGGGCGCGCGGGTGCTCGACGTCGGCTGCGGCGTCGGCCGCTGGTCACTCGAGCTCGCGACCCAGGGCGCACGGGTCACCGGCATCGATCTCAGTCCGACCATGATCGCGCAGGCGACGCTGCGCGCCCACCTGCAGGGAGTCGCGGCACGCTGTCGCTTCCGGGTGCAGGATCTTGCCAGGCTCGATGCCGGCGGCCCGTTCGATCTGGTGCTCGGCGTCACGGTTCTGCAGCACATCCTCGACCCCGCGGCTCTGCACGCGGCAGTCGAGCGCCTGGCGGCACACCTCGCCCCTGGTGGCACGCTGGTACTCCTCGAGGCCGCGCCGCAGCGGCGCATCGCGAGCTGTGACAGCGCGATCTTCCGCGCGCGCCCGCGCAGCGCCTACCTGCGCTTGTTTGCCGCCTGCGGACTGAGACTGCGGGCCATGCGCGGCGTCGACCCCGCGCCCTTCAAGACCTGGCTGGTACCGCATCTGGCGCGGCTGCCGCCGCAGATGCGCACGCCGACGCTGGCGCTGGTCACCGCGGTATCGCTGCCGATCGATCTGCTACTCGGCCCGCGGGCGCTGCGCCGCTCGTGGCACGCGGTCTTCGTTCTCGAGCACGCACGCGAGGCACCATGAACAACAGGCAACGAATTGCAGCCGCGCTCGCAATCTTCGTGATCCTCGGGGTACTGGCGCTCCTCGGCTGGGCGCACCAGCGGGGGCGGTTGGGGGGCAGTCGGGCCGGCAACGCGCTCACCGTCAACGTCACCACCCCCAGCGACCGCGGTCCCGGGAGTCTGCGCGAAGCGCTCTACATCGTCGACGGCGCCAACCGCCCGGCGACGGTCGTGATCCGCACGGCGAAGATCGCGCTCACCACACCGCTCCCCCCGCTGATCAATCCGCATGGCGTGAGAATCGTCGGCCAGGCGGCGGGTGTCGAGATCGATGCCGGGGCGCTCGCCGCCGGCCCGGTGCTCGACGTCGCCGGCGCCAACTCCTCGCTCGAGGGTGTGACGGTGCGCCACTGCCCGGCGGCCGGCATCCTGCTGCGTGCCACGCATTTGCACCTGCAGTCGAGCACCGTCGAATCCTGCGATGTGGCGGTCGATGTGGCCGAGAACGCCGGCGACGTGCTGCTCGAGCACAACAGCTTTTCGGACGACCGGGTGGGCGTGCGCTTCGCGGGCGCCAGCCCGCACGCCGTGGTGATCGGCAACAGCTTCCTGCGCGACAAGGATGCCGGGCTGTGGGCGGTGCGCGCCGCCGCCGACGATCCGCGCGGCGACCCCATCACCATTCGCGAGAACCGCTTCAGCGCCGACGGCAGCGGCATCGTCGCCGGCAACATCGCGCTGCTCGCCGAGCGCAACCAGTTCGACCAGCCGCTCGAGTCGGCCGTGCACCTGATCGGCGCGGGCGCGGTGATCCGCAGCAACAGCATCAGCGGCGGCGCGACCGGCATCGCCGCCGAGAACGCCCACGGAGCGCTCATCGAGGCTAACGAGATCGAGCACGTCACCGCCTACGCGATCATGGTACGGAGTTCCGCCGGCGTCGTGGTGCGCGGGAATCGCGTGCACAACTGCGGCTACGGGCTGGCATTCGTGCTGGGCGATGCCCACAGTCCGAGCACCGCCGTCGACAACACCATCATCGAGCCCAGATTCGACGGCATCGACGTCGTCGGCGATTCGCCGATCCTGCGGCACAACCGGGTGCTCGGTCCGCGCGCCCTGGCACTGCACGTGGTGGACTACCGTCCCTCCGGCGCCCCGGAGGTGCCGGCCCAGCCGCTGCTCGACGGCAACAACTTCCGCGCCAACCAGGTGCAGGTGGCGGCCGATAACGCGACGCACGAGGCGACGCGCCGATGACTCAGGCCGATCCGGCACGGCTGACCGATCCGACACGGCTGATGGCGGCGTTGCGCTGGCACGATCCGCGCGTGCAACGCCTCGATGACACCTGGCTGCTGACGATATTCGCAACCGTGCTGGCGATCGCGCTGCCGTGGTCGGCAAGCGGGGTGAGCATCGACTTTACCGCCGCGGCGATCGGACTGCTGATCCTCGGGGCCGTTCACCTCGCGCTCGCCGCCATGTCCGCCAGCGGCCGCTTCCGCGGCGCGCGCGCCACGCAGGCGCTGGTGGTGCTGCACGGGCTCGGCATCCTTACCATGGCTTTCATCTGGCGCTATGCGGGCGGGCTGCAGAACCCGCTGTTCCTCACCGTGTTTGCGCTGCCGGTCATCGGTGCAGTGTTCCTGTCGCGCTGGCAGCCGTATCTCATGGCCGCGCTCGCCGCCCTCATCGTGACGCTGCTCGCCTCCAGCGAAGTCCCGGAGCTGAGCTGGCATGCGACGGGATTCGCCCCCACCGCCCAGTGGCTCGGAAGTCTTCTCGGCCGGAGCACTGCGAGCGTGCCGCCGCTGTTTGCCGGTTTCTACGCGCCGTCCGAGTACTTCGTGGTGCTGCTGGAGGTGTTCGCCATCATGCTGGGTGCGTGCGCGGTCGCCGCCGAGTACCTCGGAACCATCTTTCACCGTTTCGACGCCCAGATCTGGGCGGCGCGCGCCGAGGCCGCCCGCGGTCAGGCGCTGTGGTCGGCGCTGCTCGAGCAGTTGCCGCTGCCCGCGCTGCTGCTCGATGCCGACACGCATGAAGTCATCGGCGCGAGCAGCGCGGCCGCGGCGAAATTCCTGGCGGGAGTGGCGCCGGTGGTCGGCCGCAAGCTCCTCGAGCTGCTGCACTTCACCTACCCGGAGCCGGTCGAGCGGCTGGTGAACGGCGCCGGCGGGACCGAGCAGCTGTGCATGCTGCGAGTCGGCGAGCGCCTGCTCGCTACCGAGGTGCGGGTGCAGCACGTCGCCCAGAAGGGACGACGCCTCGCACTGGTCATGATCAACGACACCATGGAGGCCTTCTGCGTCAAGGCCGCACTCGACGTGGCCGAGCACGCCGCACTGGTGGCCGATTCCGCCGGCCGCGTGCTGGCCTTCAACAAGCCGGCGCGCGCGCTCTTCTCCGGCATCGAGGTCGGCGCCGGGATCGCACAGCTCCTGCCGCAGCTCGACGCGCGTCGCCGCTGGTGGGATCCGGGGCTCGGCGGGCGGCGCAAGATGCACGTGACCGTGATGCGGCGCGTTTACCAGGTCACCTGCTCGAGCGTGGCGCTGCCCGGCGAGGAGGCGCGGCTCTACGTGATTGCGTTCCTGCCCGCGGCCCGGGTCGCCTCCGCCGACCCGGGCGCCACGGGGTCCACCAACCTGATGCCATCGCAATGAGGCTGCGTCCGATGGCCGTGTGTCTGGCTGTGGCAGTGACTGGCGCCGGTTCGACGGTCCGGGCCGATCCGCCACCGCCGCCCGTCCCGCCACCGGTCTCGGACGAGCGTCTGGTGCTGAGCGCGGACGGCTCGAGCCTCACGGGTGGGAGTGGCGGCGGCGGGGCTTCCGCCGTCTGGCTCGACAGACTCGTCTCCGGTGCGGTGGTGGGCGGGGGCGCGGAATACCAGCAGATCTCCAATTCGCACTGGACCAACGGCACAGTGAGCGGCTCGATCGGTCTCGGGCAGCCCAAGCCGCTCACCAACCTCTACGGCGAAGCGCACGAAGGCGCCGGCGACATAGGCGCACGCGCGTTCCATTACTCGCTGCTCGTCGCGGGTGTTTTCCAGACGCTGACGCCGTCGCTCTCGGCCCAGCTCGAGGAGCGGCGCATCGATGTCGATACCAGTCACGGCAATCTGCCGAAGTTCGGGCTGGCGTATCAGGCGACCCCGCGGCTGCTGGTCTCGGCCTCGTACGCCTACTCACTCGGTGGAAATCTCGGCACGCGGCTCACGACCCTACGCCTCGATTACCACGGTGCCAGGCTCGGGGGTCTCGGCGGCGTCGCATGGGGCCCGGTGGCGCCAGCGGTCGTCAATCTGCTCGGGCAGGTGCTCGTGCCGAGCCCTACTCTGAAGGACGGGTTCCTCGGCCTGACCGCCCCGCTGGGACGCACCGAGTGGCTGCTGCTCGGCGATTACGCGGACCTCGACGGCTTCAAGCGCACCACGATCACGCTCACCTGCACGGTGCACATGGGGACGGCGGCGCGGGTCCCATGAGGATATCGATACCCGCGCGCTACGCGCGCTGGCTTCCGGCGGTGGTCGTCGGTGCCGTCGTGGTTCTTTCAGGGTCGCGCCTCATCACGCTCAGCGTGCGCGAGCGCGCCGCCGAGATGCGCACGGCGGCGCAGGCGGTGGTCCGGCAACATGCGCAGCGCATCGCCACCGAACTGCAGGCACTGGCGGTGCGTACGCGCGCCGAAGCGCAGCGCGCGGCCCTCATCCTGCGCGACGGCAACCGTCCGGCGCACTGGCCGGTCCCCCCCCGCGGAATCTTCTGGATGAGCGCTGCCGGTACGGTGGTGAGCGCGGCGGAGGCTGACGACCGGGTGAGCGGCGCGCTGGCGAGCGACTGGGCGGCCTCCGACCCCGCGTGGCACGCGAGCGCCGGATTCTTCGGGCCGGTGCGTTACGGCAGCGAGTGGTACGTCGCTGCGCAGCTGCCAAGCGAGCCCGGGCCGCAGCGGCCGGGGGCGCCGGAGGTGCGGGTCGTGGGCTACGAGGGCCTGAGCGCGCTGCTGATCCGCGCGCACTTCGGGCGGCTCGTCAACGAGGGATACGACTTCGAGTTGTCACAGCCCGAGCCGCGCGGTGCCGGCCAACGCCCGCTGTTTGGCTCACAGGCGGGGAACCTGCCTGGCGCGGTGACGATCGGTATCGCAACGCCGGCCGACCTCGCCGCGGGATCCGGCCCCGACTATCTGCAGCTGGCGATCCGCCCGCGCGGCGGCTGGTATCCGGCGCAGCTCCTGGCGACGGACATCGGCGTGCTCGCGCTCCTCACCTGGATATTCGCCTTCGGCACCCACGACCTGACGCAGAGTGTCGGCCGGGCGCGCACGGCGCTCGCCGCCACGCGGCGCCGGCTGCATGCGGTCCACGAGCGGCTCGCGGCCGAGATCGAGCAGCACCGGGATCTGCAGCAGAACCTCGAGCACGTCCGCTTCCACGACCTGTTCACCGGGCTGCCGAACCGCCGTTACTTCCTCGACCAGCTCGACCGGGCGCTGCGCGACATGCGAGCGCGGCGCCGGCGGCGTGTCGCGATCGTTCTCGTCGACATCGACCGCTTGAAGCTGATCAACGATACGCTCGGCCCCACGGCCGGCGATGAGCTCATGGTGCAGGTGGCACAGCGCTTCGAGACGGTGTTGCACGATTCGGAGTTCCTGCTCGCCCGGTGGGGCGGTGATCAGCTGGCGCTGCTCGCATACGACGTGGATTCGGGCGCCGCCGCGCAGGCGATCGCCGATCAGCTTCAGGGCGCGCGCCAGGAGCCCTTCGCTCTGCGCCAGCATCGCGTCAGGATCGCGCTGCGCGTTGGATTCACGTGCATAGACTCGGGGCTGCAGCGCGCCGAGGAGGCGGCGCGCGAAGCCGATGTCGCGCTCTCGGTCGCCAGGCGCAACCCGGGTGCGCTCAGCGTTGCTTACACACCCGGAATGGGCGGTGCGGCGGTGAGTCTCGTCAGCCTCGAGGCTGATCTGCACATTGCGCTGGCGCGCAACGAGTTCCGCCTGCTGTTCCAGCCGATCGTCGATCTGCGCGCGCGCCGCGTGGTCGGCGCCGAGGCGCTGCTTCGATGGCGGCATCCGGTCGAGGGACTGCTGGGCCCGGAGAAGTTCCTGGCGCTCGCGGAGGAGGCCCGGATCATCGTGCCGGTCACGCGCTGGGTGATCCAGCGGGCCTGCAGACTCGCGGCGGAGTGGCACCGGCGGCTGCCGGCCGGCGCCGACTTCTATATCAGCGTCAACCTCTCCGGCAGTGCGTTGCGGGACCCGGGACTGCCCGAGTTCGTCGCGCGAGTCATGCAGGAGATGGGGACGTCCGCCCGGCACCTGAAATTCGAGCTCACCGAGGGCGGCCTCATCGCCGACGTCGCTGCCGCGCACGACGTGCTCGCCGCCTTTCACAGGATGGGTATCGAGCTGATGCTCGACGATTTCGGGACCGGCTATTCGTCCCTGAGCTACCTGCAGCTGTTCCCTTTCGACTACGTGAAGATCGACCGTCCGCTCGTGAGCCGCGCCCGCTCGGAACGCGCCAGCGGCGCAATTGCCGCGGCCGTGCTGCAGATGGCCTCCAGTCTCGGCCTGCGCGCGATAGCGGAGGTGGTCGAGACGCAGGAGACCGCCCAGGCGCTGCTCGGCATGGGCTGCGAGTTCGGCCAGGGTTACTTCTTCTCGGCGCCGGTCGAGGCGGAGGAGGCGCTGCGCCTGCTGCGCAACTACGAGAGTCCGCCGGCCGCCGTTCCGACCGTGCGCGTGGCCGCCGCCGAGCCCAACGTGGAGGACACGGCCATCGACGACTCGCAGACCCAGGTGCTGACCGCGGAGCTCGAAGCCGGCGAGCCGCAAAGCGATGAGAGCACCCAGGTGCTCGAGCTGAAGACCGGCGGCGGCGGAGTGAAGCTGCCATGAACGGCGAGGACCGCCGCCCGTGGTCCCTGATTGCGCCGCTCATCGTGTACGCGCTGCTGGTGGCGTGGATTGCGCTGAGCGCGGCCGATGTCGAGGCCGACGTGGTCTGGGTGCTGCTCTACGGCCTTGCGAACCTGATCGTATTCACCGACGCGCTCGACTTCGGGCTGCGGCTCTATGTGCACCGGCGTCACACCGCGGTCGCGGCGCACCTCGGACGGGACGACATGCGGGGGCTGTCGATCGACCTGCCGCCCGAGGCGGGCGACGCGGCGCACACGCTCGGCCCGCGGCCGTACGCCATCATCGCCTCGATCTTCAATCTCGAAGAGCACGTCGATGAATTCATGGAACGACTGCGCCCCTTTCGTGATCACGTCTGGCTGATCAGCGACGGCTCGACCGATGACACCGCCAGGCGGCTGCGCCTGGCGGGCTGGCGCTGTCTCGAGGAGGATGTGAACCGCAAGAAGCCGGCGGCGCTGCAGCGGCTGCTCGCGACGCTGCCGGCGCGCATCGAGACCGTCATGGTAATCGACCCGGACGTCAGGATCTGCGGCCGGCACGAGGGCAGCACGGCAGATCTCGAGCGCGTGATAGCGGATCTGCAGCGCTCCGGGGCGGCGGCAGTCAGCCCGCGCATGGCGATCGAGCGCGACGGGTTCCTGGCTCGCTTCCAGGCGTTCGAGTATCTGCTGTGCTGCGAGGTCGGGCGGCGCAGCCTGGCGGATTTCGGCGTCACTTCCGGCGCGGCGATCTACCGCCGCGATGCGCTCGAGCACGCGCTCGGGCAGCACTCGCTTTCGGTTTATGCCGAAGATCTCGAGAACGCGGTGATCCTGCTGCGCGAGGGCGAGCGCATCTACTACGACGGCCGCCTGGTGGTGAGCGCCCAGGGACCGGGCGCCTTCCGGCAGTGGTTTTCGCAGCGGGTGGGCTGGTATTACGGGTTTCTGCGGGTCTATGCCCGGCACTTCGGCGACCTGTGGCGCATCGGCCGGCGCTCACCCTTCGCCATGTACAACTTCGTCGCCTACCTGGGCGTGCTCGGGCTGGGCCTGCATGTGCTGCGGGTCGCGAGCGCGGTGCTCCTCACCGTGAGCGCGCTGGTCAACCTGGACAACCTGTTCGCGCTCGCACCGCTCGCCAACGGCGCGGTGATCAACCCGGTATATTTCGTCGCCGCGGTCGGCAGTTACCTCACCCTGAGCGCGGTCGCGCTCTTCACGGTCGTGCCGAGGGGCGAGCGCAGCTACATTGCGCCGATCGTGCCCCTGTACTTCCTCTACGTGCTGGTGCACATCGTTCCGATCACGATCGGCCTCGGCAACTGGGTGACGCTGCGGCTGTGGGGCCGCCGCCTGTACCGCGATCACTATGAGTCGTCCGACCTGGCCGTCGCACGCCGCATGGGAGGCCGCGCTTCGGGCACGGCGGTCCTGCCGGTGCGGGCGGCGTCCCGCTGAGGAGCACGCCGGGCGCGGAGCGAATCCTCGGCGGTCTACATGCGATCGCCCGACTGGACGTGCCAGGGCAGGGTCGCCCAGTCGCGCACGGTCGCGCCGTGACCCGCGCCGAGCGGGAGCACGATCATGCATCCGGGGCGCACCTGCAAGCCGAGCCGGTGAGCGGCCTCGGCGTCGCCCGGGCGCGTTGAGTACATGAAAAAATGTCGTCGTCGGTGGAGTGCCCGCGCCGCGAGGGCAGCCACCGCCGCCACACGCTCCCGGTCGTCACCGTCGAGCCATTGCAGGCGGTCGGTGCCGCCGACATTTTCCACCAGGGCCCGGCAGCTGGCTCCCACCCGCAGCGGCTGCACCGGGTGAGGGCGTTCGACCATCTGCGACACCCAGGCCTTCACGTCGGGATAGTGGAAGCCCGCCTGGGCCGGCACACGGCCGAGCCGCGCGCCGGCCCGAGCCGGCCATCGGTCCGTGACGCGCGCTGCGCACGTCCATAGCGTGGCGGCGCTGCGGGGGTGCGAGACGCTGCTCGAGCTGATGTAGGCACTCGCGATCAGCATCGCGCCGAGTCGCTGCAGGCCGCGGGTCGAAGCGTTATCGGCCGTGGCAAACCCGAGCAACGCCGTGCAGCCGCGCCGGGCACTGCGATCCGCCGCCGCCTGCATCACGCGCGCGTAATAGCCGCGCCCGCGCTGCTCCGGCAACGTGCCGGCCGCGATCGCGACGCTGACCGGATGCACGGCCCCGTCGGGGGTGCGCAGTAGCCGGTACACGAGACCACAGCCTGCCACCGGGCTCTCGCCGGCCGTCAGTATCAGTCGATCGGGGGACTCGCACCCGAAGGGCCGCTTGAGGTACCAGCGGTAAGCTGCCTCGCTCCAGCGGGTGCCGAAGCAACGCTCGAGGAAGGGCACGTCGGTTGCGGCGCTCATTCCCTCGGGGTTGACCAGCAGCGTCAGCTCGGCGTCGCGCGGCACCGGTCGGCCACCTCGGCAAGGGACGTCCACCAGAGTGAATCACCATACGATCGGTCGAGCTCCCGCCAGATCCGCCCCAGTTGGTCGCAGTACGCATCATCGAGGCCGTCGAGCATCGTGAGGCCGCCGCCGCTCTTGAAGATGTGAGCCTTGATCGCGAGCAGCCCGCCGGCCTCGACGACGGCGCGCGCCCGCTCGATGGTCGAGGTGGCCTGGAAGTTGGTCGTGATGTGCACCAGGCGGCGGGGTTTGGCGGTGTCGTGCGCGGTCGCAGCCCCGCGCGTGCAGCCGATCCACATCGGGTGGATGAGCGAGGCGCCGCGCAGTCCGCTCATCGCGGCGCGGGCTGCCCCGCTCACCGGGGTCTCGAGGTCGCGCGCCGAGGTGAGGAAGTGAAACCCGGCATCGTGCAACGCCTCGCACAGCGCCGGCGGACTGTTCCACGCCGGCGGTGCGAAGCCCTGCACGTGACGCAGGCCGGCCGCCGCGAAGATCCGGCGTGCCTCATCGAGCCGCGCGCGGCACTCGCTGCGGGACTGCCGCTGGAACTCGGTCGCCATGCGTGGGCCGGGGTGGGCGTGATGCAGGCCGTGTACGGCGCACTCGGTGCGCGGCAGGCCGTTGAGGTAGGCGACGAAGTCCGGAAACCGGTCGAGCCGGAAGTGTCCGCGGGGGTTGAGGGGCGCCCAATGGATGCGCTCGCGCAGCAGCGGGACCCGCGTGAGCCAGCGGCGCGTAGGAACGAGCCGCCGCAGCCGCCAGTCGGGGGTCACGAAGAGCGTCACCCGCAGCCGGGGGTGTCGCTCGAGGAGCCGCTCGACTCGCCCGAGCTGCCCGCGCCCGAGGTCGCCACCGGCGTCGAACTCGTCCCGCGAGCCCGCCGGGTGCACATCATCGACGGTGAAGCACACCGCGGCGCGCTTGCCGGTGGGCAACCAGCCCGAACACTGGGTGAGGGCGAGGGCGGGCGCGGCCATAGGGGTTTCTGGATAATGGCAAGTCCGCCCGCGGACAATCGGGTGTTTCCCGGACCAGCCGATAGGAGCCAGACCTATGAAGCGAACCGTGCTGATCGTTCTCGCCTGCTGCGCACTTCTTTTCCGCGCCTCGGCGCACGGCGACCCGGCGTCTTCCGTGCGGCAACAGTTCCTCGGCACCTGGAAGTTGCTCTCCTATGTGGGCGAGGAGGTTCCCGCCGGGGCCCGCGCGGATGTCATGGGACCGGCGCCTTCGGGCTACATCAGCTATGGCGGCGACGGGCGCATGATGGTGATCATCGTCGGCACGGGCCGGAAGAAGCCTGCGGCAGCCGTCGCCACCCCGGCGGAAGCGCAGGCGCTGCTGAGCAGCATGCTCGCCTACGCCGGCACCTACACGATCGACGAGAGCGCCCACACCGTCACCCATCACATCGACGTCTCGTGGGACGAGACCCGCACGGGTGAATCCCACGTGCGCACCTACCGCCTCGCGGGCGACCGCCTCACGCTCACGACGCGGCCGTCGCGGGACCCGGCGACCGGCCGGCAGACGGTGCGCACCGTGACCTGGGAGCGGGTGCGCTAGCGGCGCTCGGCCCTTGGCCGTTCCCGCCCGGGACGGATAGTATGGGTTGCAGCTTGCATAAGGAGTCGGCGATGGCGCGCATACCGGGTCGGAATTTCCTGTTCGTGCCGGGGCCCAGCAACGTGCCCGACCGCGTGCAGCGGGCCATGATGGTCGCCATGGAGGATCATCGGTCGTCCCGCTTCCCGGAGCTCTCGACCAGCGTCCTCGCCGATCTGAAGAAGGTCTTCAAGACTTCGGCCGGCCAGGTGTTCATCTTCCCGTCCTCGGGCACGGGGGCCTGGGAAGCGGCCCTCACCAATACGCTCTCCCCCGGGGATCGGGTGCTGGCGGCGCGCTTCGGTCAGTTCAGCCACCTGTGGATCGAGATGGCGCAGCGCCTCGGCTACGACGTCGAGGTCGTGGAAGTCGAGTGGGGCGAGGGCGTGCCGCTCGGCCGTTACGAGGAGATCCTGCGCGCCGACAAGAGTCACCGGATCAAGGCCGTGCTCGCCTGCCACAACGAGACCGCCACCGGGGTGACGAGCGACATCGCCGGCGTGCGCCGCTCGCTCGATGCCGCGCGGCATCCGGCGATGCTGTACGTCGACGCGGTGAGCTCGCTTGCCAGCATCGATTTCCGCATGGACGAGTGGCAGGTCGATCTCGCCGTCAGCGGCTCGCAGAAGGGACTGATGCTCCCGGCCGGGCTCGGCATCCTCGGCGTGAGCCAGAAGGCGCTCGGTGCGATGGCGGGCGCCAAGTCGCGCCGCTGCTACTTCGATCTCGCCGACATGATCAAGGCGAACGCCACCGGATACTTTCCCTATACGCCCGCGCTGCCGATGCTCTACGGGCTGCGCGAGTCGCTCAACATTCTGTTCGAGGAGACGCTCGAGCAGGTCTTCTTCCGTCATCACTACCTGGCCGAGGGCGTGCGTGCGGCCGTTACCGAGGGATGGGGGCTGAAGCTCTGCGCCAGGGAGCGCAAGTGGTATTCCGACACCGTGAGCGCGGTGCTCGTGCCGGAGGGCATCAACGGCGCGCACGTCATCGATGTCGCCTTCCGCCGTTACAACCTTGCGCTCGGCGCGGGCCTTGCGAAGGTGGCGGGCAAGGTGTTCCGCATCGGGCACCTGGGGGACCTCAACGAGCTGATGCTGATGGGGGCACTCGCGGGTGCCGAAATGGCGATGCTCGACGTCGGCATCAAGGTGAAGCCGGGGAGCGGGGTGGCCGCCGCCTCCGAGTACTGGCGCGGCCACGACCCGATCCCGAAGCGGCGCGTGAGCCAGGAAGAGCAGTTCTACGGCGCTCACTCCACGGGTTCGATCCAGGGATGACGCATGACGCACCGGATCGTCTTCCTCGATCGCTCGACGCTGCAGGCGAAGGTGCGGCGTCCGGCCTTCGAGCACAGCTGGCAGGAGTATCCGGTCACGCCGGTGGCGGAGCTGCCCGGGCGGCTGCGCGGCGCGAGCATCGCGATCACCAACAAGGTGCCGCTGCGCGCGGAGACGCTGCGCCAGCTTCCGGAGCTGCGCCTCATCGCGGTCGCCGCCACCGGCTACGACGTCATCGACATCCCCTACTGCCGGTCTCACGGCATCGCCGTCGCCAACATCCGCAACTACGCCGTGCACACGGTCCCCGAGCATGCGTTCGCGCTCATCACGGCGCTGCGCCGCAACCTGCTCGCCTACCGCCGCGACGTCGAGAACGGCCGCTGGCAGCAGGTCGACCAGTTCTGCTTCTTCGACCATCCGATCCGCGATCTGTACGGCGCGACCCTCGGCATCATCGGTGAAGGCGCGCTCGGGCAGGGCACGGCGCGCGTCGGCCGCGGCTTCGGCATGAACGTGCTGTTCGCCGATCACTCACCGCCCAAGGCACCGGATGTGGTGTTCACGCCGCTCGAGCGGGTGCTCGAGGAAAGCGACGTGATCTCGCTGCACCTGCCGCTCACCGCCGAGACGCGCAACCTCATCGGCCTGGCGGAGCTGCGCAAGATGAAGCGCAGCGCCATCCTCATCAATACCGCACGCGGCGGGCTGGTGGACGAGCGGGCGCTGGTGCAGGCGCTCGAGCAGGGCCTGATCGCCGGCGCCGGCTTCGATGTGCTCACCAATGAGCCGCCCAAGGAAGGCAACCCGCTGCTCGAGCTGCGCCTGCCGAACTTCATCCTGACGCCGCACGTCGCCTGGGCGAGCGACGGGGCGATGCAGTTTCTCGCCGACCAGCTCATCGACAACATCGAGGCCTTCGTCGGCGGCACGCCGCAGAACCTGGTCAGCTGAGAGTGGGCGCGCCGGCTTCCAGGCCTTCGACCCTGAACGGAGATCTGTCGGCCCGGGTCGTGGTCGACAGCGAGATGCTGCCCTGGACCGCGAGCCCGAGCGGCACCGTGTGGCGCAGGCGCCTGCACCTCGTCGGCGCGACCGAGGCAGGACAGGTCACTTCCGTGGTGCGCTTCGAGGAGCGCTCGCAGTTTCACCTGCACGACCACCCCGAGGGTGAGGAGATCCTGGTCCTCGAGGGGGTGTTCTCCGACGAGTTCGGCGACTGGCCTGCGGGCAGCTATCTGCTGAACCCGGAGGGTTTCCGGCACGCGCCGTTCTCGCGCGAGGGGTGCCTGCTGTTCGTCAAGCTGCGGCAATTTCCCGGCCGCGACCGGGCACACGTCGCGGTCCGCACCGACGCGGTCCCCTGGCAGCCGAACGGCGGCTGCGCGGTCAAGCTGCTCTACTCGCAGCGCGGCTTCGCCGATACGACGCGCCTCGAGCGCTGGTCGCCGGGGGCGGTGCCGCGGGATCGCGCTTATCCGCAGGGCGCCGAGCTCTTCGTGCTGGGGGGCTCCTTCGCCGACGAGGACGGCGTCTACGGCCGGCACACCTGGCTGCGCTTCCCGAAGGGCTCGGGGCACGCCCCGAGAACGACGCAGGGGTGCGAGCTCTACGTGAAGGAAGGCGGACTCGGCTATCTGCGCAGCGGCTGAGCGCGATTCAGCGGACCCGGGCACACGCGCGGCGATGCCGATAGAGCCAGAGCAGAACCGCGAGGAGCGACCCTCCGGGCAGGATCAGCTCGATCGCGGCGTAGGGGCCCAGATTCCGCACCAGGGCCGCCACGCGCAGCAGTCCGGTCGCAAGCAGCGAGCGGGGGGCGATTCCACCGGCGAGGTTCATCGGAGCTCCTTTCGGGGCGCTTCCGATTCGTACGACGAACCAGGCGGCGGAAAATCGACATCACCGGGACGGGGTGGCCCTTCCCGGCTCCCCTGGCGGCGAGTGGACCCGCCCGCCAGGACTCGATCCGCTCAGAGGAGTCCGGTCAGGTGATCGATGTCGTTGACGACGCGCCAGTGGCCGCCGCCCTTCTCGACCCGGGCGCGCCATGCTTCGAGCCGTCCCAGGTACAGGCGGGGATCGACGTTGTCGCTGCGGAGCTTGGTCACATTGAGCGCGACCACGTCGAAGCCGTGCAGGTCGAGTGGCACATCGCGGACGTAGCCCTTGGCGAGATCCTCCTTCATGTCGGAGAGGATCAGGATCTCCTTGCGCGCCGTGCGCTTCTCGTTCAGGTACTCGATCGCCTGCAGCATGCCACCGGTGATATCGGTGTAGGGCGCGGGCGAGGAGCTATCGATGAACTTCTCGACCCGGCTCGCGAACGCGCGCTTCTGCGCGTTGGCAGTGCTCGGCCGGTCGTCGAACGTCGCCTTGGCGATGATGTCCCGCTCGGTGAAGCTCCCGGTATCGATGCGGGCCACGGCGATCGAGTCCTCGGACTGCAGCCGCGAGAGCGCGTAGAGGATAATCTGATCCGTCTTCCCCACGTTGCGGTTGTAGGTACCCGAGGTGTCGACCAGCAGGTATACGCCCGTGCTGTGAGGCGCGGGCTGGACGCAGGCGCCGACCGCGCACAGGCCGGCGAGCAGCAGAAGCCGGGGTTTCATGTCTTGGCCTCCTTCCAGGGCTTGGCGCGCACGGCGGTGGGCGTCACCGCGCTCTGCGCCGCGGCCGCCGGGCGCAGATGGCTCTCGACCCAAAGCGGCGCGAACAGCGGCAAGTCGTAGAGGCGGCGGGCCAGCACCCCGAGGTGACGACAGCCGTTCGACAGCAGCCGCAGCAGCAGCGCGAGCGCCTGCAGCGCCGCGATGCCGATCAGGCCGACCACGGTGCGCAGCGAATGCACGAAGGTCTCGAGCGGGATGGCCACGAACACCAGCGCGAAGGGCAGAACGAAGCCCATGCCCATCTGTGCGGCGGTGGTAATCCACAGGTGCGAGTACACGATCGAGCCGGCGGTGGAGGTATCGCCGCGCAGCAGCGCGCTGGTCGCGAGCTCATCCTGCAGCAGCACCTCGCGCATGTAGGCGAGCCCCGCTTCGATGCTTGCCATCAGCAGCAGGATGGTGAAGGTCACTCCAATCATGCGCACGCGCATCTTGTCGGACAGTGCGCCGACCACCGGGAACAGCCGGGTGATGCGCAGCGACTCCATGAGGAACAGTCCCATGGAGATCTCGACCATGATGATGACCAGCGCGGCGATATCGGCGGTGCGGTAGGCGCCGATGAAGTTCGTGCCACCGACCATTTCCGCCATCGGGCGCGCAATCAGCGTGAAGTTGACCGCGGTGCCGGCGGTCGCGACCGCGAGCACCAGCAGCGAAACGAAGAAGTACACGATCGACGAGGAGGACAGGATCGACACGGCGTGATCCTCGCCGCGCACGATCGCCTCGTACTCCTCCATGTGGTGATCGATCGCCAGCGCGCGGCCGATCACACTCTCCACGCTCTTGTTCACGCGCCCGAGCGTGTCCTGGATCAGCCGCCAGTCGGGCATCATGCGGCGCAGCAGCGCGTGCCGCTCGCCGCTCGCCTTGCGGTAGTCGGTCATCGCCTCTGCGTGCGCCTTGACCATCGACTTGTGGATGTCGGCGAGGATGTCGGCACCGGCGTTGCGGCTGTCGAGATCGGCCACGACCTTCACCGCCTGGGCCCAGCCGGGCGCTTCCGGCGGAACTTCCACTGCCTTCGCCTGATCCTCCTCGATGCGCAGGATCGCCTCGCTCAGTCGCCGGTGCATCTCCGGGTAGCCGGCGAGATCCTTGCGCACCGTGTCACCGACGCGCGCGAACTCGCGCTCGACGACGCGCTCCTTGGCCTCGCGGCCGGCCGACAGCAACACCGCGCGGTTGCGCGCGGCGAGCCGCTCCTGCGCCCGGATCACCGAGTACGCGGCGATGCGCAGGCCGCGCGAGAGTGCCGCGGCGGCAGCGGTGATCGCCTGGTGTGCCGTGTCCCTCGCCAGGTAGAGCGCTGCCACCAGGAGAATGAACAGGATGGTCGCCGACAACAGCGGCCACGGCGTGAAGGTCAACAGGCTTGTCATGGACATGTCAGTGCTCGCTTGCGGTCGGAAAATGATGGGTAGGGGCGGTCAGTGGGGCGGCAGCGCCAGCGCCCGTGGCGGGTCGGCAGTGGGTGCGCGCCGGAGCGGGCGTCAGGCGGACGATCGGGATCGACGCGGAGTGCGGTACGCGCCGGACTCGGCGTGCGCTCGGTTCACGGGCGAAACGTGAGGCCGTGCCATTGCCGTGCGCTCTTCCATGCTGGCAACCCCGCTGTCATAGGTAGACCCCCTTAGACCGGTGGCTTTGCGACCCTTTCTTTCGAAAGGTGTGCCTCGTGCAGATGTGGTCCTAGGGTGGGGTAGGCGATTGCCCAAGTCAACGCGTCAAACTGTCGCCATTTGGCATCATGGCTTATGTCACGCGCAAACGGGGTCCTCACATTCTTTCTTATAGCTGCTTCTCGGTCGGCGTTCCCCGAACTGAGACACAGGCCGTAGCGCTCGGACCGGCGCTCACCGGGCCTGATGCGCTCAGCGACTGCGGCCGTCGACCGGCACGCGCCTGAGCGTCGCGAGATCGATGTTCTCCAGGCAGCGCACGTTGATGGCGGCGATCGCCACGCCCGCGGGACCCTTGCCGGTAGCGAAGGGTGCACAACCACAGATGGGACAGAAGTGGTGCGCGATGACGTGCTTGTGGAAGAAGTAGGTGCTGTAGCTGTCCTCGGCGCATTTCAGGTGCAGCTGCTCGCGCGGCACGAACGAGAGCAGATAGCCCTTGCGGCTGCAGTGTGAGCAGTTGCATTCCTTGACTTCGGTGAAGTCCCCCTCGACTTCGAATGCGATGCGACCGCAATGGCAGCTGCCAGTGTGCATGAGGTGCCACCTCCGGCCGCAGTCTATCGTCCCGAAGCGCCGGCCCCAAGTCAGGCGGGGCTGACAATCGGACCGTCGTCACAATTGCTGCCGCCGGCGGGCGCAACCCGGGGCGGCCCAGGGCCACCTCGAGCGCCGACGGCGAAAACTCTCCGACTCGTGCACGGTCTGCCGGGAGAGGATGCGACGTACGACCGCGACAGGACCGGGGTCGTCGTGAAGTCTAGTGAGCACACGCTCGGTGCGCTGCGACAGGCGGGCGCATCAGAACTCGACCGGGGATTACGGAACCTTAGGGGATTGCCGGCGGCAGGCAGTGGCGCGGGCCCGCCGGTCTGGAGAGGTACGAATGGTGAACCTGTTCACACTGGCGGTCTTCGCGACCATGGACGAGGCGGCGATCGAGGCCCTGAAGCACGCGGCTGCCACCTGCGACCCGCGCTACGAATGCGGCGGCGTGGTGCGCAAGGTCGAGGGCGGCTTCGTGGCTTCCGCGCTGACTTCGTCATACAAGCCCTTCGGCGTCGATCTCGAGGAGTGGTACGGCCCGGATGTAGTGGCTGATTTTCACACGCACATCTGCTCGATCCACAACGCGCCGTTCGCCAACTTCTTCTCCCTGGCCGATGCGCTCGCCAATCAGGGGCTGCACACCGTCGGCTACATGTTGAGTTTGTGCGACCGCAACATCCGCCGCTACGATCCGACGCAGGACGACCGCGACGACGAAGAAGTCGATTTCCGCAGCGGACGCGTGATATACCTGACATGCGGGCATATCGTCGGCTGGGTGGCGCCGATGCCCGGCGACCCGATCAGATTCGAGGTCGTAGCGGAGCGGCTGCGCGAGCCGATGGCTGACGGGGTGCCACGCGACTCCTTATGACCGATTTGAATCAGGCGATTTCTCAAGCACTGATGCTCGCAACGCGTCTGCGAGCGATGAGCGAGCGGACCAAGGATTCGCCTTTCAAGGGTGTCGTCGCCGAACTGCTGCTCGAGCTTGCCGAGGTACAAATCAAGATCGACGAGCTCGTCAGCGAGCACAACGCACTGAAGGAGCGCCTTCAGGCGCAGTCGGCCCCGCACGTCGAGCGGTGCCCGCGGTGCCACGAGCTCGGCTGGAGGGTCACCGGCAGGCGGCAGGTCAAGAACCCCGGCCAGCCCCCCCGCATCGCCCAGAGCTATGCGTGCTCGAAGTGCGGACTCAAGGAAGAGGTGCTGACGGGGGCGGAATGAGAACCGGCCGGGGTACGCTCCCGCAGAGCGTTGCCGGTTGGGCTGCAGCGGCGATAATTGCCGGCAAGTGCTGGCAACGCTATCGAGTCACCAGGCCCTGATCCGCCTCAGCGCCTTCGCCGCGGTGCTCTCCCTGATGATGCTGTGGGAGTTGCTGGAACCGCGACGGCGCCAGCGGATCGGCCGCGCCCGCCGCTGGCCCGGCAATCTCGGCGTCGTGGTGCTGGACGCGGTGCTGCTGCGGCTCGTCTTTCCGCTGGGCGCGGCCGCGGCCGCACTGCTGGCCGAGGCGCGCGGCTGGGGCCTGTTCCACGCCTTCGCGGCACCCGGGTGGCTCACCGTCGGCGCATCGGTGATCCTGCTCGACCTCGGCATCTACCTCCAGCATGTCCTGTTTCACGCGGTACCGCCGCTGTGGCGGCTGCATCGCATGCACCACGCCGATCTCGAGTTCGACGTGACTACCGGAGTTCGCTTCCATCCGCTCGAGGTGCTGCTGTCCATGGGGATCAAGCTCGGCATCGTGGCCGCCCTGGGGGCGCCGGCGGTGAGCGTGCTGATCTTCGAAGTGCTGCTCAACGCGACGTCGCTGTTCAACCACGGCAACGTCCGGCTGCCGCAGCGGCTCGATCGGGGATTGCGTTGGTTCGTCGTCACGCCGGACATGCATCGCGTGCACCACTCGGTGGTGCGGCGCGAGACCGACAGCAATTTTGGCTTCAATCTGCCGTGGTGGGATCGGCTCGCCGGCACCTATCGCGCGCAGCCGCAGGCGGGGCACGATGCGATGACCATCGGGCTCGAGGCGTTCCGGGATCCGACCGAACTGCGACTCGATCGTATGCTGCTGCAGCCGTTTCGCAACCCCTGAGGCTCCGTGAGTGCCGCGGCTGTGGCACCTGCGGCACGGCGAGGTGTAGCATCGACCGGCCCGACAGGGGGAATCGGGTGTCACGATCATCAGGGGGCGTCATGCCGCAGCGCGAGGGCCTGAGTCTGCTAGTTCTGGCGGCCGTCGCCGTGCCGTTGCTCAATGGGTGCGTGACCCACGGCCCCTCGTCCGGCGGGTCCGCGACGACTGCACCGCCGCGCATCACCGTTCTCTACGATGCGTTCGGCCGCGACGCTGCCATGAGCAAGGACTGGGGCTACGCGGCGCTGATTGAATACCGTGGTAAACGCATACTGTTCGACACCGGCAACGACCCCGGGATCCTCGAACACAACGCCCGGGCCGCGGGCGCTGACCTGTCCCGATTGGATTTCGTGGTGATGTCGCATCGCCACGGCGATCACATGGGGGGCATGAGCTATCTGCTGCGGGTCAACCCCAGGGTGAGGATCTACGCCCCGAAAGAGAATTTCGGCGTCTACGGGTTCTCGCTCCCCGGCAGCTTCTACCGCCAGGACCCATCCCTGCCGGCGGAACAGCGGTACTACGACGGCTCACCGCCGGCGATCATGAAGTTCGGGAGTGCCTGGCCGCAGGCCAACCTCGAGCTGATCGAGAATTCCACCGAGATCGCGCCCGGATTTCACCTGGTCGCGCTCGTGTCCGACAAGCCGACTACGCTCGAGCTGCGGGAGCTGTCGCTCGTCATCGATACGCCGGACGGCGAGGTCGTTGTCGTGGGCTGCTCGCATCCCGGGATCGAGCGGATCGCGGCCGCAGCCGCGGCCATCAACCCGCGCATTCAGCTGCTGGTGGGCGGGCTGCATCTGGTGGCGGCCAAGGACGCCGATATCGAGAAGACGGTTGCGGCGCTGCACGACACCTACCAGGTCGCCTACGTGGCGCCGGGGCACTGCACCGGCGAGCCGACCTTTGCCGCGCTCCGGAAAAGCTTCGGCGAACGTTATCTGTATGCGGGTGTGGGAACCTCCATCGCGCTCGGTCCGGCGCCGCATGCGATCGTCGCCGGGAACGAGGCGCACGAGGCCGGCCTGAGCGGGCAGGATCTGCGGGAGTATCGCGCGCTGGCGGCCAATCAGGAGCTTGCCTCGGCCGCGGAACTGCGGTGAGGCCTAGGCGAGCAGGTCGGCGGCTTTCTCGGCGATCATGAGGGTCGGCGCGTTGGTATTGCCGCCGATGAGGCGCGGCATGACGGCGGCATCGGCGACGCGCACCCGCTCGACACCGCGCACGCGCAGCTCCTCGTCGACGACCGCGTCCGGATCGCGACCCATGCGGCAGGTCCCCGCGGGATGGTAGATGGTCTCGGCCTTGCGTCGCACGACCTCGGCCAGATCCCGCGCAGTGACGACGCCTTCCCCGGGAAACACCTCGGCACCGCGAAACGGCGCGAACGGCGCGGCGCGGATGATCTGCCGCGACAACCGGATGCCCTCGAGCATCACCGGCAGGTCGCGGGCATCGCTCAGGTAGCCGGCGTGAATCGCGGGCGGATCCTCGGGGCGCGCCGAGCGCAGCCGCAGGCGGCCGCGGCTGTGCGGCCGCAACATGCAGGCGTGCACGGTGAACCCGTGGCCGGCGAGGCGATGGCGACCATGGTCATCGAGCTGCGCCGGAACGAAGTGCAACTGGATGTCCGGACGCGCATCCGGCGCGAGGGGGCTGTGGACGAAAGCCCCGGCTTCGGCGATGTTGCTGACACCCGGGCCGGAGCGGGTCAGCAGATAGCGCAGCGCCAGCCCGAGCTCCTGCCAGCGGGTGAAGTCGTAAGTGATCGGTCGGGTGCATTTGCTCAGCGTGCAGAAGTCCAGATGGTCCTGCAGATTGCGGCCCACTTCCGCCCGATCGGCGACGACCGGCAGCTCGAGCGCGCGCAGCTCATCCGCCGGACCGATGCCCGAGCGCAGCAGGAGCTGAGCCGATCCGATGGCCCCGCCTGCGAGCAGGACCTCGCGCTCGGCGCGCACCCGCATGCGCATTCCGCGGTGCAGGTATTCCAGCCCCACCGCGCGTATCCCCTCGAAGAGGATGCGCGCGCCGAGGCAGTGCGTGCGGATCTCGAGATTGCCCCGGGATTGCGCCGGCCGCAGATATGCGGTCGCGGCGCTGCAACGCCGGCCGCGGCGCTGTGTGACCTGATAGAAACCGGCACCCTCCTGGCGGGGTCCGTTGAAGTCGGCGTTGCGGGGCAAGCCGCAGGCGATCGCGGCCTCGACGAATACTGCGCTCAGCGGATTGCGGAAGCGCAGATCCTCGACCGCCAGCGGTCCGCCGACCCCATGAAATTCGCTGGCGCCGCGCGCCTGGTCTTCGGCTTTGAGAAAGTACGGCAGCACCCCCGCGTAGCTCCAGGCGCTCGAGGTGGCTGCCGCCCACTCGGCGTAATCGAGCGGGTGACCGCGGGTATAGCACATGGCGTTGATGGAGCTGCTGCCGCCGAGCACGCGGCCGCGGGGCCAATACAGCCGCCGGCCCTGGAGCTCGGGCTCGGGTTCCGTGTAATAGCGCCAGTCGATGCGCCGGTCGCCCACCAGCCGGGCGAGACCGGCCGGCATGTGGATGAAGGGATTACTGTCGGGTCCACCCGCTTCGAGCAGCAATACCCGCAGCCCGGGGCGCGCAGACAGGCGGTTGGCGAGCACGCATCCGGAGGAGCCGGCGCCGACGATGATGTAGTCGAAGCTATGCGCGGGCATCGACGGCGCGCTCCGGCGACAGCAGGCGGCTGACCGAGGGGTCAGCGCCCAGCAGCGCCTCCATCAGGCGTGTCTCGCGCTCGCGAATCGCCTGCAGCAGCGGCCGCGCGCTGCCCATGCGGCGGAAAGCGGTGAAACCGCGCTCCAGGAACTCCTGCAGGACGCCGAAGCCGGCGGCGCGCGCCGGAAGCTGCGCCGCGCGCAAGGCGGCTACGATCCAGCGGCGGCGCACCAGCCGTTCGAGCTCGGCGCCAATGCTGGCCGTGAGATCGATCTGGCGCTCCCGCGCGGCGGCCCTGCCGAGCGCGCGATATGCCGTCGCATACGCAGCCTCGGTGACCGGACCCGCCGCCAGATGCTCGACCATGCCCTGATCGAGCTCGAGCGTCAGCACGTCGAGCTCGATCGCCTGCGCCAGCACGGCGAGCAACGCCGCGGGCAGCACTCGCTTGAGAGGCGTCACCGCGCGGGTGAGCTCGGAATCGCGGCGGCCGAAATCGTGGGGACCGTAAAGATCGCTCAGGAAAAACTCGACCGCCGCGGTGTAACGCTCATCGCGGCGCAGCTCCTCGTAGGTCCGGGCCAGTCGACACGCCTGCCAGGATCGCAACGCCCGCAGCCGCTCTGCGAATCCCGGGATCGCGAGCGAGCGCGCCTCGAGCGCGCGCCGGCGTGCGAGCAGCCCCTCGATATCTTCGCCGATCTGTTGCTCGTTCACGCGTCCGCCAGTGCCGCCAGCGTGTGCTCGATGGCGCGCCGCGAGCTGAGCAGCCCCAGGTGCCCGAACCCACGCAGCTCGTGAGCCTGCGCGCCGTCGAGCCGGGCGCTGCGCGGCGGTACCACGAGGTTGTCCTCGAGGCTATAGATGCTGGTCAGCGGAGCGGCAAGCTGCCCTTCCTGGGCGGCGTTGAGCGCTCGCAGCCAGGGCGAGTCCGGGCGCATCTGCTGCATCGGTGACCAGGGAAACCCGCGGGCCATCTGCGTACCGTGATGCGGGGATGCGATGGTGACGATGCGGCTGATCGACTGCGGGCCGACCAGGCGCAGGGCCGCGCGCGCCACCAATCCACCCATGCTGTGAGCGATGATCGCCACCGGGGCGCCATCGGCCTCGCGCCGCAGGGCGCTCAGTTCCCGTGCAATGCGCGCCGCATGGATTTCGATGTCGGCGAACAGCGGTTCGAGGTTCACCGCGCGGACCGGACCGAAGCCCGCCGTCTGCAACCGTGCCAGCCAGTGGCGCCAGATGCCGCGATTGCAGACGATGCCGTGAATGAGCAGCAGCGGCCGAACCGGGCTCCCCACCGGGGCGGCAGGCAAGTCGACGGCCGGCGGCAGCGGATCCCGGCGGAACGCCATCGCGAGAACCGCCAGGTTGAACTCGACGGCCTCGGTGAGCAGGGCGCGTGCAGCGTAGCCGAGGCTCGCCCCCCGGCCGGGCGCGGCACAGGCGGCGAGTACGAACGAGGCGGCCACGAGCGCGCCCGGGACGAATATCGACAATGCCAACGCCGTGGCGAGCGCGGCGCCGGCGGGGAGCGAGAGTGCGGCGGCGAGGATCGCAGCCAGCGCGACGGCGAAGGCGAGTTCACCGCCCAGCACCGAGCGCCACAGTCGCGCCGCCACCGCTGATCACCCGCCGCAGATCGCGGGTGGCACGAGTCGCTCGAGGCGCCCGAGTGCCCGGTCGAGGCGCCGGCAGGCCTGGCGGGCACGCTGGGCACGCTCGCGTGCCGCGGTCGCGAAGCTGCGGCGCCGGTCACGCAGGATCTGGGTGTTGAGCCGCAACCCATGTCGTCGCAGCAGCGGCGCGAGCACTTCCGCCTGCGCCAGCAGGTCGCGCCGGGTCTGGCGATAGGCATGATCGACCAGGCGGTGCCGTCCGGAGTAGCGAAACACATTCGTGAAGAACAGAGTCTCGTCACGCCGGTCGGGCTCGAGCAGCAGCGTATCGGCCTGTGGAAAGCGCGTGCGGTAGCGGGTCATGCCGACCTGCATGCGCGAGTGGATGAGCGCCCGGAACGTCTGTCCCAGAATGGCTGGCAGGCCCTGGTCGGCGAGATTGTTGTAGCTGCGGCCGTGAGCATGAGTGGCGTCAAACGGCACCAGCGGGTTGATGCAGATCACCAGCTGGCATCCGGCCTCGAGCACGAGTGAGGCGTGCATGGTGCGGATCAGGGCGCCGTCGACGTAGTGGCGTCCGCCGATGTCGACGGCGGGGTAGAGGCCCGGCAGCGCCGCGCTGGCAACGACCGCGCGCGAAATCGGCACGTGGTCATATCCCGCATCGCCGAAGGTCACCGATTCTCCGGTGCTCAGCCGCGTGGCGACGACGTACAGCCGGGCGCGGAGCTTGCGAAAGTCGTCCGTGTGTCCGGGGCTGGTGTAGAGGCCATGCAGATAGGTCTCCAACGGCCGGTTGTCGAACGCGGCAGTCGGCGCGACCCTTGCGAGCGCTCCAAACAGCGTCTGCCATCCGCTGCCGAGCGGATCTTGCGCGTAGCGGCTCGCAGCCGCCGCCAGTGCCGCGGGCAGGCGGGCGATCCGCCGTGCGTAATCGCCGAGCGCCGGCTGCAGGAACATTTCGGGGGGCAGCACGCGCGGTCCTTCGTTATAGATGAAGCTGGCGCCCATCGAGGTGGTGTCGATGCCATTGGCGAGACTCGCGGCCAGAAACGAGCCCGAGCTCACGCCGACATAGACATCGAGACCCGTCAGCTCGCGGCCGACCAGCGCTTCCCCGAGCGCATGCAGCGCGCCGAGCTCATAAAAAGCTCCGAGCGGCCCCCCGCCCGCGAGGGCCACCCCGAGCTTACCGCCCGCACGACGCTGCCGTGCGGACTCGATGGTCAGCATCGCGGATCAGTGCGCAGGCACCACAGCCGACGCCTTGCGTCCCATGGTCCCACGTGCCCTGATCGTACGTGTGCCAAGCCTGTCGATGTTGTCGTTCAGCATGTCGATGCGCTTGCTGAGTGCCTCGACATCGTCAGCGCTCGGCACGCCGAGCTGGGTGAGCGCCCGGTGCACACGTGTCTGGAAGATCTTCTCCAGACTGTTCAATGTGTCGCTTGCCTGGCCGCGCACCTGCCCTGCCCGTGAATTGACCGCCGCCATCAGACCCTTGACGGCTTTCTCGGCGGCACCACGCTTCTGGGCCTGAATGCGCGCACCCTCCGTCACCAGCTCATTGAGCAGCCGCGGAGCTCCCTGGCTCGCCTTGGAGGCGGCGCCGAGCCCTGCCAGCCAGATCTGATGCACGGTACCGAGCAGCCGCTGCTGCGCCGGACCCGTTGCGGTGCGGGTGGTCTTGCGGGATTTCCTCTTGCTAGCCATCTCATTTCCCCTTCGCGTTGACTTTCGGTATCTACTGGCTCACCAGCGCCTACCACGGACCTACTATAAGAACGGGCGCGGCCGCTGTGGATGCGTACTTGCCGAATGGGGTCTCGTGAGCAGGAAGGGTGAGCTGAAGCAGGGCGGCCGCCGTTACGCGGGCGCCGAGCTGCAAGCGCAGTGGGAACGGCTGCATCTGGCCGACCGTGAGCCGTGGCCGGATGCGCGCCGCATCGGCGCCCTCGCGCGCGGGAATGCCGGCTTCGCCAAGCTGGTCGCCGCACGCGGTGGGGCGGCGGCATTCGCGCAGCGGCTGCAGGACGCGTGGCGTCAGTTTCACGCCGGTGAGTTTGCCGGCGCGGTCGAGCTCGGTGACGCGCTCGGCGCTCCCGGAGCCTCGGTGGCCAACAAGTCGGTGGCAGTCGAGACGCTCTACTCCGGGCACGGCGACTCGCACAAGCTGCAGTTGCTCGCAGCTGCAGTGAAGCGCGGCGAGGCGGCGGTGGCGCAGCTGCCGGAGTACCCGAATGCACACTACGCGCTCGCGCTCGTGCTCGGGCGCTACAGCCAGCGCATCTCGATTCTCACCGCGCTCACCGAGGGCCTCGCCGGCCGGGTGCGCACGCATCTCGAGCGCACCCTCGAGCTCGAGCCCCACCACGCCGAGGCCCACGTTGCCTTCGGCCTGTATCACGCGGAGATCGTGAGCCAGCTCGGAGCCCTGGCCGCCCGTCTCACCTACGGCGCATCGCCCGCTGCGGCGCTCGAACACTTCCGCCGTGCGGCGCAGCTGGCACCGGCTTGCGCGATCGTGCACATCGAGCACGCTCGCGGACTGCTGCTGCTCGATGCCGATCGCCACCGCGATGAGGCGCAAGCGCTCTACCGCCGTGCCGCGGAATGCGAGCCGCGCGACGCCATGGAGAGTCTGGACGTCCGGCATGCGCGGCGCGCCCTGCCTGAAGCAGACTAAGCGCCGCGGTCGGGCTCAGCGGCGCACTCGCTGGCCGCTGCGTTTTCGAGGAACGATGCGCCCCCGAGCAGGACCAGGTACACCAGCCGCTCGAACTCCGCGCCGATCCGCGCCACGAGCTGATCCGGTTCGCGAATCATCTCCCGGTCGGAAATGACACCAAACTGCACGTCGTCCCGGTATGTGAGGATACTGACGCCGGTGCCGATGCTGCCCGCCTCTGGTACCCAGAAGAGTACCTGCCTGATCTCGGCGCCGGCGAGATGCAATGCTTCGCGGGGGCCCGGCAGATTCGACACGACCAGGCTCGCCTTGGCGCTGTAGAGCGCCGTCGTCGGCTCCGCCATCTGGGAGGGCAGGGTGCCGATGATGGAGAGCATTCCAAAGGTCGCGGCAGCCTGCGCGGACCCTTTCAGGTTGTGCATGGCGGTGTGTACGGCGCAGAGGCGCTCGAGCGGATGTGGCAGTCCGATCGGCAGCTCGACGAAGACCAGTCCAAAGCGGTTGCCGAGCGTCGGCGGCTCGTCCTCCGCACGCAGGTTCACCGGTACGACCGCGCGTATCTTCAGGTTCGTGACCTCATCGCCCTGGGCTGCGAGATAGCCGCCGAGGGCGCCGGCGAGTGTCGACAACAGCACATCGTTGATCGTGCAGCCGAGCACATGGGCGATGGTGTGCACCTCGGTCAGCGAAAACGGCTCGGCCCACGCCGCACGCCGCGCGCCCGAGAGCGGCCGTTTGAGGCATGTGGGCGGATCATCCGCAAGCGCCGCGATGTGCAGCAGCTCGCCGCTGTAGGCGAGCGCCTCGCCGGCGGCGGCAGCAGCCTGGGTGGGATGCAGGAGGTAGCCGAGGCCCGCCCCGATCAGATCCGTTGCCCCGCGCAGCGCCGCCGCAACCGGCAGCGGCATGAGCTCGACCAGCGTGTGCGGATGTCCGTCCGCCGACAGAGCTGCGCTCGCCCGCTGCGCTACCGCACCCCCCTCATCGGTGAGGGACAACAACACCCGCACCAGCGCGACGCCGTCGGCATAACAATGGTGGATCCGCACGATGATGGCGCTGCCTCCCCGGTAGCGCTCGACGACGTGAAAGGTCCACAGCGGCCTTCCCGGATTGAACGGTGTGCCCGCGAGCTCGCCGAGCAGCGCCTGCAGCTCGCACTGCGTGCCCGGCTCGGGCAATGCGACCCAGGCGATGTGATCGTCGATATCGAATTGCTCGGCTTCGACCCAGCGCGCGCCGAGGGCGTCGGCGACCGGAACACAGCGGAAGCGCTGGTGCACGAGAAAGCGCGTCGCGATGAGGTCGCGACAGCGGCTGCGGTCGAGGCGCTCTTCCAGCACGATCAGGCCGACCACCACCATCAGGTTCGTGGGCCGTTCCATCAGCAGCCACGCCCGGTCGGCGCCCGCGAGCCGCTCGAGGGTGCTCACGCTCATGGCGACACTTTGGCGCATTGCGCGACGCTTGTGAGTCTCGGTTTACCACGATATGCAAGCGGCGAACCCGGCGTACCGTACCGCTCATCGCGCCTGCGGGATACGTGGATCAGATGGGATATTTCCTCACCGGAGGTACCGGATTCATCGGCCGCCATCTGGTGGCGGCGCTCGCCGTGCGCGGCAAGCCCGTGTACGTGCTGGTCAGAGCCGGCTCGCGGGCGCGCCTCGAGCGCGTGGTGCGTGGCTGCGGCGCGGCCGGCAGCTGCATCGTGCCGGTCGAGGGAGATCTGGAGAAGCCGCTGCTCGGGGTGGCCGAGCCCGCGCGGCTGCGGGGCAAGATCAGCCACTTCCTGCATCTCGGCGCGCTCTACGACCTGGATGCCGGCGCTGCGGAGCTCGAGCGCGCCAACATCAGCGGCACGCGCCACGCGCTCGAGTTCGCGCACGAAGTACAGGCAGGCTGCTTCCACCTCGTCAGCTCGATTGCCAGCGCGGGCCTCTACCCGGGAACCTTCACCGAGGACATGTTCGAGGAAGCCTGCGCTCTGGAGCATCCTTATTTCAGGACCAAGCACGACTCCGAGGCGCTGGTGCGCAGCACCTGCCGCCTGCCGTGGCGGGTCTATAGACCCGGCATGGTGGTCGGGCATTCCCAGAGCGGCGAGATGGACAAGATCGATGGCCCCTATTACCTGTTCAAGCTCATTCAGAAGCTGCGGGACGCTCTGCCGCGCTGGGTGCCGCTCATCGGCTTCGAAGGGGGCCACATCAACCTGGTGCCGGTCGACTTCGTCGCAGCGGCGATCGATCATCTGGCGCACGTCCCGGACCAGGACGGCCGCTGTTTCCACCTGACCGATCCGCAGGATCGCCGCGTCGGCGAAGTGAACAACCTGTTCGCGCGCGCCGCGCATGCGCCCACGATGACGCTGCGCCTGGAGCCGCAGGCCCTGGCGACGCTCGGCTCGCTCGGCCCGGCGGCGCGTGAGCGGCTGCAGCCGCTGCGCCGGTTCGGCGCGCAGATCCTGCGCGGGCTGCAGATCCCGATCTCGCTCATCGAGCTGCTGAATTATCCGACGCGCTTCGACAGCACGCGGGCGCAGCGCCTGCTCGGCGAAGCCGGCATCCGCGTGCCGCGGCTCGAGGATTACGCCTGGCGGCTGTGGGATTACTGGGAGCGCCATCTCGACCCGGACCTGTTCCGGGCACGCAATCTCCAGCAGGCGGTGCGCGGCAAGCGGGTGCTGATCACCGGAGGCTCTTCCGGCATCGGCCGTGCGACCGCCCTGAAGCTCGCCGCCGCCGGCGCGCGCGTGCTCATCGCAGCCCGCGATCCGCAGAAGCTGCGGGCGGCAGGCGCGGAAATCGAGGCACAGGGAGCCACCGCGAGCCTCTACCCGTGCGACATCACCGACGAAGCGGCATGCGCGACGTTCATTGCCCGGCTGGTGGCCGAGCACGGCGGGGTGGACATTCTGGTGAACAACGCGGGGCGCTCCATCCGGCGCGCGATCGAGCATACCTACGATCGATTCCACGACTACGAGCGCCTCATGCGCCTCAACTATTTTGCGGCGGTGCGCGTCACGCTCGGGCTTCTTCCGGGAATGGTGCAGCGCGGCTGCGGTCAGGTGATCAACATCTCCTCGATCGGCGTGCTGAGCAATGCGGCACGCTTCGCCGGCTACAATGCCTCGAAGGCCGCTCTGGAGGCCTTCACCCGCTGCGCTGCGGCGGAGTACAGCGGTCGTGGCGTGCATTTCACCGTGGTGAATCTGCCGCTGGTGCGTACGCCCATGGTGGAACCGACCAAGATCTACCGGCAGTTCGACCTGATCAGTCCGGAGCAGGCGGCCGACATGGTGTGTGATGCAATCGTCGAACGGCCCGAGCGGCTCGCAACCCGCCTCGGCATCCTCGCGCAGCTGATCGAGGCATTCGTGCCGCGTATCGGCACGGCGATCATGAGCGAGAGTTTCCTGGTCTTTCCCGACTCCGAGGCGGCCGGGGCACCGGCGGGGTCCGACGCCACTGCAACGCCCGACATGCTGGCGTTCGCGTCCCTGATGCACGGCATCCACTGGTAGCGGCGAATTTACCGCTGACCGCGGCTTTTGCACCCGCACCGCGAAGTGCGCGGTGCACACAGCTCGCTACGCGTTCAGGCGGCGCGCGAAGCCTCCTGTTGCACGAGCTCGCGGCGCAGGATCTTGCCGACGTTGGTCTTGGGCAGGCTCGGGCGGAACTCGATGTGCCTGGGGAGCTTGTAGCCGGTGAGCCGCTGGCGGCAGTGCTCGAGCAGCTCCTCGGCGCCGAGCGCGCAGCCCTCACGCAGCACCACGAAGATCTTGACCGCCTGACCGGAGCGCTCGTCGGGAATGCCGATGCAGCCGCACTCGAGCACCGCGGGATGCTCGCCGACCACCGCCTCGATCTCGTTGGGGAAGACCTTGAATCCCGAAACGATGATCAGATCTTTCTTGCGGTCGACGATCTTGAGGAATCCGTCCGGCTGTGCGACCGCGATGTCCCCGGTGCGCAGCCAGCCGTCGAGCGTGCGTGTCTGCTCGGTCTCCTCGGGCCGCTGCCAGTACCCGGGCATCACCTGCGGGCCGCGCACGCACAATTCCCCGGGCTGCCCCGGAGGCACCTCGACCTCGCCGTCGCGGATGCTGATGTCCGTGGAGGGCAGCGGTACCCCGACGGTCCCCACCTGCGGTGCATCGAAGGGATTGCAGGCCACCACGGGCGAGGCCTCGGTGAGGCCGTAGCCTTCCACCAGCGGCCGCCCGGTGATCCGCTGCCATCTCTCGGCGACGCTCGGATGCAGCGCCATGCCGCCCGCCGCGCCGAGCTTGAGGCCGGAGAAATCCAGCAGCGCAAAGCGCGGATGGCCGAGGAGGGCGTTGAAGAGCGTGTTGACCCCCGTGATCATCGAGAAGCGCCACTTGCTGAGCTCACTGACGAAGGCGGGGATGTCGCGCGGATTGGTGATGAGGACGTTGAGTCCGCCATGACGCAGGAACAGCAGACAGTTACAGGTGAGACAGAAGACGTGATAGAGCGGCAACGGCGTGATGACCACCTCGCGTCCCGGCTCGAACAGCTTGCCCCACAGGGCTCCCAGCTGCAGCAGGTTGGCGACCATGTTGCGGTGGGTGAGCACCGCTCCCTTGGCAACGCCGGTCGTGCCGCCGGTGTACTGCAGGAACGCGTTGTCATCGGCGCCGATGGTGGGGGGGTGGAATTGCAGCCGTGCTCCGTGTGCGAGCGCCTGCCGGAACTGCAATGCGCCGGGCAGATCGAAGTGCGGCACCAGCTGCTTCAGCCGCCGCACCACGAAATTGACGGCGACGCGCTTGGGAAATGGCGTGAGATCGCCCAGGGCTGCCGTGACGATGTGGGCGATCTGCGTGTCCGGGCGCACCTGCTCGAACACGTGCGCGAAGTTCTCGAGTATCACGATGGCGCGCGCGCCGGAGTCGACCAGCTGGTGACGGAGCTCGCGCGGCGTGTACAGCGGGTTGGTATTCACCACCGTGAGACCCGCACGCAGTACGCCGAACAGCGCCACCGGGTACTGCAGTATGTTCGGCATCATCAGCGCGACCCGATCGCCGCGCACCAGTCCCTGTGCCAGGAGATGCGCCGCGAAGTGTCTCGACAAGAGCTCGAGCTCGCGGAACGTGAGGGTCACGCCGAGATTGTGATACGCGGGGCGGTCGCCGAAGCGCTGACAACTGTCATCGAAGATGTCGACCAGCGAACGAAATGCGTCGACATCGATCTCACTCGGAGTTCCCGGTGGGTAGGCATGCAGCCAGTTCTTGTCCATCGCAGCAGGTCCGTGGAGGGGTAGACGCGCTGTTCATACGCTCTTTGCCGCCGGGACGCGATTCGTGACTTCTACGGATTCCCCAGCGCCTCGGCGAGCTCGCTGGGTGACTTCTACGGATTCCCGCCGCACCCGCCGAGGCCCAGAGTCCGCCCCAGCACGGGAAGCGCAAGTCGGGCCAAAGGGGAGATGCGATCATGCGACGCTGTATCTATGTCCTGGTATCGGGTTTGATAGGGGCGCTCGCGAGCGCGACTGCTCTGGCCTCCGGGTTCCAATTGCAGGAGCAATCGGCGAGCGGGCTGGGGGTGGCGTACTCGGGGATGGCCGCCGCGGTGCAGGACGGCAGCACGGTATTCTGGAACCCGGCCGGCATGTCGCAGCTCGGCGGATCGGGCCTGGCGGTCGCTGCTGACTACGTCATCCCGAGCTTCAAGTTCACCAGCGCGGGCTCGGCCTTTGACGCCTTCGGCAACGGCGGGGACGGCGGGGTCTCTTCGCTGGTACCCGCTGTGTATGGCTATACTGCAATCACGCCGCAGCTTTCGCTCGGCCTGGGAGTCAACGCTCCGTTCGGCCTCAGCACCGAGTGGCACAGTCCGTGGGCCGGGATGTTCTACGGGATCAGATCGAAGGTTGAGACGCTCAACATCAACCCGGTAGTCTCCTGGAAGGTCAACCAGTTCCTGTCGATCGGCGGCGGCGTGAGCTACGAGCAGCTCAAGGCGACGCTCACGCAGGGCCTGACGCCGCTGATCCCCTCGGCGCAGGGCCGAGTCGACGGCAGCGACTGGGGCTGGGGCTGGAACCTGGGCGCGCTCGTGGACTTCGGTCAGGGCACGACTCTCGGGGCGACTTACCGCTCGGCGATCGGTTACACGATCACCGGCAATCTCGGCTTCAACAATGCAGCCTTCGCGGCGCTGGCAGCGGGCATCAGCGCACGGCTGCGGCTGCCGCAGATCTTCTCGGTGGCCTTGTCCCAGAAGCTGACGCCGCAACTGCGGCTGTTGGCTGACTTTACCGAGACCGGCTGGGACTCGATCAGCGCACTCACCATCATCGCCACCAACGGCCCCGCGGCTGGGACGCCGGTGTCCAACACCCCGTTGAACTTCAAGAACAGCTGGCGCGTCGGCGCGGGGCTCGAATACCAGCTCAATCCGCAGTGGCTGCTGCGGGGCGGGGTGGCCTACGACCAGGCGCCGGTGCAGGACGCATTCCGCAACCCGCGTCTCCCGGACAATGATCGCACCTGGCTGGCCGTGGGAGCGCGATTCGAGCCGGCTGCCGGGTGGGCGATCGACGCCGGCTACGCGTACCTGCGGGTGAAGAACGGGACCAGTGAGCTCGCCACCGCAGGCCCGCCGTTTCCGGACAGCTTGATGGGCACGTACCGGGCGAACGTCAGCGTGCTGGGACTCCAGGCCTCGTTTCACTTCTGAGGGCCCGAAGCAGCGCCGCCGCCGGCACACTCACGCGCGTGTCAGGCGATCGACCAGCGATCGCAGGCGTCGCGTCCAGGGCGGGCGCACGATCCGCGCAAAGTTGAGGCGGCGGGGCAGGTGGACGGAGCGTTGGTTGGAGAAGGCCCTGAAGCCATCGAATCCGTGGTAGCGGCCGATGCCGCTCTCGCCGACGCCGCCGAAGGGCAGATCGTCCTGGGCAATGTGCATCAGGGTGTCGTTGATGACGACCCCGCCGGAAAGGGTCTCGCGCAGCACCCGCTCGATGCGGCCTCGATCTCGATCGAAATAATAGAGCGCCAAAGGACGCGGTCTGCGCGCCAGGAAAGCAAACACGTCTTCGAAGCAATCGTAGCTGACGATCGGCAGGATCGGCCCGAAGATCTCCTCCTGCAGGACGCGCATCTCGGCGGTGACTTCGGCGAGGAGGGTAGGGGCGAAGCGCAGACCGAGATCGTGGGTCGCCCCGGGGGGCTGGCAAGTCGTGGGCTGAAGGATGGAGGCACCCTTGGCGCGCGCGTCCTCGACCAGTTCGCCCAGGCGGGAGTGCTGCTTCTCGCCCAGTATCGAGGTGAACTGCGGGTTGGATTCGGCGGCGGGGTACATGTGCTGGAGCGCTCCGCTCAGCTCCCGCAGCAGCTCATCCCGCCGCACTCGACTCACCAATACGTAGTCGGGAGCAATGCAGGTCTGGCCCGCATTGATGAACTTGCCGAATACGATGCTGCGTGCGGCGTCGTGAGGCGGGTAGCTCTCGTGAACGATCGCGGGTGATTTACCCCCGAGCTCGAGAGTAACGGACGTGAGGTTTGCCGAGGCGCATCGCATCACTTCCCGCCCCACCGACGTCGAGCCCGTGAAGACGATGTGATCGAAGGGCAGCGCGAGCATCTCGGCCGCGACCGACTGATCGCCGCAGAACACCCGCGCGACATCCGCCGGAACTGCGGTTTCGACGATTTCCTTGAAGGCGCGCGCGGCATTCGGCGTGCGGTTCGACGGGCGCACCATGACGCGGTTTCCCGCCGCGAGTGCACCGATCAGCGGCCCCATGGCCAGATAGAAGGGGTAGTTCCAGGGGGACAGGATGCCGATGACGCCGAGCGGCTGATAAACGACGCGATTGGAGGCGAGCCAGAAGAGCGGCTCCACGGAGCGCCGCTCCGGGCGCATCCAGCGGGCCAGGCGCCGCCGGCAGTGCTTCAACGCGGAGAGCGCCGGAAAGATCTCCGCCTGGAGCGTCTCTTCGACAGCCCGGGCACCAAAGTCCTGCCTGATCGCCTCTGCCACGGCGCGCTTCGATCCCGCGATCTGTCTGGCGAGCGCTTCCAGCATCGCCAGCCGCGGGCGCAGATCCGGGTAGGGATCGCGCCGAGCGGCCTGACGCAGACGATCGAAGGCGGAAGCGACGAGCATCACAATCAGTCTGGCGATCGTGCAAGGCGCCAGCAATGGGGGAAAACCGAGGCTCGCCGGGCGCGAGCTGCGCACCCGCCCGCCTGTCTGGCAGACTCCCACGACCCAGGGGCACCGGGGGTCGTGCATGTCGGACGTCGCTGCGATCGCCTCACCGGGGCGCGGGCTGCTGCGAATTCTCGGTCTGGCTTTCGGGATCGCCGTGGTGGTCGGCGAAACGGTAGGCGTCGGCATCATGCGCACGTCCGGGCCGACGGCTGGCCGGCTGGGGGACCCGGGGCTCGTCTACCTCGTGTGGGCAGGCGTCGGGATCTTCGTGCTCATGGTGGCAAACACCCTCGCGGAGCTCGCCACCGCCCTCCCCAGGGCCGGCGGCCCTTATGTCTACGTGCGCCGGGCCTTCGGGGACTATCTCGGCTTCGTATGCGGCTGGGGCGATTTCGCCATTTATGTTCTCGCGAATGGACTACCTGGCCATCGCAGCAGGCGAGTTCCTCGCCGAGATCTGGCCCGGCCTGTCGGGTCACGAGAGCCGGATCGCAACGGCACTGATCGTGCTGTTCGCTGCCTGCAACTCTCTCGGGCTGCGCGCCAGCAGCGCCGTGCAGCAACTGTTGAGCCTGCTGAAGGTATCGATGCTGGCCGCGCTGGTACTGGCTGCCTTCTCCTATTCCCATCCGGCGCCGCCGCACGCCTCGTACGCCGTTACGGCGGCTGCCGGTGGCGCCGGCTTCGTTGCCATCGTGGTGTCCATGCAGACCGTTCTGGAAGTCTATGGCGGATTCAATTCGGCCTGCTACTTCTCGGAGGAGACCACCGACCCGGACCGCACCCTGCCGCGATCGCTGCTGTACGGAGTGGTGGTGATCGTCGCGATTTATCTGGCGGTCAACGCCGCTCTCCTGCACGTACTGGCGCCGGCGGAGCTGGCTACCTCCAGGCTCGCGGCGGCCGACGCGCTCGCCCGGGTGTACGGACCGCCGGCGCGTGTCGCGGTGGCAGTGGTGGCCCTGATTGCCACTGTGAGTGTCATCAACGTCTGCATGTTGCTGGCACCACGTGTGCTCTACGGCATGGGGCGCGACGGGCTCTTCGTGTCTTCGGGTACGTTCGTTACGCGCCAGGGTGTGCCGCTTGCGGGCCTGTGGCTGAGCGCGGCCGGTGCGCTCGTGGTGGCGAACGTCGGCGGCTTCGATACCCTGTACACGGCCGCGGCATTCCTGAATGCCGGGGAGTACCTGCTGTGTGGCGCCGCCTTGTTCGTACTGCGCCGGCGCGAGCCCGAGCTGCGACGTCCGTACCGAGCTTTCGGTTACCCCTGGGTCCCCGGACTTGCGCTGATCCTGGCGGCGGTGCTGCTGGTGGCCTTCGTCCTCGGCAACAGCGGTCCGAGTCTGCTCGCCATTGCCGTGGTGGCCGTTGCTTACCCGCTATTCAGCCTGGCACGACGCAGGCGCTCGCGCGCCGGCTGAAGGCGCGTCGGCGCCGGGGTAACCGGTCCGCGGGGATGCGGCAACTGCGGATTCAAATTGCACCAGCATGCCGGTGAGAATCGCCGCGACACCAGGAGGTATTCAGGGTGAGGCGAGAGCAATTCTGGGTCGGAGTTCTGGCGGCGCTGCTGAGTGCCGGTGCGTACGGCAAGCAGTGCCACGGCATCGACTTCCCCGAGCATCTGGACACCGGCGGCACCACGCTCGCTCTCAACGGTCTGGGGCTGCGTACCGCCACGATATTCCGGGTGAGCGTATACGTCGGCGCGCTGTACGTGCCCGAGCCGACACGCGATGCCGCCGCGATCCTCTCGTCGCCGGGGCCGAGCGAGCTCATTCTGCATTTCGTCCGCAATGTGGGAGCAAACGACATTCGCGAGAGCTGGGACAAGGGCTTTGCTCACTTGCCGGCGACCCAGCTCGCCGGGTTCCGCGATCGAATCGCGCGGCTGAAGAGCTGGACCGGCGACGTGAAGACCGGCCAGCGACTGAGGTTCGTGCGCGTTCCCGGCCAGGGCATTCAGATGAGTTTCGACGGGGCTCTCAAAGGCACGCTCGAGGGCGATGACTTCGCCCGGGCATTTCTTGCCATCTGGTTGGGCGACAGCCCGCCCAATCCGGACCTCAAGCGTGGGCTGCTCGGGGGATCCTGCGACTGAGGCGGGGAGTGCCAGCCGGGCGGGAAAGCGCTACTGTTCGGCGACTCAGCAGGGGGGTCGGCCAATGAGCGCAAAACCCGGTCGATGGCGATCGGATGGCGTACGAATCATTCGAGCGGATGAACTGGACGACGCGACTGCCCAGACCCTGGGAATGCGCCGGCGCGCCGCGATCACTACCGAGAAGACGGGCGCCACGAAGCTGTGGGCCGGTACCGTCACCATCGATGCGAAGGCGAAGACGGGACCCCATCATCACGGCGACCTGGAGAGCGTGATCTACGTGGTCAACGGCGTGGCACGCATGCGCTGGGGCGAGCACCTGCAATTCGTTGCCGAAGCGGCTGCCGGGGATTTCATCTACGTGCCTCCGTACGTCCCGCATCAGGAAATCAACGCCAGTGACGACCTTGAGCTGCACTGCGTGGTTGCGCGAAGCGGGCAGCAGGGACTGGTCATCAACCTCGATATCACGCCGGTCGAGATCCCCGAACTCGTACGCTGGATAGACGACCTGCACAAGTGAGCCGACTCCGACGAGGACACGGAAACCATGCGCGAGCTCGATGAAACAAGCATCACCGCTGCCGTTATCGGCCGGCTTGCCGAATGCGACGACCCGCGCTTCAAGCGCGTCATGACCTCGCTGATCACCCACCTGCACGCCTTCGTGCGCGAGGTGAAGCTCACCGAGGCCGAGTGGCTCAGGGCGATTCAGTTCCTGACCGACGTCGGTAAAGCCTGCACCGACAAGCGCCAGGAATTCATCCTGCTGTCGGATACCTTGGGAGTCTCCATTCTCGTCATCAGCCTGAATCATCCCGCGGATCAGGGTAGCGTCGAGTCCACGGTTCTGGGGCCATACTACTGCGAAGGTGCTCCGGAGCTGCCGCGCGGGAGCAATCTGGCAGAGGGAGTGAAAGGCGAACCCGCGTTCTACTCGGGGCGCGTGCTCAGCGTGGACGGCCGGCCGCTCGAGAATGCGGTGCTCGACATCTGGTCAGGTGATGGCGAAGGAAACTACGACATGCAGCTTCCCGGGGAGACCGGAATGAAGGCGCGAGGAAAGATCCGAACCGATGCCGACGGACATTATTCGTTCCGCTCGATCAGACCGACCTACTATCCAGTTCCAACCGACGGACCCGTCGGACGCATGTTGCGCAGGATGGGGCGTCATCCCTACCGTCCCGGTCACATACACATGATTGTTTCGGCCCCGGGGCACTTGCCCGTTACGACACACCTCTTCGTCGCCGACAGCGAGTACCTGGACTCGGACGCCGTATTTGGAATGAAAGAGTCGCTGGTTGCGAAGTTCGAGCGGCACTCGGCGGGCACCGGACCCGCAGGCGAGCGCATCGATACGCCCTTCTACACGGTGCACTACGACTTCCGATTGCGGCCGGCGGCAACCTGACCATCGCACAGAGCCGCGAACCGGCCTCATGACGGCGCGATCTGCCTAATCCAGCAGAGGGTGTCCGTCAGGCAGTTGACGCGCATACCACGTCGCGAGCCTGTGCCGAATCGTCTTTTCGCTTACCTGGTCTTCCGGCATTGGCACGATGAGCTTGTCGTGAACCAGCAAGCGATAAATGTACAGCGCCTTGTCGCTCGCGGAGTCGGTCAGCTCGAACTCGACCGCTTTGCGGGCCTCCGCATATTGAACGCCGGCGAGCAAGGCCGCTTTGAACAACTCCGCCTCGTGTTTGAGCTTCTTCATGTGCTTGCCATGGACCTTGCTCAATATCCGGCTTTTCGCCCCGCGTGACCGCGCGGGCTCAGCTGACGGCCGTGGCGGCGCGGCTGCGCGCGGTAGACCCGGGTGCGCGGTGCGTCGCGGGCTGCGGGCGCCGGCGCCGGCGCGGCGCTGCGCCGCGGAGGATTCACCGCGTACGGCGGCACGGTGGCGAGCGGCAAGGAGCGACCGAGGAGTTTCTCGATGTCCTTCAGGAGTGCCGCTTCCTGCGGCGCGACCAGGGAGACGGCCGAGCCGCTGCCCCCGGCGCGCGCGGTGCGACCGATGCGGTGCACGTAGTCCTCGGGAACATTGGGCAGCTCGAAGTTCACCACGTGTGGGAGGTCGCGGATATCAAGACCGCGCGCCGCCACCTCGGTAGCCACGAGCGCGGTGATGCGGTTGTGCTTGAAGTCGCTGAGCGCGCGCACCCGCGCCGCCTGACTCTTGTTGCCGTGAATCGCCGCGGCATGTACGCCGCCGGCCAGCAGCGCCTGCGTGAGGCGGTTGGCACCGTGTTTGGTGCGGGTGAACACCAGTACCTGATGCCAGTTGCCGCTCTCGATGAGATGCACCAGGAGGTCGCGCTTGTGCTCCTGGGGCACGCGATAGACGTGCTGCTCGATGCGCTCGGCGGGCGCGTTGCGCGGGGCGACGTCAACGACCAGCGGGTCGCGCAGCGAGCGGGCCGCCAGCGCGCGGATGTCGGCGGAATAGGTCGCCGAAAACATCAGTGTCTGACGCTCGCGGGGCAGGAGCTTGAGGACCCGGCGGATCGCGTGAATGAAGCCCATGTCGAGCATGCGGTCGGCCTCGTCGAGCACGCAGCAGCGCACCTGTCCCAGATCGAGCAGGCCGCGCTCGGCGAGATCGAGCAGTCGGCCGGGCGTCGCCACCAGGAGATCACAGCCGTTGCGCAGCGCCTCGATCTGCGGCTTCTCGCTCACACCGCCGAAGATCACCAGGGTGCGCAGGTTAACGTGACGGCCGTAGGCACGAGCACTCTCGGCGACCTGCGCGGCGAGTTCGCGCGTCGGGGTCAGCACCAGTGCGCGTGGCAGGCGTCCGGACTGCTGCACCAGCTTCTGCAGAATCGGCAGCACGAACGCTGCGGTCTTGCCGGTACCGGTCTGCGCGCCGGCGAGCACGTCACGGCCGGCAAGCACGCCGGGAATGGCGGCGCGCTGAACGGGAGTCGGGGTGGTGTAGCCTTTTTCGGCTACGGCACGGGCCAGCTCGGGCGTGAGCCCGAGATCATCGAATGACATCTGGGAGAAACCTCTTTCCGGCTCGCCCGGCAGCCCTTGGCGGCTGCGGCGGTCAGATGCGAGGCTTGAGTGATGGTAAATCGGATGCGCCCGGGTGCTGACCGAGCACTTAAGGACGGTAGGCCGCGCGAACTCTACACAGATCGCGCGGCTGCGTCCAGTCAGTGCGATTCATAATCAGAACTGTGCCTCACCGCACTGGCAGGGCCAGCCGCGCGCAACAAGTCATCAACAGCGAGCGCGGTTTCGCGGCTGCAGAGCACGGTGCCCGACTCGTTGCTTTGCGGCGGCCTCGGCGAGGTGATGCCAGGAGCCGGTCAGAAATGAGTGGTGTAGACTGCCGCCAGCGATCAAATTGCCGAGTACCGGGCGTGTGGCCCTTCAAATATAAACTCGCGATCGAGGCGAGTGACCAGTACCTGAGGGTCACCGTCAAGGGGACCTATGGATTCGGTCGCTCGCGGCGGCTGATTCACGCAGTACGGGAGTTGAGCGACCGCCATCACTTGCGACGCATCCTGGCGGATGTCACCGGTGTCACGGGCGTCCCTCCCGACATCGATCGTTTCGAACTCGGCGAGCGTATTGCGGAGGTTTTCGGGTCCACCCACACGCTGGCGGTCATCGCGCGCGAGGAGGCGGTGAATCGCCTGGCAGAAACCGTGGCGCAAAATCGGGGCGCGGCGCTGCGCGTCTTCCTCACGGAACAGGAGGCTCTGACCTGGCTGCTGCCGGTGGCAAACGTCAAAGTCGGGTCTGTCGAGCGAGGGAGAAACTGACGGGCTGCCACGCGCTCGCCTGGCCGACCGGATCAGAGCCCCCTGTCGATAAGCTCCTGCCGCAGCCACTCCGGTAGCTGCAGCCGGTCGCGGAAGTGCCAGCTATCTCCGCACGTGGCGCACACGACGGTCTTTCCGTCTGCTTCCGCGTGGCCGCCCGCAGTGCGGCGAAACTCATTCCTGAGCCGCAGAGAGGTAGTGTGCTGGCAGCGGTTGCCGCTTGTGCGGGTCATTCTTTCAGCAAAGTACTCGCCTTGGACGGCCGTTCCAATTGGGGTGATCTTCCAAGCGGGGTAGGGAATGAGCGTATGCTTTTTGCGATCGTGCGGAGCAACCCGCCGCGGACTACGCCCGCGGTATGGCCAAGGCCACGGCTGGTACCTCGGCGATAAGGCATGCTGAGCGACGCACCTGGGGTCGCTCGCCGGCTCAGGTTGTCGCATACTGTCGCGTTGGCGCCGAGGTCGGAGCACATTGAGACGGGGGCGGTTTTCTAGCGCCATGTCGCACGAGTGTTTGAGGCGCGAACGATGCGCCATGATCGGTCGGTACGCGAAGTCGGATGACATCAAGGGATTGACGCAGGTCATCACGACTCTGGTTCCGTTCGTGTTCCTTTGGTGGGCTGCGATCTGGTGCGCCGACATTTCCCCTTGGCTGACCATCGCTCCATTGCTGCTCATCGTCCTGTTTACCGTGCGCGTCTTCGGCCTGATGCACGAATGCGGTCACGGCAGCCTGTTTCGCAGCCGCCGGCTCAACCAAGCAGTGGGATTCCTCCTCGGCGTCGTGGCGGGAATGCCCCAGTACGTATGGGCGCAGCACCATAACTATCACCACGTGCACAACGGCAACTGGGACCGCTACCGTGGACCGTACACGACGCTGTCGGTCGATGAGTACGCCGTGCTGAGCGGCGCACAGCAGCGTCTGTACCGGAGCAAGTGCAGCGTGGCTGCAGCGCCGCTCGCGGGATTCATCTATCTGATCTTCAATCCACGCTTTACCTGGCTGCTGGGCAGCACCGGGCTGTTCATCCACACGGTCAGGCGGAAACTGGCGCAGCCGGGCGTTTCCTTGCAGGCGCATGCAGCCAGCTATCAGACCCGCTACTGGAACTCGTCACGAGAGTACCGGCACATGCTCTGGAACAACCTCGTGCTGCTCAGCGTTTGGGCGTCGATGTGCTCGGTGGTCGGAATCGCGCGGTTCTTCTCCATCTATCTTTTCAGCGTATCGATCGCCGGCGGCGTAGGCATCGTGTTATTCACGGTGCAGCACAACTTCCAGCACTCCTATGCAAGCGACGACGAGCACTGGGATCTCGACAGCGGGGCGATCGAAGGCACGAGCTTCCTGGTACTGCCGCGGTGGCTGAACTGGTTCACCGTCAATATCGGCTACCACCACGTCCACCACGTATCGGCTGGCATTCCCAATTACCGCCTCGTCGAGTGCCACAACCAATACCGGCATCTGTTTTCGCGTGTCACCCGCCTGGAGTTGGGCGACGTTCTGGGTGCGTTGCACTGCATTCTGTGGGACCCAGGCGCGCAACGAATCATATCCGTCGCGGAGTATCGGCGCCGCGTACCCGAGTGAATCGGGGCCCGATGGCCGGGCGCGGTACCGCCCGGACCGATTTGGCGTATCGTTGCGCTTGCGAAAGGCTGTAACTGTCAGTGGGAGTCCGAACCATGAGCAAAAGTATGGACCGCAAGAAGGAAGCCAAGAAGAAGCCTGCGAAGTCTCTTCAGGAAAAGCGCGCAGCGAAGCGGGAGAAGAAGCAAAGCCGAGGATTTCAGTTCTAACGACCGCGGTTGCGGTGCTCAGGCAGAAGTCGAGCGAGGTGAGCAACGAGTCGGAGAACCCCAGGCCGCCCGCGACAACCATGCGCTTCATACGTCGTTGAGTAGTCACCGCAGACGCAGTAGGCTCCCCGAAGTTCTCAAGCGGAGAGAGACCAATGGCGATCAAACGTCCGACCAAGAGCCGGGGGACGCCGTCACGCAAGCCGGTGACCTCGGTTGCCATGCGCCATGTCGACCTCATGCCGAAACCGCAGATGGTTCCAGGGAATCGTTATGTGGGGTGGTTGTGCAAGAACCGGTCATGCGGGGGCCTGATTGCCGTTGCACTTGCACCAGCGGGAAGCAAAGCCGCTTCGCACGAATTCGACGATCAATTGTCGGCGATCAAATGCCCCCATTGTGGGGATGAAGACCTGTATCGCTGGAGCGCTCGCAGCGAACACGAATACATTCTGAAAGGCGCGGGAAACTAACGTCGGGCAGGCAATCGAGGGGAGAGGATGCTGGTGGAGTGAGCCTGGCGGACATGGAAATCAAGCGCGGAGTATTCGTCGTCACGGCAGGTGTTCTTGTTGCGATCGCATGGCTGGGCGTGGCGCCCGGCGGTGATCGTCCAGCACTGGTTGTGAAACCCGGGGACGGCGTCTGTACACGAGATGCGGAATGCAAACTTGTTGAAGTGCCGTGCACCTGTGGACAACAGCATCTGGTGGCCAATCTCGAGCACTACAAGCGCTATGAACGCCACTTTGCGTGTACCAGCGCCGAGGTCTCGCACTGCGCCAGCGTGGGCGCATCTGTTCCGCAATCAGCTGTTTGCCGAGGTGGACAGTGCGCGGTCGAAGCGGCGAAGTAGCTCTCGCCGAAGCAGAGGGGTCAGGTGAATCCGTCAGCTTCGTCTACGGGGCTCGTCTCTTGATGACTTCCGTCAGATACGCAATGTGCAACGCTGCGACGTCGATGCATTTTTTCGCGGCGGTCGCATTAGCCGTTAACACCCCCCGATGCGCTATGTCATGGCGCTGTCGGCGGCTCCACATCCAATCTCCCCACCATGATTGGCGACCAGGGTTCTCGCCCGTTAGGTCATGGAAGGCGTTTCGCACGCGGTCTGCCTCGAAGGACCAGGTAACCAGCAATCTCTCTGACATTTCTATGAGCTCGCGGACGCTCTTACTGTGGTCTTTCGCTGCATCCATCAGTCTCTCGAGCACAAATTCGGTGGCCCATTCTCCGGCCGCGGCCGCGACAATGATGGCAATAGCGTGCTGACCAGCAGAAGTGAGTGAGCGGGCTTCTGCGAGTAATTGGTCCCACTTAGACTCCAACAGGACAAGGGCGTCAGGCGCGCATTGCTGCGCCATCTCGCCTGTTACAAAGGTGCCGAGAGGCGACCCCGCGGGTAGCGGGTTCACCTGCGCTGACTCCCTCCGACGCCTTCCCGCCATGGACGTTTGAGTTTACTAGGTCTCGATACCGGGGCGCTGGGCTTTGACTACGCGCTTGTCGGGGAGCCGCGCACCTGCGGTGTCGACGCCACTTATCGTTTTTGAGAAGAGTGAGCCCGGGGCCGGTCGAGCAGCCATAGGCGGGACAGGGCGCGCGGGATCCACTTGAACTTACTATTGTAAGTTATTGATGATCAAGTGGTAACGTGGGCGCGAGTCGGGTTTTCAACAGCCCGGAATTCTGACGCGTCGGCGCAGTCGGTCGGGCGAGTCCGCGATCAGGCGGGAACGTACGTCAACCTGATCACGTCCTCGGCAACGAGATCGCTGGTCACGAGGCGGAGCGGCGGCCGGGGGCCGGCGAAGAATGGCTTGCCGCGACCAAGTACGATGGGGTGGAGGTAAAGTCGATATTCATCAATAAGACCAAGCTTGGTCAGGCTTCCTGCCAAGGTTGGTCCGGCAATTTCAATCTCCCCGACTGGCTGAGCCTTCAGCCCGCGTATCACGGCCTCGATGTCATCCTCGACGAGTGTGGCGTTGGCTCCGACCGACTTCAACGAGTGCGACACAACCCACTTCGGCTGGCTCCGCCACGCCGCCGCGAAGTCGTGTTCCTCCGCGCCCCACTCCGGGCAGTCATCGTCCCAATAGCGCATTACCTCGTACATGCGGCGACCGTACACACTGCCCGTCAGGTCGCGTACTCGCTCTATGAAGTGACGAAAGAGCGCCGGGCTGGGCCTAAATTCCAGATGGTCGACGTAGCCATCCAAGGACTGGTTCATTTCGTAGACGAGCTTTGCCATGGTACAAAATCTCCGCCCCAGGTTCTTCAGAATAGCTGAGCCGACGTTCCGCAGAAATCAGAATGGACGCGACTGCCGCCTGAACTAAGGGGCGGGCGGGCTGAGGCGATTCGCGGTGCGGAACACCGGGCGCTGCAGCGCGGGCGTGGGGCCAAGCCGCGCCAAAGCGGCGCGGATCTCGGGAGTCACTACCACATAGTGCTGCAATAACGACTTGACCGCACTCGCGTCGCCCTTTGCCATGAGCGAGATGAACTCCATCGCTGCCCGGGTGATGTCGGTGTCGGCGGCGGCTGGGTTGATCTTGAAGCGCCCGTCGGCGCCACCAGAGATCGCGCCGGACTCGAGCAGGTGATTGAGGACGTAGGTAGAGCCTCGGCTGCTGGGACTGCTGCCCAGACCGCCGCGAACGCGCGCCAGTGCCGGAATCAGAAACGCGCTATAGAGCGAGGCGGCTTCGTGCCGATCGAGATAACCGTGCTCGATCAGATAGCGGTGACCCCACAGTGACAGCAGCATCGAGCGGATCTGGGTCGCGACGCTGCCGTTTTCGCCCAAGGTTTCCGCAATCGGTTGATTCGTTCCAGTCACGACCTGCGGACCGAGCGAGTCGAACATACGCACGAACATGATTTCGTCGCGAATGTCCTCGAATCGCAAAGTCGATCGGTCCGCGTCTGTGAGCACCGCATCGGCGATTGGCCGGAACGTGCTGTCGTACCGCAGCTTGAGGATATTGCTGTACATGCCCGTGCGCGCCCCGACAGCATTCAGAACACGCAGATCGTTGGGGAGACCGTAACCCGCCGGTGCACCACCGGCCCCTGCCAGGCCGCCGTGGTAGATCAAGTCGAGTACGACGACGGGCGCCACACCACCCAGCTTTCGCCCGCGTAGCTCAGGGGCGAGGGGCAGATGATCCTCGAGCTCCTGCAAATGTGAGGAGATCTGGGCAAACTGGTGCGTCGCTGGTTCGTTCACCAGCGCAACCGAGGCCTCGAAAGCCGTCTTGGCGCCAAACCAGGCGTCGTCGTCGACCTCGTACGGCCCGAGCACCACGTCAATCGGTCCCTTGAGGCCGACAAAAGCGACATCGCTGGCGTAGTAGTCGTCGTCCAGCAGCGCCCGCGCGCGCAGTGTGAGGAAGTTTCTGAGTGTCGGCTCGTGGGTGAGCGCCGCTGCTTCCCGAAGTGCGGCAGCCGCCTCGGTCAACCCGTCTTTGTAGTGGCGGGAATACGGAACCACCCCGAAGCGACCACTCTGTCCGCGTTCGATGACCGTGAAGGGGTCGAGTGCCCGTTTGCTGTCGGGCTCCGACAGCGTCGCAAGCCAGGCTTCGATGTCGTGCTTGGTTGTCCCCGGGGGATAGAAGTCGCCGATCGGCTGCTCGGGCGGTACCCCGGCGATGAATGCTGCACCCGTTGGTCCCCACGGACCCTTGAAGAAATTCAGAGCGACGAGCTCCGCCTCTGCAGCAGTTGTCTGGGCGGCCTGTCGCTCTCTTATCAACGCGCGGGTGCCCGGCCACACCTGTCGCACATATAACGCGTCCAATTGGCGTGCGGCCCGGATGATCGGAACGAGCGCGGCCTGGTCGCCGGGGGGAAGGCCGGTGATATCCACGTCGACTGTAACTGACTGCGTCGCTGGCAACGGCGGAGGTTCAGTAGCGCCCTTGGCAGTCGCGGCCAGGCAAAGCAGAACACTTGCAATGCCCAGGTGCCACAACCTGGTCGTGCTTGCCATGCCACACACGCTCAATCTGTCAAACATCTGCCATTTCACCCTGTCGAGGACCAGGGCAAACACAGCGGAGGCGAGAAGGAGTATGCCCATCCATAACGATGGCACAGCGTGGATCAGGATGTCACGCGCCGCCAGAAACGAGATAATCGGTGCGTCGATCACGCCGGAGAGGATCACGCAAGTACTGGTACGCTCAACGCTTTACCGCGCCGCGCTATTCGGGCGCGGCCAGCCGGATCAGGGTTTCGCGGCCAGTGCTTCGAGGAGAGCCCCGATGAAAATGGTTATGCTGCGCAGCGCGGTGCTGGTGTCGATCGCCATGGCCAGCCCTGTCGTCGGCGCCACTGAGCGATGTTCGATCCATCCGCCCACCGGGGCCACGGACGCGCAACTAGCGGCGCTGGCCAGGCTCTCCCGCGCGCAAGCGGAGGAAATCGCGCTCAAACGAATTCATTCACACGCTAAGAAGACTGTGCAGAGCGGTGAGCTCGAAGCCGAACGGGGTTGCCTCATCTGGTCCTTCGATATAGCGCGCGTTGGCAGGTCCGGCGTGGAGGAAGTCCAGGTCGACGCCGGCAACGGGAGAGTCCTCTCGGTCCGCCATGAGTCGTCCCGGCAGGAGGCGGCGGAGGCGGCGAAGGAAGGGACATCCGGGAAACCCGTTGCTCCAACGCCTCCGAAGTAGCGTTGGCGGTGCGTCTCGTGCCGCATGACGGCGGGTGGTTCAAGTCACGATGACCTCACCTTCCCGCAGCGGCTGCCAGCTCTCCTGCGTGAGTGGCACGCTTGCAATCAACGAGAGTTCCTGCGGCTGGGATTCGAGGCGGACTCCCGCCGCAGCCAAAGCATCCGGGTCGATAGCGCAGCTACGGTGCAGGCGCCACAAACCGGGCGCGGCGATGCTGCCGTCCGACTGCGTGCGCCGGTGGCCGTGGGCGAAGACCGAAATGCCGTCCGAATACAGGAAATTCCCCGGGCCCAGGTCCCGTATCTCTGCCGCGAATCGCGCGACCGTCTCGAGCCGCTGCGCCGGTGGAGGAGGCTCCGGGGCCGCCCAGACCTGCGCCATCCGTTCAAAGAGCAGGCAGGCGGCCCATTCGGAATCCGTCTCGCCGACCGGATGGAAGCGCGCGAGCTCCCCTGCGTACCGTCGCTCGATGGATTCCAGCCGTCCGTTGTGGGCAAAGCAGTGCATGCGCCCGGCAATCTCGCGCACGAACGGCTGCGTGTTGGCCAACGCGATGCGGCCACGCGTTGCATGACGAATGTGTGAGATGAGGATTCGCGTCGGAATGCGCCGCGATTGGATGAATTGCAGCCACGCGCTGTCGCGCGCGGGTTCGGGCTCGCGGTAGAGCCGCACATCGTTGCCTTCGAACAATGCAAGCCCCCAGCCATCGATCAACCAATGGTCCAGACCACCACGCTCGGCAAAGCGCTGCAGCGAAATCGTCGCCACGGTCGGCAGGTGGCTCGAGAGGCAGAACAGCTCACACACCGGCAATCACCCTAGAACGGCGACGCCAGGGCATCGCCTGCCGGTTCGATAGTCGCAACTTCCGTCGAGCGTTCGTCAATCCTGCGTCCATTCCTGTGCGCTCGCGCCGGCGAGCGCCTGAACGCGCGCCTCGTCGGCGGCCAGCTCCGGGGCCGGGCCGGAGTGCACGATCATGCCGTCATCCAGCACATAGGCGTGGTCGGCCACCTCCAGGCTCATGCGCGCATTCTGCTCGACCAGGAGCACCGAGATGCCTTCATCACGCATTTGCGCCACGATACGGAACACTTCGCGCACGATCAGCGGCGCCAGTCCCTGGGACGGCTCGTCGAGGATCAGAAGCTTAGGATTGAGCAAGAGCGCACGGCCGATCGACAGCATTTCCTGCTCGCCGCCGGACAGCTGGCGGCCGCGGCTCTGTCTGCGCTCGGCGAGTCGGGGAAACAGCGCGTAAACGCGCGCAATGGTCCAAGGTCCGGGCCGCTCGGGCGGCACCTTGAGGTTTTCCTCGACGCTAAGATTGGCGAAGATGCGGCGGCCTTCCGGCACATAACCGACGCCACTTCCGGCGATGCGGTAGGGCGGCCAACGGGTGGTCTCGGTGCCGAAGACGGTGACGCTGCCCCGTCGCGGTGGCGTCAGACCGACCAGGCTGCGCAGCGTGGTGGTCTTGCCGGCACCGTTGCGGCCGAGCAGCGCGGTGATCTTGCCTTCGGCGACCTCGAGGCCGACGCCGTGCAGGATATGACTTTTGCCGTAATAGGTATGGAGACCTTCGGCTGTGAGCGCTGTGGTCATGCGGTTTTGCCCAGATAGGCGGCCTGCACGGCATCGTTGGCGGCGATCTCCTGCGGATTTCCCTCGGCGAGCAGCATGCCCTGATCGAGCACCGTGATGCGGTCGGCGAGATGGAATACCACCCGCATGTCGTGCTCGGTGAGCACGATGGTGCATTTCTTGTCGCGATGCAGCCGGCGCACCAGCTGGGTGATCTGGAAGGTTTCCTGGTCGCCCATGCCGGCGGTCGGCTCGTCGAGCAGCAGGAGACGCGGCTCCAACGAGAGCGCTATCGCAATCTCGGCGACGCGTTGGTCGCCGTGGGCGAGTTCGCCAACCAGCCGGTCCGCCTTGGCTTCGAGGCCGACCAGCTTGAGGGTGTCCTCGACCCGGCTTTGGACGGCCGAGCTCCCCGCCCGCCCGATATAGGGGCGCGTTGCGTAACCGGCCGTCACCTCGGCGCCGATGCGCACGTTCTCAAACACCGTGAGCTCAGGGAATATCTCGGTGATCTGGAACGTGCGCGCAATGCCGAGTGCAATGCGCTTGTGCGCCTGCAAAGCGGTGATGTCTCGGCCGTCGAACCCAATCGTTCCCGTGGTCGGCTTGAAAAATCCGCTGATCAGGTTGAAGAGCGTGGTCTTGCCGGCGCCGTTCGGGCCGATGATGGCGCGCAATTCTCCCTGGGCGACCGCGAGCGAGACATCGCGCACCGCCACCAGGCTGCCGAACCGCTTGGTGACGTTGCGGATCTCGAGAACGCTCATACCTGCGCCTTGCGACGGATGAAGCCCAAAAGGCCGCGCGGAAAGAACAGCACCACCAGCACGAACAGCAGGCCGACGAACGACATCCAGTTGACCGTGACGCTGGAGAGATAGTCCTGCAGCACCACAAACACGATGGCGCCGAGCAGCGGTCCCCAGAACGTCCGCATGCCCCCCATCACAGCCATCATGACGAAATCGCCGGACTGGCTGTAGTGCAGCCCGCGCGGATCGGCGAAGTTATTGGTGAGCGCATAGAGCGCGCCGGCGACCCCGACGAAAAAGCAGGACAGCGTGAAGGCGATCCAGATGTGCCGCTCGACCGCGATGCCGAGAAAGCGGGCGCGGCGCTCGTTTTCGCGGATCGCCAGCATGGTGCGGCCGAACGGCGAGCGCAGGATCAGCGCCATCACACCGGCGACCACGGCGAAAAAAAACAGCACGAAATAGTAGAACGCGTTGGCATTGGAGAGGATATCGATGGTGAACAGCCCGAGATCGAGCGGCTGACGCGAAAATCCACGCAGACCGTCATCGCCGCCGGTAAGCGAGCTCCATTGGAACGCGATGTAGTAAAACACCTGACCGAACGCGATGGTCACCATGGCGAAGTAGACGCCGCGGCGGCGCACGATGAGGGCGCCGAGAAGCCCGCCCGCGACGCCCGCCAGCAGCATGCCGGCGAGGATCGACAACGCGGTGCTCGCGGTGACGAACTTAAGCGCGAGGCCGGCTCCGTAGGCGCCGAGCCCGAAATAGGCGGCATGGCCGAACGACAATACCCCGGCAAACCCGAGCAGAAAGTTCACCGACATCGCCGCTAGCGCCAGTACCAGCACCCGGGTGCCGAGCGCCGTATATCCGCCGAGCGGCGGCATCCAATAGGGCGCGAGCAGCAGCAGCGCCCAAATGGCGGCGAGTGCGACAAGCGCGCGCCGGTCGCCCCCGAGCCCGGTACGCCTGCTCATGTCATCATGCCTTCTTCGCCGAACAGGCCGCGCGGCCGGATCAGCAGGACCACTGCCATCAGCACGTACATGACGGCTTCGCTTGCCGACGGAAAGAACACCGCCGTCACTCCGGACGCGACCCCGATCAGCAATCCGCCGCACAGGGTGCCGGGCAAGCTGCCGACGCCACCCACAATGATGGCGATGAAGCTCGGCATCAGCAGGCCAGTCCCCATGGTGGGCTCAAGGCCGAGCTGACCGGCCGCCAGCACTCCGCTGAGACCGGCGAGGAAGATGCCAACCGCGAAGTTGAGCGACCGCAGCATCCCGACGTTGATGCCGAGCGCCGCGACGGTCTCAAGATCGAGCGTGCCGGCGCGGATGCGGATTCCGAGCCGCGTATAGCGCAACAGCCCGAACAGCAGCGCCACCGTAGCCACCACCACGAGCACCATGAACAGGCGATAGCCGGTGATGAAGAAAAACTCGTTGCTCAACGGCTGGGCCAGGAATGCCGGAACGGTGACCGGCTTGCCCTGGGCGCCCCAGATGAAGCGGGTGGCGTCCTCGATAATAAAGGCGAGACCGAAGGTCAGCAGCAGGCTGTACAGCGGATCGCGGCCGTACAGCGGCCGAATCAGGATGCGCTCGACTGCGAGGCCGATGATCGCCGTGAGCGGCGGCGCGATCAGCAGCGCGCCCCAGAACCCCACATAAGGCGTGATCGTGTAGGCGATGTAGCCGCCGATCACCAGAAACCCGCCGTGGGCAAAATTGATGACGTTGCTCAGGTTGAGAATCAGCGACAGGCCCAGTGCCATGAGCACGTAGAAGGCGCCAATGATGAGGCCGTTCGTGATGTTGAACAGCAGAAGTTGGGTCATGAATCGAAATCCGGATAAGGCTGCATAGGGGCCAATGGATGCTTGGCGCAAATCGACGGCAGTCAGCGCATGCGGTCGTCCAGGCCGCAAGCTCGGTACGATGCCCCGCGCAGGCGGGGCATCGTCAATCGTCCGGCATGACGGCGGCGAGCCACGATCGGCGAGCGGCCTATACAGGCCACTGCAACGTGCAGCCGGTCTCCGCAACCGGCGGCGAGGTCGTGTCGCCCGCCACGATGGTGTCGACCTTGAACAGATCCTCCGCGTCGTCGGCGCCCTTGGACTGCGCCTCGCCGACGAAGGCAGACGTCATCAGCTGATGATCGCCCGCACGGTAGTAGCACTTGTTTGGCTGCAGCTTGACCTCGGGCGGCAATTCCATGTCGCCAAGCGCCCGTGCCAGCTTGAATGAATCGACGGTTTTTTCACGGTTGGCGGCAAGAGCGTAGCTGCACACCGAGGTGTAGCCGAACCATGTGCGCGCCGTCGGCACCTTGCCATTGGTGCGCTTGCGGACGTCGGCGACGAACTCAGCGACGTGCGGCGTGCCGGCCTGCTTCCAGTACCACTCGAACATCCAGACTCCGATACGCGCCTCGGGCGGCAGGGCCTCCAGCGATTCGAGTTCCTGCTGGGTTCCGGCCACGTGGATCTGCCGGTGGATGCCGAACTGGACGATCTGCTTCAGGCAATTGACCATGTCGGAGCCCTGCGGCAGCAGTACCAACACATCCGGATTGGCGGCGCGCGCCTTGATCAGATAGGCCGAGAAGTCGCTGGTACCGAGCGGCGTCAGCTCGTTGCCCGTCACGGTGCCGCCGAGTTGCTTCAGGTTCGCAGCGCACGCCTCCTGCAGCGTATGCCCGAACGCGTAGTCCGGCGTGATGAAGTGCCACCTCTTGCCGTATTTTGTGAACAGGAGCTTGCAAACCGAATTGGCTTCCATGCGCGTCGTGTTACAGACACGATAGACGTTCCACTTGCAGTCCTTGCCGGTAATGCCGTCTGTGTGGCCGCCGGACACCATGTGCAGAACCTTCTTCTCCGCGGTCACCTGGGCCATCGCCTGGGCGATCCCCGAGTTGACGTCGCCGATGATGAAGCTGACCTGGTCGCGTTCGATCAGCTTACGGGTCTTCTGCACCCCGGTGCCGACGTCATTTGCCGAGTCCTCGACCAAGAGCTCGAGCTGGCGGCCCAGCACGCCGCCCTTGGCATTGATGTGGTCGACCGCAAGTCTCGCGCCGATCACCTCATTCTGCGCGACCGCCGCGTATACGCCGGTAAGCGGATCAACCATACCAATCTTTATCGGCGCTTCGTCCCGGGCCTGGATGATGAAGGGCGACGCCATCCCGGCGGTGCCGACCGCGACGGTGGCTTTGAGGACGGAGCGTCTATTGATGCGAACTGAGGGGCGCAGAATTGCCATGGTGTTTCCTCCGATGGTTTTGTTGGTAGAGGCTCACCTGCGGGAAACGGTGATGTCAACGCTATTGCAAGTGATCGCCCGCTCCATAGGCCACAGTTGCGATGAGTTCTCAGACAAAGCTACACGATCAGCCAGTACTCGCGGAAGGGGCGAAGAGAGGAGAGGGCGAACGCTCGGCGCGTCGCAGCGGAAGATCCCGACATCAATATCCTCCATGAGCTCGGGTCTCTTCGCCTGGAAACAGATCCAACGCCCATCCTCCCGCTATCCACCAGGTCACGGAAAGCGGGGCCAGCCAGTCCAGGACTTCAGCAGGCCTGACGGATCGCCAACCGGCATTTTTCAGCGGCTCGGTCTGGGAAATCCCGGGTTCGGCGTTATCAGCCTGTGCACCGGGCGGGTAACGGGAAGATTGGTTCACCCGGGCAGTGGTTGGCCGCTGCGAGATGGGCTTGAGGTTAGTCTTGCAACTTATTGATATTTAAGTGGTGGCAGGGGCGTCCTGCCAGCACATCTTGTAGCGTGTCTGGCTCCCAAGATCCCGGCTGTTCAGGGCAGCGCAGACCGCCTCGGCCGCCGCCTTCAGGCGCTGGTAGAGCACCGTGATGCCCTGGCCGTGCGAGAGATCGAGGTCCGCGAAGCGCACAATGACCGCAGGCGGATCCTGGGGTGGAGCAGCGTCGGCCAGCTGAGAGGCGAGACCCAGGGCTGAAATCATCATCGTGGTGGTGAAGCGATTCATTGCAGTCTCCTCAGTGTGTGGCGAGTTTCGGCCCCGCTCTCCGTGCCCGGCGAAGGGCGTCGAGGGGCGGGAGTTCTTTGCGGGGTGCATAGTCAGCGAGCGGCCATCGCCACTCCATGGTCCGAAGCTGACTTGGTGCTGAATTAACTCTGACCCGGCGCTGATTTCGCATGAGCAGCAGGAAACTCCGCTTCGATGGATGGGTTCTCGACCCGGAATCGGGGGATCTCGAGCGTGGTGGCACCGGGCGGCACGCGGCACCCGGACGCATTCGATGCGTATCTGCGGGCCTCCAAGCACGCCGCCGCCGTCGTTGAGTACGCACAGGACTGGCAACCCGCGCTCGATGCCTACGGCGAAGCATCCGCCTGGACCCGAACTATGCGTTGGCGTTCGCCGGCCGATCTCTCGCCTTCACTGCCTACGGCGGGAATGCGGCCTACGGAATTGCGGCGATCCGCGAGAGCTTCGATAAGGCCGAGACGGATGCCCGCAAGGCACTTGCGCTGGCGCCCGATCTGGCTGAGGCACACCTGGCATTGGCACAGGTTCTCGAAATCGGGTCACTTGACTTCGTTCAGGCGATGCGGGAGTTCGATCGCGCCCTGACGCTCGGTCCGAACAATGCGCGCGCCCTGGCGGATTACGGTAAGCGATCAAACAACCGCGTTGTCGTCGCTACTTTGCTTGCGGCACGTCGACAATGTGCTCTGCCAGCGCTAGCCATCGTCCTTGGCGGCGGATATAGGTTGCCGTGTATTTATAGACCTCCGTGTACGGCGCGCCGTTTCTCGTCCCGCGTGCGGTGTCGATGCCAACGAGGACCGCGGTGTCGCCGTCGATGATCACCGCTTCGTAAGTCAAGGTTTGAGATGCCGTAGGATCGACATCACCGGCGAATAGCTTGATGAAAGCTTCTTTGTCGTACGTCTTAGCAGCGTTGAAGGTCGCCACGAACCTTTCATCAAGAATGCGCCGGAGCACGGTCGGGTCGTATTTGTCCTCGGCGGCCGCCCACTCCTTTTCGAGGTCCAGCAGCTGTTGTCTTGCGACAGTCGGCGGAGCAGCCTGGGGGTGCGTTGGCTCCGTGGCGACCGACGAGGCGACGATACAGCAGGCGAGCGTCCAGCCCACGATTTGCTGCTTCAACTTCCGCGATTGCGACTTCATAGCTGGGCCTCTCTTTTGATGTTCCACGGCAGCATCGACTCGTAGTCATCGGCGGTGCTCAGGTACGGCAGCCGCTCGAACAGGAACGTCAGGTAGGCGTGCGGCTCGACGCCGTTGGCCTTGGCCGTCTCGACCAGCGAATACAGGTTGGCGCTCGCCACGGCACCGCGGACAGTGTCACTGAACAGCCAGCCCTTGCGACCGAGGACGAACGGGCGAATGGCGTTCTCGCAGCGGTTGTTGTCGATGGGAACTTCGCCGTGAGCAAGGAAGGTGGTCAGCTTCGGCCATTGACCGAGCGTGTAGTGCGGCTTTCCCAAGCCGGCTCTCGGGCAAGACTTGGGGGCTAAGTGCCTGGAGCCAGCTATGAAAGCGTTCCATGATCGGCGCCGAGCGAGTCCGGCGGGCCGCGACTCGCTGTTCGGGCTTCAGCGGACGTTCCCGATCCCACAGCGTGTGCTCGATCAGGTAGAGCTCGCGGATAAAATCCAGCGCGCTCTTGGCGTGGCTGCTGTCACCGGGGGTCGCCTTGCGCGCCTCGTCGAACTTGCGCCGCGCGTGCGCCATGCAGCCGCCGTGCACCAGGTTCAGTTCCGCCGCGACGATGGCATAGGGCTCATAGCCGTCGGTGAGGAGGATCCCCTGGTACCCTTGCAACAGGCGCTTCGGTACCGTGCCGCCCCGAGAGGGGTCGTAGTCAAAGAGCACGATCCTCTTGCCCGGCGGGCCACTGGCCCTCACCCACATCCAGTGATCGGCGGTGGGTGCCTTGTCGCTGTGCAGTACCTGCAGGCTCGTCTCATCGCAATGGACCAGCGGCTGCTCGAGCATCTGCTCGTTCAAGAGGTTGATGAGCGGCACGAGGTACGTGCCGCCCAGGCGGATCACCCAGCCGGCCATGGTCGCGCGGCCGAGAGTTACGCCGAGGCGCTCGAACTGCGTCTCCTGGCGGTAAAGCGGCAAGCCGTCGACGAACTTGGCGGTGACGCTGTGCGCCAAGAGCGCCGGCGTCGCCAGGCTCTTCGGGAAAAGCGCCGGCGGGGTTGGCGCGATCTGCACCCCTTGCCGGCAGCTGGGGCAGCTGTACTTGGGGCGGATGTGCCGCAGCACGCGCACTTGAGCCGGCTTGTAATCGAGCTGCTCCGAGATCTCTTCGCCGATCCGTTCAAGCGCCGTGCCGTCCTGCGCACAGACCTTCTCGTGATCAGGGAGATCGTGAAGCACCTCGGCTCGCGGCAAGTCCGGCGACAGGGGCTTGCGGCCGCGCTTCTTGCGCTCATGCGTCGGTATCAGGATCCTCTGGGGGGCCGACTGCGCAGCTTGCGCAAGCCCCTCCGCCTCGTTGAACAGCCAGTGCTGATCAGGGGAGACCTCCGCGGCGGGTGTCTTCTCCGAGGAGCGGCCAAAGAGCTGCGCCTTCAGCCAGCGGTTCTCTTCCTCGAGAAGCTTGATGCGCTCCTCGCGCGCCGCCAGGCGAGCCGCGATCGTGGCGGCATCGGTGGCGTTCGGTGCGGGGGGGTGCACGGAACGAGATTATACTGCAGCACGAGCCGCATGACTCAACCTAACACCGAAAAATGTAGTGCTTCGTGCGGCTTCATCCACACATCGTACCCATCGAGCAGCCGGTTGAGCTGTGCACCAGAGAGCGTGAGCATCGCATCTCCCACATGCGGCCAATGAAAGCGATGCCGCTCGAGTCTCTTGTACCAGAGGATGAAGCCGTTGCGCTCCCACACCAGAATCTTGAGCTTGTTACGTCGCGCGTTGATGAAGGCGAACATCGCCCCCGAGAGCGGATCCTGCCGGATCACGTCCCGCGCCAGGATCGCCAGCCCGTCGATCTGTCGGCGCATGTCCACCGGCGCACGATGCAGATAAACGCGTTCGATGCCCCGATCAGGCCGCAGCATCCCCGCGCCCCGAGAGCACCGCTGACACCCAGCTCGGCGCTGGCCACTCGCCACACTCGATCGCCCATCCTTGCGCGCACACCAGCCGGCACACCGGGCCACTGCGCACCGCTCATGAAGGCAGCGAATGGTGATGACACCGCATACAACTACGCGGAGGTCTATGCGCAGTGGGGCGATGCAGCCAGTGCGCTGCAGTGGCTCGACAGAGCGGTGCGATTGCGCGACTCCGGCTTGACGGCACTGAAAGTTGATCCGCTGATGGAGCCACTGCGCAAAGAGCCGCGCTACCAGGCGATCGTGCGGGGGCTGAAGTTTCCGGACTGATCTGAATGTGGCGCGGTGCCGAGGTGTGGGTGCCTTCCCGACAAGTCGCTCGCCCCGCGGGTCGGAGCCGCGCAGCGGCCGAGCAGTCCAGTTGTGGGCCGTGGATCGAGCGCGTCAGAAAGCTGACGCCGCCAAGGTGATGTCAGAGTGCTTCCATGCGTCATCAAACAGTCGTGCGACCCGGATCGACTCGGCAGTCTTGCCTTGTGCCTTCAGCGCAGTGCTGAGCCCGTATAGCGACCATCCATTCGCGGGATTCTGTCGCAGGTCCTCTCGATATACGCGCTCCGCCTCGGCCGCTTTACCGGCCCGTAACAGTTCCGCACCCAGGAGGTGTCGGGCCGGAAAGAACCAGTCCTTCGGTTCGTCGTAGGCGAGTTGGTCTTCCGCCACGACGGCCTGCCGCAGCAGTGACACTGCCTCACTCGATCGGTGCTCGGCCCCGGCGATCCGGCCCTGCACGATTGGAATCGCAATGGCCAGCACGTCCTTGACCGTGTTCTGCCCGGCGATCGCGTCTGCGGGGACCGATGCGGCCAGTTTCTGCAGGTCGCCGAGGACCGCACGAGCCTCCTCAACGTGCCCGGTCGCAGCGAGGGCGACGGCGCGACCAAAGAGGAACCCGCCCGTAAGTCCCACGAGCTTTGGATTGGGCGCGGGCAGCGCAAGCATCTCGTCCCACATGCCAAAGCGCACTCGGCCGGCGTACGACTCGGCGACATACCAGTCTGTTCCAGGCATATCGAGCAGCATCTCGTCGGACACCACTTTGCGCGAACTATCAGCTGCCGCGACAGTCTCCGCTTTTCGCCCTTCGAACGCGGCTGCGTACGCCAGAAACTGGTAGTTGTGCGCCGTGTACATCACCGGGTAGTAGTCCAGCGGCCGAGTACGAGTCGAATAGGCCGCATCATCCCGGGCGCCGTTACGATTTGCCTGCGCCGCCTCTTCGTAGCGGCCGAGGCGCTGATAGATATGTGCAGGCATGTGCACCAGATGTCCGGCCGCAGGCGCCAGGTCTTTGAGTCGCGCCGCGGCGCTCAAGCCTGTTTCCGGATGCGGTCCGGCTTCGACGGCGTGAACGAGGTAGTGGTTGGCGCCGATGTGTCGCGGATCGCGTGCGAGCACCGCCTGAAGGATGGCGATGATCTGCTCGGTGCCTGGAGCCGGGGCGCCGTCGGGGCGCCACAGTTTCCAGGCATGGAGGTTCATCAGGGATTCCGCATACCACGTCTGCACGTCAAGGTCCCGCGGAAACCGCCCGGCTACCGACTGCATCGCCTCGGCGTAAGCCGCCAGGATCGGAATTGCACTCTCCGAGTCCAGCGATCGATCGTTCGGGTATCGTTTGCCAAGCGCGGCGATGAGCGCCTGCTCTACAGGCGCAGTGCGCGATGCATTTTCTTCAGCCAATCGGAGCGCCTGGAAAGCGATCTTGGCTCGTTCGGCACTCAAGAACGGCAGATTGTAGTTAGGACCGACAGTCAGCGCCACGCCCCAGAAACAGGAGGAGCAGGTGGAGTCGAGCTCAGCGGCCTTCGCAAACGAGCGCGTCGCCTCGTCATGATTGAAGGCCCACATGAGACGAATGCCTTGGTCAAAGTATTTCTGCGCTTCGGCCGAGGATGTCGTGATGGCACGATGTGCATCACCTAAGCCATCAAATAACATTGCCCCCTGCGCCCAATCCGAGATCGTAGTGGGAAAGCGCGACATGTGAGAATTCGGCGCAGGCGCCACTGCCGGGCTGTCAGCTCGATTACTGGGCACCGCCGGCGGACTTGACTCGCTGCAGCCACACAGTCCCGGAAGCATAGCGAGTAACAAGTGGAAGCACGTACGCGCCATGTGCGACCCGCCTCAGAATACCTGGCCTATTTCGCGAATGCTTGGCTTCTGCTTAGAGGGTACTGCAGGTCACGAGGCGTGTGAAGTTAATCGGCAGCTCGGGACATACGCGGTCCTGCACCCTGTTCGGGCAAGAATCGCAACGAGCGCCGCAAAGCAGACATTCCCGAACGCCTGCAGCGGGTCACGAAGCGACGTCGGCGGGTTCGATTGCACTCAACGGTCGCTGATCGGCCAGAAGCGGCCGATGGCACCAATGGGATGAGTTTCTCCTTAGCGGACGGCCGGTCATAGCGTGGATGCCTGTAAGGGGATGCGGCTTCATGTAATTCAACCAAGTGCGAATGTCCGTGCGGATCCGTACGATGGCCTTGTCGCGTAAACATAGTGGCGCGTACTCTAGGGGCCGGCATGTTCAAGGCATATAGGGTTCGGCTACCGGGGCTGATTTCTTTCCTGGCCACAGCGCTGATGCCGGTCGTTCTTCATAGCGCGGTTGGGTCAGGCGGTACGAGCGGCAAAATCTTGTCGATTCGCGGAACGTGGACTGGGACATGGACGAACGCAAACAACATCACAACCGGTACTGAATCCTTCGTTGTTCAAACGCAGGAGGGATCAACCATCACTGGCTTTTTCTGCTGGGATATAGCAAAAGACCCGGCAACCTGTTCCTCTCACATTAACGACTATGAGTCTTGGACCGGGACAATAGACGCAACCGGAACTCTCGTAATCACTGGCCAGTTGGGTGATTACCCCGCAAAACTATCGCTCGATGGGACCTCTATCAGCGGCACTTATCAGAACCGCAGAATCGCCGGTCACACAGGCACATGGCGTGTACAGAGACCGCTTTTGAGATGACTCCCGCTCCCACGAACACTCCGTACGCCCAAAAAAATGGCCCTTGAACAGAAACTACCCACCTATGTACGCGGCGCTCTCGCCGGCGCGGGCACGTTGCGCGAGGTCAAGATGTTTGGTGGCATCGGTTTCATGCTGAACGGTAACCTGATCGCAGGGGCCTCCCGGCGCGGACTACTCGCGCGAGTAGGTAAACAGCGAAAGGCCGTCGCGCTCGCCCGCCGTGGGGCGCGTCCGATGGTGATGAGAGGTCGAACCATGGAGGACTACATCTATGTGGATCCTCCGGCACTGAACGAGCGTGCCGTGAAGGCCTGGCTTCAACTTGCGGTGGACTTCGTACAAACACTGCCGCGCAAATCGCCTCGCACGACGCGTAAGCGGAAAGCGCCTCAAACGCGCGCAAATCGAGCGCGAGCTAGGAGCGGGTGAGAGCAATCCAACCGGCGCAGTTCGCCGCCGTTGGTATTCTTCTCGACGAAGCGTCCTCTCTCGGAGTCTCGGAGAGGATTCGCCGTACTCGCTCAACGGTCTCTGCGTCCCAGCCCACAGAACGCTATCTTGTTTCTGAGGCCAGGATTTCCGAGAGTCGGTCCGCCGTCCCCCCGCTCTTGAGTTCTTGAGTAGCGCCAGGGGTTTAGAGAGCCTGCCCCCGCGAATGTGGACTTCCGCGGTTTCCTGACGCCGACGTGGGCCGTGGAGGCCCGCGGTGCGGCGTGCGCGTGCCCACGCGACCTGCTCGCCTCAGACGCGAGACTCCAAGAGTCACCAGCCGTGCGAGGCCGCGTCACCCGCAAATTAGTGGTAGCGGGTCCTTGTTTGTAAGTTGCTGAATTAAAAAGAGTAGCGGGGGCCTGCTCGCCACTAATAGTACGGCGGTCGTCCACTTCCCCAATATCGATCGCCGCAAGATCCGGCGGGAGGAAATCCCCAGCAATTGCGGCAGGGGACACCCGCTGACGCCGGACAATCTGCGAATCGAGCGAGGCGAGCAGCGATGGCGCTGCCTGCGATGCGGGCGCGAGCGCGCCGCGGCATTTCGCAATCGACATGGGCGCACTGCGTGAGAATGTTCATCACGACCGCCAGGGTAGGCCAGGCTGGCGTCGATGAACAGCAGCGCGGCTATCGTGTTCGCGCCGACTCGGCTGGTGCAGGATCGAGATCCCCTATGGGCTGTGCGCCGGATCGCACCGCCTTGCAACGAACTGCACGATCGGGGCATCGATGAGTGTGCGCGTCATCCGTCTCCTTGCGGGCCATGAACGGACGTTCGTGGATGCCGCCCGCTTCGCCGGTACGCGGACATTGAAATGAGAACAGCCGAGGCGCGCCCGCCCTATAATGCATAGGCGCACAGAACCGTCCGGCTACACAAATATGTTGGGCGGGCACGATGGAGCCGATGCGCACGCGCCATGTTTCACCGGCTCCAGCAGGTTCGTAGGAGGGCATTATGAGAAATACGCTCGCCGCACTGTCAGCAACTCTCGCCCTTTGGTGCCTGGCAGCGCTCACGGCTTGGGCCCAATCGGCTACCCACATGATGGTCACGCCGGATGAACTCAAGTGGACGGACGCGGCATCGTTACCTGCTGGAGCGAAGCAAGCTGTAATCGAAGGCCCGCTCAACGCTACCGTGCCGGTTACCTTTCGCCTGCGATTCCCGGCGAATTACCAGGTCCCGGCCCATTGGCATCCGGCGATCGAACACGTCACAGTGATCTCGGGCACTTTCAACATGGGCATCGGGGACAAGCTGGACCGATCCAAAACAAGGGCGCTATCTGCTGGCAGCGTCGCCATCATGCAGGCGAAGACCAACCACTTCGCTTGGACTAGCGAGGAGACCATCATTCAAATTCACGGCGTGGGGCCTTGGGCAATCAACTACGTGAACCCGGCAGACGACCCCAGAAAGAAATAGCGCGTTCCGCCCAACCGCCCGTTCGAGGGGGGGAGCGGCGACCCCGGCTACCGCATCTCAAAAACTGCGCTCAACGCCGTGACGCGCATTTTCGCGGCCGAGTGCCGGGGAATCAACGTATTGGTCAACTCCGACTGCCCGGGCTGGGTGCGTACCGAGATGGGCGGACCGCGAGCACCTCGAACGATACAGAAAGGCGCCGACACGATCGTGGGGCTCGCGACACTCCCAGACGGCTCGCTTTCAGGAGGGTTCTTTCGGGACCGCAAGCTCATCGATTGGTAACATTAAGGAGGCCGTCTCCATGCGTATTCTAGTCATTGGTGCGAACGGGACGATCGGCCGCGCCGTGGTCGCTGCTTTATCCGCCGGCAACGAAATCATCTCCGCTAGCCAGCGGAGCTCGACCGTCAAGGTCGATATGGCCGACCCAGAGAGTATTCGGCGAATGTATCGTTCGCTCGGAAAACTACACGCCGTCGTCAGTACCGCCGGGCAAGCCAAGTTTGCTCCGCTCGCACAGCTGAGCGACGCCGACTTTCGCTTTTGCCTTGACAACAAGCTGATGGGTCAGGTGAACCTTGTGCGACTCGGGTTCGGCAACATGGAAGACGGTGGTTCGTTCACGCTAACAACCGGCATCCTCGCGCAGGCACCGATACCTGGCAGTGCAGCCATCAGTCTCGTGAACGCTGGCCTCGAGGGATTCGTTAGAGCGGCCGCGCTGGAAGCGCCGCGCAACATCCGTGTTAACGCTGTCAGCCCACCGTGGGTAACGGAAACCCTGCAGGCGTTGAAGATGGACGTGTCCCAGGGTCTGCCGGCGGCCGTCGTGGCCCGAGCGTATGTGCGAAGTGTAACCGGCGACGACACCGGTTCGACGCTCCAACCTTCTCCCTAGGAGTGACGCGACTCACGTCAATCTCGATACATGCCCGCATTCGGGGCATTCGGCCAATTCCAGTCGCTGGCCACAGGCGGCTTCCTGGCATCTCACTAGGCCATAGATGCCGCGATGAAGCGCGTGCGTCGGCTGCATGCCCGAGAACACACGGGTAAAGACGCACCGCGTCTCAGATGCCCGCGCTTATCGCAAATCCGGTCGGGCTTGCGACAGCCTTGCAGGGACTCCGCTATCTCGCCGCCACGATCACATGCGCCTGAATTTTGCCGGCCACCGGGCCTTCGCCATGGCGGCTGGCGATCGCCTCCGTGGCGCGGTCCGTAACGAGCTGAAGTAAGCTGGCGTCGCGCGCCTCGATTTCGTTGCGCAGTGGCGTTCCCAGGCAATAGGCGGTGGCGGCGTCGCGTGCCGATGGCGCCCGACTCACCTCCTCGCGCGTCTCAATCTCGATGTCGGCGAACCCCGCGCGGCTCAATTCCTCGCGGATCAGTGCGATATCGTGATAGCCGTGCGGCGTGCGGGCGAGGAATCGCGGAGGATCGTGCGGAAACACCGCGGCGACGGCGTTGGTAACGTCGTCGGCGAAGGCGTTCTCTTCGATGCGGTCCCAGACACTGAAGACAAAGCGCCCCCCTGCCCGCAGTACGCGACGCGCCTCGGCGTAACCGGCGACCCGGTTGGGAAAAAACATCGCGCCGAACTGACAGCACACGACGTCGAACGAGCCATCTTCGAACGGCAGGTCGAGCGCGTCCGCCTGCCGCCATTCGATACGGCTATCGGGCCCCTGCCGGGTGGCGGCATAGTTGAGCATGGGCTGGTTGAGGTCGGTCACCACGTAGCGCGTGTCGACGCTGAGTTTTGGCGCAAGCGCCCGCGTGACCACGCCGCTGCCGGCCGCCGTTTCAAGCACAGATCCGGGCGAAGAGGCAGCAACACGCATCGCCAGGTCGGCGGCATAGGCCTCGAAGATTAGGGGGACCATCAGCGTGTCGTAGAACTTCGGGATCGAGCCCGCGAACACTCTGTCGCTCTGAGCCATGCGCCCCCTTTTAAAGCTTTGACGGCCGTCCTTGACGACCCATCCGGAGCGGGCTAAGCCTCTCCAACAAGTCCGCCGCCTAGCTGGGCATCGGCGATGATGCGCTATGGCGGACGCGCGTGCCAGCCTCGTCAACGTAGTCCTGCGATCTTCTCCATCATGCCGCCGGCTATTTTGCCGGACATTCCCGTCCGCGTAAGGCGCCTCAGGCGCATTCAGCCGATAGATTCAGGGCGAATGGCTGCTGACTGGTGTCGAACGAATGCTTACATGGCAGCGCTGTCGCGGGACGCGTCGAATGGCGGTTATCGGGCGAGTAATCTCAGCCGCCGTATGGCCGATATGGGTCGCAAGCGGCCCTTCGGCGGCCGCTCATTCGAACGGATTCAGCACCCGCACGTCGAAACGGGAGAAGTCCCGCACGTTGCGCGTAACAACGGTCAGATCATGCACGAGAGCCGTTGCCGCAATCATGGCGTCTTCATAGACGGTGCTGGACCGGCGGTGCATGAGCTTGGCCCATCGGCGAAAGCACACGGCGTCCATCGCGAGTACGTTGTAAGAATCCGCCACTTGAGCAGCCCACGACTCGAGTTCCTCCGCCTTGACGGGGTCCTGAGTGCGCGTCACCTCTATGCCGGCTCGTATCTCTCCGACCGTTACTGCGGAAAGATGCAGATCGGAGTCCTCGACGTCGTGAAGCCAGGCGACGACCTTCGGATTCCGGCGCGGCTTGCGCAGTTCCGAGACGATGTTGGTGTCGAGTAAGTACACTGCGGTACTCAAAGCGACGGAATCGAACGTCGCCGATGCCGCCCGCGAGACGGCGCCGTCAGCTCGGCGCGCGCGAAGTCCGTCAGCAGCAACGCCTTCAACGACGGTCGCGAGATCTGGCAGAGCCGCTTCCACTCCTGCATGGGCACCAGCACCGCGGTTTCTTCTCCCCGACGCGTCACGATCTGGGGTCCCTCGCGAACACACGTCTCCAGGAGCTCACTGAAACGTGCTTTGGCGTCCTGTACCGGCCAAGTCTTTGCCTTCATGCCAATGAGCATATGACTAGTCTTCTGACTAGTCAAAAAGCAGGCAACGAGGGGCGCAATGGACGCGAAAAAGTGCGCGGTCCGCAATTATGGTAGCAGGTCTGGTTTTGTAAGTTATTGATTTTGACATGGTAACGGGGGCCCGAGTTGGGTTTTGGACAGCCCTGAATTCATGGACATTCCGTTGCGCCAGTTCCTTCCTCTTAGTTAGGTCGTAGGAAACTCTATTCGCTCGAACTCCGCTGAGCGCGGGAAAATCACGGGCCGCCTCTGACCTAGCCTGTGTGAAAACAGGCGCTACGCTAATGCGTCGTGCGCACGAAGCCAATCGGTGATGCGCTCCATACGCGTGGCAACGCCGAGTTCTACCGAGATGACTAGCAGCTTGTCGTGAGTCTTAAGCGGTGACGTTCTACGTGACTTGGGAGAGTGAAGTTGAGTCACGACCTGTTGCGGTTGGATGGTCGCCCTAGCCTCCAGCAAGTATGCGACCGCAGATCCGTCGTAAGATGACATTACCGGTTCGACCGAACCGAGTTCGGCGAGCGCCTCCTGTAGCAATGACAAAGATTCGTGCAGGCGGTCGCGCAAGTCGTCGCCCCTGTCGAAGCGAATGAGCACCAGATACGGGATGAAGCCCTCGTCGCTACTCATCGTTTTCTCAATGCTTTGATGATTTTGCCGCCTCGGTGGAATGGTCGCGGATGACCAGCGCGTTGGTAACCGAGACGGAAGCGATGCCCGGAACGGCAGCTATTGGGAGACCAAGCCGCGAGGACGAAGTACCGCTTGTGGCCGGTCAGCGACTCCGCGATTCGTCGCTGACTGACCCGAGCCGGAAGTTCGCATCGACGGAGAGCTGACGCTCAAGGAACGCCAAAGCGGTTAGTCCCACTTCCTGCAGTGGACGCGACATCAAGGGATCATTGCCGGCGGCTCGTGACGGCTTGAGCAACCTTGTTCAGATCCTCTAACAATGGTGTCAGTTCGATCTTGTGGATACGCGCCGCATTGCGCACGCTCATGATTCGGGCCATCAACTTAAAGAAGCCGCGCCGCATGTCGGGGCAGCCACAACCGAGAAACACCTCAACCGTTCCGGGCCAACGCTGCAGCACCTGAGCAACCTTCATGTCGCCAGTTATCTGTTCCATCATCGCCTCCTCACGGGCGAAATGGCTGGCGCGGCAGCGTAGCGCCACTTGGGCAACCCAGCTTCCAGCCGTCACGCCTTGTCGATCTGGGTCGGAGCTCGCGGTGTACTGAACTTACTCACTGAAGGGCCGGACATCGCCGCTGCGAGTCTGATCGCGGAGATGCGGTGACTTCGCGAGTCGAAGTTGGCATACAAATGCGCCGCCAGGTAATTTACTCCGCGCCGTTCAGGAACGCTACCCGTGTCGCCTTGGTTGTCTGCCAGTTTTTTGGCGGCGAACACCTTGCCGTCAAACGCGGATCTGGCCTGAGCGATCTTGCCGTCGCGCATCTTTTGCCACCCCACTACAGCGTCGCGGCCGCCGCCGGCGCAATTGTCTCCGATGTGCTCCGCGAGGATCAGTTCGAGCGTCCTGACCCCCACCGTGAGGCCCATACCGCCGTTGTCGACCGCGTGCACCCCAAGAGCGTAGGCGACCATGTGATGGAGCTGGCGGGGTCGCCGCGGAAAGTGGGCTCTCCTCCCCGACGGGGCGGACGAGGGCCTTCGCAATATTGGTAGCGGGGGCCTGATCCCGACTAATAGTACGGCGGTCGTCCACTTCCCCAATATCGATCGCCGCAAGATCCGCCAGGCGGAAATCCCAAGCCATTGTGGCAGGGGACACCCGCTGACGCCGGGCAATCTGCGAATCGAACGAGGCGAGCAGCGATGGCGCTGCATGGAGTGCGGGCGCAACCGCGCGGCGGCGTTTCGCCGGCGACATGGTCGCACCGCGTGAGAATGTTCATCACGACCGCCAGGGTAGGCCAGGCTGGCGTCGATGAACAGCAGCGCGACTATCGTGTTCGCGCCGACCTCGGTTGGTGCAGGATCGAGATCCCATATGGTCTGTGCGCCGGATCGCACCGCCTTGCACCGAACTGCGCATCGGGGCATCGATGAGTGTGCGCGTCATCCGTCTCTTTGCGGCCCGGACCAGTCGTCCTCCCTCAACGCTTAGACTCCCCGATAGCGGACATTGCCCACTCGCGCTGCCCAGGGAATCGTGTCGGAATCGCCTCAACACTCAGTTCGGAAACTTCAGTTCCCGTTCGATCGCCTGAAAGCGCGGCTCCTTGCGCAGCGGATCGAGCAGCGTATCGGTCTTTACCCATTCCAATCCGGGATCGCGCAGGCGCATGGCCGTCTCAAGCCACTCAAGTGCTTTGGCCGTGTTGCCCCACTGCGCGTAGATCGTGGCGTATTGGTACGCCGCCGCGTCTCCCTGTAAGGACTTCAGCTTAGCGAGCGCGGTTTCGGCATCGGCATGCCTCCCGAGCTTGTCATACGTCATCGCCAGGAACCATTGATTCCCCCAGTACTCGGGCTTGACCTCGAACGATGTGCGTGCACCCTGGAAGTTTCCGAGCTCGTAATAAGAATGCCCGCGCAGTGCGTAGCCTCGCGGAGAGTCGGGATCAAGGCTGATCATTTCCTCGGACACCGCCGCGGCCTCCTCATAACGACGCGCGGTTATCAACACTGCGGCGAGAGCGAAGCGGCTCAGGGAGCTAAGTGGATCCAGGACGACCACCCGGCGGGCGGCCGCGATACTTGCATCGAAGCGGCCCAGATAGGCGACAAATCTGCTGTAGTACCGCAATACCTGCGCGTTCCCGGGCGCCAGCGCGGCGGCGCGTTCGTACTCCTCGTTCGCCTGCGCGAAGCCGAGCGACGCTTCGAAGAATTGCGCCAGTGCCAGGTGACCCTCGGCCAGCTCAGGCGCGAGCTCGATCGCCTTGTGTGCGTCGGCCTGCGCCCTGTCAATGCCCTCTCGAATGGCGGGTCCCGTCGCGAACTCCTCGGCGTATCCAGTGAGGGCGATCGATCGGCCTGCGAGCGCGAGCGCGTAGTTCGGATCCAACCCGATCGCCTCCGTGTACGCGGCGAGCCCGATCTGATAGTGCTGTGCATCGTGGGAAGTATTGAGTGCTTTCGAACCGCGCAGATACGCGTCAAATGCAGCCGGATTACGGCTGCCCCCCAGCTCGATTCTTGCGGTGACATCACTCAGCAAAGTGATCCGCAGGGCGCTCGCCACCGCGTTCGCGATCTCGGTCTGTAGCTTCAGCACATCGCCGAGATTCCGGTCATAGCTCTGCGACCACAGATGAAACCCCGTGACCGCATTGTTGAGCTGTGCCGTGACGCGGATCTTGTTACCCGACCGTCGCACGCTCCCTTCGAGTACCGAGGCGACGTTGAGCTTGTGCGCGATAGTGGCGAGGTCGGCATCCTTACCCTTGAAGTAAAAAGATGACGTGCGCGCGGCAACCTGCAGCTCGTTGATTCGCGCCAGAGAGTCGAGCAGCTCCTCAGACAGGCCGTCAGAGAAGTAATCCTGGTTTTTGTCCCCGCTCAAATTGAGGAACGGAAGTACGGCGACGGAATGCGGCGGCGGGGAGAAGCCGGAGAGGGTCACACTCGCCGGGGCTGTCGGTGGAGTCGGTGGCGACGCTGGGTGCTTTGCGAGCCAAGACGTGCCGATCGCGAAGTAAGCCAGCGCTCCCGCTACGACCACGGCGACGATCACGGACAGTGCATACCTCGACCGCGAAAGCGGTCGGACTGGCTCATGGATTGTCGGCGCGGCACCAGCTGCTGCGCTCGCGGGTGGCGAAGCGTTCGCTGGAGCATGCGGCGGCTCCGGCGACACAAGGCGCCCGACCCGCTCGACGAAGGCCAACGACGTCTCACCCCCCGGCAGGCGCGTCCAATGCACGTCCCGGAACCTGTCAGGTACGCGCTCATCGTCCTCGCGGGTATCGTCGACGACAACGGGCAGCAGGAACGCCTTATCGGCCGCCATCAACTGGCATCGATCAACCGCAAGTTTCCATTCGAGACGGAAATACCCCTCGTCGCGCTCGTGGGTATGCTTCGAGATGACCGGGATGAACAGGACGCAGCTTTTGATCTGCTTGCGGATCGCCTGGTCCCAGGCATCCCCGCCCCGAAGCGCGCTTTGGTCAAACCAGACCTCAATGCCGGCTGCGCGCAGTGCCCCGCAAATCCTTTGCGCCGCCTCAGCATCCTGAGAGGCGTAGCTCAGAAATACGGCGTGCGATGACTCGCTCACAACTGGGCCACCCCTGACAACTCGCCGGAGGTCTTCTCACCGTCTCCGCAGGCGGCAGCTTAGCCCAAAGTGGTTAGGTTTGGCCGAGCCGCCGAGGCGTGGGCTCAGAGAGGGCGATTAAGAGCGACCGTCAGCGTCCGCTCTATTACTTTCGAGCGGCAGCTAACCGGCGAACCCCCCGGACCGCTCCGGGGCCAGATGCGGTCAGTCAGGATGCCAAAATGGATGCCTGATAACGCACGTTCGAATGCAGCGCCAACTGTGGCGAACGGCGCGACTTTGGGCTTGCGTAATATTCCCGTACAGACCAAAGTTGGACAGTTTTGGGATCCGTGGGATCCGTGCTTGCGCTACGTTAACGCCGTTGTTGCGAGCCGCACTTAGAAGCCATCGGGAATAGAGCACCTGCCCGGACGGGCAGCGTCCGTATAAGTAGCCATGCGGCCGGTCCAAACGGCAACCGTTGCCAACGCGCTCTCTCAGAGCCGACTCGCGCGGCTGCCAGCGGATGTTGCGGCAACACTCATCGCGGACGCGCTGCTGTTGGATGTGCCTGCAGGAACCGTTCCGATCCGGCAAGGTTGCGACGCTACGGCGGGATTGATGGTGAGCGGGCTCCTGCGAGTCTTCCACACCACGGTCGATGGCCGGCAGGTCACGGTGCGCTATGCGCGGAGCGGTGAGCTGCTCGCGATCAACACGTTGTATGTGGAGCGCGCAGGTGTGCTCAGCGCTCAGGCACTGACGGCCTGCCGCATTCTGATGATGCGACCGGCGACCGTGCGCTCGATCGCTGATCGGGATCCGCGAGTCGCCAACCTGCTCGCCGAGGAGCTCGCATATCGCCTTTTCATGATAATCAATGAGCTCGCCGGTAATACTTTCGGCACAATGCGTCAGCGCGTCGTGCGCCATCTGCTTGATATCGCTGCCGGCGCGACCGGTCAGCGTGTGCCTCTGGTTGCGCGTCTCACCCAACAAGCGCTCGCAGACGACGTCGGCTCGGTTCGTGAAGTGGTGGTAAGGCTGCTGCGCGAGCTGCGCGACGAAGGACTCATCCGCACGGGGCGCGACGAGATTGAGATCATAGACGCGGATCGACTCCATGCAGAGACCTTCCCACGCCCGGAATACTGAAATAACGATCGCGTTCGACCGTCGGGAACATTTGCTCCTCGCCGCTGGCGCACAAGTCGCTGCAAGACGGGCTGAGCACCGCTACGTTGGCGTCATGACCTCGGAGGCGTCATGGAACTCATCAAACCCGACCAAGCCGAGTACAACGATGCTCGCCGAATCTGGAACGGAGCGATCGACCGTCGCCCCGCGGCGATTGCCCGCGTGGCGAACGCCGGCGAGATCGCCGGACTGCTACGCCAAGTACGGGCGACCGGCCGGAGCATAACCGTGCGCGGTGCCGGTCACAGTGCCCCCGGCCACAGCATTGCCGACGACGCGTTGCTGATCGACCTTTGCAGGATGCGCTCGGTGCAGGTGGACGCCGAACGTAGGGTCGCGCGCGTGGGTGGCGGCTGCCTCTGGTCACACGTTGATACCGCGACGGCGGCGCATGGCCTCGCCACGACAGGCGGCCTTGTATCGCACACCGGAGTCGGCGGCCTGACGCTCGGCGGAGGCATCGGCTGGCTGATGCGCAAGCACGGGCTGACCATCGACAACCTGCTTTCCGCCGAGGTGGTACTCGCCGACGGCACCCTGGTCCGCGCATGCGAATCGGAGAACGCTGATCTGTTTTGGGCGTTGCGCGGCGGCGGCGGAAATTTCGGAGTCGTCACGGAGTTTGAGTTTCGCCTACACCCTGTACGCACGGTCATCGCAGGCATGGTGCTGTATCCGGCCAGCCGCGCGAATGCAATGCTGAGGTTTTATCGCGAGTTCGCGGCGACGGCGCCGGACGAGCTCACCACTGTCTTCGCATTCCTGACCGCGCCGCCTGCACCGTTCATTCCGGCCCAACTGCAGGGCTCGCCAGTCGTGGCCATCGTCGCCTGCTGGACGGGCGATCTTGAGCGCGGCGCGGCGGTGTTGCGGCCGCTGCGCGCCTATGGTCCGCCGGCGCACGACCTGCTCGGCGAGATGCCGTACGTCGCGCTGCAGTCCATGCTGGACGCCGGCGCGGCTTCAGGCCGGCATTACCACATGAAGTCGGCAAACTTTGGTGATTTGAGTGACACGGCAATCGACGATATCGTGGCAGGAGCTGCGCGCATGACCTCACCGTTGAGTCAGGTGCATCTCCATCATCTGGGCGGTGCGGTGTCGCGTGTCGCCGCGGACGCGACTGCGTACGCCAACCGCAACGCTGCCTACATCCTCAACCTCATCCCGTCGTGGTCTGATCCTGCCGAAACCGCGAGCCACGTAGACTGGGCGCGCGCGGTGTTTGACCGGGCTGTGGCCCACTCGAACGGGTCGGTGTACGTGAATTTCCTCGGCGATGAGGGTCAGAGCCGGGTCAAAGCGGCATTCGGGGCGGACAAGTACTTGCGCCTCGCGAGGATTAAGCGCCGGTACGACCCCGACAACGTGTTTCGTCACAACCAGAACATCCGACCCGAGTGACCGCGCCAGGCGAACAACAACATGGCGGCGCGTCGGCATGTCCGCTGGTGCCGACCACGCTTGAATGATTCCGGATCGAGTCTGCGGCTAGTCTTGTTCGTTGTCGTACTCGGGTTCGGGAATGCCATAGTGTGGTTATCGGCTACGCCATCGGATGCCAGTGCTGCGGCGGGCGTGAGGCGCTCACTTCGGTTGTGTTGGGATCTCAAGAGTCGATAGCGGAAGAACTCCTACGGCGCCGACTCGCCACCAGGACGAACCTAACGCGATCCGCGACAAGTGGTAGCGGGTCTTTTCTTGTAAGTTATTGAATTAAAAAGAGTAGCGGGGGCCCGCTACGCCAATTATCTGAGCGTCGATCTTGTTTGACCCGAAGCGCGGGGGGCGCATGCGAGGATTGTCGTAGCGGGGCAGGATTCCGTCATTACTTGCCGTTATTTCGCGGCAACGCAGCACCCGACCCAGGCCATGATTGCTTCGGCGGGGCTCAGAACCCTACATTGCTGCGCCGTTTCTCGTTTGCTCTGGTCAGGAGCGCACAATGAAACAACACGTATCTCGCCGGCGATTCACCAAGCTCGCCATCGGTGCTGCCATTGTTGGTTTCAATCCGGACGAGCGTTCCTGGGTTACGCAGGCAAGCAATGCAGCGCGCCCTTTTGATCGCCTACCGAAGCTCGACGGCGCGCTGCTCCTCGATGAAGCATCGCGCGGAGCCATTGCCACCGATCAGGGCAACATGTTTCGTCGCGTCCCCGCAGCCGTCCTCGCGCCGCGCTCCGTGCAGGACATTGTTGCGATGGTCCGATACGCCAATCAGCACAGACTAAAGGTCGCCATCCGTGGCAACGGCCACTCACGTTATGGACAGACGCAAGTCGAGGCCGGAGTCGTCATTGATTTACGTTCGCTCAATGCGGTCCGTGTACGCACGCCGGATTCTGCAGATGCACAACCTGGCGCGTTCTGGAGCGCCGTCGCCGACGCTACGCTACCAAAGGGCCTGACACCGCGCCTGTTCCCTGGCACATGCCTCGCGCTACTTACGGTTGGCGGCACGCTGAGTGCGGGGGGCATCGGCATTACGAGTCCCCACTATGGCGCGCTGGTGGACAACGTCACGGACCTCGACGTCGTCACCGGGGATGGGAGTCTCGTCACCTGCTCACCCGAGCATGACAGCGAGTTGTTCGACATGGTGCTGGCGGGGCAGGGGCAGTGCGGTGTCATCGTTCGCGCTGGCCTGCCGCTGGTGCCCGCGCCATCGAGTGTCGTGTTCCATGAACTGACCTACACCGATCTGGATGCTTACCTCGCCGACCAGTTGCGCCTGGCCAGCGAGGGGCGCTTCGACGGTCTGCGCGGCACGATGATGCGGGGCCAGAGCAGAGCGTGGAGCTTCGTCATCGAGGTCGGCAAGTTCTTCACTCCGCCTGGTGAGCCGGACATCCGGGCGCTCGAAGCGGACTTACGCTTCGCCTCTGCCGCCGCTCCTGCTCGCATGACTTATCGCGACTATCTGTTTCGCTTTGAGACTCGGGGCGGCCTTGCCGCTGACCGTCCCAGCCCGTTCATCACTATGTGGATTCCCGCTTCGGCGACTAGGACATATCTGGACAACATCCTGTCGCTCACTCCGGAAGTGGCGGCCCTGGCGCGCTTCCAGGGAGTCGAAGGGTTCGGTTGCTATCCCTTGAACACTCGGTGCTTCCAGCGTCCACTCTTCAAGGTGCCGAACGAGGAGCAGGCGTTTGCCTTGTGGCTTTTCCGCAGCGTGAAGCCTGGCGACGAGGCTGCGCTTTCGGCCCTGTTGGCCAGCAACCGGGAGCTTCTGGCCAAGATGACCGCCGCCGGTGGCAAGCGCTACGCTCCCTACTCGATGGTGATCTCTCCGGCCGAATGGCAGGCCCACTACGGTCCTGAGGTATGGCGCCGTCTCGTAACCGCCAAAGCGAAATACGATCCGAATCGCGTGCTGTCACCGCATCCAGCAATTTTTAGCGAGAACTAGGCCCAAGGAACTGTGGTAGCGGGGGCAGGATTTGAACCTGCGACCTTCGGGTTATGAGCCCGACGAGCTGCCAGACTGCTCCACCCCGCACCAGGAGGGCGCGCATTCTACAAGCGGACCCCGAGGTCAGCAATAGCGCTGTGGGCACCTATAGATAAGTGTCGCGGCGGGTCAATGGCCGGCCGGGTCCGGGACGTCGGCGGGATCGTGCAGATGCTCGAACAGGTCACCACGCGCCGGAATCTGTCTTCGGACGCCTGCGAGCGAACGCGCCATTTGGGGCCGGCGCCAGCGCCCGCGCGCTCGGTGGGCGGAACGCCCGGCCGCGGTCAGGAAATCGCCCGGGCGATCTGCGCCGCGAGCTCGGCACCCGTTCCGGGATCGAGGCTCGCCATCGGCCAGCCGATGCCTAAGCCTTCGCGGTGATTCGGTTTCGGAATGATGTGAAAGTGCACGTGCGCGATCGCCTGGTGCGCTGCGGCGCCATTGTTCTCGAGCACGTTGTAGTCGCGCACTCCGGTGACGGCGACCACGGCGCGGCAGATGCGCGGCAGCACCCGTCCGAGCGCCGCGGCTGATTCGTCCGACAGCCGATCCAGCGTCTCGGCCACTTCCTTGGGGATCACCAGCGTGTGCCCGCTGCTCAGAGGATTGATGTCGAGGAACGCCAGCACCCTGTCATCCTCGTACACCTTGTGACACGGGATCTCGCCTCGGATGATCTTGCCGAACACCGTTTCCGCCATGGGATTCTCGCGCAGCTGTCCTGGGATGGATGCCATTGTCGCTCCGGAAGGTCGTTTAGTGACAGGTCGTTAATGGCTTTCATCGCCGAGGCGGGTACACTCCCCAGCCTTGTCGCGGCCTGCTAATCAGAAAAACTCAGGAGAAATCCCCATGGCGATTCATCCCGCCGTGACCGTGACCCTGACGAGCAACACGGCCAATGCCAACAAGCTGAAGAGAACGCTGGCGGCCTGAAGCTGCGGCGGCGAACGGGCAACCCCGCCGCCCCGTGCCCTGGGGTTCTGTGATGCATCGCGCAGGGGTGCGCAAAGGAGTGTCTCTCGTGGTCAATCGCCGACAGTTCGTCACCGTTACGGGTTCCCTCATCGCCGCCTCGGTGTCCGGCGCGCTCGCCCGGGTCGCATCGGGCGCCGAGGCGGCCGCGAGCGCTCAGGCGCCGGCGGCGCATCTCGATGCGATGTTCGATACCTTCATGGACGAGCGCCTCACGCGCCACCCCGAGCAGCTCACCAGTCTCGGTCTGGACACGGGCAAGTACGCCTGGGCGCGGGCGAAACTGGCGGACGAATCGCTCGCCGCGGTGCGCGAGAGCAAGGCCGAATACGCCTGGCAGCTCGAGCGCCTCAAGGGCTTCGATCGCAACGCTGTCACGGGCGCGGACCGTGCGAGCTACGACACCGTGATGTTCCAGCTCGAGACCGAGGTGCGCACCCGGCCCTTCGAATACGGCACCGGCGTGGCGAACCCCTACGTGGTGAGTCAGCTCACCGGCTCCTACCAGAGCGTACCGACTTTCCTCGACCGCCAGCATCCGATCAAGAGCGGCGACGATGCCGACGCCTACCTCGCGCGGTTGAAGGCCTTCGCGCAGGTGCTCGATCAGGAGACCGAGCGCGTGCGGCACGATGCGGGGCTGAAAGTGGCGCCGCCGGACTTCCTCATCGACCGCACGCTCGCGCAGATGCAGAAATTCCGCGCCATCGCTGCTGCGGACTCGATCCTCGCGACCTCGGTGGCCACGCGGGCGAAGAAGCTCGGCCTCACAGCCGATTACGGCGCCGACGCTGCCCGCATCGTCGAGCGGGAGGTCTATCCGGCGCTCGATCGGCAGGCCGCGGAGCTGCAGAAGCTGCGCCCGCACGCCGTGCACGACGCCGGGGTCGCGCGGCTGCCGCAGGGGCGCTCGCTCTATCAGGTGGCGCTGCGCCACGCGACCACCACCGACATGACGGCCGAGGAAGTGCACCACCTCGGCCTCGAGCAGGCGAAAGAGATCAGTGCCCGCATGGACACCATCCTCAAGGCGCAGGGCAAGACCGAGGGCACGGTGGCCGAGCGCGTGCAGTCACTCGCCCGCGATCCGCAGTATCTGTTCCCCGACACCGACGTCGGCCGGCAGCAGATCCTCGATTACTGCAACGGCCTGATCAAGCAGCTGCAGCCGTACCTGCCGAAATACTTTCGCGTGTTACCGAAGACCCCGGTCGAAGTCCGGCGCGTTCCCGCCTACACCGAGGCGGGCGCGCCGGGCGGCTACTACCAGCGCCCGGCCCTCGACGGCTCGCGCCCCGGGGCGTTCTACATCAATCTGCGCGACACCCATGCACTGCCGCGCTGGTCGCTGCCGACACTGGTGCATCACGAGGCGGAACCCGGTCACCATTTCCAGCTCGCGCTGGTGCTCGAGATGCCGAAGCTGCCGCTGATCCGCAAGGCAGGCGGCGGTTTCTCCGCCAACACCGAGGGCTGGGCGCTGTACGCCGAGCAGCTGTGCGACGAGATGGGACTCTACGACTCCGAGCCGCTCGCCCGGCTCGGGATGCTGCGCGCGCTGATCTTCCGCGCGGCGCGCTGCGTGGTGGATACCGGAATTCATACCATGGGCTGGAGCCGCGAGCGGGCTATCGACTACGTCGTCTCCACTACCGGCGAAGATCGCGGTGCGATGACCGCCGAAGTCGAGCGCTACTGCACCTGGCCCGGCCAGGCGACCAGCTACAAGGTGGGTCAGACGCGCTGGCTGGAGCTGCGGGCCGATGCGCGCGCCAGGCTCGGCAGCAGGTTCGACCTCCGTGATTTCCATGACGTCGGACTCACGGCCGCCCCCATGCCGCTCGCGGTGCTCGAGCGGGTGATCGACGACTGGGTGGCAGAGCGCCTGCGGGGGAGGGCGGCCGCATGAAGAGGCAAACCCGGGCGGCGGCGGTGCTCGTGGCCGGGCTGCTGCTCGCAGCGCCGGCGTTCGCCGCCGACTATCCGCCGCCGGTCGAGGGCGATTACCTCATCCACGACTTCAGGTTCTCATCGGGCGAGTCGCTCAGCGAACTGCGCATCCATTACCGCACGCTCGGCAAACCGAGGCGCGATGCGCACGGCGTGGTGCGCAACGCGGTGCTCATCCTGCACGGCACCACCGGCAGCGGCGCTCAGTTCCTGCGGCCGATATTCGCCGGCGAGCTCTTTGGCGCGGGCCAGCCTCTCGATGCAATGCGCTACTACCTGGTGCTCCCGGACGACCTCGGCCACGGCAAGTCGAGCAAGCCGAGCGACGGCCTGCGCGGACGCTTTCCCCGCTTCGGCTACCACGATCAGGTGCAGGCGGAGTACCTGCTGCTCACCGCCGGGCTGAAGGTGAACCACGCGCGCCTCGTCATGGGCACTTCCATGGGCGGGATGCACACCTGGCTGTGGGCTGAGGAGCATCCCGCCTTCATGGACGCGCTCATGCCGCTCGCCTGCCTGCCGGCGCAGATCTCGGGGCGCAATCGCGTGTTCCGGCGCACGCTCATGGATGCGATCCGCAACGATCCCGAGTGGCGCGGCGGTGACTACGCGAGCGAGCCCGCTGCGCTGCGCACCGCGCTCGAGATGCTGTGGCTGATGAGCAGTAATCCGGTGCTGCGGCAGGAGGAAGCGCCGACGCTCGCGCAGGCGGATCGCGTGATCGACGCCTACCTCGAGGAGGGCATGAAGACCCACGACGCCAACGACGTGCTGTACGCCTTCGCCGCCTCGCGCGACTACGATCCGGGCCCGGCGCTCGAGAAGATCCAGGCACCGCTCATCGCGGTCAACTCCGCGGACGATCTGATCAATCCGCCCGAACTGCACATTCTCGAGCGGGAGATCAAGCGCGTGCCTCACGGTCGCGCGGTCGTGATCCCCTACAGCAGCGAGACGCGCGGGCACGGCTCGCATACCGTCGCGGCGCTGTGGAAGGCCTATCTCGAGGAGCTGCTCAAGTCGCCCGAGCGCTGAGCCTCGCGCGTCGCTTCACTCCCGCCGCACGTGCCGCGGGCCGAGCTCGGCGACCGAATTGCAGCCGAGCTGCCCGAGCACGCGATCGAGCTCGGCGGTGACGATGTCGAGTGCCCGCTCGACGCCGGCCTCGCCGGCCGCGCCCAGCCCGTAGAGCGTCGCGCGCCCGAGCATCACCGCCTCGGCGCCGAGGGCGAGCGCCTTGGCGACGTCGGTGCCGCGGCGGAAGCCGCTGTCGATCAGGATCGGCAGCCGCGCGCCCACCGCGGCGGCGATCTCCGGCAGCATGTCGATGGGGGCGACACAGTAATCGAGCTGCCGTCCGCCGTGGTTGGTGAGCATGATGCCGTCGCAGCCGAGCTCGGCGGCGCGCTCGGCATCTGCGGCCGTGAGCACCCCCTTGAGGAGGAGCTTGCCGCGCCAGTATTGCCGGATCCACGCGATGTCGTCCCAGGTGATCGTGGGCGCGAACAGCTGCGGGATGATGGTGCTGCCGCCCACGGCGCTGCCGGCACCGGGCGGCAGAAACGACTCCACGTTGCGGAAGCGGGGGATGCCGTTACGCAGCAGCACCTCGGTGAGCCAGCGCGGATGACGCAGCGCATCGAGCGCGGTGCGCAGCGTGGGCCGTCCGGGCGCACGGTAGCTGCGCTGATCCCACTCGCGGCTGCCGAACACATTGGCGTCGGTGGTGAACACCAGCGCTTCGTAGCCGGCGGCGCCCGCGCGCTGCATGATGTCGCGCGCGATGGCGCGGTCCTTGAGCACGTAGAGCTGCATCCACAGACGTCCGCCGGCCCGCGTCGCCACGTCCTCGAGCCGTGTAGTCGAGAAGGTGCTCAGCGTGAACGGGATGCCGCGGCGCGCCGCGGCGCGCGCCAGTGCGATGTCGCCGAGCGGATGCAGCAGGTTGTTGAGGCCCGTGGGCGCGATGACGAGCGGCGCCTCGGCGGCGCGCCCGATGATGGTGGTGCGCAGGTGACGGCCGGAGGTATCGATGAGCGTCTGCGGCACGAGGCGCAGCCGTGCCAGCGCCTCGCGGTTGCCGCGCAGCGTGCTCTCGTCCTCGGCGCCGCCTTCGACGTATTCGAACGCGAAGCCCGGCACGCGGCGGCGCGCGAGCTCGCGCAGGTCGGCGATGTTGAGGACGCGGGAGAGAGGTCCGCGTCGGAATGGGCGCCGTTTCCAGGGCATCGGCCCGGATCCCGCGGCTGCGCCGCCTAGCTCTCGAACGCCACGCTCACCCCCGTGGCGGTGAAGGTGTTGGTGGCGGCCGAATACTGGCCGACGCACACCAGGCGGTAGGCGGCCTTGCTGCCGTTCAGCGCGCCGGCGAGCTGTGTGGCGAAGGTACTCGCGCTGTTGTAGACCGTGATGGTGCCCGAGCCACCGTACGCCAGCGTGACGAACCCCGAGGCGAAGGCGATCGTCGGGCTCGCGGTGAGTGTGGTGATATCCACCTGGGTCGGTCCGGTGGCAATGTAGTGTGTCGTACCGAGATGCGCGTTGGTGAGGTCGACCACCAGCCCCGCGCTGCTCAGGCTGGAGAACGGGGTGGCCGCGCCACCGTTGATCCATTCGACCACCAGCTCCTGGGTGACGGCGCTGCCGGGGGTGACCGCGGTGGCGGTGAAGTCCGGTGGGGCGGCGCCGAATGCGTTGACGATGCCGCTCACCTCGAGCAGCGTGCCGGCCGGCGTCGCGCTCTCGTTGATCGTACCGGTGTCGACCTGGTAGCTGGTCGGCACCGCATCGTTGGCGGAGGTGGTGCCGGTGCCGGCGAAGTTGAGCGCGGCGGGCTCGAAGTCACCGAGCGAGATGAGGTTGAGCGATACGCTGCCGGTGGTGGCGCTGTTGAGCGTACCCCAGATCGGAGTCTGAGCAAGCCGCAGCTGTCCGGGCACGGAGCTGGCCGTGGCGTCGAACGGCGACTGGCAGTTGCCCAGGGCATCGATCACGGCCGCACCAAATACTGTCACCGCCTGTCCGATCGAGACCGACTGCGGCGTCAAGCCGCTTGCGTTCACTCCATCCTCGCTCACGATCGTGTTCGGGCCGAGGTTGACCGTGGCGCTGGCGAGGTAGTCCTGCGCGCCGAGGCGCGTCACGCAGTTTGCGCCATGGATCGTGAGGGCATTGCCGCTGCGCGCCGAGACGATGCCCCGCATCGAGTCGGTGAGCAGACTCTCCTGGCTGGTGCCGGCATAGACGGCGGTGGCGTTGAAAGTCGGGGTGATGCCGGAGAGGTCGCCGAGCGTGCCATAGGCGGCGACCGGGGTGCTGACCTGCAGCGACCCCATGGCGGCGAGCCCGGCCGCCCCGGTATAAGCGAGGCCGTTGACGTTGAAGTAGGTGGACGAGCTGGTGTTCACCGTCAGTGCGCCGAGCGCCGACACCATGTCGACGAACGGCCGCATGTTCATGATGAAGGCGTTGGCGGTGGGCTGCTGGGTAGTCACCAGCAGGCCGCGGGCACGGAGCCGGGTGCTGTCCTCCGGCGCGGGGCTCGCAGTCATGAACGGCCGCACCGTGACCGAAAGCGGCGAGGCGCCGAGATTGATGGTGTTGGAGGCAGCGAGATTGAAATCGAGCGCGAGGCGCGTCGAGACGCCGCCGTTGATAACGAGCTGATTGGCGGGATCGAACGTGACGGTGAAGGTGACGAGCCCCATGGCAGCACCGTTCGGGTCGAGCGCCGTTGCCAACTGCGCCTGTCCGCCGACGTCGACGAAAATGCTTGCGGCCGTGTAGTCGACCACGAGCGAGAGCGAAGTGTATGTGCCGACCGGCAGCGCCGGCCCGGCGAGGAGCTCGGAGACCTCGTGCAGTCGCGTCAGGTCGACCGACTCGGGACTGGCGAGCGGCTGGGCCACGAATCCGTCATTGCGCGTCAAGGTGATCGAATCGACGAGCACGATATAGGAGAGGAAGGTGCCGCTCACGTCGCTGACGGTGATTGCCGCCGTGCCGTAGACGATGTTGTAGTTGCCGCCGCAGCTGCTGAGGGCGGCGGCGGCGCCGAAGGCGAGGGCGCAAATCGCCCCGGGAAGCCGCCGGGTCGGGCGCGCGCGAAGCACTGTCATCAAGTCCCCTTCCAGAATTTCTGCTGGTGCCGTCGGCGGCGCACTCACCGCGACCCGCAGAGTCTACCGGTTTTGCGGCGCGCCTAGTTGAGCGTGAGCGCGACGCTCGCCGCGCCGGCGCTGCGCAGGTCCACGGCCGCCGGATACCACTGCCGGGTGAGCGTCCCGGATGGGTTGCTCGAGTTCCAGGCCCGCACCGTGAGGTAGTAGACGTTGGCGGAGGTGCCGCCGGGCAGTCCGTTCAGGACCACCGTGCCACCACCGCCGCGCAGCACCGCATCGAGCGCGGCGCTCGCGACCAGCTGGCCGTCGCGACTCACCAGGATCTCCCCCTGGTCGTACTTGCCGGCGCTCGCCTGACTCACCGATGCGTTGAGCGTCGCGGCGGAACCCCCGGCGGCGAGCACGAGGCCCGCGACCGTCACCGGCGGGGCGACGCTGCCCGTGGCGGGGGCCGATACCAGCGTCCCGAGCAGCCCATCGGCGTAGAGCGGTGCCGTGGCCGCGACCTGGTAGCTCCCCGCGCTCTCGCGCGGGGCGGCGCTCACGACCGTGACGGTCGCACCGCTTGCGACGTAGGTTCCGGAATCGACGGTACCGCTCGAGAGCGTGCGCGCGTTGGCGAGCACCTGATTGAAGGGATCGATCGGGCTCACCGCGATGACGTAGGGGACTTCTCCCGCCGACGGCAGCGTCTGATAGAACGCGACCTCGGCGCCGGCGGGCAGCGGTGCCGTGGCAACGGTGGCAATGTTGGCGCTGTAGGAGCTCGCCGCCCGCGGGATCAGGGTGCCCACCGACACGAGGTTCGTCGGCTGCACGGGCGTCGGCCCGGTGCTGGTGGTTGCGCTCGTCGTGCCGGTCGAGGCGCCGGCGGCCGCGGCCGGGCTCGCGAGCGGTATCTGGATGCTCTTGATGATGATGGTCGCGATACCCGGGCCATGGATCACGAGGTCGTAGCTCGTCGGATTGGAGACGTTGCTCGCGAGCGGGTAGAGCATGAACGAGCCGCTGGAACTCACCGGGGCGCTCGCCACCACGAAGTGGCGGCTACCGTCGGCGGTGAGCGACTCGGCGCTCACCTGGATGTCCGGCAGGCCGCTCGCACCGCTGATGCCGGTCAGGTTGGTGAGCGTGAGCTGTCCCTGGATGCCGCCCGACAGCGAGAGGTCGTAAGCATTCTCGTGCGGGTTGAGGAGGATCGCGCTCGCGCCCGCATAGGTGAACGGCGTCAGATCGCGTGCCCCATCGAAGCCGACTGCGAACTGCGCGGTCGTGGTCGTGCTCGTCGTGGTCGTCGTCGTGGTGGGGGTCGTGGTGGTCGGAGTCGTGGGGGTGCCGACCACGCCGAAGGAGGTCGTGGGGGTCGTCGCCGCGGGTGAGTTCACCGCGGCGAGCGCGGCGCCGATATTGCCGAAGGGAACGCTGAGCGATGCCTGGATACCCATACCCTTGTCGGGACTCAGCAGCTCGAGGGGCTGCTGGTGCGTGACGCCGCTGCTGTCGAGATAGTCGGCCTCCATGTTGTAGGCGGCGCCGAGCGTCTGCGCGGAGGAGGCGAGCGGCGCCGAGGCATCGAGCGGAATGAGGCGCAGCTGCGCATACGAGCCCGGCGCGAGCTTCAGATCCGTGACCAGGGTGCCAAAGTTGCCGCCGGAATCGGCCACCAGGTCCACCGTGACCGGCGTCGACAGGGGGAATTTAACCCAGCCGCCGTCGTCGGGACCGGCGCCGGCGCTGCCGTTGAACCACACGGCCTGTGCGGTGACATAGACGTGCGAATAGGTCGCCGGGGTGTTGCCGGTCGCCGACACGTTGGTGCGCGAAGAGCAGCCGGCGAGCGCAGCCGCGATGCCGGCCAGCGCCAAGGCGGGTACCGCAGAAGAAGAGCGTGCCATCGGTCCCTGTGCCAGCTCCGGGAAGAACTGCGCTGATCATGGCCGAAGTCCGCGGGCGAGGCAACGCAGCGTAGCCGTGTCGACTGTATGAAAATGTTTCCGTTGCCTCGAGGGTCGCCGGCGACGCAATGCCGCGTCGCCGCGGTCCCCGGAACGGACTAGGATGGCGCGCATGAGAGTCGCCTGGTTCTGCGTGCTCGCCCTGCTGCTCGGCGGCGCGGCGCAGGCGCACGCCCATCTCGAGCGCTCCGTGCCGGCCGACGGCAGCGTGTTGCACGCAGCGCCCGCGCAGCTGGTGCTCGCCTTCTCCGAGCCCGGCCGCCTCACGGCGCTGTGGATCGAGGACGCAGCCGGCAAGCGCCGCAAGGTGGAGGTGCTCCCCGAAGTGTCGGCACGGGAGCTCACGGTGACGCTCCCGCTGCTTGCGCCCGGCCGCTATGCCATCGGGTGGCGGGTGCTGAGCGCCGACGGTCACGTGATGCCCGGGCGGATCCGCTTCACGATCATGAAATGATCGACCTCGCGTGGGCCATCGCGCGGGGCGCGGGCTTCGCGCTGGTGCTGCAGGCCGCCGGCGCGGTGCTGTTCATCGCGGCGTTCGCGCAGCTCGCACCGCATGCGCTCGCGGGCGTTCGCCGGCTCGCCGCGCGCGCGGCCGCCGCCGGGCTGCTCGTCATCGCCGCGCAATACCTGCTCGCGTGCGCACGCCTCGGCGGTGAGCTCGCGGGGATGCTCGATCCCTCGCTCGAGCGGCTGCTGCTCGGCTCCTCGGTCGGAGTCGCGCTCGGCGTGCGCGGCGCCGGTCTCGCCGCCATCGCGCTCGGCGTGCGCTCCGAGCGGCGTTCTCTCGGCCGCCTGAGTCTCGCCGGCGTGCTGCTCGCGGCCGGGTCGTTCCTGGTGACCGGCCACACCTCCATCAGCCCCGAGCGCGCGCTGCTCGCGCCGCTGCTGCTCGTGCACCTGCTGATCCTGGCGTTCTGGTTCGGGTCGCTCCTGCCGCTCGAGCGGGCGATGCGGCTCGAAGGCGGCCCGCAGGCGGCGCGGCTGCTGGCGGCCTTCTCCCGCAGCGCGCAGTGGCTGGTCCCGCTGATCGCGCTCGCCGGGGCCGCGATGGCGACGCTGCTGCTGCCGAGCCTGGCGGCGCTCGCCGAGCCCTACGGGCTGCTGCTGCTCGCCAAGCTCGCGCTGTTCACCGCGCTCATGGGGCTCGCCGCCTTCAACAGGTTCCGTCTGCTGCCCGGCATCGAGCGCGGCGAGGCGGCGGCGCTCGGCCGTCTGAACATCACGGTGGCCGCCGAGTTCGCCCTCATCCTCGCTGCGATCGCCGTCACCACGCTCATGACGGGCTTCTTTTCGCCCTCATGATCGCGTGGCGCAGCGGCGCGAGCGGCGCGCCGTCGCTCAGGCGCACCGAGGAGCCCTCGGGCTCGACCCCGAGCTCGCGCCACAGGCCCACGAGATCGGGGGTCACCGGGCGGTCTCGCAGGCGCGCGTAGAGATCCTCGAGCGTGGTGGTCCCGACCGCCGCATCCCCCGTGCGCAGCACCCGCTCGATCGGCCAGTCGGTCGCGAGACCGCCGCTGGCACGCAGAATGGCGCGCAGCGCATCCTCGAGCCCCAGGCGGTTGTCGGTGGCGCGGCGGATGTCGACGTCCGCCATGAGGCAGAACATCGCGCCACCCCAGTAGGTGCGGCCCCAGCTATGGGTGCGATCGAGGCCCGCATCGCCCGGCTGCGGCAGCCCATACGGCATCGCGCGGATTTCCTCGGCCCAGACGTCCTCCTCGGCGCGGTTGCCGGCCTGCACCCGTGCGACACCCTCGACGTAAGTCGCCAGACCCTCGGAGAGCCAGGCGTGCTCGGGCCCGACATCCGGCAGGGCGAGATGGATCATCTCGTGCACCAGCACCCAGTCGCGCAGCAGCTGCGCCTCGGTCACCTCGCGCCCCACGCGCACGCGGATGAGCGGCTGCGGCACCCCGAAGGTGCTCCCGCCCTGCACGCCGGCGCCGTCCTGCGGCCGCACGCGTATCGTGAGCCGCGCGGCCGGGAAGCGTCCGTAGTAGCCGGCAACGATCTGCGCCGAGCGTCTGATCCACGCGATGAGCACGGCGCCGCCGGCCCGGAAAGTCTCAGCGTCGAGCTCGACTTCGAGCCGCGCGCCGTCGACGGCGAGCACGGTGGCGGCCGGCGCCGCGTGCGCCGCGGCGCTCGCGAGCGCGGCGGCGAGGAGCAGCGCACCCGCGCGCCACGGGAACATTCCGCGTCTCGGCATGACGGCGCCATAATACAAGTCCGCATGCCTGGCTACGCCGGACTCTCCCCGCTGGTGGCGCCGCTCGTGAGCGCAGGTTACGTGTTGGTGCCTGCGGCTACGGCGCACACGGCACTCGGACTCGAGCCCGCCGCGCTCGCGGCCCTGCGCCCGGCGTGGGAGCGGCTGCCGGCTGATGCGTATCTGCGGGACGGCGGGCGGTACCGCGCCCGGCGCCACAGCTGCTTCACCCAGACGCCGGCGGGCGGTCTGCTCGAGCGCGTCGCACACCGCGCGCACTGGCAGCCGACTGCGTACAACGCCCTGCACGGCGGCCTCGAGCGCTGGTTCGAGCCGATCGAGGCGGTGGTGAGTGCCGCGCCCGTGTGGCGACAGCTCCTCGGCGCACTCGGTGCGGTATTCGCAGCGGTGCGTCCGGTCGAGCGCTGGTTCATCGAGGCGCACCAGTTTCGCATCGATACCGCGCACGGCATCGGGCGACCGACGCCCGAGGGCGCGCACCGCGACGGCGTCGATTTCGTAGCGGTGGTGCTGGTCGCGCGCGGCGAGCTGCAGGGCGGAGAGACGCGGGTGTTCGATGCCAGCGGCTCCACCGGCGTGCGCTTCACGATGCACGAGCCCTGGTCGATGCTGCTGATGGACGATGCGCGGGTGATCCACGAGACGACCCCGATCCGCTCCCGCGATGGGCGCGGCGTGCGCGACACCCTGGTGCTCACCTACCGCGCGGGCGGTTTCCAGGCGCCGGCGGGGTGATTCAGCCCGGTTCCTCGCGCGCCGGGCGCCCATCGATCCAGGTGTCGAGCACCGTGAGCTGCTCGTCGGCCGCCACCAGGTTCGCGCGGTAGCCGCGGGCGATGCGACCGGTCTCATGGCCAAGCCGCAGAAACTCCGCCGGCGAGCGGCTCGCCATGCGTATCGCCTGCGGCAGCGGCAGGCCGAGCAGGTCGATCGCGTTGCGCACGCAGCTCGCCATGTCGATGTTCGACCCCGCGAGGCGGCCGTCCTCATCGAGGCACACGCTCCCCGAGACTCTGATACGTCGTCCCTGCAGCTCGAAGGAGGAGAGCCCGGTCCCGACGCTCGGCATGGCGTCGGTCACCAGCATGAAGCGATCGGCGGGCTTGCACTTCAGCGCCAGGCGCAGCACCGCCGGGTGGGTGTGCTCGCCGTCGACGATGATGCCGCACCAGCTCGCGGGGTCCTCGAGCGCCGCGCCCACCGTGCCGGGCTCGCGCCCGGTGAGCTGTGACATCGCGTTGAAAAGATGCGTGAATCCCGTGAGCCCGTGGCGCAGCGCGGCGGCGATCTCGTCGTAGGTGGCGTTGGTGTGGCCGGCGGACACTACGACGCCGGCTGCCACCAGCGCCGCGATGACTCCGGGCGCGGCCATTTCCGGCGCGAGCGTCACGAGCGTGCGCCCGGCGCGCAGCGAGGTGAGCAGTCGGACCGCGCTCGTATCCAGGCGGCGCAGCTTCGCCGGATCGTGCACGCCCTTGCGCGCGACGTTGAGAAACGGTCCCTCGATGTGGATGCCGAGCACGCCCGGCACCTGCGTCTCGATCGCGGCGTCGACCGCGGCGATCGCGCGCGCGATGGTCTCGAGGTCGTCGCTGATCAGCGTAGGCAGAAAGCCGGTGGTACCGAAGCGGCGGTGCGCGCGGCCGATGGTGCGGATCGACTCGAGGTCCGGGGAGTCGTTGAACAGCACCCCGCCGCCGCCATTCACCTGCGAGTCGAGGAAACCGGGCAGCAGCAGCGCGCCGCCGAGATCGTGACGTTGCGCCCGGCGGCAGCGCCGGTCCCCGGCAGGGAGGATGTCGGCGATGCGTCCGTCCTCGATGAGCACGCCTCGACCTTCGCTGAGGCCCTCATCGAGCAGCACCCGCCCGTTGACGAGCGCGCGACTGATCGCGCGGTCCGGGCGGTCGGGGAGTGATGAGCGCCGGGGGCGGCGTCGCGGTGTCATTGACTTAGCAATAGCTGATAATAGGAAAGAATTGCAAGCTATTGTTATTACGCAATATTTATGACGCCTAAGGCTCGCACCCGAGCCCGAAGCATACGGGTATCGGAGGAGGAGGTGATCGCGATCAACACGGTGCGCGTCGGTGAGGACGCGCATGTGCAGCGAGGCGCGCGGCGGGGTTTTGCGCGCTGCAGTGTTGGCACCCACGGGTGCGGCACTTGAGCGTCGGCTCAGGTGAACCCCGTATGCGCGCATACCGGAGCCGCCTTGGGTACGGCGGGAAAGTTCAACCTTTCTGCCGCACCGCGACGCGCGTAGTATTTTTCTTTGGGGAGATTTGCGCGTACGCTCACGTGCGCACGAGGATGTTCGAGTCGTCGTGGCAGAGCGAGAACTATAAACCAGGGGTCGGAAATGCTCATTCTCACGCGACGGGTCGGCGAGACCGTGATGATCGGTGACGACGTCACCATCACGGTTCTGGGAGTCAAGGGGAATCAGGTCCGCGTCGGCATCAATGCGCCGAAGCATGTCGCAGTACACCGCGAAGAGATCTACGAGCGCATCAAGCGCGAGCGCCTCGGCGACGGCGCGGAACAGCCCGAGGCGGAGCAGACGCCGGAGAAGTCGGCGCACTACGCGACCGGCTGACGGGCCGCCGTCGCCGCAGAGGGTGCCGCGCAGCCGGCGCTGCCAGGGGCGCGCGCTCGCCGCCGCTGCGCGCGCTCAGCGATAGCTCGGCAGCAGCTCCCGGGCGAGTGACTGCACCTCGTGCGAGCGCACGACGCGCACGGCGTCCTCCACGTCGAGCGCGAGCAGCCGGTCGCTGCGCGCGAACGGCACCTTGAGGCGCAGCGCCCCCAGCGCCCCGGCCAGCGCCGCGGAGGTCTTGAGCGGGGCACGGAAGTCGACGCCCTGGGCGGCGGCCAGAAACTCGATGCCCGCCACCGTGAGCGTGTTGCGCGTCATGGGCAGGAGCCGCCGCGCCCCGTGGGTCGCCATGCTGACATGGTCTTCCTGGTTGGCGGAGGTCGGGATGCTGTCGACACTCGCCGGGTGACTCAGCATGCGGTTCTCGGCCACCAGCGCCGCGGCGGTCACCTGTGCCAGCATGAACCCGGAGTTCACGCCGCTGTCGGCGGCGAGAAAGGGCGGCAGGCCGCTCATCTTCGGATCGATGAGCAGCGCGACGCGGCGCTCGGTGATCGAGGCCACCTCGGTGCAGGCGAGCGCCAGGATGTCGGCGGCGAAGGCCACGGGCTCGGCGTGGAAGTTGCCGCCCGAGAGCACCTCGCCCGACTCGGCGAAGATCAGCGGATTGTCGGTGACGGCGTTGGCCTCGGTGGCGAGGGTGGCGGCCTGCTGCATCATCAGGTCGAGGCACGCGCCCATCACCTGCGGCTGGCAGCGCAGCGAGTACGGATCCTGCACCCGCGGGCAGCTGCGATGCGACTCGCGGATCTCGCTCCCCGCGAGCAGCGCGCGGTACACCTGCGCCACGTACGCCTGCCCGCCGTGCCCACGCAGACTGTGGATGCGCGGGTCGAAGGGCACATCGCTCCCGGCGAGCGCGTCGACCGAGAGCGCGCCGCTCACCACCGCGGCGCCGAAAGCGGTCTCGAGCTCGAACAGCCCCGCGAGCGCGAGCGCGGTCGAGACCTGCGTGCCGTTGAGGAGCGCCAGGCCCTCCTTGGGTCCGAGCGCGAGCGGCGCCAGCCCCTCCTGGGCGAGCGCTTCGGCCGCCGGCAGCACCTCCCCGTGGCGCCGCAGCTCGCCGAGCCCGAGAACGCTCAGCGACAGGTGCGCGAGCGGCGCCAGGTCGCCGGAGGCACCGACCGAGCCCTGCGAGGGCACGCACGGATAGAGCCCTGCGTTCACCAGCCGCTCGAGGAAGCGCACCAGCTCCTCGCTCACGCCCGAGAAGCCCTGCAGCAGGCTCGCGAGCTTCAGCACCAGCGTGAGCCGCACCACCGCGTCCTCGAGCGGGGGCCCTACGCCGCAGCTGTGCGACAGGATGATGTTCCGCTGCAGCAGCGTGCGCTGCGCGGTCGGGATGCGGGTCTGGGCGAGCAGCCCGAAGCCGGTGTTGATCCCGTAGGCGGCCTGCTCGGCCGCGGCGAGCCGCGTGGTGGTGGTATGGGCCGCGCGTACCGCGCCGAGCGCGGACGCGTCGATCTCCACGGTGAGCGGATGCTCGTACACCCGCCGCAGCTCCGCGAGGCGCAGCGGACGGCCGCCGATCTTCAGGGGGTCGTGTTGGGCCATGGCAGCACCTCCGCCGCCCGGACTACGGTCCGGCGCGGGTTGAAGCCGATCCAGTAGCTGAGCTCGGCGGGCGAGCCGATGTTCCACACCACGAAGTCGGCCGCGTGGCCGGCGCTGAGCGCGCCACCCCGGGCGCCGAGCCCGAGCGCCTGTGCCGCGTGGCGCGTGACGCCGAGCAGCGCCTCGTCGGCCGTGAGCCCGAAGAGGCGCGTCGCCATGCTCATCGCGAGCAGCAGTGAGGCGCCCGGCGCCGAGCCCGGATTGCAGTCGCTCGCGATCGCGAGCGCGGCGCGCGCCGAGCGCAGCGCGGCGAGCGGCGGCTGCCGCCCGCCGCCGAGGCAGTAGTAAGCGACCGGCAGCAGCACCGCTACCGTGCCGGAGCGCCCGAGCGCGGCGGCTTCCGCGGCGTCGGCGTACTCGAGGTGGTCGCAGGAGAGCGCACCGTGAGCGGCGGCCATGAGCGTACCGCCGAGGTTGGCGAGCTGCTCGGCGTGCATCTTGACCGGCAGGCCGAGCGCGCGCGCCGCCGCGAACAGCCGCTCGGCCTGCGCGACGCTGAAGGCGACACGATCGCAGAACACGTCCACCGCATCGATGAGTCCGCGGGCGTTGAGCTCCGGCAGCCACTCGCGCGCGACCGTGTCGAGATAGGCATCGGGACGCCCGTGGTACTCGGGCGGGACCGTGTGGGCGGCGAGCAGCGTGGTGCGCACCGTGACCGGGAAGGCGCGCCCGAGCTCGCGGGCCACGCGCAGCATCTTGGCCTCGTCCTCGAGCGTGAGTCCGTAGCCGGATTTGATCTCGATCGTGGTGACGCCCTCGGCGAGCAGCGCCGCGAGCCTCGGAGCGCTCTCCTCGAACAGCTGCGACTCGCTCGCCGCGCGCACCGCGCGCATGGTGGCGAGGATCCCGCCGCCCGCGCGCGCGATCTCCTCGTAGGAGCGCCCGCGCAGCCGCTCGGCATACTCGCCGGCGCGGTTGCCGGCGAACACCAGGTGCGTGTGGCAGTCGATCAGCCCGGGAGTCACCCAGGCGCCCGCGAGGTCGTGCACCTGCGCGAGCGCGCCGGCCGCGGCCGGCAGGGCCGACTCCTCGCCCACCCACTCGATGAGCCCGCCGCGGGTGAGGAGGGCGCCGCGCTCGATGAGGCGCTGCGACTCGTCGCAGGTGGCGAGCCGGGCGTTGCGCCAGAGCTTGAGGGCGTCGGGCATTGGCGCGGGCGGTGCGCTCAGGTGCCGGTGAGAAACGGCAGCTTGAGGCCGCGCTCGCGCGCGCACTCGATCGCGCTCTCATAGCCCGCGTCCGCGTGGCGCATGACACCGGAGGCCGGGTCGTTCCACAGCACCCGCTCGATGCGGCGGGCCGCCGCCGCGGTGCCGTCGCACACGATGACTACGCCGGCGTGCTGCGAGTAGCCCATGCCGACCCCGCCGCCGTGATGGATCGACACCCAGGTGGCGCCGCTCGCGGTGTTGAGGAGCGCATTCAGCAGCGGCCAGTCCGCCACCGCGTCCGAGCCGTCGCGCATCGCCTCGGTCTCGCGATTGGGGCTCGCGACCGAGCCGGAATCGAGGTGATCGCGTCCGATGACGATCGGCGCCTTGAGCTCCCCGCGGGCCACCATCTCGTTGAAGGCGAGTCCGAGCCGGTGCCGGTCGCCGAGTCCCACCCAGCAGATGCGCGCCGGCAGTCCCTGAAACTGGATGCGCTCGCGGGCCATGTCGAGCCAGTGGTGCAGGTGGCGGTCCTCGGGCAGGAGCTCGCGCACCTTCGCGTCGGTGCGGTAGATGTCCTCGGGATCCCCGGAGAGCGCCGCCCAGCGGAACGGGCCGAGTCCGCGGCAAAAGAGCTGACGCATGTAGGCCGGCACGAAGCCCGGAAAAGCGAACGCGTCCTTGACGCCCTCGTCGAAGGCCATCTGACGGATGTTATTGCCGTAGTCGAACACCGGCACGTCGAGCTTCTGGAAGGCGAGCATGGCCTCGACGTGGCGCGCCATCGAGGCGCGGGCCGCGCGCGCCACCTGTGCCGGGTCCTCGGCCCGCAGCCGATCCCACTGCTCGAGTGACCACCCACCCGGAAGGTAGCCGTTCACCGGGTCGTGCGCCGAGGTCTGGTCGGTGACCGCATCGGGCCGTACCCCGCGGCGCAGCAGCTCCGGCAGCACCTCACAGGCGTTGCCGAGCAGTCCCACCGACTGCGGCGTGCCCGCGCGGCGGGCGCGCTCCAGAGCCTCGAGCGCCTCATCGAGGCTGCGCGCCTCGACGTCGAGATAGCGCGTCGTGAGGCGTTTGGCGATGCGTTCCGGCCGGCACTCGATCGCCAGCATCGAGGCTCCGGCCATGGTGGCCGCGAGCGGCTGCGCGCCGCCCATGCCGCCCAGGCCCGCGGTGAGGATCCAGCGGCCGGCGAGATTACCGCCGTAATGGCGGCGGCCCAGCTCCGCGAAAGTCTCGTAGGTGCCCTGGACGATGCCCTGGCTGCCGATATAGATCCACGAGCCCGCGGTCATCTGGCCGAACATCATCAGGCCCTTGCGGTCGAGCTCGTGGAAGTGCTCCCAGTCGGCCCAGCGCGCCACCAGGTTCGAGTTGGCAATCAGCACCCGCGGCGCGTCCGTATGCGTGCGGAACACCCCCACGGGCTTGCCCGACTGGATGAGGAGCGTCTCGTCCTCGCCGAGCGACCGCAGCGCGGCCACGATCTGGTGGAAGCACGGCCAGTTGCGTGCCGCCTTGCCGATGCCGCCGTAGACGACGAGCTCGGCGGGGCGCTCGGCGACCTCCGGGTCGAGATTGTTCATCAGCATGCGCAGCGGCGCCTCCGTGAGCCAGCTGCGGCACGAGAGGCTTGGGCCGCGCGGGGCGCGCAGCACGGGCGGGTTGGAGCTGTCGTTCATGGGGCTACCTCGGCTGGCAGTTCGCGGCGAGCTCGTAGCGCGAACCGGGATGATAAAGCTCGGCGACGCTGGCGATGCGCCCGCGCGAGAAAGTACGGCGCCTGATGAGCAGGCAGGCTTCGCCCGCTTCGAGCTTCAGCAGCCGCCGCACGCGCCGCTCGGGCACGAGCGCCCGCACCGTGTGCTCGGCGCGCTGCAGCGGGGCCACCTGGATCAGGAACTCGTGGGGGGTCGTGCGCGAGAAGTCGTTGCGCAGGTAGCCGGGGGCCACCTGGGGGTTGACGTAGCGATCCTCGAGCTGCAGTGGCACGCCGTCCTCGAAGTGCACCAGCAGCGAGTGATCGAGCGGCGCGCCGGCGCGCACGCCGCAGCGCTCGGCGAGCTCGCCTCTGGCGGCCACCGATTCGAGCGCGACGACCCGCACGCGGTGCTCGTGACCGCGGGCGCGGATCTCGTCGGCGATGTTGCGCACCTCGAGGGGATGCGCGTGCACGCGCTGCTCGGCCACGAAGGTGCCGACTCCGGCGACCCGCACCAGCACCCCGTCGGCCGCGAGCTCGCACAGCGCGCGGTTGGCGGTCATGCGCGACACCGCGAGCGTCCGGCGCAGCTCGTTTTCCGAGGGCACCCGCTCCCCGGCGCGCAGCGCGCCGCCGGCGATCCGCTCGAGAATGAAGTGCTTCACCTGCAGGTAGCGGGCGGCGGCCGGTTGCATGCGCGGCGGATGATTGCACCCCGGGCAGCGGTTGTCTATACAAGTCCAGGGAGGAAACGCCTCCCCGGCGGCGTGCGCCGGCCCGGTGACGGCCGCGGCGACGGTTCCACTGCCGCTGCGGTTCCGGTAGAATGCGCGCCCCCGCGGACCTGCAGGCCGCGCGGGACGGGTGGCTGGTGCCGCGTGAGCTTCGAGGCTCGGACCGCGGCACCCCCGAGGAGAGCACGACCGGAAAGCCCCCTGTGGGGCTTTTTTTATGGTGGGCCTTCAGGCCCATTTTTGTTTGTGGCGGCGGGGCGCAGCGGCGCACCCGCCGGGCGGTGAGGAGCGATGACGGGCATCTTGCGGGAGCGGCTGACGGCGCTCATCGAGCCGCTGCTCACCGGGCTCGGCTACGAGCTGGTCGAGCTCGAATACGGCTCGGGCCGCGGACACGGGCAGCTGCGGGTCTTCATCGATTCCGCCGCGGGCGTCGGGGTCGGGGACTGCGAGCGGGTGAGCCGCGAGATATCGGCGCTGCTCGACGTCGAGGATCCGATCCCGGGCGCCTACACGCTCGAGGTGTCCTCGCCCGGCTTCGACCGCTTGCTGCGCACCCCGGCGCACTTCGAGCGCTTCGTCGGCTCGCGGGTGTTCGTGGAGCTGAAGGAGCCGCGTGACGGGCGGCGGCGCTACACCGGGGAGCTGCTGGCGGCGGATGACGGCGGAATCAGGCTCGCGGTCGATCACCAGCAGGTGGCGGTGGCGTACGGCGAGATCGGCAAGGCGCGGCTGGCTTCCTGAAGCGCAGTCCGGGGACGGTGAGCGGGCGGTGGTTTTTCAGAGGTAGACGAGCGTGAACAAGGAAATCCTCATGGTGGTCGATGCCGTCTCCAACGAGAAGGGCGTCGACAAGGAAGTGATCTTCGAGGCGCTCGAAGCCGCCCTCGCGTCCGCGACCCGCAAGAAGCACGGCGAGGAATGGGACGTGCGCGTCGCGATCGACCGCAAGAGCGGCGACTACGAGACCTTTCGCCGCTGGAAGGTGTTCGCCGACGACTCCAAGGAGCTCGAGGTCCCGGAGCGCGAGCTGCGGCTCGAGGATGCGCTCGAGGTCGACCCGAAGGCCGAGGTCGCCGGCTTCGTCGAGCAGCCGGTCGAGTCGGTCGCCTTCGGGCGCATCGCCGCGCAGCAGGCCAAGCAGGTGATCGTGCAGAAAGTGCGCGAGGCCGAGCGCGCCCAGGTGGTGGAAGCCTACCGCGACCGCGTCGGCACGCTGGTCGGCGGCGTGGTCAAGCGCGTCGACCGCAACGGTATCTACGTCGACCTCGGCAGCAATGCCGAGGGCTTCGTGCCGCGCACCGACATGATCCCGCGCGAGCAGGCCAAGCCCCAGGACCGCATCAAGGCCTTCCTCAAGGAAGTGCGCTCCGAGCCGCGCGGGCCGCAGCTGTTCCTCACGCGTACCGCCCCCGAGTTCCTCATCGAGCTGTTCAAGCTCGAGGTTCCCGAGGTCGGCCAGGGCCTGATCCAGATCCTCGGCGCGGCCCGCGACCCGGGCGTGCGCGCCAAGATCGCCGTCAAGAGCAACGATCCGCGCATCGACCCGGTGGGGGCGTGCGTCGGCATGCGCGGCTCGCGCGTGCAGGCGGTCTCCAACGAGATCGCGGGCGAGCGCGTCGACATCATTCCGCACAATGACAATCCGGCGCAGTTCGTGATCAATGCCATGTCGCCGGCGGAGGTGATGTCGATCGTGGTCGACGAGGACGCCCACAGCATGGACATCGCGGTCGCCGAGGAGAAGCTGAGCCAGGCGATCGGCCGCGGCGGGCAGAACATCCGCCTGGCGAGCCAGCTCACCGGCTGGGACCTGAACGTGATGACCGAGTCCGACGCCGAGGCCAAGAGCGAGACGGAGGCGAAGGAGCTGGTGCAGAACTTCATGAAGCAGCTCGACGTCGACGAGGACGTGGCGACGATCCTCGCGCAGGAGGGCTTCTCCACCATCGAGGAGATCGCCTACGTGCCGCAGGCCGAGCTCGCGGCCATCGAGGAATTCGACGAGGACATGGTCAAGGAGCTGCGCAACCGGGCGCGCGACGTGCTGCTCACCCAGGCGATCGCCAGCGAGGAGACGCTCGACCAGTCGATGCCGGCGGACGACCTGCTGCTGCTCGAGGGGATGAGCCCGGATCTGGCGCTGGCGCTCGCGCGGCGCGGCGTGCGCACCCGCGAGGAGCTTGCCGAGCAGTCGGTGGACGAGCTCGCCGACATCGAGGGGCTGGCGGCCGACAAGGCGGCGGCGCTCATCATGACGGCGCGCGCGCCGTGGTTCGAGGCTGGTCAGTGACGGACGGCGAGCGAGGTTTGAGCGTATGGCGGAAGTGACGGTTTCCCAGTTCGCGGAAGTCCTCAAGGTGCCGGTGGACCGGCTGCTGGTGCAGCTCGACCAGGCCGGCATCAAGGTCGACGGACCCGAGGCGCGCATCAGCGACGACGCGAAGCTCGAGCTGCTCACGCACCTGCGCCGCAGCCATGGCAGCGAGGCCGACAGCGACGGAGCGCCCCGCAAGATCACGCTCAAGCGCAAGACCCAGAGCGAGCTGAAACTCGCGAGCGTGCAGGGGCGCGCCCGCACCGTGAACGTCGAGGTGCGCCGCAAGCGCACCTACATCAAGCGCGACGTGCTGGAGGAGCAGGCGCGCGCGCAGCAGGATGAGCTCGATCACCGCCGCCACGAGGCCGAGGAGGCCGCGCGGCTCGAGACCGAGCGCCTCGAGGCCGAGCGGCGCGAGCGTGAGCGGCTCGAGGCCGAGAACCGCCGCCGCGTGGAGGAGGAGGAGGCCCGGCGCCGCGCCCAGGAGGACGCACGCCGCGCCGCCGAGCAGCGCGCCCGCGAGGACGAGGCACGGCGCAGCCGCGAGCGCGAGGAGCGCGAGCGGCCGCAGGCCGCACCGCCGCCGGCGCCGGCGGTGGCGCGCGAGCGGCCGCCGGCCCCGGCCCCCGTGCCGGCTCCCGACGACAAGCAGACCCGCTACGGCCGCCAGGAGCTGCACGTCACCGGGGATGTGAGCTCGCGCTACAAGAAAAAGCGCCGCACCAAGTCGCGCCCGCTGGCCGCGGCTGCCGAGGGGCGCCACGGCTTCGAGATGCCGACCGCACCGGTGGTGCACGAGGTCGGCATCGGCGAGACCATCTCGGTGGCCGAGCTCGCGCAGAAAATGGCCGTCAAGGCGACCGAGGTCATCAAGGTGCTGATGAACATGGGGGTGATGGTCACCATCAATCAGCCCATCGATCAGGACACCGCGGTGCTGGTGGTGGAGGAGATGGGACATACGCCCAAGCTCCTCAAGGAGAACCAGATCGAGGCGACGCTGCAGGGCGAGCAGGCCGAGGCCGAGATGCAGCCGCGCCCGCCGGTGGTGACGGTGATGGGCCACGTCGACCACGGCAAGACCTCGCTCCTCGACTACATCCGCCGCACCAAGGTGGCGGCCGGCGAGGCGGGCGGCATCACCCAGCACATCGGCGCCTATCACGTCGAGACGCCGAAGGGCGTCATCACCTTCCTCGATACCCCGGGGCATGCGGCCTTCACCGCCATGCGCGCCCGCGGCGCCAAGGCGACCGACGTCGTGGTGCTGGTGGTCGCCGCCGACGACGGCGTGATGCCGCAGACGGTCGAGGCGATCCAGCACGCGCGCGCCGCCAACGTGCCGATCGTGGTCGCGGTCAACAAGGTCGACAAGAGCGACGCGGATCCCGACCGGGTACGCACCGAGCTCGCCAAGCAGGAGGTGATCCCCGAGGACTGGGGCGGCCAGAACATGTTCGTGAGCGTCTCCGCCCGCACCGGGCAGGGAATCGACCAGCTGCTGGAAGCGATCCTGCTGCAGTCCGAGGTGCTCGAGCTGCGCGCGCCGCGCTCGGGGCTCGCCGCGGGGGTGGTGATCGAGTCGAGCATCGAGAAGGGGCGCGGCGCGGTGGCGACCGTGCTGGTGAAGAAGGGCACGCTGCACGTCGGCGACCCGATCATCGCCGGCTCCGAGTTCGGCCGGGTACGCGCGCTGTTCGACGAGAACGGCCAGCCGGTCGAGGAGGCGCCTCCCTCGATGCCGGTCGTGGTGCTCGGGCTCTCGGGCGCGCCGAACGCCGGCGACGAGCTCCTCGCCGCCGAGAGCGAGCGCAAGGCGCGCGAGGTCGCACTCTATCGCCAGGGCAAATTCCGCGACGTCAAGCTGGCGCGCCAGACCACCACGCGCGCCGAGGACGCGTTCTCGCAGCTCGGCGAGGCCAAGGCGGGCGTGGTGTCGGTGCTCATCAAGGCGGACGTGCAGGGCAGCGCCGAGGCGCTCAACGAGGCGCTGTCGAAGCTCTCCACCGAGGAAGTCCAGGTGAAGGTGATCGCCAGCGGGCTCGGCGGCATCACGGTGTCGGACGTGCAGCTCGCGGCGGCTTCGCGCGCGCTCATCGTCGGCTTCAACGTGCGCGCCGATTCCGGCGCGCGCGACGCGCTCAAGGAGACCGGCGTCGAGGTGCGCTACTACAGCATCATTTACGAAGCCATCGACGACGTGAAGCAGATGATGACCGGCATGCTGCAGCCGGAGATCAAGGAGCAGATCGTCGGCACCGCGCAGGTGCGCGAGGTGTTCCGCTCGAGCAAGTTCGGCGTGGTGGCCGGATGCCTCGTGGTCGAGGGCCTCGTGCGGCGCAACAACCCGATCCGCGTGCTGCGCGACAACGTGGTGATCTTCGAGGGGGCGCTCGAGTCGCTGCGCCGCTTCAAGGACGACGTGAGCGAGGTGCGCGCCGGCACCGAGTGCGGCATCGGCGTGAAGAACTACCAGGACGTGCGCGTCGGCGACCAGATCGAATGCTTCGCTCGCGTCGAGGTGGCCCGCACCCTGTCATGAGCGAGGGCCGCAGCCGCCGCCTGGCGTCCGAGATCCAGCGCGTTCTCGCGGCGCTGATTGCCCGCGAGGTGAAGGACCCGCGCATCGGCAACGTCACGATCACCGCCGTGGACGTGGCGCCCGACATGCGCAATGCGCGGGTGTTCTTCACACCCTTCGCTTCGCCGCATCCGCCCGAGGAGGTGCGCGCCGGGCTCACCCGCGCGGCGAGCTTCCTGCGCGGGGAGCTCGGCCGGCGCCTGGCGCTGCGCTATGCGCCGCGTCTCGAGTTCGTGGCCGACGAGAGCGCCGCGGCCGCGGTGCGCCTCACCGGTCTCATCGATCGCGCGGTCGCCGCGGATCGCGCCGCCCACCCGGCCGAGGCGGCCGGCGCCGACGCGGCGGGTGGCGCTGCCGAGCCGGGCCCGGAGGACTCCGCCGGCCACGGTCCGCGGCGCTAGAGGCCGTCTCGTTGCGTAGCGGCATCCTGCTGCTCGACAAACCGCGCGGCCTGTCGTCGAACGCGGCGCTGCAGCGCGTGCGGCGGCTCCTCGGCGGCATCAAGGCGGGGCACGCCGGCAGCCTCGACCCGCTCGCGACCGGCATGCTGCCGATCTGCCTCGGCGAGGCAACCAAGATCGCAGCCGACATCATCTCGGCGCGCAAGCGCTATCGCTTCACGATTGCGCTCGGCGTGCGCACCACTACCGGGGATGCCGAGGGCGAGGTGGCCGCCACGGCCGCCGTACCCGCTGTCGAGCTGCGGCAGGTCGAGACGCTGCTCGCGGGGCTCCTCGGGGCGAGCGCCCAGGTGCCGCCGATGTACTCGGCGCTCAAGCGCGGCGGCGAGCCGCTCTATCGCCTCGCGCGCGCGGGCCTGGAGGTGGAGCGTGCCCCGCGCGTGATCGAGCTGTACGAGCTGCCGGTGCTCGCGCTCGCGGACGGCCGCCTCGAGCTCGAGGCGTTGTGCTCCAAGGGGACCTACATCCGGGTGCTCGCCGAGGACATCGCCGCGCGGCTCGGCACCTGCGGACACGTGGCGGAGCTGCGGCGGGTGTACGTCGAGCCGTTCGAGCACGAGCCCATGGTGACGCTCGAAGCGCTGGCCTCGAGGCCGGTGGCGGCGGACTGGCCGCCGTTGCTCGCGGTCGATTACCCGCTGAAGCACCTGCCGGCCGTACAGCTCCGCGCGGGGGAGGCGGCGCGGCTGCTGCGGGGCCAGGCGATCGCCGGATCGGCGCCGCCCGGGGAGCGCCAGAGCGGGGCGGGCGCCGCGGTGCGCGTGCGGCTCTACGACGAGGTCGGAACGTTTCTGGGCATCGGAGCCGAGGACGGCTCAGGCGCGGTGCGCCCGCGCAGACTCCTCAACTTCGGGACGCCGGCGGCGCCTCAGTGACCGGTCACCGTCAGCGCGGGATCGAGCATGCGCAGCGCCGAGCCGGGCAGGACCTGACCGGTGCGGTTCAGATCTTCCTGGGTGTAGACGCTGCCGAAGCCGGCGCACTGACCGTCCTTCACCGGAATGCGCGTGGCGGTCGAAGCTACGCAGCCGAGGGGCACCGCCTTCGCGGTCGTCTTCGCCGGCGCGGGCGGCGTGCTCGCACAGGCCGCGAGTGCCAGCGCCAGGGACATCCCGATAGCCAGTGACTTGAACATGGCAATCACCTCTTCTTGTAGCCTATGCCCGCTTCCAGGCCCCTGCAACGAGCCGCAACGGTGCAGTCCGCGTCGCGTTGACAGTGCCCGAAGCGCTCGCGGTGCGCGTGCCGTTTCAGGCTCCCGCTTCGCCCTTCCGGCGCCGCCCGCGTACGCGCGGCGCGTGGTGAGGGGTGCGCTTACGCTTGTCGCGCCCGCGGCCGGACGGGTACAATGCGCGGCTTACCAAAAGGCTCTTACCAACCAAGTAGTTAGGACGTCCGTGTAATGGCTCTAACCAGCGAGAAGAAGGGCGGGATCCTCGCGCAGTTCCGCCGCGGACCAGCCGATACCGGCTCTCCGGAGGTGCAGGTTGCACTGCTGTCGGAGCGCATCAACGATCTCGGCGAGCACTTCACCGCGCACAAGCGTGATCACGCTTCGCGCCGCGGATTGGTGAAGATGGTCAACCAGCGTCGCAAGCTCCTGGACTACCTGAGAGCCACCCAACCGCAGAAGTACCAGGAGCTCGTCGAGCGACTGGGGCTGCGCCGTTGAGAGCCGAGGCCGCCGTCACGAACGCGCGGCCTTCGTGTGTCCGGCGGAACCTTCCACCTTCCGAGGATTGAAGCCTTGAGCGTCGTCAGTAAGTCGTTTTCCTACGGCCCGCATACGGTCACCATCGATACGGGCGAGCTCGCCCGCCAGGCCGAGGGGGCGGTGCGCGTCTCCATGGGCGACACCGTGGTGCTGGTCACCGCCTGCGCGCAACCGAGCCCCGCGCCGGGCCGGGACTTCCTTCCGCTCACCGTCAACTACATCGAGAAGACCTATGCCGCCGGGCGCATCCCCGGCGGATTCTTCAAGCGCGAGGGGCGGCCGACCGAGAAGGAGACGCTCACCTCGCGCCTCATCGACCGCCCGATCCGGCCGCTGTTCCCGGACGGCTTTCGCAACGACGTGCAGGTGGTGGCGACGGTGCTGTCCATGGACCCGGACATCGATGCCGACATACCGGGCCTGCTCGGCGCCTCGGCGGCGCTCGCGCTCTCGGGTATCCCCTTCAACGGCCCGATCGGCGCCGCGCGCGTCGGCTGGAAGGACGGGCGCTACCTGCTCAATCCCACCGCCAAGGACCTGCTGCAGTCGCAGCTGCACCTCGTGGTGGCGGGCACCGAGCACGCGGTGCTGATGGTGGAATCGGAGGCCAAGGGACTCTCGGAGGAGATCATGCTCGGCTCGGTGGTGTTCGGCCACGAGCAGATGCAGGTCGCGATCCGCGCCATCAAGGAGCTGGCGCGCGAGGCCGGCAAGCCGCGCTGGACGTGGCAGCCGCCGGCGGAGGACGCCGCGCTGGCGAGCGCCGTCAGCGCCCAGGCCCAGGCGGCGCTCGCCAAGGCCTACAGCATCACCGAGAAGCAGCAGCGCCACGCGCGTCTCGCCGAGATCAAGGCCGAGGCGCTCAGCGCGCTCGCCGGCGGGGAGCAGCCGAAGTGGACCGCCGCGGCGGTCGAGAGCGCGCTCTTCACGCTCGAGAGTACCATCGTGCGCCAGCGCATCCTCAACGGCGAGCCGCGCATCGACGGACGCGACACGCGCACCGTGCGCCCGATCGGCGTGCGGGTCGGCGTGATGCCGCGCACCCACGGCTCGGCGCTGTTCACGCGCGGGGAGACGCAGGCGCTGGTGCTCACCACCCTCGGCACGACGCGCGATGCGCAGATCATCGACGGCCTCGAGGGCGAGCGGCGCGAGCCGTTCATGCTGCACTACAATTTCCCGCCGTTCTCGGTCGGCGAGACCGGCATGATGGGCTCCCCGAAGCGGCGCGAGATCGGTCACGGCAACCTCGCCCGCCGCGGCGTGAGCGCGGTCATGCCGGACATGACCACCTTTCCGTACGTCATCCGCGTGGTGTCGGAGATCCTCGAGTCGAACGGCTCGAGCTCGATGGCGAGCGTGTGCGGCACCTCGCTCTCGCTCATGGACGCAGGCGTGCCCATCAAGGCGCCGGTGGCCGGCGTCGCCATGGGCCTGGTGCTCGAAGGCGCTCGCTACCAGGTGCTCACCGACATCCTCGGCGACGAGGATCATCTCGGCGACATGGACTTCAAGGTCGCCGGCACCAAGGACGGCGTGACCGCGCTGCAGATGGACATCAAGGTCGAAGGCGTGACACCCGAGATCATGCGCGTCGCGCTCGAGCAGGCGCGCGAGGGGCGGCTGCACATTCTCGCGGAGATGAACCGCGTCATCCGCGAGCCGCGCGAGAAGATGTCCGAGTGGGCGCCCTCGATCATCACTCTCAAGATCGATCCGGAGAAGATTCGCGACGTGATCGGCAAGGGCGGCGCGGTGATTCGCCAGATCACCGAGGAGACCGGCACCACCATCGACATCGAGAGCGACGGCACCGTCAAGATCGCCTCCGTGCTGGGCGCCGCGGGTCGCGAGGCGCAGCGGCGCATCGAGCTGATTACCGCCGACGTCGAAGTCGGCCGCATCTACGAGGGCAAGGTGGCGCGGCTGATGGACTTCGGCGCCTTCGTCACCATCCTGCCGGGCCGCGACGGCCTGGTGCACATCTCGCAGATCTCCAACGAGCGCGTCGAGCGGGTGAGCGACAAGCTCAAGGAAGGCGACCTGATCCGCGTCAAGGTTCTCGAAGTCGATCGCCAGGGACGCATTCGCCTGTCGATGCGCGACGTCGACGCGCCGCATTGATTCATTGGCCGAAATCGCCTGCGCCTGCAGGCGATTTTTCCGATCGACTGCTTCAGCCCTGCGGGCTGCGGCCGGCCGTCTGAGCGGCGAACTGCCGCAGGCTCTGCTCGAGACAGCTGCCGATCACGCCGCGCGTGGCGCTCCCGTAGGATCGGATCACCTGCGAGAGGAAGTCACGGCTCATGAGCGGCTCACTGCCGTGCTCCTGCTCGGCGATCACCTGCAGCAGGATCGACCGGGTGATGTCCCCCTGGGTCTTCTTGTCGACGACCACGAAATCGACCCGTTCGATCACCAGCCGGCGGATGTCGGCCAGGGTGATGTACCGGCTCTCGACCGTGTCGTACAACCGCCTGTTCGGATACTTTTTTATGGTGCGCGGTTCGCTCATCGAACGTCCCTCACTATGGGTTGTGCACCTTCCGTAGTGCCGGGCGTCTGCGGATACCTTAGTACATCCCCGCTGCGAACCCAACTCCCCGCCCGGCGCAAGGCCGATGGACACCCCGGAGTCAGGCGGCCAGGCACACCTCCCGCACCCCCTGGACTGCGTCCAGATTCCAGTTGCTCAGGGACCACGCGAGGATGGCCGCCGGCGTCTCGAGCTCGAGCTCGGGCGGTGGGGCCTGCCGCAGCAGGCTAAGTGCCTGAAACAACTGGCGGCCGGCGCTCTCCCGGGTGAGGGCGAGGGAGCGCCGGGACTTGGCGAGTTTCCCCCGCCGCGACTCGACGATGAGCGGCAGGTGGGCGTAGCGGGGCGTCGGCAGGCCGAGCGCCGTCTGCAGGGCGATCTGCCACGGGGTGCTGTCGAGGAGATCGGCGCCCCGCACCACGTCGGTCACGCCCTGCAGCGCGTCGTCGACCACCACCGCGAGCTGGTAAGCGAAGGTGCCGTCGCGGCGGCGAATGACGACGTCGCCGCGCTCGCGCAGGTTGAACTGGCAGCGTCCCTGCGCGCGGTCTTCGAAGGTGATGACTCGGTCGTCGACCCGCAGGCGCGTGGCGGTCGGCCCGGCACGCCGCGGTCCGGTGCGGCAGGTACCCGGGTAGCCCGCTGCCTCCGGATCGCGCTCGCGCCGCGTGCAGCTGCACTCGAAGGTGAGCCCCCGCGCCGTGAGCGCGGCGAGCGCCGCGCGGTAGTGTCCGCGGCGTCGGCTCTGATACTCGATGACGCCGTCCCAGCCGAGATCGTGCGCCTCGAGCGTGCGCAGGATCGAGTCGGCGCATCCCGGCAGGACGCGCGCGGTGTCGAGATCCTCCATGCGCACGAGCCACGCGCCGCCGCGGCTGCGGGCATCGAGAAAGCTGCCGAGAGCGGTGACCAGCGAGCCGAGATGCAGCGCTCCGGTCGGTGAGGGCGCGAAGCGCCCGACGCAGGCGGGGAGGGAGCGCGTACCGGGGGCAGCCGCCCCGGGCGGGCCGCTAGCGATAGCGGTCGTCGCGGTCGCCGTACTGCCGTTCGCGACGCTCGCGGCGTTCCTGGGCCTCGATGCTGAGCGTCGCTACGGGGCGCGCTTCGAGCCGCTTGATGCCGATCTCCTCGCCGGTCTCGAGGCAGTATCCGTACGAGCCGTCCTCGATGCGCTTGAGGGCATCGTCGATCTTGCGGATCAGTTTGCGTTCGCGATCGCGGGTGCGCAGCTCGAGGCTGAATTCCTCTTCCTGGGTGGCGCGATCGTTCGGGTCGGGGAAATTCGCCGCCTCGTCCTTCATGTGCGAGACGGTGCGATCGACCTCGACCATCAGGTCGCGCTTCCAGCTGTTGAGGATGTTGCGGAAGTGATCGAGCTGCTCCTTGCTCATGTACAGCTCGCCGCGCTTGACGATGTAGGGCTGTACGTTGCGCGGTCCGGCGAGCAGGCTCCCGGGTTCGGCTCCCTCGACATCGTCGGATTCGCCGAGCGGCCCGCCCACGCGACCCGCTGCCGGCGCGGGGGCCGGGGGCCGCAGCAGCTCGCGCGCGACCGGCGCCTCGGCCGGACGCAGCGGCTTGCGCGCCTCGGTGAGCCGGCGCGCCTCGGTGAGCCGGCGCGCCTCGGTGGTCGGCACCGCTGGCGCCGCGCTGCTCGCCCCCGCGCGCTTCGTCGCCGCGACGCTCTTGCGCGCGTGGATTGGGGCGGCGCTGCGCACGCGCGCGGCTTCGGGCCTGCTGCTGCGGGCCGCGGTCTTCCGCGCCGCTGGCCGGCCCGGCGCCCTCCTGCCCTTGGCGGACTTCGGCGTGGGTCTCTTAGCCGGCATCGATGGCTCCTGAAGCAATCCAGCCCTCGTGAAGAACGCGCGATTATACCGGCCGACCCCGGCATGTACAGGTGCCCGCCGGGGCCGGGAATCCCCGCGTTGCAATGCAGCGGCGGGGTGTGCGGCGCGGCGGCCGCCGGGCGCGGCGGCGAGGCGATCTACGGCAGCGTGACGGAAGCGGCGGGCTGCCAGGCGGGCTGTCGGCGCTCGGCGACAACGGTGGTCTGCAGCCCGCCTCGCACGTTGAAGCGCGCGGTGAGACGCAGGAAGCGGGCCTGCAGCGCCGCGTCGAGGTGCTCGGCGATCTCGTTGGTCACCGCCTCGTGGAAGGCGCCGCGCTCGCGGAACGACCAGATGTAGAGCTTCAGCGACTTCAGCTCCACGCAGCGGCGGTCCGGAACGTACTCGAGATCGAGCGTCGCGAAGTCGGGCTGGCCGCTGCGCGGACACAGGCAGGTGAACTCGGGGATCTGCACCCGGATGGTGTAGTCGCGGCTCACCTCGGGGTTGGCGAAGGTCTCGAGCTCGGTGGCGGGCTGGTGCGTCTCGCGGCTGCGGCTTGTGGGCGTCTGCGACATATTCCACTACACTACACCATCCTCCGTACCGCCGACGCGGCGTGGAGCAAGCGCTAGATGCGGCTGACCAAGATCAAGCTCGCCGGCTTCAAGTCCTTCGTCGATCCCACCCAAATCAGCTTTCCCAGCAATCTCACCGGTGTCGTCGGTCCCAACGGCTGCGGCAAGTCGAACGTCATCGACGCCGTGCGCTGGGTCATGGGCGAGCTGTCCGCCAAGCACCTGCGCGGCGACAACATGGCGGACGTGGTTTTCAACGGCTCGAGCGCGCGCAAGCCGGTCGGCACCGCGTCGGTGGAGCTGGTGTTCGACAATGCCGACGGCAAGATCGGCGGCCCGTATGCGAGCTACGCCGAGATCTCGCTCAAGCGCCAGGTGTCGCGCGACGGGCAGTCCGCGTACTTCATCAACGCCGTGCGCTGCCGCCGCAAGGACATCACCAACCTCTTTCTCGGCACCGGCCTCGGGTCGCGCAGTTACGCGATCATCGAGCAGGGGATGATCACGCGCGTGATCGATGCCAGGACCGAGGACATGCGCGCCTTCGTGGAGGAAGCGGCCGGCATTTCGCGCTACAAGGAGCGGCGCAAGGAGACCGAGGTGCGGGTCGCCGAGACGCGCGAGAACCTCGAGCGGCTGCAGGACGTGCGCGACGAGGTCGACAAGCAGATCCGGCATCTGCAGCGCCAGGCCGCCACGGCGCGCCGCTACCAGGCGCTGAAGGAGAGCGAGCGGCGCCTCGCGGCCGAGCTGATCGCGCTCAAGCTGCGCGATCTCGACAGCGGGGCCGAAGTGCACGACGCGGCGCGGCGCGAGCGCGAGCTTGCCATGCAGCGCGAGCTGGCCGGCCAGCGCAGTGCGGAGGCGGCAGTAGAGAAGCAGCGCGCCGTGCAATCGCTGCACGGTGAACGCCTCGCCGCCGTCCAGGGTCGCTACTACGAAGCCGGCGCCGAGATCTCGCGCCTCGAGCAGACCATCGAACATACGCGCGAGCTGCGCGAGCGCCAGCGCACCGATCTCGGTCAGGCACAGGCGACGCTCGCGGAGCTGCTCACCCACATCGCGCGCGACGAGCGCGAGCTCGCCACGGTGCGCGCGGAGCTCGCCGAGCTCGCCCCGGCCCTGACGGCGGCGCAGGCCGCCGAGCAGCGCGCAGCCGCAGCCCTCGAGGCGGCGGAGCGGGAGCTGCAGGACTGGCAGCAGCGCTGGGAGAGCCACACGCTCGCCGCCGGGGCCGCCGGGCAGGCGGCCGAGGTCGAGCGCACGCGCATCGAGCAGCTGGAGAAGCAGCAGCAGCAGCTGGACGCGCGCCGCGAGCGGCTCGAGCAGGAGCGCGCCGCAGACGCCGGCGGCGGGGCCACGGCGCATCTCGCGCAGCTCACCGCGGAAGAAGCGCAGGCGCGCGCGGCCACCGAGCAGGGGGCCCACGAGCTGGCCGCGGCCCAGACGCAGGTGCAGGACCTGCGCGCGGCGCAGCTCACCGCGGAAGCCGCGCTCGAGGCGGCGCGCGCCGCGCGCGCTGAGCTGAATGCCGAGCTCACCGCGCTCGAAGCGCTCGAGAACGCCGCGCTCGGCGAGCACGCCGGCGGTGCGGTCGCCTGGCTCGCCGCGGCGGGACTGGCCGACCGGCCGCGGCTCGCTGCCGCCCTCGAGGTCGAGTCCGGCTGGGAGCGGGCGGTCGAGACCGCCCTCGGCGATTACCTCGAGGCGGTGTGCGTGGTGCAGCTCGAGACGGCAGCGGCAGCACTCGACTCGCTCACCGCGGGACGCGTCACGCTCATTGAGCGCGGCGAGGCGGCGCGCGGCAGCGCCGGCACGCTCGCCGCGCGGGTCAAGGGCCCGGCGGTGGTGCTCGCGAGGCTCGCCGGAGTCGGCACCGCCGACTCGCTCCGCCAGGCGCTGCGCGAACGGGCGAAGCTCGCCGACGGTCAGTCGCTCATCACGCGCGCCGGCGAATGGGTGGGACGGGACTGGCTGCGCGTCAGTCGCGGCGCCGATCCGCGCGCCGGCGTGATCGCGCGCGAGCATCGCCTCACGGAGCTGCGCGCCGCGGCGGCGACCTCGGAGGCGCGCGTCGCGGCCGCGGAAGCGGCGCTTGCGACCGCGCGCGAATCGCTGGCCCGGGCCGAGGCCGGGCGCGACCACGCCCAGGACGGGATCGGCGCCGCTCACGGACGGCACGCGCAGCTGCTCGGGACTCTGGAGGCGGCGCGTGCGCGCGCCGAGGAATCGAAGCTGCGGGCGGCCCGGGTCGCGAGCGATGCGGCCGAGGTGGCGCGCGAACAGCAGGCGACCCGCGCCGCACTGACCCGCGCCGCCGAGGCGCTGGCACTCGCCCGGGCGACGGCCGGGGAGCTGACGGCCGGGCGGGCGACGCTCGAGGAGGTGCGCGAGCAGCGGCGCGCTGCGCTCACCACTGCGCGCGCCGCAGCGCAGGCAGCGCAGCTCGCCAGCCGCGATCTGCACGTGCGGGTCGAGGCGCGCCGCTCGACCGAGAGCTCGGTCGGCATTGGCCGGAGCCGCATGCTCGAGCAGCGCGAGCAGCTCGCGCGGCGGCGCGCCGCGCTCGAGGCGGAGCTCGCCTCGGGAGACGAGCCTATCGTCAGGGCGCAGGCGAGTCTCGAGACCGCGCTCGCGGCGCGCCTCGCCGTGGAAGGCGAACTGGCGGCGGCGCGGTCCGCGCTCGAGGAAGCCGACAGCGCGCTGCGCTCGCTCGATGAGCAGCGCCTCGCGGCCGAGCAGCGTGTGAGCGCGGCGCGCGAGGAGCTCGAGGCCGCGCGGCTCGCCGCGCAGGAGACCCACGTACGCCGCGCGGCGCTCGCCGAGCAGTTCGCCGAGACGCGCTGCGAGCTCGCCGAGGTGCTCGCCGGGCTCGCCGCCGGGGCGAGCGTCGCCGGCTGGGAGGTCTCTCTCGCCGAGGCGCGCGCCGACATCGAGCGGCTCGGCCAGGTGAATCTCGCGGCAATCGACGAGCTCAAGGAGCAGACGCAGCGCAAGGAGTACCTGGATCGCCAGTTCGCCGATCTGAGCGAGGCGCTCGAGACCCTCGCCGAAGCCATGCATCGCATCGATCGGGAGACCCGCACGCGCTTCGAGGACACTTTCGAGCGCATCAACGCCGGACTGCGGGACAAGTTTCCGCGCCTGTTCGGCGGTGGCCACGCCTATCTCGAGCTGGTCGGAGACGACAAGCTGACCGCCGGCGTCGCCGTCATGGCGCGACCGCCGGGCAAGAAGAACAGCACCATTCACCTGCTGTCGGGCGGGGAAAAGGCGCTCACCGCGGTGGCGCTGGTGTTCGCGATCTTCGACCTGAATCCCGCGCCCTTCTGCCTGCTCGACGAGGTCGATGCGCCGCTCGACGAGCACAATGTCGGGCGCTTCTGCGATATCGTCCGCGAGATGTCATCGCGGGTGCAGTTCGTGTTCATCACGCACAACAAGGCCACCATGGAGCTCGCCTCGCAGCTGATCGGCGTGACGATGCTCGAGCCGGGCGTGTCGCGCCTGGTCACGGTGGACGTCGACGAGGCCGTGCGCCTGGCGGCGGTCTGAAGGAGTCACGGGGAAGTCAACGATGTCCGAACTGCGCGCCTCGCTTCTCGTCCTCGGGGTGGTGTTCATCGCCGCGCTCGCCTGGTGGGAGCGGCGGCGGCCGCGGCAGGCCCGGGCCGCCGAAGGCGAGCCGCCCGAGTCCCTCGAGCGGCGGGAGTCCGTCGAGCGGCAGGAATCCCTCGAGCGGCGGGAATCCCTCGAGCGGCGCGAGTCCGCCGAGCGGCGCGAGTCCGCCGATCGGCGCGAGTCCGCCGATCGGCGCGAGCCGGCGCTCGAGCTCCCCGAGATTCATGCGCTCGAGCCGCTCGTGCCGCGCGATGCGCCCGCCGCGCGCGAGCCGCGCGGGGCGTACGAGTTGCCGACGGTGGAATTGCCGCCGGAAGACGAGCCCGCGACCGTACCCGAGCCCGCAACTGCTCCCACGCCCGCGGCCGCACCCACGCCCGCGGCCGCACCCGAGCTGCCCCTCGAGGCACCGCCGCTTCCAGCGACGGAGCCCGCGGCGGATTCGGCGCATGCGAACGGCACGGCTTCCACTGCGGCCGAAGGCGGCGAAGCGCTGCCGGTGGTGCCGGGCGCGCCGGCGCCGCTGGTCGAGTGGCCGCCCGACGATCAGCGGCGGGTCGTCGCGCTGCGGCTGGTCCCGGCGCTGCCGGAGAGCTTCGCCGGCCGCCCGCTGCGCCAGGCGCTCGCCGCCGAGGGCTTCGTCCTCGGGCGCTTCGACATCTTCCACAAACCGGACGAGGAGCGTCGCGCCGTGCTGAGCGCCGCGAGCCTCACGCAGCCCGGTACCTTCGATGCCGAGACCATGGATTCCCAGCATTACGGCGGCTTGTCGCTGTTCGCGGTGCTGCCGGGGCCCAAGCCGCCGCCGCAGGCCTTCGACGAGCTGGTGAGCACCGCGCGCAGTCTGAACGACCGGCTGTGCGGCGTGCTGCAGGACGAGAGCGGCACGCCGCTCACGCCGGCCCGTATCGCGACGCTGCGCGAGCGCATCAGGGCCGGGGCCTCCTCGTGACACGCGGTGCGGCGGCACGGGCCGCCGAGTTGCGCGCCGAGATCGCGCAGCACGACTACCGCTACTACGTGCTCGATGATCCGCTGATTTCCGATGCCGCATACGACCGGCTCATGGCCGAGTTGCGCGAGCTCGAAGCGGCGCACCCGCAGCTCGTCACGCCGGATTCCCCCACCCAGCGCGTCGCCGGTACGGCGAGCGCGGACTTCGGCGAGGTCGTTCACCAGGTGCCGATGCTGTCGCTCGACAACGCCTTCAGCGACGCGGAGGTCGAGGCCTTCGACCGCCGCATCCACGAGCGGCTGAAGGTCACCGGCGAGCTCGACTACGTGGCCGAGCCGAAGCTCGACGGGCTGGCGGTGGCGGTGATCTACCGCGACGGCGTTCTGGCGCGCGCCGCGACCCGCGGCGACGGTATCACCGGCGAGGACGTCACCGCGAACGTGCGCACCATCCGCGCCGTGCCCCAGAAACTGCGCCCGGGCTGGCCGCGGCTCATCGAGGCGCGCGGCGAGGTGTTCATGCCGCTCGGCGGCTTCGAGCGCATGAACGCGCAGGCGCGCGAGCGCGGCGAGAAGGTGTTCGTGAACCCACGCAACGCGGCCGCGGGGAGTCTGCGGCAGCTCGACCCGCGCATCACCGCCGGGCGCCCTTTGCGGGCCTTTTTCTACGGACTCGGTGCGCTCGAGGGCGCCGCGGAGCCGGGCGGTCAGGCGGCGCTCCTTGCGCTGCTGCGCCACCTCGGCCTGCCGGTGTCGCCCGAGGCACGCAGCGTGCGCGGCGTCGCCGGCTGCCTCGGCTATTACCGCGAGATGGGCGCACGGCGCAGCAAGCTCCCGTACCAGATCGACGGAGTGGTTTACAAGCTCGATGCGCGCGCTGACCAGGAGCGGCTCGGATTCGTCTCGCGGGCGCCCCGCTGGGCGATCGCCCACAAGTTTCCGGCGGAGGAAGCGCTCACCGTCGTGCGGGACATCGAGTTCAACGTCGGACGCACCGGGGCGCTGACGCCGATCGCACGGCTCGAGCCGGTGTTCGTCGGCGGCGTGACCGTGAGCAACGTGACGCTGCACAACATCGACGAGGTGCACCGCAAGGACGTGCGCGTGGGCGACACCGTCACCGTGCGCCGCGCCGGGGACGTGATCCCGGAACTGGTGAGCGTGCTCACGGAACGGCGGCCGGCCGGCACCGTGCCGGTCAGCCTGCCCTCGGTCTGTCCGGTGTGCGGCTCACGGGTGCTGCGCGTCGAGGGCGAGGCGGTCGCCCGCTGCACCGGTGGCTTCACCTGCCGCGCCCAGCTCCAGGAGGCGCTGCGCCATTTCGCCAGCCGCCGGGCGCTCGACATCGAAGGGCTCGGCGATCGGGTGATCGGGCAGCTGGTCGAGCGCGAGCTGGTGCGTTCGCCTGCGGACCTGTACTCGCTCACCGCCGAGCAACTGTCGGAGCTCGAGCGCATGGGCGAGAAGTCCGCCGCCAACCTGGTCGCTGCGATCAAGAAGAGCAGGCTGACGACCCTGCCACGGCTGCTGTATGCGTTGGGAATCCGCGAGGTGGGTGAGGCTACCGCGCTCGCCCTCGCGCGCCACTTCGGCTCGCTCGAGGCGCTGATGGGTGCCGACGAGGGCAGGATCCAGCAGGTGCCTGATGTCGGGCCGGTGGTGGCGGCGCAGGTTGCCGCCTTCTTTGCTTCCAAAGATCATGTTAGCGTTATCAAAGAGCTACGACGGAAAGGTGTCACGTGGCCTGATATGCAGCGTCCCCCGGGCGCGGGACAGGTGGGGGCGCTCGCCGGGTGCACCGTCGTCATCACCGGCACGCTCGCGCACCTGACGCGCGAGCAGGCGGAGGAGGCACTGCTCGCGCGTGGCGCGAAGGTGACGGGCAGCGTCTCGAAGAAGACCAGCTTCGTCGTCGCGGGCAGCGAGCCCGGCTCGAAGCTCGCACGCGCCCGCGAGCTCGGCGTACGGGTGCTCGACGAGCGGCAGCTTCAGGCGCTGCTCGCCGGCGGCCCCGACGCCGACTAGACTCAGCGCGCGGCGCGGAGGAGGGCTCATGTTGCCACCGATGAGGCGGTCGGGGTTCACGGCACGGGTGGCGGTCACGGTGCTCGCGGCGGCCGCGGCACTCGCGGGCCCGGCGCTCGCCGCCGCCACCTGGGCCGAGACGCTCTCGGCTCGCGCGCTCAGCAACGGGCCGACTTCACGGCTGCCGCCGAATCTCTCCGCAGTGCTCGGGCTCGCGACCAACGGCCAGGGACTCGCCGTGCGCCAGCTGGTCGTGCGCGACGGCTTTACGGTGCGCACTTTCAATGTGGGAGCCGAAGCGCCGCGCCGCGTCGTCGTGATCGTGGCCGACGAGGCGGCGCACTTGACCACCGCGTACCTGCTGAGCCAACGCGGCCATCTGCGCAAGGCCGTCGAGTATCACACCGGCGAGGCGCCACGGGAGCTGTCGGCCGCCGAAGCGCAATCGGGCTTCGACGCCGAGGTTCGCTTCTGGTCGCGAGAGGCGGCCGCACGCGCAGCGGCGGCGGCGCACTGATTCGCGCCGCCGCGCGTGCCGCGTCAGCCCTTGGGTGCGGCCGGGGGGGCGCTGCCCGAGGGAGCCGCCGGCTGATCGAGCGTCTTGGTGATCTTGGCGCTGCGCATCAGGTCATCGACGTAGCTCTTGAATTTCTTGCCTTCGACGACCTGCTGGAGGCGCTGCTTGACCTGCTCGTAGGGCGGGGGATTCAGCGGCCGGGTCTCGATGAGCTGGATGATGTGCCAGCCGTACTGGGTCTGCACCGGCTTGTGAGTGTATTCGCCGGGCTTCAGGGCCTCGACCGCGGCGGCGAACTCCGGCGGCATGCGGTCGGGAGCGAACCAGCCGAGGTCGCCGCCGTTGCTCTTGGAGGGATCCATGGATTCGGCGCGCGCGAGGTCGGCAAACTTCTCGCCCTTGCCAAGTCGCTCGATGAGCTTCTCGGCGAATGGCTCGGTCGCCACCAGGATGTGGCGGGCGTGGTACTCCTGCTTGGCCATCGCCGCCACCTGCGTGTTGTACTCGGCGTGCAGCTCCGCGTCGGTCGGCTGCTTGTCCTTGAGGTAGTGATCCGACACCGCCTGCTGCAGCACGTTGAGACGCGAGAGCTCGAGCAGATAGTTGGTCTCGCCGGTCTTGTCGAGTCCCTCCTTGACGGCCTCCTGCGACACGAGCTCGGCGTGGATCAGGTTGTCGAGCGCGCGGTCGCGCACCTCGGGTGTGAGCTCGGCGGAGGTCTTGCCGCTGATGCCCTTGATGTAGAACTCGTAGAAATCGCGGCTGATCGGCGCGCCGTTCACGGTCGCCACCGCCGGGGAGCTGTCGACGGGGGCTGCGGCCTTGGGCTGACAGGCGCCGAGCGCGCCGAGCGCGCAGCCGAGGAGCAGGAGACGCGACGGATGCCTGGGCATATTCAGTCCTTCTCTTCCGGCGCACGTGCCTTGATGTTGAGCGCGTGTACCGAGGCTTTGAGGAGCGGGGCGAGCGCCGCGTATACCATGCGGTGGCGCTCGAGGCGTGAACGGCCGCGGAACGCCTCCGCCACCAGCAGCAGGCGGAAATGGCCGCCGCCGGCCGCCAGGTGACCCGCGTGCCGTGGCCCGTCGTCGATGATCTCGAGCGCGCTCGGAGCGAGCGCCCGCTCGAGGGCGGCGCGCATCTGCATCATCACCCGCTCACTCGCCGCGTCCATCGCTGCTCTCGAGCGCCGGCGGCGCCGCGGGCGTCGCGCGCGCGCTGAGCCACAATACCTGCGCGACGACGAACGCCAGCATCAGCACGAAGTCGCCGAACTTGAGCGCCACCCACACGCGCTCGCTCGCATAGCGCAGCACCAGCACGTTGAGCGCGCCGAGGAAGGCCGTGAACACGGCCCACGCCAGGTTCAGCCGCCACCACAGCGCCGGGCCGATCTGCAGCCGCTCGCCAAAAGCCTCGCCGAGCGTGCTGCCGAGCAGCCGTTCGGCGAGCGTCCGCCCGCCGATGAAGAAGCTCGCCAGGAACGCGACGCTGGTCAGCCAGAAGAACACCGTCGGCTTCCACTGGATGAACACCGGATCGTGCAGCGCCAGCGTCGCCGCGCCGAAGATCAGCACCAGCACCGCCGACAGCGAGTGCATCGGTGGAATGCGCCGCAGCCGCAGCCAGTCGACCGCGAGCAGCACCAGCATGGCAACCATCAGCACCGCGGTGGCCACGTACATCCCGCGCAGGTAATAGGCGGCGATGAAGGCCGCGAGCGGCGCGAACTCGGTGAGGGCCTGCATGGGAGGGTGAAGTGGCGAGGGTCCTGAAGCGGCGGCGCTGTACGCGGCAAACGGCCGCGTATATTGTCACGCGCCGCGCGCAACTTCCATCGACGGGCCGCGATGACCGAGTTCCTCGAGCTGCACCCGCTGAATCCCCAGGGACGCCTGATCCGGCGGGCCGCCGCCATCGTGCGTGCCGGCGGGCTCATCGCCTACCCGACCGACTCGTGCTACGCCTTCGGCTGGCTCCTCGGCAACAAGGAGGCGCAGGAGCGCGTGCGGCGCCTGCGTCAGGCCGACCGCCACCACCACTTCACGCTGGTGTGCGCCAGCCTGGCCGAGGTCGGCCGCTGTGCGCGGCTCGAGACCTGGCAGTTCCGGCTGCTGAAGGGCTGCCTGCCGGGTCCGTATACCTTTCTGCTGCGCGCGACGCGCGAGACCCCGCGCCGGCTGCAGCACCCGCGGCGGCGCACGATCGGGGTGCGCATACCCGCCCACCGCGTACCGCAGCTGCTGCTCGCCGAGCTCGGCGAGCCGCTCATGAGCTCGACGCTGCTGCTGCCCCCGGACTCGCAGCCGCTCACCGAGGCGCGCGCGATCGAGGCGCGGCTGGCGCGCGAGGTCGATGCCATCCTCGACAGCGGCGACTGCGGCATCGAGCCGACCACCGTGGTCGACCTGTCGGTGTCGCCGCCGGTGATCGTGCGTCAGGGCAAGGGCGTCCTCGGCCCGATTACCGGGCGTGCGCTATAATTGCGCCTCGTGAGCGCCGCGTCGTGAACCCCGCCCACGCACCAACCGACATGCCCGCAGTGCCGCTGCCGGGAGGCACGTGAGTTCGCCCGCGCCGGCACGGCGCGTGCTGTCCGGCATGCGGCCCACGGGCCGGCTGCACCTCGGCAACTTCCACGGCGCACTGCGCAACTGGGTCGAGCTGCAGTACCAGTACGAGTGCTACTTTTTCGTCGCCGACTGGCACATGCTCACCACCGGCTACGAGGACACCGCGCACCTGCAGGAGAACGTGCGCGAGGTGCTGATCGACTGGCTGGCCGCGGGACTCAACCCCGGCGTCGCGACGCTGTTCATCCAGTCACACGTGCTCGAGCACGCGGAGCTGCACCTGCTGCTGTCGATGGTGACGCCGCTCGGTTGGCTCGAGCGCGTTCCGAGCTACAAGGATCAGCAGGAGCAGCTCAAGGGGAAGGACCTCGCCACTTTCGGCTTCCTCGGCTACCCGCTGCTGCAGAGCGCGGACATCCTGGTGTACCGTGCCGCCTTCGTGCCGGTCGGCGAGGATCAGGTGGCGCACGTCGAGCTGACGCGCGAGCTCGCGCGGCGCTTCAACCACCTCTACGGGCGCGAGCCGGACTTCGAGGCGCGCTCCGAGCGGGCGGTCAAGAGCCTCGGCGGACGCACCGCGGGCAGCTATCGCCAGCTGCGGCGCAAGTTCCAGGAGCACGGCGACACCGAGGCGCTGGAGCGTGCCCGCGCGCTGGTGCATGCCAACAACCGCATCACCGTGGCGGACCGCGAGCGGCTGCTCGGCTACCTCGAGGGCACGGGCGTCAGCATACTGCCCGAGCCCCAGGTGCTGCTGACCGCCTCGCCGAAGGTTCCCGGCCTCGACGGCCGCAAGATGTCCAAGTCCTACGGCAATACCATCGGGCTGCGCGAGGAGCCGGACGTGGTGGTGCAGAAGCTGCGGGCGATGACCACCGACCCGGCGCGGGTGCGGCGCAGCGATCCGGGTGACCCCGACAAGTGTCCGGTATTCGACCTGCACAGGATCTATTCCGACGATGCCACGCGCACGTGGGCCAGCACGGGCTGCCGCAGCGCCGGCATCGGCTGCCTCGAGTGCAAGCAGCCGCTGATCGACAAGGTCGTGGAGGAGATCGCCGGCATGCGCCGGCGGGCGCAGGAGTTCGAGGAGAACCCGGAGCTGGTCCGCGGCATCGTGGCCGAGGGCGCCGACAAGGCGCGCGAGGCGGCACGCGAGACGCTCGCCGAGGTGCGGCGCGCCATGCACCTGCGGCCCGAGTGAGGCTCGCCGCGGAAGGCCAAACCATGAAACCGAAACCATGAAACAAAAACCCGCGCTCACCGTCGTGGTGTCCAACGCCGCCCCGGCGCCGCCGCCGGCGAGCGCCGCCCCCGAACAGGTCGAGATGCCGTTTGCGGTGGTGAACGGCGAGCCGATCTCGCAGCTGCCGCACGACCTCTACATACCGCCGCAGGCGCTCGAGGTGTTCCTCGAGGCCTTCGAAGGGCCGCTCGACCTGCTGCTGTATCTCATCCGCCGCCAGAACCTCGACATCCTCGACATCCCGCTCGCGGAGATCACCCGCCAGTACATGCAGTACATCGAGCTGATGCAGGGCCTGCAGCTCGAGCTCGCGGGCGAGTACCTGGTCATGGCCGCGACGCTCGCCGAGATCAAATCGCGGATGCTGCTGCCGCGACCGAAGTCCGAGCAGGAGGAGGGCGAGGATCCGCGCGCCGAGCTGGCGCGGCGGCTGCAGGAGTACGAGCGCTTCAAGCGCGCCGCCGAGGGGCTCGATGCGCTGCCGCGCCTGGAGCGCGACGTGTGGTCAGCCTCGGCCGAGCTCAGGGAGCGCCGCGTGACGGGCTCGCTGCCGCAGATCACGCTGCAGGAGATGCTGGTGGCGTTCAAGGAGGTGGTGGCGCGCGCGGAGATGTTCGCCCATCACCACATCCAGCGCGAGCGGCTCTCGGTCGGGGAGCGCATGAGCGACATCCTCGCCCAGCTCGCCACGGCCGGCTTCATCGAGTTCGTGCGGCTGTTCCGCCCGGAAGAGGGCCGCATGGGCGTGACCGTCACCTTCGTCGCGATCCTCGAGCTGATGCGCGAAGGTCTGATCGACATCGTACAGGCCGAGGCCTACGCGCCGCTGCACGTGCGCGCCGCGAGCGCGGGCCGCACCCTGCGCGTGGTCGCCGACAACACCCCGGCCGAGATCGCGCCGGATGGCACCGTCCCCGATGAGGACCCCGCATGAACGATGCATACATAAGGAACGTCATCGAGGCGGCACTGCTGGCGGCCGGAACGCCGCTGCCGGTGGCCGAGCTCGCGCGGCTGTTCGGCGAGGGCGCGCGCCCGAGCACGCAGCAGCTGCACGCCGCGCTCGAGCAGCTGGCGGCGGAGTACGCCGGCCGCGGCATCGAGCTCAAGCACACCGCGAGCGGCTACCGTGTCCAGGTGCGCCGCGAGCTGGCCGCGGAAATCTCCCGCCTGTGGCCGGAGCGCACCGCGCGTTACTCGCGGGCGCTGCTCGAGACACTCGCCCTCATCGCCTACCGCCAGCCGATCACGCGTGCCGAGATCGAGGCGGTGCGTGGCGTCACCGTCAATCCCAACATCGTGCGGACCATGATCGAGCGCGGCTGGGTGCGGGTCGTCGGCCACCGCGACGTGCCGGGCCACCCGGAGCTGCTCGGCACCACGCGCGAGTTCCTCGACTACTTCGGGCTGAAGAGTCTCGATGAGCTGCCGCCGCTCGCCGAGCTGAAGGCGCTCGGCGATCTCAACCTGCAGCTCGAGCTCGCGGGCGCGGCGGCGCCCGGGGCGCCCGGCGCGGCGGGCGAGCCCGCCGCGGAGGCTGACGACGGGCCCGAGGAGGACGAGCTGTCCGCGGGGGCCGGGAGCTCGCACGAGCTCGTGGCCGCGCCGCGCGACCTGGACGGGTGATGCGGCGTGGGACCGCTCGCGCGCGGCGCCGCACCGCGGGGTCGGGGCGCGCCGGTGTGCCCGCCGAGCCCGAGCGGCTGCAGAAGGTCCTCGCGCGTGCCGGGCTCGCCTCGCGGCGTGAAGCGGAAGTGTGGATCCGCGCCGGCCGGCTGACCGTCAACGGCATTCCTGCCACGCTCGGCCTTCGGGTTGCGCCCGGCGATCAGCTGCGGCTCGACGGACGGCTGGTGCGCGCGCGCGAGGACCCGGGCGGCGCGCGCGCCTTTCTCTGTCATCGCTCGCCCGGCGAGGCCCTCGAGAATGCGCTCGCGCGGCTGCCACGCCGCGCCGCCCGGCGCTTCATCGCCGTGAGCCCCATGCCGCGCGTCGACGGCGGTCTCGAGCTCCTGACCTCGGACGGTGCGCTGGCGCGCACGCTGCAGCGCCGGGTGCGCGCGCTCAGCAGCGAATTCGGGGTGCGGGTGCGCGGGGCACTCGCCGCCGGGCAACTCACGGGCATCCTCGAGGGCACGCTCGACAGCGGCACTCGCCTCGTGGTCGAGCACTGCGCGGCGGCCGGCGGGGAAGCAGCCAACCGCTGGTATACGCTCAGCGTGCGCGGCGCGAGCGGCAAGCAGGTGCGCCAGCTCATCGAGCGCCAGGGCGCGCTCGTCGGGCGTGTGCTGCGCACGCGGCTCGGCCCGCTGGCGCTCGAGCGCTCCCTCGGGCGCGGCCGGGCGCGCGAGCTCAGCGCGGAGGAGCTGCAATCGCTGCTCGCCGCCGGGACGGGTGGGGGCAGCCCTAGCGGGGCGCCTGGGCGTCGAACGCCCGGCCCGTGACGCCGCGACTCGCCGGTCCGAGGAGCGCGAGATACGGTCCGGTGAGCGCGGCGGGCTCGGGCAGCGTCGCCACATCCTCGGCCGGGTATGCCTGGCGGCGCATCGCGGTGCGCGCCCGCCCGGGATTCAGCGTGTTGACGCGGATGGCGGTGGTGCCGGAGAGCTCGTCGGCGAGCACCTGCGAGAGTCCCTCGAGGGCGAACTTCGAGACCGCGTAGGCACCCCAGTAGGCGCGGCCGCGGCGGCCGACGGCGCTCGAGGTGAACACCACCGAGGCGTCGGCGGACTTCTTGAGTGCCGGCAGCAGCACCTGCGTGAGCGCGAAGGCAGCGGTGAGATTGACGTGCAGCACCCGGCACCAGGTGGGCACGTCGTAGTGCTCGATGGGCGTCAGGGTGCCGAGAATCCCGGCGTTGTGCAGCAGGCCGTCGAGACGCCCGTAGCGTCCGGCGACCGCGTCGGCGAGCGCGTCGTAGCCGCGGGCGAGCGAGCGCTCGAGGTCGAGCACCGCGATGCTCGCCTCGGGCGCACCTGCCGTCGCGAGCTCCGCGTGTACGGCTTCGAGGCGCCCGGCGTCGCGCCCGATGAGGATCACGTTCGCCCCGTGGGCGGCGCACGCCGCGGCGACCGCGCGGCCGAGTCCGGCGCTCGCGCCGGTGATGGCGATCACGCGCCCGGCGAGCTCGTCGGGTCGGGCGTGATGTGCGCGCGGATCGAAGTCGTCATCCACCGTGCGGGTCCTGTGAGTCTGCGAGCGCCGCTTCCCGCTCACAGCGCGAGCCGGCCGGCGTCGGCACGGCGTGCGGCGCGCCAGGCGCGCCAGGCGTCGAGCGGGCTGTGATGGTCGCTCCCGGCGGGGGCCGCGGGCAAGCGCTGCGCCGCGCGGCGCGAATGCGCGCAGGCGAGCGCCGCCCACACCAGCAAGCCGCGCAGCGCCGGCTGTACGGCCGGAGTGAGGCTGCGGACCGCCGCGCCGAGCGCCGCGCGCAGCTCCTGGTGGCGCTCGCGCAGCCGCGCGGCGAGTGGCGGCGGCCACGGCGGCCGCGCGACGGCGGCAGGCTCGGCGCGCAGCGCGGCGAGCTCATCGAGTGGCAGCCGCAGCCGGCCGGCGCGGGCGTCGCGGGCGAGGTGCGCCAGCAGCTCGAGCTCGCGCAGCGCCGCACCGAGCTCGCGCGCGGTCGCCGACGGGGCGGCGGGGGCCGCGAGCTCGAGGAGCGGCGCGATCACGGCCCCCGCCCAGCGCTCGCAGTAGGCGCGCAGCTCGCGCCGCGTCCCGAAGGTCGCCGCCGCGAGGTCCCACGCCGCCGCATCGACCAGCCCGGTGAGCCCGCCGAGCGCGCCGGTCGCCCCTGGCGGCAGCGCCGCGCGCAGCGAGCGCGTCAGCGGATGCAGCGGCTGCCCTGCGGCGCAGCGCGTGCACTCCTCGCGCCACCAGGCGAGGCGGCTATGGGCCACCTGGTGATCGAGACCGCTGCGCAGGCTCGCGCCGATCTCCTTTTCGATGGCCCACAGCGCCGCGAGCACCGGGCGCTCGGCAACCGTGGAGTAGAGCAGGGCGAGGGTACGCGCCGCGGATGCCTCAGGACTTGCGGGCATTGCTCGCGGGGGCGTCGCGCGGGGGACCGGCGGCGGGACCCGCCGGCGTGCGCGGCTCGGCGTCTTCCGGCTCGGCGGCGGCGGCGGCGCCCGCGCTGCGCGGCAGCTGATTCACCTCGTCCAGCGGCGCGAGCGGCGCATCGGCCGTCACGCCGAGCTCGGTGAAGCGGCGCGCCTGCGGCAGCACGTGGCGCTCGAGCGAGCCGACGGCGGCGTTGTAGGCCTCCACCGCGGCGGCCAGGCGCTGCCCGGTGCGCCCGAGGTGCCCGTGGAAGCTCGCCATGCGCCGATAGAGCTCCTGGCCGAGGTCGCGGATGAGCGCGGCGTTGTGCGCCACCGCCGACTGGCGCCAGCCGTAGGCCACGGCCTTCAGCAGCGCGATCAGCGTCGAGGGGGTGGCGATGATCACGCTCTGGCCGAGCGCGGTCTCGAGCAGGTCGGGCCGCTCGGCGAGTGCGGCCGAGAGGAACTGGTCCCCCGGCAGGAACAGCACGGCGAATTCGGGACTGCGCTCGAATTGCGCCCAGTAGCCCTTGGAGGCGAGCTCGCGCACGCGCGTCTCGACCTGTTGCGCGTGCCGCCGCAGCGACTGCTGGCGCTCCTCGTCGGTGGCGGCGTCGAGGGCCGCGAGATAGGCGTCGAGCGGCGTCTTGGCGTCGATCACCAGGTCACGCGCATCGGGCATGTGCACCACCAGGTCGGGGCGCAGCGCGCCCTCCTCGCCGGGCACGTGCGGCTGCTCGGTGAAGTCACAGTGCTCGGTGAGGCCGGCGAGCTCCACCAGGCGTCGCAACGTCAGCTCGCCCCACCGGCCGCGCACCTCCGGGCGCCGCAGGGCCGTGACCAGATTGCGCGTCTCGCGCTGCAGCTGCGTCTGGGCTCCGCTCAGGGTCTCGATCTGGGTGCGCAGCGTCGCGAAGGCTTCGCGGCGCTCGCGCTCGAGCGAGCGCACCTGCGCCTCGGTGCGCTCGAGCGCCACGCGCAGCGGCTCGACCAGCTGCGCGATGGCGGTTTCGCGCTCCTTGAGCGCGCCCTGGGCGAGCACCTGGTCGCGCCCCATGGCCTCGCGCGCGAGCCGCAGGAAGAGCTCGCTGTTCGAGCGCAGCGTGTCGCTGGCGAGGGACTCGAACGCCGCCCGCAGCCGGTTTTCGGACTGCTCGAGCAGGTTCACGCGGTCCGCCTCCCGGAGCGTCCCCGCCTCGAGCCGCACCTGCGCCGCGGTGAGCTCGACGTGCAGCGCCTCGAGACGCCGCGCCGCGCGCACGTGGGCGAGGAGTCCGCCGAGGACCGCGCCCGCGACCAGCGCGGCCGCGGCCACCACTGCGAGGGCGAGGGGCAGGCTCACCCGCTCATCCTCACGCGGGGCGCGCGAAGTGCGCCAGGTAATTCACGCGCACGTCGCTTCCGAGTGCCAGATGGCCGGTGAGGGGATTGAGCTCGATGCCGGCGAGCGTCTCGAGCCTGAGTCCCGCGGCGCGTCCCCAGCGTGCGAGCTCCGCCGGGCGGATGAGGCGCTCATACTCGTGGGTGCCGCGCGGAATGAGGCCGAGCAGGTATTCGGCGGCGACGATCGCCAGCACGAAGGCGCGCAGGTTGCGATTCAGCGTCGAGACGACGAGCGCGCCTCCCGGGCGGGTGAGGCCGGCGAGCGTCGCCACCATGGCGGCGGGCTGCGGCACGTGCTCGAGCATCTCGAGGCAGGTCACCACGTCGAAGGCGTGCGGCTCGCTGCGCGCCAGGTCCTCGGCGGCGGCCACGCGGTAGTCGATGTCCAGGCGCGACTCGGCGGCGTGCAGGCGCGCGACCTCGATCATCCCTGGGGCGAGATCGATGCCGGTGACGGTGGCGCCGGCGGCCGCGAGCGACTCGGCGAGCAGCCCGCCGCCGCAGCCGACGTCGAGCACCCGCGCACCGGGGAG
>DASQIC010000025.1:0-23865 GCA_035631755.1 Steroidobacteraceae bacterium
CAATCGCGCCCACCGTGGCCTTGATCACGCCGCCGGCGGCGACGTCGAGGGCGGACATGTACGTCGTCGCAATGTTCGAGCAGCCGGACTGCGCGATCGACGTCGGCAGCTTGTTCCTCGCGGCCGCATATTCGGAGACGGAGGTCTTGCAGGCCGAGATGGCCGTGAGCACTTCGGTCATCTTGGAACGGTTCAGGTAGTCCTGGTAGGCGGGGATCGCAACCGCGGCGAGGATGCCGATGATCGCAACCACGATCATCAGCTCGATGAGGGTAAAACCCTTTTGCACCTTCATTTGCTATAACTCCTCGAAAAGTTAGAGAGACGGAATCAGCGGCGCAAAAAGGGCGCCTGGCAAGACTGAAGCAAGGTGTGTGCCAGAGGGTGCAGGGACGCCCAAGTCCTTGTGAGACAAGGACCTTTGAGGTCGGGGCGCTTCGGCCTTAACTTAAGGACTGTCGCGTGGCGCCGCCAGTAAAGGCGGCGGCGCGTCAGAAAGTGACCAGAAGCGTCACGCCGCTGTTACTCGATTCCGAGCTTCTTGATCCGGTAGCGTAGTGCCCGGAAGCTCATGCCGAGCAGTTTCGCAGCCGCCGTCTTGTTGTAGCGGGTCTTCTCGAGCGCCTTGATGATCGCGTCCCGCTCAATGCTCTCGAGGTGGCTGCCGAGCGCGACGCCCGTATCCCTTGCTGGTTCCGCGACTGGTGCCGCCGCCGCCGACTCAGCCTCGGCTCCGGCCGGGCGTCCGCCCGAGCGCAGTCGGATGTGTTCCGGCGTAATCGCGCCTCCCGTGCAGAGCGTCACGGCGCGCTCCAGCACGTTCTCGAGCTCGCGCACATTGCCGGGAAAGCCATAATCCTGCAGCAGCTGCATCGCCTCCGGGACGATGCGTGGTGGAACCGCACCGGTGCGGGCCGCGAGGCGCTCGAGTATGGCCGCGGCGATTTCGGGGATGTCGCCGGCGCGCTCGCGCAGCGCCGGTACCCGCAGCTCGATCACGTTGATCCGGTAGAAGAGATCCTCGCGGAAGAGTCCCTGGGCGACGAGGTCGGACAGATCCCGGTGGGTGGCCGAGAGGATGCGCACGTCCACGATCTCTTCGCGCGCTTCGCCCACCGGGCGCACGGTCTTCTCCTGCACCACCCGCAGCAGCTTCACCTGCATGTGCAGTGGCAGGTCGCCCACCTCGTCGAGGAACAGCGTCCCGCCCTCGGCGCTTTGCACCAGCCCCTTCTTGTCGGCGACCGCGCCGGTGAAGCTGCCGCGCTTGTGGCCGAAGAGTTCGCTCTCCATGAGCTCTGTCGGGATGGCGCCGCAGTTGACGGCGACGAACGGGCCCTCGCGCCGCGCGCCGCTCTCGTGAATCAGCCTCGCCACCAACTCCTTGCCGGTGCCGGACTCGCCGCAGATGTGCACCGGCGCCTGACTGCGAGCGACGCGCGCGATCATTTCGCGCAGCTGCTCCATGACGGGAGAGCTGCCGAGCAGCCGCGGCCCGCTGAAGCTCGTCGCTGTGGTGCTCACGTCCGGGCCGGCGCGCAGCTTGACCGCGCTCCCGACGAGTTTGCGAAGCACGCCGAGATCGAGCGGCTTGGAGACGAAATCGAACGCCCCGAGCTTGAGCGCGCGCACCGCGGACTCGACGTTTCCGTGGGCGGTGATGACCGCAACGGGGACGCTGGGGCGGTTCTCCTGGATCCAGGCGACGAGATCCAACCCGTCGCCGTCGGGAAGACGCATGTCGGTCAGGCACAGATCGAAATTCTCGCTCTTGAGCAGCCGGCGCGCCGTGCCGAGATCGGCCGCGGTGCGGGTCCGGAGGCGCATGCGGTGGAGCGTGAGACCTACGAGCTCGAGGAGATCCGGCTCGTCGTCCACCACCAGCACCACCGGCTGGCTCGATGTAGGCTGCGTTGCGGGTGCCTCGCTCATCAGGTCTCCCACCGCCGGGGATCCGCGAACACCACCCTGAACACGCTGCCGCCGGCGGCGCGCGGCTCGTAGAGGAGCGTAGCGCCGTTCGCCTGCGCGAGCTCGCGGGCGAGGAAGAGCCCCAGGCCCGTGCCGCTGCCGCCGCTGAAGAAGGGCTCGAAGATCCGCTCGATGTGCTCGGGCGGGACGCCCGGACCCCGGTCGGCCACTTCCAGAAACGGGCGCGCGCTCGTGGTCATGCGTCCGTATCGTATCTCGATGCTCCGGGCCGGGTCGCCTTGGACCGCGTGCTTTAGCGAGTTTTCGCAGAGGTTCCAGAGAATCTGCCGGAGCTGGTCGGGGTCGGCGCGCACCTCGAGGTCGGCAGCACCCTCGACCGTCAGCCGGGCACGGGGGAATTGCATCGTCTCGCAGAACTCATCGCGGAACTCCTCGGTCCACTCCCGCAGCGACAGCCGCTCGAGCCGCGCTTCCTCGCGCCGCGCGAGGCGCTGCACATTGTCGATGATGCCGCTCACCCGGCTGGCGTTGGCGCGGATGATCTCGGTCAGCCGCCGATCGTCGCTGGTCAGGCTGGGCGACTCCGCCAGCAGCTGTCCGGCGTGACTCATGGCGCCGACCGGATTGCGGATCTCGTGGGCGATGCTCGCGCCGAGGCGTCCGAGTGCGGCAAGCTTGAGCTGCTGTACCCGCTCGGCAATCAGGCTCGTGTCCTCGAGGAAGACCAGCACGGGTCCGGGCACCCCAGTGCCGAGAGAGGCAAAGTGCGGCCGGATCACACGGGCACCGTCCGCGGCGACGAACGTCGGATCCCCGGGAGGCTGCGCGCCCCCGCTCTGGCGCCAGGACTCCAGCAGAAACAGCAGCCGCGGCGACGCCTCGCCGATCAAGGCGTCCGGGTAGGCGTGCTTGTCGCCGAGGATCTCGGCGGCAGACTCGTTGATGAGCCGGATGCGATCCTGGGCATCGAGTACCAGGATGCTCTCGCGCAGGTGCTGCACGATGTACTGCGAGAGCTGCGCGAGATTGGCGAGGTCCACCTCCTGGCGGCGCACCAGCGCGTCGCTCTCGCGCAGCCGGCTCGCCACCGGCCAGGTCGCGAGTGAGGTCACGAACAGCACCGCCCCGAGGAGCCCCGAGGTCGCATAGTCGGTCACCGGCGTCGCGTCGGTGATCCCGGCGACCACCTGTTGCGTCAGCACCGCGAGTGCCGCCAGCGCCGCGATCAGGAAGGCATCGCGGCGGCCGGCGAGCACCGCCAGCGCGAACACGGGGAGCACCAGGAGAATTCCGAGGCCGCTCGCCACCCCGCCGGCCGCGTACAGGATGAAAGCGACGGCGACCGCGTCGACGCTCGCATTGACGAGCGCGACGATGCGCAGGCTCGACCAGCGGAGCCGCCGCGCGATGATGAGGAGCACGGCCGCCGTGAAATAGGCGATGCAGGCCCCGACGAACAGTCGCGGGCGTTCCGCCACGACGCCCCAACCCTGGCCGGCGAGATCCTGCAGCAGCAGCAGCAGCAGCGGCACCAGCAGCCGATAGAGGTTCAGGAGCCCGATGATGCGCCACGCGAAATCGCTCGGGGCTGCATTAAGAGAGGGAGCGCTGGCCGGCATTTGCAGGGGGAATGAGTCGCTCGCGGGCCGTTGCAAGGCGCGGCGACTGTAGCATTTTCACCCGCGGACGGGTCGCGACCCGCATCGCAGACCCGGGCGTGCGGTGCCGCATCAGCGGACCTTACTGGTCACCGCCCGGTATTTTCGAGGAGAATGCGCCCTTTACCCGTCCGGGACCTGCCGATGAACCTGCACGAATATCAAGCCAAGGAAATCTTTCGCAGTTTCGGGATCGCGGTCCCGGCCGGTCGGGTGGCGGCGAGTCCTGGGGAAGCGGCGGAGGCGGCCGGCGCGCTCGGGGGCAGCGTCTGGGTGGTGAAGGCTCAGGTGCATGCCGGGGGTCGCGGCAAGGCGGGCGGAGTGAAACTCACGCGCGACGTGGAAGCGGTGCGCGCCGCAGCCGCCGAGATTCTCGGCCGGCGACTCGTCACCCACCAGACGACGTCTGCGGGCCTGCCCGTCGAGCGGGTCTATGTCGAGTGCGGCTCGGAGATCGCGCGTGAGATCTATCTGTCGCTGACGCTCAACCGCGAGCGCGGTCGCGTGGCGATGATTGCTTCGGCAGCCGGCGGGATGGAAATCGAGGAGGTCGCAGCCGCGACGCCGGAAAAGATCCTCTCCGTCACCATCCACCCCGCGGCGGGTCTGCAGGCTTATCAGGCGCGCGAGCTCGCCTTCGGTCTCAAGCTCGGGGGGCCGCTCGTCTCGCAGTTTCAGGCGCTCGCCACGGCGCTGTATCGCCTCTACGTCGAGAAGGACCTGAGCCTGGTCGAGGTGAATCCGCTCATCGTCACCCGCAGCGGGACGCTGATGGCGCTCGATGCGAAAATCATCGCCGATGACAACGCGCTGTTTCGCCATCCCGAGCTCGCCGAGCTGCGCGACGCGAGCCAGGAGGACCCGATGGAGCGCCGCGCCAGCGAGCACGACCTCAACTACGTCTCCCTCGACGGCGACATCGCCTGCATGGTGAACGGCGCGGGATTGGCAATGGCGACCATGGATCTCATCAAGCTGCACGGCGGACGGCCGGCGAACTTCCTCGACGTCGGCGGCGGCGCCACGGCCGAACGGGTGACCGCGGCCTTCGAGCTGATCCTCTCCAACCCGAAGGTTCGCGCGGTGCTGGTCAACATCTTCGGCGGCATCGTGCGCTGCAACCTGATCGCCGAAGGGGTGATCACCGCCGTGAAGAAAGTCGGCGTCAAGGTGCCGGTGGTGGTGCGGCTCGAAGGCACCAACGCAGAAGAAGCGCGCACGGCGCTCGCCGCGAGCGGTCTCACCATCCGCTCCGCGGCGGATCTCACCGACGCCGCGCGCCAGGTGGTGGCGCTGGCGGCAAAGGGCAAGGCATGAGCATCCTCATTAACCGCAACACGAAAGTCATCTGCCAGGGCTTCACCGGCAAGCAGGGCACGTTCCACTCGCAGGCGGCGCTCGACTACGGGACCCGGCTCGTCGGCGGCGTCACCCCGGGGCGCGGCGGCCAGCAGCACCTGGGGCTGCCAGTGTTCGACACGGTACGCGATGCCGTGCGTGCGACCGGGGCCACCGCGAGCATGATCTACGTGCCCGCTTCGGGCGCCGCAGACTCGATCCTCGAGGCGGCGGATGCCGGCATCGAGCTCGTCGTCTGCATCACCGAAGGTGTTCCGGTGAACGACATGGTGCGGGTGAAGTCGGTGCTGGCGGGGTCGGCGACGCGGCTGGTCGGGCCCAACTGCCCCGGGGTCATCACCCCGGAGGAGTGCAAGATCGGAATCATGCCCGGGTTCATCCACAAGAAGGGCGCGGTTGGCATCGTGTCGCGCTCGGGCACGCTCACCTACGAGGCGGTGTTCCAGACGACGCGCATCGGTCTTGGCCAGAGCAGCTGCGTCGGCATCGGCGGAGATCCGGTGCGCGGCATGGGGTTCGTCGAGGTACTCGAGCTCTTCGAGCGCGATCCCGCCACCGCCGGCATCATCCTGGTCGGCGAGATCGGCGGCAGCGACGAGGAGGCGGCCGCGCACTTCATCAGGAGGTTCGTGACCAAGCCGGTGGTCGGCTACATCGCCGGCCTCACCGCGCCGCCCGGCAAGCGCATGGGTCATGCGGGCGCCATCGTCGCCGGCGGCAAGGGCACCGCGGCCGAGAAGTACGCCGCGCTCGAGTCGGCCGGCGTGCGCACCGTGAAATCCCCGGCGGAACTCGGCTCGGCGATGGCGGAGCTTCTCAAGCGCCGCGGCGGGGGTCGGCAGGGCGTGCGCCGCGCGGCGGCCGTCCAGGGCGCCGCCCGGGTCCCCAAGCGCCGGCTGCCCGCAGCGCGCCCGACCCGGGCCGCACGTCCCGCCGCCGGGGGCAAAGCCGCCGGGCGCCGGGTGAAGGGCCGGAGGCGCTAGCGACGCGTCGCGCCGCGCACATGGGCGAATCGCTCAACATCGCGCTGGCGCAGCTCGATCTCCTGGTCGGAGACGTGCAGGGGAACGCCACGCGGGTCATCCAGGTCGCGCGCGATGCGCGTGTCAACCTCGGTGCCGACCTGGTGCTCTTCCCTGAGCTCGCACTCAGCGGCTATCCGCCCGAGGACCTGCTTTTTCACCGCGGAATTCGCCGCCAGATCGAGGCGGGACTCGCGCAGGTGCGCGATGAGTTGCGGGACGTCGCCGTGGTGGTCGGCTTCCCTGAGTACACGCGCGCCGGCATCTACAACTCGGCGGCCATGATCGCCGGCGGCGAAGTGCTCGCCATCCACCGCAAGGCGGAGCTGCCCAACTACCGGGTATTCGACGAGAAGCGCTACTTCCGTGCCGGCTCCCAGCCTACGGTGGTCGACTGGCGGGGATTCAGGGTGGGACTCCTGGTTTGCGAAGACATCTGGGAGCCCGAGGCCACGCAACTCGCGCGCGCCGGGGGCGCGGAGCTCCTCGCGGTGATCAACGCTTCACCCTACGAAATCCACAAACAGCGCGAGCGCGAGGACATCGCCCGCACCCGCGTCCGCGACGTCGGTCTGCCGCTCGCCTACGTCAATCTCGTCGGCGGCCAGGACGAGCTGGTTTTCGACGGCAACTCGTTCGCGATGGACGCGCACGGCGAGATGCGCATGCGCGCGCCGGCCTTCGAGGAAGGGAGCTATCTCGCGCGCTTCGAGCGCGACGCGCGCGGCTCGCTCGCGCCGGTGGGCGCGACGGTCGCCCCGGAGCTCTCCGACGAAGCAAGCGTCTACAGTGCCCTCACGCTCGGGGTGCGCGACTACGTTACGAAACACGGCTTCCCGGGCGTCATCGTCGGCCTCTCGGGCGGGGTCGACTCGGCGCTCACGCTCGCGATCGCCGTGGACGCCCTCGGCAAGGACCGGGTGCAGGCGGTGCTGATGCCCTCGCGCTATACGGCGGCGATGAGCGTCGAGGACGCGAAGGAGCAGGCCCGCACGCTCGGGGTCAAGTACAGCGTGCTCTCCATCGAGCCCATGTTCGAGAGCACGCTCGCGACGCTCAAAGACGAGTTCGCCGGCCTGCCGCCCGACGCCACCGAGGAGAACATCCAGTCGCGCTGCCGCATGCTGCTGCTCATGGGTCTGTCCAACAAGACCGGCCGGATGCTCCTTACCACCGGCAACAAGAGTGAAATGGCGGTGGGCTATGCCACGCTCTACGGCGACATGGCAGGCGGCTTCGCACCCATCAAGGATTGCAGCAAGCTGCTCGTGTACCGGCTGGCGAGCTACCGCAACTCCAGGGGCCGGGTGATCCCGCAGCGGGTGATCGAGCGGGCACCGTCGGCGGAGCTGAGGGCGGAACAGAAGGACACCGACTCGCTGCCCCCCTACGAGGTGCTCGACCCGATCCTCGAGGCCTTCATCGAGGAGGATCTGTCGGTCGATGAGATCGAGGCCCGGGGCTTCGATCGGGCGACGGTGGGCCGCGTACTCGACATGGTGAAGCGCAACGAATACAAGCGGCGCCAGGCGCCGCCCGGCGTGCGCGTCAGCCGGCGCGCGTTCGGGCGCGACTGGCGCTACCCGATCACGAGCGGCTACCGGCGCTGACGGGCGGCCGCCGGGCAGCGGCCGCCGGCTACCAGAATTTCCACCACGCGCGCCGCACCGCAGCCTGCGACGGACGCACTTGGCCCGAGTAGTTGGCCGCGTACACCTCGCGGGCCTGATCTGCGAGAGGCTTGAGGCCGAGCTTGTCGTAGCACTCGATCATGATCGTCAGCGCGTCGCGCTCCGCCGGCGCGCCGTCGTACTGCTCGATCGCACCCTTGGCCCGCTGCGCCGCCGCCACGTACGCGCCGCGCTTGAGGTAGTACTGTGCCACGTGTACCTCGTAGCTCGCGAGGCGGTCGCGCAGGTACACCATGCGCTGCAGCGCGTCGTGCGCATACTCGCTCTTCGGATACTGCTCGACCACCACCTTGAAGGCGGCGAACGCCTTGCGCGCGGTACTCGGCGGCCGCTTGGTGAGATCGGCGCGAAACACCCGCTCGATCGCGTTCGGGGTGCGCTCGAAGTCCACCAGGCCCTTGACGTAGTAGGCGTAGTCGACGCGCGGGTGCGTGGGATTCTCGCGGATGAAGGTGTCGGCGGCATCGGTGGCCGACTCGCCTTCCCCGGCGCGGTAATATGCGTAGATGAGGTCGATGTGCGCCTGACGCGCCTCGTCGGCGAAGGGGAACCGTGCGGTGAGGGCCTCGTAAGACTTGATGGCGCCGTTGAAGTTGTTGTTCTCGAGGTCCTTCTTGGCGCGCTTGAACAGGACCTCGGGGGTCACCTTCTGCTCCGCGCTCGCGCGGTGGGTGCGACAGCCGGCCGTGGCCAGCAGTACGACACACAAGGCGACCACGCTGCCGCGCGCCAAACCGGGCAAGAGCATTCTGAGAGGGCCTTTCTTTGGCTTCGCGCCGAACGAATCGTGCAAGTATAGCGAATATAGCGAATTCACCCGCTCGTGCTGCGACTACAGCGGCCGATGGCGAGTTCCGCTCGCACGCCCTCACCCTGCCGCCGGCGGTGGCCGGGCTGCGCTTCGACCAGGCGCTGGCGCGCGCGCTGCCGCAGTACTCGCGTACGCTGCTGAAGTCCTGGATCGACTCCGGGGCGGCACGCATCGAGAACCGCCTGATGCGCGCCAGGGACCGGGTCCGGGGCGGCGAGACGGTGCGCATCGCCGCGCAGCTGGCGCAGCGCACCGAGGTGACGCCAGAAGACCTGCCGCTCAGAGTGGTCTTCAGGGACCGCGCACTGCTGGTGATCGACAAGCCGGCGGGACTGGTGGTGCATCCGGGCGCCGGGAATCCGCGTCACACGCTGCAGAACGCGCTCCTCGGGCTCGATGGCCGGCTCGCGCTGGTGCCGCGCGCGGGGCTGGTGCACCGGCTCGACAAGGACACCTCGGGCCTGCTCCTGGTCGCGCGCACCCCCGAAGCGCACACGGCACTGGTCGCCGCGCTCGCAGCCCGGCAGATCTCGCGGCAATACCTCGCCGTGTGCAGCGGCGTGATGACCGGCGGCGGTACGGTCGATGAGCCGATCGGCCGGCACCGTACCCAGCGGCTGCGCATGGCGGTGCGTGCCGCAGGCCGGCCCGCCGTGACCCACTATCGCGTGGTCGAGCGGTTCCGCGCCCACACTCTGGTGCGCATCGAGCTCGAAACCGGCCGCACCCACCAGATCCGCGTGCACCTGGCGCACATCGGCTTCCCTGTAGTCGGCGACCCGCTCTATGCCGGAAGGCGGCGCCTGCCCGCCGGCTGCACCCCAGGGCTCGCGGCGGTGCTCGGCGGCTTTCGGCGCCAGGCGCTGCATGCGGCGCGGCTCGCGCTGGCCCATCCGCTCACCGGACGCAAAATGCAGTGGGAGTCGCCGCTCCCAGAAGACATGCGTGCGCTGCTCGCGGCGCTCGAGGCCGATCGCGCATGAGCACGCCCGACACCGGGGCGGAGCTCGAAGTGCTGACGCCCGAGTGGCCAGTGCCGGGTGCGGTGCATGCTGCCTTCACGCTGCGCATCGGCGGCGTCAGTGCCCCACCGTACGCGACGCTGAACGTCGGCGCCCGCGTCGGGGACGACCCGGCCGCGGTGCTCGAGAACCGCCGGCGCGTGCGCACTCAGCTCAAGCTGCCGGCGGAGCCCGCGTGGCTCGAGCAGGTACACGGCACGGAGGTCGCGGAGCTCGGCGCGGCCAACGGGACGCGATCCGCGAGCGCCGATGCCGTGATCACCCGGCATGCGGGCCGGGTGTGCGCGGTGCAGATTGCGGATTGCCTGCCGGTGCTGTTTGCCGCCCGGGATGCCTCCGCTATCGCGGTGGCTCACGCCGGCTGGCGCGGGCTCGCCGCCGGAGTGCTGGAAGCAACCGTCGGGCGGCTCGGGCTCGATCCCGCGATGCTCCTCGCGTGGATGGGACCCGCGATCTCCGCCGCCCACTTTGAGGTCGGCGATGAGGTGCGCGCGGCCTTTCTTGCGCAGGATGCTGGAGCGGCCGCCGCCTTCGCGCCCAACGCGCGCCGGCGCTGGCAGTGCGATCTCGCGGCTCTGGCGCGGCGCCGCCTCGCGGCGCTCGGGGTAAGAGAGGTCTTCGGGGGCCTCTGGTGCACCTTTGCCGACAGCCGGCGTTTCTTCTCGTTCCGCCGCGACGGGCGCTGCGGGCGCATGGCGGCCCTCATCTGGCTGGAGTGAGCGAGATGCCGCTGCTACTTTGGATCGGGCTCGCTGCCGCCGTCGGCGGCATCGCCAGCGCTGCATTTGCGGTGCTCTTCCTGTGGGTTTCCGAGGCACGCGCAGCCCGGATGCTGCCGCACTTCGTGAGCTTCGCCACAGGGGCCCTGATCGGCGCGGCGCTGCTCGCGCTGCTGCCGGAGGCGATGGAAGGTGCAGGGGTTGCCGGCGCGCACGCGATCGGGCTCACGCTGGTCGCAGGCCTCGGCGTCTTCTTCGTCATCGAAAAACTCGTCCTTTGGTGGCACACCCGCTCGGGGGACGAAGCTTCAGGCCCCGCGTACGCCGGCCACGAACATGCCGGCCATGGACACGCGGCGCACCAACACGGGCGCGACCGGGCCTCGGGTGTGCTGGTGCTCATCGGCGACAGCATCCACAATGCACTCGACGGCGTGCTGATCGCCGCTGCGTTCCTCACCGACATTCCACTCGGACTCGTCACGACGCTCGCCGTTGCCGCTCACGAGGTGCCGCATCGGGTCGGGGACTTCGCAATCCTGGTGCACGCTGGATTCTCGCGCCCGCGCGCGCTGCTGCTGAATCTCACCACCGGACTCGCCTCGGTGGGCGGTGCGCTTGCGGCGTACTACGGGCTGCGCGGGGCGCTCGCGGTACTGCCCTATGCGCTCGCGTTCGCGGCCGCGGGGTTTCTCTACATTGCGGTGGCGGGACTCATCCCGGGGCTCCATCGCAGCGCGGACCCGCGCACCAGCGCCGCCCAGGTGAGCCTGATAGCGCTCGGTGTGGCGGTGATCGCGCTCGCCGAGCGGCTGACTCGTGGGTGAGGGGTGCCGCGGCGTTCGCCGCGCCGTTGTGAAGCACTTCTCGGAATGAAGCCAGCAGTTCGGCAGGGGTGCGGGGTTTCGCTAGCATTTGAACCGGTCGCGATCCTCACGGACACGAACGATGCTCTTCAAATGGCTGGATACTCGCGAGGCGACCTGGGTCGGCGCTGCGCTGGCCGACGAGTTCGTTGTGGAGACGGCCGAGGGGACGTCGACGGCCGCAGTGCTGAGGCAAGGCAGCCCTGCTCAGGCGCAGCGCCGCGCACTCGAGAAATACCTGCGCAGGTTCCTCGACCGGGTGGACCGCGAAGCCCGCGCCCTGCCGCTGAACCTCCTCAAGAGGGCAAAGCTCGCAAACTCCTTCAAGTGGAGACTGCTGGAAAAGGGCGTCGCTCGCGAGCTCGCGGATGACCTCACTCAGACACTCCTGATTCGGCTCAGCGCGCGAGCCGACGCCTCCCCGCCGGAAGCGCGTCCGGCGGCCCGCGCGGACGGGGGCAGTTCGTCCGGCCTGCAGTCGCTCCTCGCCCGGGGAGACGCCTCTCTCGCCCGCGGCGAACCCGCCGAGGCGGCGCGTTGCTACCGTGATGCCCTCGGACTCGATCCGCGCAACCTGGCGGCAGGCATCAACCTCGGCGCGGCGCTCTTGCAGCTCGGGCGTTCCGAGGAGGCGGAAGCGCAGTTTCGCCGCACCATGAGCATCATGCCGGGCCGGTTTCGGCGCGATCCGAGGCTGCAAACGGCTCTTCAAGTCAACCTGGGCACGACGCTGCTTCTCCGGGGGCACTGGCGCGAAGCGAAGGCCCTGCTCCAGAAGGCGCTGAAAATCTCTCCGCACAATGTCGATGCTCTCATCGGGATGGGAGAAGTTGCCGGATTTGACGGGCGGTTCGAGGAGGCGGAAGCACTCTTCCGCCGTGCCGCGGAGATCGACCCGAGCGCGCCGCGCGCCTGGTCGGCGCTGGTGAGACACCGGCGCATGACCGCCGCCGACACCCCGTGGCTCGAGCGGGCGGAGAAGATCGCGGCGATGCAGCTCGCGCCGCTCGAGGAGTCGAGACTCCGCTACGCGATGGGGAAATTCCACGACGACCTCGGCCGCTTCGATCAGGCCTTCGAGCACTACCGTCGGGCCAACGAGCTGCAGAGGAAGGTCGCGGAGCGCTACGACCGCAAGGCGAGGGAGCGCTTTGTCGAGGACATGCTGCGCGTCTACACGCGCGAGACCCTCGCGCGACCGCCTCCGGGCGCTTCGGGTTCCGAGCGTCCGATCTTCGTGCTCGGCATGCCGCGGTCGGGCACGACACTGGTCGCACAGATCATCTCCTCGCATCCTTCGGCCCGAGGGGCTGGCGAGCTCATCTTCTGGAGCCAGACGATGCAGCGGCACGAGGAGGCGCTGCGACGCGAACCCATCGGCGAGCCGCTCGTCGCGGAGCTCGGGGCTGAGTATCTGCGCGTCCTGAGTCGGATCTGGGCGAATGCGCCGCGGGTCATCGACAAGGCGACCTTCAACTCCGAGTACCTCGGGGTCATTCACCGCGTCTTCCCACGCGCTCGCATCGTCTACCTGCGACGCGACCCGATCGATACCTGCCTTTCCTGCTACTTCCAGGAGTTCCCGCAGCAGATGAACTTCGCGATGGACCTGTCGGACCTCGCGCACTACTACCGCACGCACCAGCGTCTCATTGCGCACTGGCGCGATGCCCTGCCGGAGGGAACCATGCTGGATGTGCCGTACGCGGGGCTGGTCGCCGATCAGAGGCGGTGGACGCGCCGCATCCTCGAGTTTCTCGGCCTGGAATGGAACCCGAGGTGCCTCGAGTTTCACCGGACCGAACGCACCGTGGTGACAGCGAGCTACTGGCAGGTGCGGCAGGAGCTGTACACGCACTCGGTCGGGCGCTGGCGTAACTACGAGAAATTCATCGGCCCCCTGCGGGAGCTCCGCGACCCCGAAGCCTGAGTCCCGCGGCAGCGCGCCAAGGGCCCCGGCTTGGGGTATCCTCCGGGCCGGCACCGCAGTGCCTTGAACGGACTGCGTTTTGTCCCCATGAAGCCCGGCATCCTCCCCCGGAGGGAGTCTCCATGCGCATGGACAAGCTCACCAGCCGCTTTCAGCAGGCGCTCGCCGACGCGCAGTCGCTCGCCCTCGGCCGCGATCACCAGGTGCTCGAGCCTGCGCACGTCATGCTGGCGCTGCTCGATAGCGCCGGCGGGGGCGTGCGGCCGCTGCTGCTCAAGGCCGGCGCGGACGTCAACAAGCTGCGCGCGGGGCTGCTCGCGCTCCTCGACGGGCTGCCGAAGGTCGAGGGCACACCCGGGGAGATCCACGTCTCGAACGACCTGAACCGCGTGTTCAACGTCACGGACAAGCTCGCCCAGCAGCGCGGCGACCAGTTCATCTCGAGCGAGCTGTTCGTGCTCGCGGCCTTCGAGGACCGCGCGCTGTCGCGGCTCTTCAAGGAGGCCGGGGTCGTGCGCGGCGCGGTCGAGAAGGCGATCGAGGAGGTGCGCGGCGGCGAGAAGGTCGCGGACCCCAACGCCGAGGAAGGCCGCCAGGCGCTCGAGAAATACACCATCGATCTCACCGCGCGCGCCGCCTCCGGCAAGCTCGACCCGGTGATCGGGCGCGATGACGAGATCCGCCGCACCATCCAGGTGCTGCAGCGGCGCACCAAGAACAATCCGGTGCTGATCGGCGAGCCCGGGGTCGGCAAGACCGCGATCGTGGAGGGGCTCGCGCAGCGCATCGTCAACGCCGAGGTGCCCGAGGGCCTCAAGTCCAAGCGCATTCTCGCGCTCGACATGGGCGCGCTCATCGCCGGGGCCAAGTTTCGCGGTGAGTTCGAGGAGCGCCTCAAGGGGGTGCTCAACGATCTCGCCAAGCAGGAAGGCCAGGTGATCCTCTTCGTCGACGAGCTGCACACGATGGTGGGCGCGGGCAAGGCGGAGGGCGCCATGGACGCCGGCAACATGCTCAAGCCCGCGCTCGCCCGCGGCGAGCTGCACTGCGTGGGCGCCACCACGCTGGATGAGTACCGCAAGTACATCGAGAAGGACGCGGCCCTCGAGCGGCGCTTCCAGAAGGTGCTGGTGGACGAGCCCTCGGTCGAGGACACGATCGCGATTCTGCGGGGACTGCAGGAGCGCTACGAGGTGCACCACAAGGTCGAGATCACCGACCCGGCGATCGTGGCCGCCGCCACGCTCTCGCATCGCTACATCACCGACCGGCAGCTGCCCGACAAGGCCATCGATCTGATCGACGAGGCGGCGGCGCGCATCCGCATGGAGATCGATTCCAAGCCCGAGGCGCTCGATAAGCTCGAGCGGCGCATCATCCAGCTCAAGATCGAGCAGGAGGCGCTCAAGAAGGAGAAGGACGAGGCCTCGCGCAAGCGCCTGGCGACGCTCGAATCGACGCTCGGTACGCTCGAGAAGGAGTACGCCGACCTCGAGGAGGTGTGGAAGTCGGAGAAAGCGGCATTGCAGGGCGCGGCGCAGATCCGCGAGGAGCTCGACCGCGCGCGGCTCGAGCTCGATGCCGCACGTCGCGCCGGCAATCTCGGGCGGATGGCGGAGCTGCAGTACGGCAAGATTCCCGAGCTCGAGAAGCGCCTGGGCGCCGCGGTGGCCGCCGAGGCCAAGGCGCCGACCCTGGTGCGCAACAAGGTGACCGAGGAGGAGATCGCCGAGATCGTCTCCAAGTGGACCGGCATTCCGGTCGCCAAGATGCTCCAGGGGGAGAAGGATAAACTGCTGCAGATGGAAAGCGCGCTGGCGAGGCGCGTGGTGGGCCAGGACGAGGCGCTGCGCATCGTGTCGGACGCCATCCGCCGCTCGCGCGCCGGGCTCGCCGACCCGCGCCGCCCGAACGGCTCGTTCCTGTTTCTCGGGCCCACGGGTGTCGGCAAGACCGAGCTCTGCAAGGCGCTCGCCGAGTTCCTGTTCGACACCGAGGACGCGCTGATCCGCGTCGACATGTCCGAGTACATGGAGAAACACTCGGTGGCGCGCCTGATCGGCGCCCCGCCGGGATACGTCGGCTACGAGGAGGGCGGCTATCTCACCGAGACGGTCCGCCGGCGCCCCTATTCGGTGATTCTGCTCGATGAGGTCGAGAAGGCGCACCCGGACGTCTTCAACGTGCTGCTGCAGGTGCTCGATGACGGCCGGCTCACCGACGGCCAGGGGCGCACGGTCGATTTCCGCAACACCGTCATCATCATGACCTCCAACCTCGGCTCGCAACTGATCCAGGAATACGCCGGCGAGAAGAACTACGCCAAGATGAAGAGCGCGGTGATGGAGGTCGTGCAGAAGACCTTCCGTCCGGAGTTCATCAACCGCATCGACGACATCGTGGTGTTCCACCCGCTCGGCACCAGGCAGATCCGCGCGATCGTGGACATCCAGCTCGTCTACCTGCGCAAGCGCCTCGCCGAGCGCAACATGGACCTCACGCTCGACGACAGCGCGCGCGACCTGCTGGGCGAGGCGGGCTTCGACCCGGTGTACGGCGCCCGGCCGCTGAAGCGCGCCATTCAGCAGCAGATCGAGAATCCGCTCGCCCAGCGGATCCTCGCCGGCGAATTCGTCCCGGGCGACCGCATCCGGACTGCCACACGCGAGGGGGAGCTCGTGTTCTCCAAGATCGAGGAGCGCCGGGCGGCGCGCGCCTAGGGCTGTGCGCACGGGGCCTGCGGCGGGCGGCCGGACGGCACCCTCCGTTATACTCCGCGCAGTCTGATCGCAGGGAACCTATGCCCTTCTACGAGTACGAGTGTCAGGCCTGCAAGTTCTACACCGAGGTGATGCAGAAGATCAGCGACCCGCCGCTGACCCGCTGCCCGTCCTGCGGCAAGCGCCGGCTGACGAAGCTCGTGTCGGCGCCGGTGTTCCGCTTGAAAGGGAGCGGCTGGTACGAGACCGACTTCAAATCCGACAAGGAGGGCAAGCGCAATCTCCTCGGGGCCGAGAAGGACGAGGCCAAGCCTGAAAGCAAGGTGGAGGCGAAGGAGGGCAAGCCGGAGGCGAAGGAAACCGGGCCCGAAGGCGCACCCGCCAAGCCTGCCGCCGTCAAGGCCGCCGGCGATGCGCCGCCGGCCGTATCCGCCTCCGCGACGCGTGGCCGCGTCAGCGTGAGCGCGCGGCCGCCGCGCGCGGTGGCACGCGGCAAGTCCCGCGGCGCGACTCGCTCCCGAACGCCCAAAGCGCGACGGCGCTAGGCGCGGTAAAGCGGCCCGCGCGGAGGTCCAAGCCCGATGGAAGCGAGCGCGAGAAAATGGAGCCTGCGGCGGTATCTCGTCGCCGGCGTGCTCGTATGGCTGCCGATTCTCGCCACGGTCTGGGTGGTGAGCTTCATGCTGCACATCATGGACCGCACGCTGGTGCTGCTGCCGCCGGCACTGCGACCGGAAGCCCTGATCGGTTTCCGCCTGCCCGGCGCCGGGCTGGTGCTGGCGCTCATCGTGCTGCTCCTCACCGGGCTCCTGGTCACGAACCTGATCGGCCGGCGCCTCGTCATCTGGGGCGAGGAGCTGCTGAACCGTATTCCGCTGGTGCGCACCGTCTACGGCGGGGTGAAAAGCTTCGCCGAGAGTGTGTTCTCGCAGTCCAACTCCTTCCGCAAGGTGGTGATGGTGGAATACCCGCGCGAGGGCCTCTGGAGCCTCGGATTCCTCACGGCCGAAGACGTCCCCACGGTGAGTGAGCGGCTCGGTGAGCCGCACGTCGCGGTGTACATCTCCGCGGCGCTCAATGCGACCGCGGGCTACCTGGTGATCGTCCCGCGCCGCCAGGTCGTCGAGCTCGACATGAGCGTGGATGCTGCGATGAAGATGATCATCACCTGCGGCGTGGTGGTGCCGCCCGCGCCGGAGAAGAGCCAGGTGGCGAAGCCCGCCGCCTGAGCGAGGCGCAGTGCTCCCATGAGAGCCATGCGGCTGCTCGCGCCAGGCGCGCCGCTCGAGCTGTGCGAGGTCGAGCTCGCGGCCCCGCGCGAGCACGAGGTGCTGCTCGCGGTGGAAGCGTGCGGGGTGTGCCGCACTGACCTGCACCTCGTCGACAACGAGCTCCCCGGTACCCACTGCCCGGTGACGCCCGGTCACGAGGTGGTGGGCCGGGTGCTTGCCAGGGGGAGCGCGGTCACGCGCTTTCGTGCCGGCGATCGCCTCGGGGTGCCGTGGCTCGCCTTCACCTGCGGTGCGTGCGAGTACTGCCGCTCGGGCCACGAGAACCTGTGTGCGCAGGCGCGTTTCACCGGTTACACGCGCGACGGCGGCTACGCGGAGCAGCTTCTCGCCGACGCCCGTTACTGCCTGCCCCTGCCGGCGGACGTGGTGGCCGCCGAGCTCGCGCCGCTGCTGTGCGCGGGTCTCATCGGCTACCGCGCCTATCGCGCGGCCGGGGAGGGCACGAGGCTCGGCCTCTACGGCTTCGGCGCTGCGGCGCATCTGCTCGCGCAGGTAGCGCGGCACCAGGGCCGGCGCGTGTTCGCCTTCACGCGTCCGGGAGACGAGGATGCGCAGCGCTTCGCCCGCACGCTCGGTGTCGCGTGGGCGGGCGGCTCGGATGAGCGCTCGCCCGAGCCGCTCGATGCCGCGGTGCTGTTCGCTCCGGTCGGGGCGCTCGTTCCCGCGGCGCTTGCGGCGGTGCGCCCCGGCGGACGCGTGGTGTGCGCCGGCATCCACATGAGCGACGTGCCGGCGTTTCCCTATCGGCTGCTGTGGGGTGAGCGCTCGGTGTCCTCGGTCGCCAATCTCACGCGCGCCGACGGGGAGGAGTTCATGGCGCTCGCGGCGCAACTCAAGCTGCGGGCCACGGTGGCGAGTTTTGCACTAGAGGAGGCGAACGCCGCCCTCGCGCGGCTGCGCGGCGGGACGCTCGCGGGCGCGGCGGTGCTCGAAATGCCGCCTGCTTCAGTTGCGGGCCGCTGAGCGCCTCCGTAACATCGCGCGCCTCATGCGTTCACACTACTGCGGACAGGTCGACGAGCGGCTTCTCGGCCGGGAGGTCACGGTCGCCGGCTGGGTGCACCGCCGGCGCGATCACGGCGGGGTCATCTTCGTCGACCTGCGCGACCGCGAGGGGCTGCTGCAGATCGTGTTCGATCCGGAGGCGGCGGCAGTGTTCGCCGAAGCCGAGCGCCTGCGCAACGAATACGTCGTGCGCGTCACCGGCCGGGTGCGCGAGCGGCCGGCGGGCACCGCCAATCCCAACCTCGCTTCCGGGCGTGTCGAGCTGCTGGCACGCGAGCTCGAGCTGCTGAATCGCTCCGAGCCGCTGCCGTTCCAGCTCGATGAGCAGGTGAGCGAGGAGGTGCGCCTGCGCTACCGCTACCTCGATCTGCGCCGCGAGGTGATGAGCCAGCGGCTGCGCCTGCGCCATCGCCTCACACGCTCGATGCGCGGCTATCTGGATTCCCACGGCTTCATCGATCTCGAGACGCCGATGCTCACCAAGGCGACCCCCGAGGGCGCACGCGACTACCTGGTGCCGAGCCGCACGCACCCGGGCAAGTTCTTCGCGCTGCCGCAGTCGCCGCAGATCTTCAAGCAGCTGCTGATGATCGCGGGCTTCGACCGCTACTACCAGATCACGCGCTGCTTCCGCGACGAGGACCTGCGCGCCGACCGTCAGCCGGAATTCACGCAGCTCGATATCGAGACCTCGTTCCTCGCCCAGGACGACATCATGGCGCTGATGGAAGGCCTGGTGCGGCACTTCTTCCGCGAGGTGCTCGGCGAAGCGCTGCCCGACCCCTTTCCGCGCATGAGCTACCTCGAGGCGATGCGCCGCTACGGCTCGGACAAGCCTGACCTGCGCATTGCGCTCGAGCTCACCGACGTCGCGGATCTCGTGAAGGACTGCGATTTCAAGGTGTTCGCTCATCCCGCGCGCGACCCCAAGGGGCGCGTCGCGGCGCTGCGCGTGCCGGGCGGCGGCCAGCTCCCGCGCTCGGCGATCGATGAGTACACGGCGTACGTCGCGCGCTATGGCGCCAAGGGACTCGCCTACATCAAGGTGAACGACGCCCGCCGCGCTCGCGAGGGGCTGCAGTCGCCGATCGTCAAGTTCCTGAGCGATGCGGCACTCGAGGGCCTCATGGCGCGCACCGCGGCGGCCGACAACGATCTCATTTTCTTCGGTGCCGACACCGCCAAGGTGGTGGCCGACTCACTCGGCGCGCTGCGGCTGAAGCTCGGTCACGATCTGAAGATGGTCGAGAGCGGCTGGCGGCCGCTGTGGGTGCTCGACTTTCCCATGTTCGAGTGGGACCCGGACGAGCGGCGCTGGGTCGCCATGCATCACCCCTTTACCGCGCCGGCGGATCCCGATCCGGCGGCGCTGCGCGCCCATCCGGGCGAGGCGCTCGCCAAGGCCTACGACATGGTGCTGAACGGCTCGGAGATCGGCGGTGGGTCGGTGCGCATTCACCGCGAGGAGATGCAGTCGACGGTCTTCGAGCTGCTCGGTATCGGCGCCGCCGAGGCGCGCGAGAAATTCGGCTTCCTGCTCGATGCGCTCAAGTTCGGCGCGCCGCCCCACGGCGGCATCGCCTTCGGGCTCGATCGGCTGGCGATGCTCATGGCAGGCGCCGACAGCATCCGTGAGGTCATCGCCTTCCCGAAGACCCAGACGGCCGCCGATCCGCTCACGGATGCGCCGACCACGGTGAGCGAGGCACAGCTGCGGGAGCTGCACGTGCGCTTGCGCGTGCCGCCGTCGTGAGCGGCGTACGCCGCAACTGAACGGCCGTGCAGGTCGTCTACGTGCACGGCCTGTGGATGCCCGGGGAGGAGTCGCTGGTCCTGCGGCACCGCCTGGCGCAGGAATTCGATCTGGCGCTCCATGCCTTCCACTTTTCCGCGGTCTCGACCACCATGGCCGGAATCACCGATCGTCTCGCGAGCTTCGTGCGCGAGCTCGACGCCCCGGCGCTGCATTTCGTCGGTCACAGCCTGGGCGGGCTGGTGATCTACCGCTTCCTCGAGCGCTTTCCGCAGCAGCCGCCGGGGCGGGTGGTGTTCCTCGGCGTGCCGTGTGTCGCGAGCCGGGCCGCAGAGCGCGCCGCCCGCTTCGCCCCGGTGGCGCAGCTCATGGGCCCCTCGGTCGCCGACGAGCTGCTGAAGCCGCGCGAGCGGCGCTGGGGCTTCGCACACGAGCTCGGGATCGTCGCCGGCACGCAGGCGCTCGGCCTGGGTCAGCTGTTCGCGCATTTCGACGAGGAGAACGACGGCACCATCGCGGTGAGTGAGACGCGCATGCCGGGGGCGGCGGATCACATCACGCTGCCCGTGAGTCATTTAGGCATGCTGCTCTCGGCGCGGGTCGCGCACGAGACCGGACACTTTCTCACGCAGGGACGGTTCTCGCTGCGCTGAGGCTACTCCTTGCCCTCGAGGATGCGTCGCAGCCGATAGAGCGCATCGAGCGCCGCGCGCGGCGAGAGCTCATCCGGGTCGAGCGCCGCGAGCGCTCGCCGCAGCGCCTCGAAGGTGCCCGCGCCGTCGGCTGCGGCCGGGCGCCGTGCCGGCGCCCCGGCGAAGAGCGGCAGCTCGCCTTGTGGGGCGGCGCCGGCGCGCTGGCGGTCGCGCTCCGCCTCGAGCGCCTCGAGGTAACCGCGGGCCTCGCCGATCACCGGCGGCGGCACCCCGGCGAGCTGGGCCACCTGCAGGCCATAACTGCGGTCGGCGGGCCCGTCCCGCACCGCGTGCAGGAACACGATACCGTCGTGGTGCTCGGTCGCGTCCAGGTGCACGTTGGCACAGCCCTCGACCTCGCTGCCGAGAGTGGTGAGCTCGAAGTAGTGGGTCGCGAACAGCGTAAAGGCCCGGATCCTGGTCGCGATGTCGCGCGCCATCGCCCAGGCGAGCGACAGGCCGTCGTAGGTGCTGGTGCCGCGCCCGATCTCATCGAGCAGCACGAGGCTGCGCGCGGTGGCGTTATGGAGGATGTTCGCCGCCTCGGTCATCTCCACCATGAAAGTCGAACGCCCGCCGGCGAGATCGTCGGCGGCGCCGATACGGGTGAAGATGCGGTCGAAGGGACCCGACACCAGGCGCTCGGCGGGCACGTAACTTCCCATGTGCGCCAGCAGCACGATGAGCGCGGCCTGGCGCATGTAGGTCGATTTCCCGCCCATGTTGGGGCCGGTGATGATCAGCATGCGGCGGGCGGCGTCGAGGTGCAGGTCGTTGGGGACGAACGGGGCGTCGGCGAAGCGCTCGACCACCGGGTGGCGTCCGCCTTCGATCGTGAGGCGCGGTTCCGCCACCAGCGCCGGCGCGGTCCACTCGAGGGCGGCGGCGCGCTCGGCCAGCGCCGCGAGCGCATCGAGCTCGGCGAGCGCGGCCGCGCTCTCCTGCAGCGCCGCCAGGGTATCGATGAGCCGCGTGAGCACCTCATCGTAGAGCTCCTGCTCGCGCGCGAGCGAGCGCTGGCGCGCGCCGAGCACCCGGTCCTCGAAGCTCTTGAGCTCGGGCGTCACGAAGCGCTCGGCGGACTTGACCGTCTGGCGCCGGATGTAATCCTTCGGCACGCGCTCGGCGTCCCGGCGCGCGACCTCGATGAAAAATCCCTGCACGCGGTTGTAGCCGAGCTTGAGGGCGGCGAGCCCGGTACGGTCGCGTTCGCGCTGCTCGAGCGCGAGCAGGAACTCGTCGGTGTGCGTGGCGATGCGGCGCAACTCGTCGAGCTCGGCATCATAGCCTGCGGCGATCACTTCGCCGTCGCGCACCCAGGCGGCAGGCTCGGCGGCAATCGCCGCGGTGAGCAGTGCCACCACATCGGCGTGCTCGTGGGTGCGCTCCTGCAATCGGCGCAGCAGCGGGGAGTCGACCGCGGCGAGCGCTGCACGCAGCGCCGGCAGCACGGTGAGCGAGCTACGCAGCTGCGTGAGGTCGCGCGGGCGCGCCGAACGCAGCGCCACCCGCGCGAGGATGCGCTCGATGTCGCCGAGGCGCGCGAGCAGCTCGCGCAGCGTCGCGTAACGGCGCGCATCGATCAGCGCGCCGAGCGCCTGGTAACGGCCGCGCAGCACCGCCTGGTCGGTGAGCGGGCGATTCAGCCAGCGGCGCAGCTGCCGCGCGCCCATGGCGGTGACGCAGCTGTCGATCACCGCGAGCAGCGTCGCGCCGTCCTTGCCGGAGAGGCTCGCATCGAGCTCGAGATTGCGGCGGCTCGCGGCATCGAGGATCAGCGCCTCGCCGCGCTCCTCGACCGCGAGTGCGCGGATGTGCGGCAGCGCCGATTTCTGCGTGTCGCGCACATACTGCAGCAGCGCGCCCGCGGCGGCGATGGCGAGCGGCAGATCGTCGGCGCCGAAGCCCTTGAGATCGAGCGTGCCGAGCTGATCGGTGAGCAGGCGCGAGGCGCTGGCGAGCTCGAAGTGCCAGGGCGGCCGGGTGCGCACCGCGGTGCCGGCGCGCCCGGCCTCGTCCGTGTCGCCTTCGGCGAGCAGCAGCTCGGCGGGTTTGAGGCGCTCGAGCTCGGCGGCAAGCGCCGCGCGCCCCTCGCCCTGCAGCACGGTGAAGCGCCCGGCGGCGAGGTCGAGCCAGGCGAGACCGAATTCACCGCCGGCGCGTGCGAGCGCCGCGACGAGCGTGTCCTGGCGCTCGTCCAGCAGCGCCGCGTCGGTCACCGTGCCGGGGGTGACGATGCGCACGACCTCGCGCTCCATCGGACCCTTCGAAGTCGCCGGGTCGCCCCGCTGCTCGCAGATCGCCACGCTCTCGCCCTTGCGCACCAGGCGCGCGAGGTAGCTGTCCACGGCGTGATACGGCACCCCCGCCATGGGAATCGGCGCGCCGGCCGACTGTCCGCGCGTGGTGAGCGTGATGTCGAGCAGCGCCGCGGCGCGGCGGGCATCGTCATAGAAGAGCTCGTAGAAGTCGCCCATGCGGTAGAAGAGCAGAATGTCCGGGTAGCGGCTCTTGATGCGCAGGTACTGCTGCATCACCGGCGTGTGCTGGGCGAGGGACGCCTCGTTCATGGTGCGCGAAGGCTAACCCAAGACGAACCGGTCGACGACAGCAGCCCGTTGCGCGTAGCCTGCGGCCCATGAGCGTGGACCCCGAGCTGGCCGGACTCGCCGCGCGCGCCGGGCGGCAGGCACTCGCCGCCGGGCGGCGCATCGTCACGGCCGAGTCCTGCACCGGCGGCTGGATTGCCAAGGCGCTTACCGACGTCCCCGGCAGCTCGCAGTGGTTCGAGTGCGGCTACGTGACCTATTCCAACGCCGCCAAGATGCGCGACCTGGGAGTCGCCGCCGCGACCCTCGAGCGCCACGGCGCGGTGAGCGAGCAGACCGTGCGCGAGATGGCCGCCGGGGCGCTGCGGGTCTCGGCGGCGGACGTCGCGCTCGCGGTCAGCGGCGTCGCCGGCCCCGACGGCGGCACCGCCGAGAAGCCCGTGGGCACGGTGTGGCTCTGTGCCGCGGCGCGCCGCGGGGAGGCGCTCGAGGTCCTCACCGAGGAGCAGCACTTCCCCGGGGACCGCGCGCAGGTGCGTAGCCGCTCGGTGCAGCGGGCGCTGGAGATGCTGCTGCGCCTCGAGCTGCGCCCGCGCGCCGTGTGAGCAGCGCCAGCTCCGGCGACGAGCCGCGGACCCCAGCCGCGCCGCCCGAGCGTACGCGCCGGCTGTTCTTCGCGCTCTGGCCCGACGCTGCGCAGCGAACGGTGCTCGCGCATGCGGTGCGCAAGGCGGTGCGAAACTGCGGCGGCCGACCGGTGCCCGCCGAGAGCCTGCACGTGACGCTCGCCTTTCTCGGTAGCGTGCCGGAGTCCCGCATGGCGGAGCTCGGCGCGGCGGGCATC
>DASQIC010000026.1:0-6624 GCA_035631755.1 Steroidobacteraceae bacterium
AGGCGGCCCGCCATCGCCATCGCGCCGAGTGCCATGACCAGAATGATGGCAATCGGAGTGAGCCAGGCGAGGATGTTGGTCTGGAGTGCAGTCGCCCCCGTCATAAAGGGCGACGCCTGCGCCAGCGCCGCGACCGGCGCACAGACGAGGAGCACGGCAGGGATGCTGAGGCGTGGATAAAAATTCGGCATAGGCGCGTCTCCAGGGCGGTTGGCGGTTGCGAGATCACGCGTGCGCCACGCCCGCGGGCCGCTCCTCGCCGCGGCGCGCCTCGAGCTCCTCGCGCTTCGCTCGGCCCGGCGCCCCGAAGCGAAAGCCTTGCACAATGAACGAATGGTCATACTGCTTCTCGCCTTGCTCGTCGGTCCAATTACTGGCGCGTATGCGTGCTTCGATGATCAGCTGATCGCCCTTGCGGGCGTTGCGCGCGATGGTCTCGCCGAGCGGCCCGAAGGCCACGAACCATAAACTTGTTGTCACCTCGCGCGCCGCGCTTTCCTCGTCCTTGCCGGCGTAGTCGTTGCCGACCAGGCACAGGCGCGCGTAGCTCTTCTCGCCTTTCGACATGAGCTCGGGGTCGCGCGCAAGATTTCCGATTGCTGTGAGAGTGAAACTGTTCATCACGGATGCTCCTGAGATAAGAGTGTTGGTGCAGCGGCAGTGGCGGCAGTCTCGTCGACGGCAGGATGCTTTGGAATTGCGTTTGACTGCCTGTTCGAGCAGAAACGCAAGTGCCGCGCTCGGCACCAGCTATCAACGGGGCACGGGTGGTGTATCGTTGAGTTCATCGCGGTCCCTGCGGAGCACACACATGGGTTTCGCCGATACGACGACGGCCGACGGTACGATCGAGGAGTGTCTCGACGAGCTCAACGAGTCGCTCTCGCAATTGCAGCGATTCCCGCCCACGGTGCTGGCAGTCGCGCTACGGGTGCATCTCGAGACGCTGCTCCAGGCGCTACTCAGCGAGCAACGCTGTACGCCCGAGGAGGTGCGCGATTTTCTGCGGGAGCTGGAAAGGGACGCGCTTCAGTACGAAGCGGATTGACGGGGCGCGTGGAATACCTGGTTATTGTTGAGAAGGGCAAGACCGACTACGGCGCATACGTTCCAGATCTGCCGGGTTGCGTCGCCTTGGCGGAGACGCGGTGCCAAGTGTTGAAGCTCATCCGAGAAGGCATCACTCTGCACATGGAGGCCCTGCGCGAAGCCGGCGAGCCTGTACCTCCACCCATCTCGAAGAGCCAACTGGTCAGGGTGCGCACTGCCCGACGACTTGTTCGTGTCAGACGGCCAAGGCTGGTCCCTCAAGGGCCCTCGGCGCCGTTGCGAGGTATACTCTTCCCATGCGAAACGAGTTCACGGCAATCATCGAGCGAGACGGCAAGTGGTTCATTGCTTACTGCCCCGAAGTGCCAGGCGCAAATGGGCAAGGGCGCACTAAGTCAGCGGCTCGGAAAAGCCTCGCTGGTGCTATTGCGCTCATCTTGCAAGACCGACGTAAGGACGCGGTGCGCGGCCTGCCCCGCGGTGCTACCCGTGAGACGGTAACGGTCGAGTGAAGCGCGGCGTCCTGCTGCGGCACCTGCGTTATCACGGCTGCTATTTGAAGCGCGAGGGTCGTTCTCACTCTCTCTGGTGCAATCCGACAACGGGGCACGTCGAGGCGGTGCCCCGACACTCGGAAGTTGCCAATGGCTTGGCCGCGAAAATCTGTCGGGGCCTTTCTATTCCGGAGGTAGGCGGCTGACCTGACCGTCTAACAATCGGGTATGGACTCCCATTGGCTCTCACGATTGAGGGTGACTCCGCTGAAGGAGAGTCATTTGGGACATTAATGGCGCGCGATGCGCAGATCAGAAAGCCGCGGTCTCTATCTTGCCTGGGAGCCTGCTCAGCATGAGTCTCTTGAGATCGACTTTCAGGCTGGCGTTGTCGATGTCGATCCCGACCAGATTGCCACGGCTGTCGTAATCCAGCACAACGCCTTCGGAAATCTCACGGCTCTCGGCGCTAGGCTGCTCGGACAGATCTATATACAGCGAATCGGTCTCGGGATAGTAATTCAACTTCATGGCCGGAACCCTCGATCCGAAAATGGCGCACGCGCGGTGACGCTGCTGCCTAACTGCTGTGATTGTGCACCCTGCTGTGAACCGGGCCCGCGTCTTGTCCGCGTTCGTACCCCGGTCCAAATAACTACCGCTCGATCCTCTCCCGCGACCGATCCGCGTGCGCATCGCGCGAGTCTTTTTGCGGCTCCTCCTTCTGCGCCTCCTGCTTCTTCGCTTCCTGCTTCTGCGGGGGAGGCACTGCCGGCGGCGGGGCGTGTTGCGCGGGGCGATTCTCGGTGGTGGTAGCGGGCGTGACGGGCGCAGACGGCGGTCGATCTGCAGGTCGGCGCTCCGATGGCGCATGCTCCGCCGGCGCGCGCTCCGCAGGCGGACGCTCCACGGGCAACCGCTGCGCAGGCGCGGGCGCATTCTCGATCGGTGGCGGCGCGACGCGCGGACGATAGGCCGGCAGTGACGGCGGCGGCGCAACCGGGCGCGGCTGATCTTCGGGCGAGAAGGTGCGGGGCGACCGCTGCAGCGGCCGATCAGCACGCGCGTCAGGCGTGCGTGCAGGCGCACTCGCCGGCGGCGCCTGGCCGACGGCCGGCGCGGGAGTCGGCGGCGGACGATAGGCGGGAGCGCGCGGAGCGGCCGGTGCCGCTGGCACGCGGCTGCTCTCGAGCGCGCGCTCGCGGTCAGCGAGACTCTGCGCAGGTTGCGCAGCCGCAGGGGCGACGCCGCGAGCGGGTGGTAACGGGGCCCGCATGCGCCCTCCCGGCGACAGCATCCGCACCGGCGCCACCGGCGTCTCGGGCTGAATCTTCGCGAGCTCGCTGCGCGGCAGCGGCCGGTTGCCGCTCGCGTTCATCGCGGCGAGCTGCTGGGCGAAGGGCGCCGGAGCGCGCGGCGGGCGGGTACGCACGATCACGGCGCGGCTCGCGATCGCCGCGGGCGGTGGCGCCACTCGCCGGGTCACACCTGCCCCGAGGACACTCTGCCGCACGGGTGCAATCGCGGGCGCGGCGGCCGTGACCGTCATGCCGGCGCGCACCTCCGGCGACACGCGCACGGTGTGCCCGGAGAGGCGCTGGCCGGAGGTGAAGGTGTCCCGTGGCACGGCGGTGATCGCGCCCGCGGTGCTGTTCACGTAGCGGATGTTGGTGACGCGGTTCTCATAGACGTTCGTGATGTAGGTGTTGTTCACAATCGTCGTGTTGGAAACGTTGACCCGTCGCAGGTAGGCATCGCTCACGCGGTAGGCGGGCACATAGACCTCCCGCGGTCCGAGCGGGAACCACCCGACCCCGGCGCCCGCCACGAGCGTCGGTCCGCCGGTCCAGGCGACGAGCGCCGGCGCATACACCGGGCGAACGCGCCGCGGCCCGGGCACCCAGCACCAGCCGCCGTGCCACGTGACCCAGCGCCCGTAGTGAAAGGGCGCATAGCCCCAGGGCGCATCGTCGATCCAGCTCCAGCCCCAGGGGCTGATCCACGCCCAGTGCCCGAAGCGGTACGGGACCCAGCCGACGACAACGGCGGTCGGCGTCCACACGTAGCCATACTCGGCGGTGTTCTGCCACCGGCCGCTGTCATCGAGTGAGTCCGTCCCCGCGACATCGTCGGCCACGTACTGCCTCGAGGGCGAGTCCTGGGACTGCCGGTCGCGGCTCGCCGACCACTGGTCGAAATCATCCGGCGCCCCGAGCGTCGTCTCGGCGTAGTTGGACGCGTCGGGGCCGATGAAGGTCACCATCTGCTGAGTCGAGACCGGAACCGATCCGCCCTCGCCCGCTGCGAGTGCCGCACCGTCACTCACCTTGACGACGGTGGCCCCGCCCGTCTCATCCACCTCGACGCGGTACACCCCGGGCTGTTGCAGCGACACGGCGACGTTCGGCGTGTCGATCTCGTAGTTCTGGGCGCCGGCGAGGTCCCAGACGCGCACGATCAGCGTGCCGGCGGCGAGTTGCATCTGGGCGCTGGTATCGTCGAGATTCAGGAACGAGAAGCCGGTGCTGGCGCCGAGGCGAATGACCGCGGCACCGATGTCGAGCTCGGCCGCCGAGTCCGCATCCGTCCAGAGCCGGTCACCGGTGGTGAGCGGCCGGTTGAGCTCCGCGGCCGTCCACTGATCGACGCCCGCGGGCTCGAGCGAGACCGAGCCTGCGAGGTAGCTCAGGCGCGCCGCACGCCCGGGAGGATCGGACTCGTCCGCGAGCGCAGTGCCGGCCGCGAAGAGCGCGAATAGCGCCAATGAAGCGCAGACCCCGAGGAGCCCGGGTAAGGCGCCCCGGCCGTCTCTCATCACCACCCCACGAGTTCCCATTCGACTCGCTCCCTCACGGCACACGCCTGCGCGAAATGCGCGAACTGCGCCCCCGGTCGGCGCTGCCCGGGACCCTTGAGTCTAACGACCCGGCGCGTCCGGCGATCGGTGCGTTCCCGGTATAGCGCGAGCCCCTTGAATCGCTGGTGAATGACTTAACTCCGCGCGGACCTCAACGGCGGCGCGCGGGTCATCGTCGCCGCGCGCTTCTTTGCACCCCGTGCGCGAGCACGAGCGCAATCGCCGCGACTCCGAGGCCCTCGTGCACGAGGGCTGCCCCGTCGTGCAGCCGCCCCGTCGTGTAGTAAAGCGCATAACCCGTGACGGCGATGACACCCACACTCAAAGCGAGCGCAACGCCCGAGAGGCGGCTTCGGATCCCGCGCCACCGATCGCTCACGTGCGCCGCGGTGACCCAGCCGAAGAGAAACAGGCCGCAGGCGGCGGCCCAGCCATGGATGCGCAGCACCAGCGCCTCCCAGGGATTCGGGAGCGGACCGAAGGCTGTCGCCTGCGGGAAGGCGAGGTGCAGCACGAGCCACAGGCACCCGGTGAGCCAGAGCAGCCCGCCGACGACGTAGAGCGTTGCGCGAAGCCCCGCCGGCATGCCGGCCCGATCGGCCGTGCGTGCGGCCTCGAGCTCGAGCCCTCCGTTGCGAGACATGGGACGCGCCGCCCCTCAGCCGCCTCAGCCGGGCGGCGCCGCGGCGGCCGCATGCGCCCGGAGCGCCACCTGCCAGAGCGCGACCAGCCAGCGGGCCCCCGCCGTCACGTGCTCACACGAAAGCGTCGCGCCGGCGATGTTGCGGATATCGGCCTCGAAGCGCAGCTCCCCGAGGCCCTCTCGCCCGACGAACTGGCGCCGCCAGGCGGCGTTACGGATCTCCCCGCCGTGACTCTCGCGGTAGGCGAGCACCTCGATCGCGCTCGTGCGGCCTTCGGCGTCGATGGCGAGCGCATAGGTGATGAAGTCCTGCTTGCCGATGACCTCATCGACGAACACGAACCCCTGTGCCTCACCGCCGCGAAGCGCCCTGAACACGCGCAGGCTCCGGTGCGGCGGCTGGGGACCTGCGAGCGCGAGAATCGCCTGCCGCTCGGCCGGCGTGAGCGCCGGGACGATCTCCTCGAACCGATCCGCCTGCGGCACGAGCGCGCGCTGGGCGGCCTCGACCGAGAGGTACTCGGAGGCGATGACGATCGGCACCGGCGCGAGCGCAAGCGCCGCGAAGCCGGCGATCCCACCGGCAAACCCGAGACCTTTACCGATCACGCGACGCGCCCTCCCGCCCCTGCGAGTCGGCTCCAAATGCAAATGAGTCTCACTTGCGATAGAATAGCAGGAGCCGCGAGCCAAGGTCCACACGCCCACAAGACCCCATGGCCCCCGCCCTGCTGCGCCCATCTGCACCCGAGACCACACCCGCGCCCGCGACTCTCACGCGGGTGCGCATCGCACTCGGCACGTCGCTCGCGATCGAAGCCGCGGCGGACTCCGAAGACGCGGCCCGCGCCGCGGTCGAGGCCGCCTTCGCCGCGGCGAGTGAGGTCGAAAGGCGTATGCATCCCCACCGCTCCGGGAGCGACGTCGCGCGCCTCAACGCGGCGCCTCCGGGGACCCGGATTCCCGTGCATGCCTCCACGTGGGAGGTGCTGAAGCTCGCCCGGCGCCTCCACACACTCAGCGCCGGAGCGTTCGATCCCTGCACGCCGTTTGAGTCCGGCACCCTCGGGGACCTCGAGCTCGGCGAGACCCCCTGGGTGATCGCCCATGCACCGCTCGTGCTGGATCTGGGCGGTATCGCCAAGGGCTTTGCGGTCGATCGCGCGGTCAAGGCACTGCGCGAGGGCGGCTGCAGCGCGGGGCTCGTGAATGCCGGCGGGGACCTGCGTGTCTTCGGGCCACAGCGCTCACCGGTGCTGCTGCGCCGAAGCGACGGGCGCTGCGAGACACTCGCGCTTGACGACGCCGCGCTTGCGGTGAGCGAGCTCGATGCGGCGCGGCGACCCTCAGAGCACCGGGGGTATTACTCGAGAGCCGGCGCGGCGAGATTCTTCTCTCGCTTCGCCGCGGTGATCGCACCCGAAGCGGTGCTCGCAGATGCGCTCACCAAGTGCGTGCTGCTCTGCCCTCCCGAAGCCCTCGGGCAGATCCTGCGGGCGCTCGGCGCGGGCGTCGAGGTCCCGAGCGCGTGCCCTTGAGCGCAGCGCCTTGATTTGACCGGCATCCGGCCTCATCTTCCC
>DASQIC010000027.1:0-55019 GCA_035631755.1 Steroidobacteraceae bacterium
TTCAAGAAGCAGCGCTTCCGCTGGGCCTACGGCGCGATGCAGATCCTCAAGTCGCACGCCCGCGCACTGTTCCTCGAGGGTGGGCCGCTGTCGGCGGGCCAGCGCTATCACTTCGTCGCCGGCTGGCTGCCGTGGGTGGCCGACGGCTGCAACCTGCTGTTCAATCTCGCCGCGCTCGGCTGGTCGGCAGCCATGGTGTGGGCGCCGGGACGGGTCGATCCGCCGCTGCTCATGTACTCGGTGCTGCCGCTGTCGCTGTTCACCTTCAAGCTCGCCAAGCTGGTGCACCTGTACCGCGTGCGGGTCGGCGCCAACCTGCGCCAGACCCTCGCCGCCGCGGTGGCCGGCCTCGCGCTCACCCACACGATCGGCGTCGCGGTGGTGAAGGGCCTGACGACGCGCAGCGAGCCTTTCTTCCGCACGCCCAAGCAGGCGCGTGCCCCGGGCTTGCTGTCCGCGCTCGCCGCCGCGCGCGAGGAGACGCTGCTCGCGCTCGGGCTGTGGCTGTCGGCCTGGGCCGTCGCCTACACCGCGCTGCCGCAGACCGGCGGCCCCGACCGCGTCGCCTGGATCGCGGTGCTCCTCATCCAGTCGGTGCCCTACACCTCCTCGCTGCTCGTGTCGCTGATGAGCGCATTCTCTCTGCCGGCGCGGCTCCTCGGCACCGGCTACCGGCCGATGGCGGGCATGCCGACGCGCGCCGAGGCGGGCCCGGCGGCCTGAGACGTGCGCCAGGGGAGGCTCCGGGCCATCGCGACCATGCTCACGGCGGTCGCCGCGTTCTCCTTCATGGACGCGCTGCTGAAGCTGCTGTCGGCTCATTACCCCCCGATGGAGGTTGCGGCGCTGCGCGGCGCCACCTCACTCCCCTTCACCGTGCTGCCGGTGCTGATCGCCCGGCGGCTCGGGGACTTGAGGCCACGGCGCTTTCCCATGCACCTGCTGCGGGGCTTCCTCACCGTGATCGTGCTCGGCGGGTTCATCTACGCGGTGCGGGTCGCCTCGCTCGCCAACGCCTATTCGGTGTTCCTGTCGGCCCCGCTCATTGTCGCGGCCCTCTCGGTGCCGCTGCTCAAGGAACGGGTCGACTGGCGCAACTGGCTCGCGATCCTGGTAGGCCTGGGCGGGGTGCTCACCATGCTGCGCCCGAGCGCCGCGGGGCTGGCGAGCCTCGGTGCGCTGGCGGCGCTCGTCGGGGCCACCGCCTACGCCTTGAGCGTCATTGCGCTGCGGGTACTGACCCGTACCGACACCACCGTGGGCGTGGTCTTCTGGACCGTGACCCTGATGACCGTGTTCGCGGCCGCGATCGCCGCGCCCGGTTGGGTGGCAATCGAGCCCGGACACTGGAAATGGCTGGTCGCCCTCGGGCTCCTGGCCGCCATCGGGCAGTACCTGCTCACCGAGGCGTTCCGGTCGGCCCCGCCTTCGGTGGTCTCGCCCTTCGAGTACACCGCGCTCCTCTGGGGGATCGGCATCGACCGCATCGTCTGGCACGTGCTGCCGTCGACGCGCGTGGTTTTCGGCGGCGGCATCGTGATCGCGAGCGGCCTGTACCTCATCTGGCGCGAGCGGGCGCCGCCCGCACCCGCGGCATCGCCGGAGTCATGGCAGTGAAAGGCGCGGCAGGGCAGAATGCGCCGTCTGTTGGTCACCGTTGGTCGACCGCGGATCGGGCTTCGCCGACGAGGTCATTTGCTAAATAAGAGGAACAGGCCATGAGCACTGCGGATATCCGGGGCCGATTCATCTGGCACGAGTTGTTGACGACTGACACGGCCGCCGCCGCCGCCTTCTACCCGAGGGTGGTGCCGTGGCGGAGCCAGCCCTCCAGCATGCCGGGCTACACCATCTGGATGACCGGCCAGACGCAGGTCGGCGGGCTGATGGCGCTGCCCCCGGAGGCGGCCGGCACCCCGCCGCACTGGCTGGTCTATGTCGGGACGCCAAGCGTCGATGCGACCGCCGAGCACGCGCAGCGCCTCGGCGCCAGGGTGGTCAAGCCCGCCTCCGACATACCCAACGTCGGGCGCTTCGCGGTGCTGGCCGATCCGCAGGGCGCGACCTTTGCGCTCTACACGCCCGGGGCCGGCAGCGCCGGCGCGAGCAGCGTGCCGTCGGGCGTCGCGGGGGAGTTCTCCTGGCACGAGCTCGCGACCACGGATGTTGCGGGGGCGCTGCGCTTTTACGGCGAGCTGTTCGGCTGGACCAAGGGGCCCGGTCACGACATGGGCGCCATGGGCACCTACCAGCTGTTCGAGCGCTTCGGCGTCCAGGTGGGCGGCATGTGCAACGTGCAGGGACCGTCGACCCCGCCCTCGTGGCTGAGCTATGTGCGCGTCGCGGACTCCACGCGCGCGGCCGGTGCCGCCAAGGCGGCCGGCGGGCGGCTGCTGCACGGGCCGGTGGAGGTTCCGGGCGGCAGCTGGATCGCGATGCTCCTCGACCCACAGGGCGGGGCGTTTGCCGTCCACGAGATGCCGCGTGCCCAGGCTCGGCCAGCCGCTGCGCCCAAGGCCGCGATGCCGGCCGCGCAGCCCAAGCCCGCGGCACCGCCCGCGGCCAAGCCACCCGCGTCGCCAGCGCCCGCGGGCGCCCCCAGGCCTGCGGCGCCCGCCCGGCTTGCGGCTGCCGTCAGCCCGGTGGCTGCCGCCAAACCCGCGGCGCCGAAGAAGAAGGCTGCGAAGAAGAAGGCGGCGAAGAAGCCCGCGCGCAGGAAGGCCGCGAAGGCCAAGCCCGCCCGGCGCAAGAAACGCAGGGCCGTGCGCAAGGCCGCGCCCAAACGCCGCGCTGTCAGCGCGCGCAAGGCGCGGCGCGGGAAGTAACCGGCGAAGCGGAAGGCCCCCGCCCGCGAGTGAGCCGCGGGGGCCTTTCAGACCTTGACGAGCGGGCGGCCGAAGTTACCGCCCTGCATCGCGAGCAGCAGGTGCGCCGGGGCGTTGGCGAGGCCCTCGACCACGTGATCCTTGGCCGCGATGCGCCCGGCCCCGTACCAGGCGATGGCCTCACGCAGGAATTCCCCGCGCCGGTGCTCGTAGTCGCGGACGCGCGCGCGCAGCACCCGCACCTCGTCCGCGCCGGGCCGGTAGCCGGCCCGCTCGAGCGCGGGGGCGGGATCCGAGGGACTCACGGTGTTCTGCACGATGCGCGCCGCGGGCGCGAGATGCCGTCCGGAGATGACGATCTCGAGGAGCTCCCCGCCGGTGTTGTCGAAATACACATCGACGCCGCGCGGCGCGAGCTGCCTGAGCCGTGCGCTCACCGACTCGGCCGAGTAGTTGATGCAGGCCGCGAAGCGTGCATGGCGCGTCACCCACTCGCATTTCTCGCGCGTGCCGGCGATGCCGATGGCGCGCGCGCCCTTGAGCATCGCGATCTGGCCGGCCATCGAGCCGGCCGCGTTGGCGGCCGCCGAGACGAGCACCGTCTCCCCGGCGCGCAGCTTCGCCAGATCGAGCAGCCCGAAGTAGGCTGCCATGCCCGGCGCGCCGAGGATGCCGAGCGCGGTGGACGCCGGTGTCTGTCCCGGATGCACGAAGCGCGCGTGCTGGCCGCTCGAGACGGTGAGCTGCTGCAGTCCCGCATCGAGCACTACGAGGCTGCCGACGCCGAAGACATCGTGGCGTGACTCGATGACCTCCCCGACGCCGCGTGCCGGAATGAGGTCTCCCGGCTTCACGAGCCCCGTGCCGCCGGCTTCTGCGGGTGCGACCGGAAAGGGGTCGAGTGCGAGCCACAGCGCGCGGCTGCGGAACGAGCCCTTGGGGAGCTCGGGGCTGTGGGCCTCGACGAGCTCGAAGTCGCTCGAGCGCGACGGCGGGTGCTTCAGCCTGACCTGCAGGTTCTGCATCGGTGCGTCCTTACCGGGCCGCGTCCTCGGCGGCGCGTCTGCGCTCGGCCGCCTGATCCTGAGCGGCGTCGATGTCGGCGCGCACGCGCTCCTCGGTTTGCCTGGCCTGCGCGGCCTGCTGCGTCTCCGCGGAAGCGCCCGCGGCGCCCGCCGCCCCGGTGCCGCCGAGACCGCAGCCACTGAGCAGGCCGCTCAGGGCGAGCGCGGCCGCCAGACGTTGCAGGGATACGACGCCTTGCAGGGGGACCATCCGGGCAATTTACGCGTCGCGGTCGGCGGCGCAAGGGGACCGCCGGTCATGGCACTATGACGCGCATGCCCCGGACGACTTCCACCGACCTTCGCCTCGAAACCGAGCCGCGTGTGCGGCGCGGCTACTTCGAATGCCGCTATGGCCAGCTGCACGTGCACAACGCGATTCCCCCGGGCGGGGGTTTCGAGGAGGGCACGCCGCTGCTGTGTCTGCACGGCGCGCGCGGCTCGGGGCGCGCGTTCACGGGATTTCTCGCGCTCGCCGGTCGCGACCGCTCGGTGTATGCCCCGGATCTGCCGGGTTGCGGGGAGTCCGATCCGCCGCCGCCTCCCGCGACGCTCGCCGATTACATCGCGGCGCTCGGAGATTTTCTCGACAGCATGCGGCTGCGCCACGTGGACGTGCTCGGACACGGAGCCGGCGCCGTGCTCGCCGCCGAGCTCGCGCTGACGCGTCCGGCACAGGTGCGCCGCCTGGCGCTGATGGCGTTGCCGGCCGGCGCCGAGGCGGGGCCGGGCGAGAGCGCCGACGGGCTCGCGGCGGCCGCTGCGGGCTACCCGCTGCGCGAGCGGTTGCGAAAGCTCACCCAGTCCGTGCTGCTGGTGCGGTCGCAGGAGGCATCCGGCCCGGACGCTGCAGCACGGCTGCGGGATCTCGTGCCGGCGGCCCGCGTGGCGGATCTCGCCGATGCGGGCACCGACCCCCTCGCCGCCGCGCCGGCCCGGGTCGCGCAGGCGGTGGGGGCGTTTCTGCGCGGCTGAAGAGCGGGAATTTTCGGGACTCATCTCACATAATTCGCCCGGGCGCAGGTTTCTTTCGCGGGTGCGGCGCTAGACTTTTCGCCCGCATCACGGGGTAGACCGACATCATGGACCCGCGTCCGAGGCAACCTCCCCCGGGACCAGCGCCCGGAGCCGATCTCGACAGCACCGACGAGCTGCCGGCCCTGGATCCCGGCGCCTTCGAGGCCGCGGCCCGCGAGCACCTCGACAGCACCGACACCTGGATCATGTCGCGGCCGGCGCTGCGCGCCGCACCGACCCCGTCGGCCGAGCCCGCCCCCTCCGCCGAGCGCGCGACTGCGCCCGACGATCCGCTCCAGACCGCCGCCGACAATCTGCGCGAGGCGCTGGCGCTGCTCGCGCGCCGCGGTGAGCAGCTCGCAGGGGTCGAGTCTTCCCTCGAGAAAGCCCGGGCCGAGGCAGCGGCGGCCGGGCGCCGCGCGGTGCAGCTCGCCGACGAGCTGAAGGAGGCGCGTGCCACCGCCGCCGAGCGCGAAGCGCGCTTCGGCGCCGAGCTCGCCGCGGCACGTGGCGAGCTGGAGCGCTCGCGCGCCGAGGCCACCGGGCGCGAGGCGCGGCTCGGCGAGGAGCTCGCGCAGGCCCGGGCGGCCGCCGGACAGCAGGCAAGCCGGCTCGCCGAGGATCTGGCGAAGGCGCGCGCCGAGTCCGAGGAGCGCGTGCGCGCGGTGCGCGAAGCGGCCGCCGGCACTCAGCGCAGCCGCGATCTCGAGAATGCCAAGGCAATCAGCGCGCGCGATCGGGCCCACGTGGCGATGCAGGCGCACGTCGACGAGCTGCGCGCGCGCGCCGCAAGCTATCTCGAGACGCTGCAGTCGGCGGAACACCGCCGCGCACTGCTCGCGGGACTGCTGACCGAGCTCGGGGAGGAGACGCAGGCGCGCGAGGCTCGCCATGCGCGCCTTGCGCGCGAGCTCGCCGAACAGGAGCGGCGCGGCGCCGAGCTCGAGGCGCAACTCAAGCAGAGCGCCGCGCGCATTGCGACGCTCGAAGGCGGGGCGGGCAGCTTCGCCGCCACGCTCGCGGCGCGCGACCGCGAGCTTGCCCGGCTGCAGGCCGGGCAGGCGAGTCTCGCGGCGATGCTCGAATCCGCGCGTGCCGCTGCGACCGCGGTGAGCGGCCGGGCGACCGAGCACGAGACCGCGCTCGCGGAGGCCCGCGGCCGCATCGCCGCTCTCGAGGCGGAGCTCGCCGCCGCGCGCAAGTCGCTCACCGAGCGCGAGCAGGAGCTCGCCACGGTGCGCGGTGAGATGCAGGAGTGGGCCGGCGCGCTGCAGGCCGCGCAGGTCGAGCGCAACGCGCAGCTCGCGAGTGCCAGCGTCAACGACCACCGCGTGCGCCACCTCGAGGAGCGCATGACCGAGCAGGCGGAGAAGCTGCAATCGCTGCAGTCGGCCTCGGACGCGGCGGTCGCGCGGGCGCACGAGCTCGAATCCGACCTGCACGCCGCCGAGGACAACATCGCGCGGCTCGAGTCGCAGCTGCGCGGCCGCAACGTGCGGGTATCGGAGCTCGAAAAGGCGAACCAGCAGTGGCGCCTCACGCTCGAGGAGACGCGCGCCGGGCACGGCGGCGGCGAGGGTCGCGGGGCAGGTGAGGGGGCGGCCGCCGGCGAGGAGGACAGCACACGGCTGCTGATCCAGTCCGACGGGGGGCGCGAGATCGTGCACGTACTCGGGCGCAAGACCACCATCGGGCGGACTCCCGACAACGACCTGCGCATCGACGCCAAGTACATCAGCCGCCATCACGCCGTGATCCTCTCCACCCCGGCCCATACGATCATCGAAGACCTCAACAGCACCAACGGCGTGGTGGTCAATGGCCGGCGCGTCACCCGGCAGTTCCTCAACGACGGCGACCAGGTCGTGGTGGGCCGCGCCCATTACCGCTTCGCCTTGCGCCGCGGCGGCGACAAGCGCTGACCGCGGCGCACCGCCATCGGTTAAGCTCCGAGCCGGTGGCGCATCCCTACATCGAGAAGATCCTCAAGGCACGCGTCTACGACGTGGCGATCGAGTCGCCGCTCGAGGAGGCGCCGCGCCTGTCGCGGCGGCTCGGCAACCGGGTGCTGCTCAAGCGCGAGGACCTGCAGCCGGTGTTCTCCTTCAAGCTGCGGGGTGCCTACAACCGCATCGCCCACCTCGGCCAGGCGACGGCCAGCCGCGGCGTGGTGTGCGCCTCGGCGGGCAACCATGCCCAGGGCGTGGCGCTCGCGGCGCGGCGCCGGGGCATTCCCGCGGTGATCGTCATGCCCGAGACCACCCCTGACATCAAGGTCCAGGCGGTGGTCGATCTCGGCGGCGAGGTGCAGCTGTACGGCGACGACTACGACGCCGCCCAGGAGCGGGCGCTCGCGCTGGCACGCGAGCGCGCTCTCGTGTTCGTGCATCCCTTCGACGATCCGGACGTGATAGCCGGGCAGGGCACGATCGCGGTGGAGATCGTGCGGCAGACCGGCGGCGAGCTCGATGCGATCTTCGTGCCGGTCGGCGGCGGCGGGCTCATCGCCGGCATCGCGGTGTACGTGAAGTACCTGTACCCGGCGGTCAGGATCATCGGCGTCGAGCCGCACGACGCCGCCGCCATGCACGAGTCGCTGCGCGTCGGGAGGCGGGTCACGCTCGAGCGGGTCGGCATCTTCGCCGACGGCGTCGCCGTGCGCCGCGTGGGCGAGGAGACCTTCGCGCTCTGCCGCGGCCACGTCGACGAGATCGTGCTCACCAGCACCGACGAGATCTGCGCCGCCATCCAGGATGTGTTCGAGGACACGCGCTCGATCGTCGAGCCGGCCGGGGCGCTCGCGGTGGCCGGGCTGAAGCAATACCTCGCGCGCCAGGGCTGGCGCGAGCGGCGGGTGGTGGCGATCGCGAGCGGTGCCAACATGAACTTCGACCGCCTGCGGCACGTGGCCGAGCGGGCCGATCTCGGCGGCGAGCGCGAGGCGCTGCTCGCGGTGGTGATCCCGGAGCAGCCCGGCAGCTTCCTGCGCTTCTGCGAAGCGCTCGGACGGCGCAGCGTCACGGAGTTCAACTACCGCTACGCGAGCGCCGCGGCCGCGCAGATCTTCGTCGGCTTCGCGCTCGCCGGGGGACGTGCGGAGAAGGAAGCGGTGGTGGCGCAGCTGCGCGCCGCCGGCTTCGCGGTCACCGACATGACCGACGACGAGATGGCGAAGCTGCACGTGCGCTACATGGTGGGCGGCCACGCCCACGGCATCGAGCACGAGCTGCTCTACCGGTTCGAGTTTCCCGAGCGCCCGGGCGCGCTGCTCAGGTTCCTGCAGGCGATCGGCGCGCGGTGGAACATCAGCCTGTTCCACTACCGCAACCACGGATCAGACTACGGGCGGGTGCTCGCCGGCATCCAGGTGCCGCCGGCTGAGCGGCCGGACTTCCTCGGGCACCTCAACGCGCTGCACTACGCCTACGTGGACGAGACCGCGAATCCCGCCTACCGCATGTTTCTTTCGGCCTGAACCGGCACGTTGCTTAGCGGGCGAAAGCCACGCCTTTCGCCCGCGAGCCTGAGGCTTCCGATGGGCTGGCCTGCGGAAACGGCCACAGGCCGTTTCCGCCGATTGAATTACCCCGCCGGCGGACTGTGCTCCAGCAGCCACTCGCGCCAGATCGCCAGCAGCACCGCGAGCAGCACGGGACCGACGAACAGGCCCACCAGCCCGAAGGCGGCGAGTCCCCCGAGCACCCCGAACATCACCACCAGGAACGGAATCTCGGCTTCGCGGCTGATGAGCAGCGGGCGCACCATGTGATCGGTCGAGCCGACGACGATCGCGCCCCAGACGAGCAGCGCGATCCCCGCCACGGTCTTGCCGGAGACCGCCAGCCACACGCCGACCCCGCCCCAGAGCGTGGGGGCCGCGAAGGGGATCAGGCCGAGCAGGGTGGTGAGGGCGGCGAGGAATACCGGGGCGCCGGTGCCGGCGAGCCAGTAGCCGATGCCGGCGAGCGTACCCTGGAAGAGCGCCGCGAGCACCAGACCGTAGACCACCGCCTTGACCGTCTGCGCGATGGCCAGCAGATAGTTGTGGACGCGCGCTCCCAGCACCTGCTCGAGGGCACGCGTCAGCTGGGTCGCGAAGCGCTCGCCGTCGCGGTATGCGAAGAACAGGGTGATGACGGCGAACAGCAGCTTGGCCACGTTGCGGGTGATGCCGCCGATCACGCGCGTGATCTCGTCGAAGGAGCGGTCGGTGAGCTGGCGGAACTGCAGGCCGAAGGCGTGCGGATCCTGCGCCGCGCGCGTCAGCAGCTCGTGCAGCTGATCGCCGAGCCAGGGGATCCTGAGCACCGCGGGGGGCAGCTGCACGCCGCCCGCCAGCAGCTGCTGACCTTCGTGGTAGACCTGCATGATCTCGAGGCGCAGCACCACCGCGAGCCAGGCGAGCGGCGCGATGACCGCCACGGTCACGGCGCTCGTCATCAGCGTGGCGGCGATGATGCGCCGGCCGCGGAGCTTGGCGACCAGCCACAGGTAGCCCGGCCAGGTGACGAAGGCGAGGATCGCCGCCCACACGAGCGGCACGATGAAGGGCTCCAGCACGCGGAAGCCGAGCAGCACCAGCCCGGCCAGCACCACCACCATGATCAGGCGCCGCAGCCAGGGGGCGGAGGCGAAGTCCTCGAGCCGCCCGCCTTCCGGTTTGCTCACAGGAGGCCCGCGGCGTCGGAGGCGAACATGATGAGCGCGAGCAGCGTGCAGGTCGCGAGGCTCAGGTTGCGCCGCAGACTGAGGTAAGCGGGCGGCAGTTGCGTGCCGAGCGAGCGGTGCTCGTACAGCCAGAAGAGCCCGAACCCGATCACGAGCAGCGCGAGCGCCCGCTGTCCCCCGGCGAGGACCGCCGCCGCGCCGACCACGGCCGGCAGCGCCGCCGCGGCGGTGCGGGCCGGGTGGGACGGCAGCCGGCCGGCGAAGGTGAGTCCCCAGTGCACCGCACCGGTGAAGGCGAGCAGTACCGCGCCCCAGGCGATCGCGCCGCGCTGCGCCAGCTCACGCCCGCCGTAGCCGGGCAGCAGCACGACGCAGACCAGACATGTCAGCAGCGGCGCAATTGCGAGATAGCCGAGGAGCTCCGTAGCGGTGCTCAGGCGGGTCGGGGCGGCATGATCTTCCAGCGGCTTCACGCCCCGCGATCATGCCACGCGCCGCGGCGGGTCTGGGCCTCTTGACGCCGCGCGAGTCGCGCAGGCACCCTTCGCGCGGCGTGAGGTGCTCGTACCGCGCCCGACCTCGCAACACGAGGCGGCGCACGGGAACGGGTAAAACGGGAAGTCCGGTGCGGATTCGTCCAAAGCCGGCGCTGCCCCCGCAACGGTAATCGAGATCACGCGGATCACTGGCCACTGCGCCCCGGGATGGGGAGCGGGAAGGCGATCCGCCGGAGGTTCCCTCCAGCTCGAGAGCCCGGAGACCGGCCTCGCGCATCACCGTTGGACGTCGCGGCGGGCGACGCTGGTCCGCAAAAACGGTGTGCGGCTCGGCCGCGCGCCGGATCAGCCCCTCCAGGCGACACCACGGGCACGGGTGTGTGCAGCTTGAGGAGCTCTTTGCCATGTCAACCGGTCTTGCCCGCCGCGCGCTGTGCGGCACTCTCTGTGTGTCCGTCTTCTCCCACGCGCCGACGCTCCGCTGCCAGGAGGGGGAGCCCTCGCAGGTGATCGTGACCGCCTCGCGCGTTCCCGAGCCGCAGGACGAGTCGCTGTGGTCGACCACGGTGCTGACGCGCGCCGACATCGAGGCGAGTCAGGCGCAGTCGCTGCCGGACCTGCTGGCCGGGCTCGCCGGCATCAACATCGACAACAGCGGGGGACTCGGCCAGGCGAGTTCGGTGTTCATCCGCGGCGCCGATTCCGACCACACGCTGCTGCTCATCGACGGCGTGCGGGTCGGCTCGGTGACGCTCGGCGCGCCGCCGTTCGCGATCGTGCCGCTCGGCGAGATCGATCACATCGAGGTAGTACGCGGGCCGCACTCGACGCTCTACGGATCGGACGCGGTAGGCGGCGTGATCCAGATCTTCACCCGCCACGCGGCAGAGCCCGGCGTCACCTTCGGAGCGAGCGCCACGGACGGCAGCTTCGACACGCACGAATTCACCGGCTACTTCGCGGCGCGCGGCGCGCGCGCCTGGGGCAGCGCCTCCGCAGACGTGCTCACCACCGCCGGCTTCGCCGCCTGCCGGCCGTCGGCCATCGCCGGGTGCTTCGACCCGAATCCCGCCGACACCCCCGACGGCTTCCAGAACCGCTCCGGGTCGGCGAGCGCCGGCGTGCGCCTCACCGAGCAGCTCACCGCGCAGGCCGATGTGCTCTACGCGCACGGCTGGACCGCCTTCGACGGGGCGGGCTTCGACGACCGGCTGCAGTTCCAGGAGAAGGTCGCGAGCGCCCGCCTCGAGCAGTCGCTCGGGCAGTCCTGGCACGTGCGCCTCATCGCCGGGCGGGACGTGGACGATGAGCGCGACTTCCTCGATCCCGTCCCGGTCGGCACCTTCGACTCGACGCGCAACAGCGCGAGCCTGCAGGCCGACGGCCGCATCGGCTCGGTGCTGCGCTTCATCGGCGGCGTCGACTACGAGGACGTCTACGTCGACAGCGATACGCCGTTCACCGTCACCGCGCGCACCACGCGCGCCGTCTTCTCGGAGCTGCACGCCGATTGGTCGGCCTGGTCGGCGCTCGCCGGCGCGCGCTTCGAGGACAACGAGCAGTTCGGCGATCATGTGACGGGTAACCTCGGCCTCACCCGCCGGCTCGGCGCGGGACTGCGCCTGACGGCCACCTGGGGCACCGCTTTTCGCGCTCCGACCTTCGACGAGCTGTACTTCCCCGGCTTCGGCAACCCGCGGCTCCTGCCCGAGGAGTCGCGCTCTCTGGAGCTCGGCCTCGACGGCGAGCGCGGCGCGCTCAGCTGGTCGATGCACGGCTACCAGACGAGCATCGACCGCCTCATCGCCATCGATCCGCAGACTTTCCTGCCGCAGAACATCGCCGCCGCGCGCCTCCGCGGCCTCGAGCTCCAGGGCTCGTGGCACGACCGCGACTGGGCGCTCGGCGGGCAGCTGACGGCGATGGAGCCCCTCAATCGCTCCCCGGGCGCGGATTACGACGACCTGCTGCCCCGCCGCGCGCAGCAGGGCGCAGCGCTCACCGTGCGGCGCCTGCTGCATGGCGGCGCGGGCGCCGGCGCCAGCGGCTCGGTCGGGATCGTGGCGCGCTGGGAGGGACGGCGCTACGACGACCTCGCGAACACGTTGCCGATGGGCGGCTATCTCACCATGGACCTGCTGGCACAGTGGGTGCTCGGGCGCGGTTGGTCGCTCGAGGGGCGTGCCGCCAACCTTTTCGACCGCAGCTACCAGACGGCCGCATACTACGCACAGCCGGGCCGCAACTACGGGCTGACGGTCCGTTACCGATCCAGGGAGTGAGCGAGGCCTCCATGAGCGAGTCCAGCATCCACCCCGAGCCGCACGCGACGCCGAGCGAGAACGAGCGCACCTGGGGAATGCTCGCCCACCTCTCGGCGCTCGTGGGACTCGCGGTGCCGATCGTCGGCAACGTGGTGGCGCCCTGGGTCGTGTGGCTCACCAAGCGCGAGCAGTCGGCGTTCGTCGGCGAGCAGGCCCGCGAGAGCCTCAACTTCAATATCTCCGTCTCGATCGCCGCGATCGTCTGCAGCCTGCTCGTGCTGGTCTTCATCGGAGTGCTGCTCGGCTTGGCGCTGTTCGTCGTGTGGCTCGCCCTCACCCTCACCGCAGCGATTCGCGCGAGCGAGGGCGTCAACTACCGCTATCCCTTCTCGCTGCGGCTGGTGAAGTAGGGCCGCACCTGCCGACCCGCCCAGGGCATCGGCGGGCTCAGGCGGTTGCAAGCCATTGATTCAAATGGCTGATTATTTACACAGTGACTGTATGAGTATACAGTCTCTGCATGCCGCGACTGAACGATCGACCGCGCGCCCTGAAGGGCCACGGTGCGCTCTCCAATCCCCCGCCGCGCTTCGACCTCGATCAGCTCACGGCGGTCGATGACGGCTGGTACCAGGAGACCCCGCCCGAGCACCTCGAGACCACGCTGCAGCCCGATCGCGCGCGCGGCCTCATCACCACCAATGACTCGCCGGACGTTCCATTCGAGCGCTCCATCAATCCTTATCGCGGATGCGCGTCATCGTGTGCCTATTGCTTCGCTCGTCCGAGCCACGCCTACCTGGGACTTTCGCCCGGACTCGATTTCGAGACTCGCCTCTTCTACAAGGCCGACGCGGCGAGGATTCTGGAGGCCGAGCTGGCACGTCCAGGCTACGTCTGCAAGCCGATCATGCTCGGGGTCAACACCGACGCCTACCAGCCGGTCGAGCGGCGCATGCGGGTGACGCGTTCGATTCTCGAGGTGCTGGAGCGCGCCCGCCACCCGGTCGCCCTCATCACCAAACACGCCCTGGTACTCCGTGACCTCGACCTGCTCAGCTCGCTCGCCCGCGACAACCTCACGAGCGTCACGCTGAGCGTCACGACGCTCGACCACGAGCTCAAGCGCCGGCTGGAGCCGCAGACCGCCTCTCCGGAAGCACGATTGCGCACGATCGCGGCGCTCAACGCCGCCGGGGTTCCCGCGGGCGTGCTCGTCGCCCCGGTCATCCCGGCGCTCACCGACCACGAGCTCGAGCGCATCCTTGAGGCCTGCGCCGCCGCCGGCGCTCGCTGGGCAGGCTACGTGCTGCTGCGGCTGCCGTACGAGATCAAGGACCTGTTCCGGGAGTGGCTGGCCGAGCACTACCCGCAGCGCGCCGCGCATGTGATGGCGCTGGTGCGCGACATGCGCGGCGGCCGCGACAACGATCCGCGGTTCGGCTCGCGTATGCGCGGCACCGGACCGTACGCGCTGCTGCTGCGCAGCCGCTTCCAGCTCGCCGCCCGGCGCCTGGGTCTCGACGGCGCCGCTGCGCGCGGCACGCTCGACACCACGCGCTTCCGTCCACCGGGGCCGGGCGGGGCGCAGCTGCGCCTCGGTCTGTGAGTCGGGCTGGGGCTAGCGGGGTCGCAGCTCGCACTCCGCCTTGCCGCACGCCCGCACCGCCCCTAAGCTCGCGCAAAACAACGGCCGACCAAGGGGAGTGGGCCGATGGCGGACGGTCAGGGCAAAGTGGCGTTGCTCGCGGGGGCGAGCGGGCTCACCGGAGGCCTGGCGCTCGAGGCGATGCTCTCGGCTCCTGACTTCAGCCGCGTGATTGCCGTGACCCGGCGGCCGCTCGGGCGCGAGAACCTGCGCCTCGCCAATCGCATCGTGCAGTTCGAGCGGCTCGAGGCGCAGCTGCAGGGCGTGAGCTGCGACGTCGCGCTCTGCTGCCTCGGCACCACCCGCGCCCGCGCGGGCTCGCCGGAACGATTCCGCGCCGTGGACCTCGGCTATACGCTCGCCTTCGCACGGGTGGCGCTCGCCGCGCAGGCGCAGCGCTTCGTCGTGGTCTCGAGCGTCGGTGCCGATCCCGCCTCGGGCAACTTCTACCTGCGCACCAAGGGCGAGATGGAGGCCGCGCTCGCCGAGGTCGGCTTTCCGTCGCTCGACATCCTGCAGCCGGGGCTGCTGCTCGGGTGGCGGGGCGAGATGCGCCCGCTCGAGCTCGTGGCCTCCCTGCTCGTGCCGCTCGTCAATCCCTTACTGCGCGGCAGGTACCTCGCCTACCGGGGCATCGCGGCCCGCACCGTGGCAGCTGCGCTCCTCGGGGCGACCCGCAGCAGCCGGCGTGGCGTGCAGCGCTATGAGTACGCGGGCATCGAGTCGCTCGCGCGGCTGGGTCCGCCGCGCGTTCCGGCACCGGCGCCGGGGCGCAAGCCAGCCGGCGCGCGCTAGTGCGAGGTCCGGGCGCAGCGCGCACTACGGCCGCGCTTCTGGCCACGCTGCTCGTGGCGGCCTGCGGCACCGTGGCGCGCCGGCCGCAGCCGCCGGACCTCGGGAAGACCATGGCTGCGATTGCGGTGTCGCTCGTCGGCTCGCCCTATCACTTCGGCGGCGCGGACACCGCCGGCTTCGACTGCAGCGGGCTTGCGCTCTACGTGCACGAGCAGGTCGGACTCTCGATCCCGCGGACCGCGCGCGAGCAGCAGCGCGCCGCGCACCGCGTGCCGCTCGATCGGCTCGCGCCCGGCGATCTGCTGTTCTTCCACAGCCGCTCGCGCCACGTCGATCACGTGGGCATCTACGCCGGCTCCGGGCGCTTCGTGCACGCGCCGCGGGCCGGAGTCGCCGTCGAGTACGGCGATCTCGACCCCGGCGGCTACTACCGCCGGCGCCTGGTGAGCGCGGGCCGTTTCTGGAAGTGAGACATAACGCGCCGGGCGAGCAACGAACACGCCGAAGCCCTCACTTGAGATGCCGGGCACACTTCACCGCTTGACTGCGATCGGCGACGGTTTGACACTTGCACTCGTGACAAGGGCAAACCCGTCGAAAGACGGGGACGCAAAGCCACCGGTCTACTGGGACTTGATTCCTACGACGGCGGGGCCGCCACGATCGCGCAACTCCAGGCGCGAACGCTCGCAGCTCCTTCCCCGCCGCGTAACCATCCCGTCCCGCCGACCGCGCGCGTTCGAGGATTCTGTCCGGGGAAGCGAATGACACCACAGCCACAGCGGGCCGCAGGCGCCGGTTCCGGCGCCGAGGCGGCAGAGCCGACGGCGTCCGGCGCGGGCGCAACCCGCTTCGTACTCAACCTGTGCTCATCGACTACGCCCATGGCGCTCGCGCAGGCCGATCTGCCCGAGCTTCGGCGTTTCACTTTCTTCGTCAGCCGGCGCTTCGAGGAGGGCCGCGAGCGCTTCCGGCTGCACATGGGTTATTTCGCGACGCTCGCCGAAGCCGAGGAGTGGCTCGGCATCGTGCGCGAGATCTATCCGGGCGCCTGGGCCGGCGAGGCACCGGGTCGCAAGCTGCGCGAGCGCGCCGCCGCCGCCGCAGCCGCCCAGGCCCAGCACGCGGCCGGACCGCAGACGCGCGTCGCGGCGAGGCCTGCCGCGGCAGCGGCACCGATCGCAGCGCGTGGCGCGTTGCCCGCCGGCCTGCCGCCCTCGGTGAAGGTGCCGGTGCTGCACGCCGCCACCGCGCCGAATTCGCCACCGCGCGTACCGCCGCGCGCACCAGTGATACGCCCCCCGGTCGCAGCGCCTGCGCCCCGCCCGGCCGCCGCGCCGGCGGCCAAGGTGACGCGTGCCGTACTGGTGCGGCCGGCCACCGGCACGCCGCGGCCGCTAATCCCCGCCTGGCCCTCTGCCCCGACCGCTGCCGCACCGACCGTGCACAAGCCAGCCCCACGTCCGGCTCCGCCGGCGCGGGAGGCGCGCCCGGCCGCGACCGGGGCCCGCAGCGCACCGTCAGCCGGCGCCCCCGGCAAGACCCCCAAGGGGGCCTTCGAGGACTCGAACGTGCGTGAGGTGCTCGCGGCGCTCGGTGAGACGAGCACTACCGGCGAGACGCGCCTGATGCGGGCTCCGCCGCCCCCGTCCGCCGCAGACCCCGGCGCGCTCAGCGATACCCAGGTGCTGCGCGTCCTCGAGAACCGCGGTGCGGAGGCCGCCGACCGGTCGCCGGACGCCCCGGCGAGCAGCATTCCGCTGCTCAAGCCCGACGACACCGGCACCCGCCGGGCGCTCAAGGAAGCGGTGGTCAACAACGCGCCGGTCGCCTTTGCCGTGCAGCTGCAGTGGTCGGTGCAGCCGGTCGCGCTCGACAAGGTGCCGCCGCTCGCGATCTTCAGCGCCTACACGCTCTATACCGTGGAGGGCAGCCGCGAGGGACGGCGCTGGTTCGGGCTGCGGCTCGGATTCTTCAGCGATGCCATCTCGGCCAAGCAGGTCGCCTACTACGTGCGCTCGGAGTTCGCCTCGGTGGCGGTCGTCCCGGTGAGCCCCCAGGAGCGTGCCCGGGCCAGCGACGACGACCAGAAGGCCGCGGCGCTCGCCACATCCCCGGCGGCCAAGCGCCGCTCGGCCGACGACGAGATCAAGCTCATCGACACCGCCGATACACCCCAGCTGCCCGCTCGGCCGGAGCCCGCGGATGCGCGCCAGCCTGCGCGGCCGGCGCGTCCGGTGGCTGCACCCAGGGGCCGCGGACGCGGCACCAGGGTCGGCGCGCGCGAACGACGCGGCGAGCATACGCTCGAGGAGACGCTCGAGATCCTCGGCGCGAGCGAGCTCACCATCGACGACGGGCGCGGCGAGATTCTCAACGACACCGGTGTGCGGCACCTGCGCGTCGAGGTGCAGAAGAACTCTCCCTTCTCGCGGCTGCTCGAGCGCCTCAGCGAGCGGATGAAGAAGCCGTAGTCGCGGCGGCGGCCGGCGCCGCGCCCGCAAACTCCGCCAGCAGCCAGCGCCGGTAGGCGTCGAGGTTCATCTCGCGGCCGAGAAAGTTGCGCACCAGCCCAGTTGCCGGCTCGGTGGCGCCGGGTGCGAGCACGGTCTGCCGGTAGCGCATCCCCGCCGGGCCGCCGAGCAGGTCCTGCGGGTCGAACTGCGCGAAGAAGTCCAGCGCGATCACCTTGTCGAGCACATAGGTGTAGTAGTTCGAGCTGTAGCCGTTCAGGTGCGTGAAGCTCGCCCAGAAGTGATCCCCGGGAACCATCGCCAGGTTGCTGAAGCGCGTGTAGTCGCGCTGGTAGATCGCGTCGAAGTCGAGCGTCGCGGGCGGCAGCGTGTGGAAGTCGAGCGACACCGCCGAGAAGATCAGCTGGTACTGTTCCCCGCCTGCGCGTCCGAAGGCGTCGCTGCGGATCATGCGGTCGAAGAGCTCGCGCGGCAGCACCGCCCCGGTCTGGTAGTGGCGCGCGAAGGAGGTGAGCACGCCGTAGTCGTGGAAGAACTCCTCGAGCATCTGCGAGGGCGCCTCGACGAAATCCCCCTCGACGTTGAAGCCGCCGGCGCCGGCGAAGGCGTTCTGGCTGCCGATGATGTGATGCATCATGTGGCCGAACTCGTGCAGGAACACGACCACGTCGTCGTAGAGCATGAGCCCGGGATCCCCGGCGGTGCCGCCGGGGAAGTTGCACACCAGCGTCGCCTCGGGAAGCTCGCGTCCGCCGATGCCGGGCGTCAGCGCCTGGGTCGAGAACCACTTGTCCTTGCCGGGGCGCGGATGCATGTCCATGTACATGCGCCCGATGCGCTGGCCGCCGTCGTAGACGTCGTAGACGGTGACCGAGGGATGCCAGGTGCGCACCCCGGTCACCGGGCGGATCTCGACGCGGAACAGCCGTGAGGCGGTGCCGACCACGCCACGCTCGACTTCCGTATAGGGGAAGTAGGGACGCACGCTCTGCGAGTCGAAGTCGAACTTCGCACGCCGGTACTGCTCGGTCCAGTACGACTGATCGGCCGCCGAGAGCTTCGCTATCGAGGGATCCTGCTCGCGGGCGAGGGCGAGCAGCGCCGCATACTCACGCTCGCTTCCCTCGCGCGAGGCGGCATCGATCTTCTTGAGGAACTCCGCGAGCTTCGCGGGCGAGCCCATCATCTGGTCCGCCATGGCGAGGTCCGCCCAGGTGGGATAGCCGAGCAGCTGCGCGAGCTCGGCGCGCTTCTCGAGCAGCTCGCGCAGGATCGCGGTGTTGGCCGGGTAGCCCTTCTGCGTGTAGGCGAGGTAGGCCTTGCGGCGCAACTCCGCGCTCTTCGCGAAGCGCCGTACCGGGCGCACGTCGGGCGGGTCGCTGGTGATCGTCACGTGACCCTCGGCGTCCGCCGGGTGCGCGGCGAGATAGTCCGGCGGCAGGCCCGCGAGGTCGGCCCTGTCGGCGATCACGGTGCGCACGTCATCGTGCACCGTGCGCTCGAAGGCGAGCCCTTCGGTCGTGATCTTCTCCTGCAGCGCCTGGATCTTCGCGCGCGTCGCCGGGTCCCTGTCGACGCCCGCGAGGCGGTACTCGAGCAGCGTGTGCTCGAGGTAGTGGCGTGTCGCGGCATCGGCTGGCGCTGGCACGGCCGCGAGCGCCTGGTAGACCGCGGGGTTGAGGCTGAGCGAGGTGACCGCCGCGTTCGCGGTCTCGGTGAGCGCCTGGGCCTTGTCGCGCAGCTCCTTGGTGGCGCCGACCCCGTAGAGCACGCTCGCCTGGTAGGTGGCGAGATCGAGCTCATTGACCGCATCGTCGTAGGGCCGGAGCGTGTTCGCGACGGTGTGCGCACCCTTGACCGCGGTCAGACGCGCGATGGCGGCATCGGCGCGGCGCAGGTGCCCGTGCACCCAGGCGTCGAGCGCCGCCGGATCATCGCCGCCCTCCCAGGCGTGCAGCTCGGCGGAAGCGCCGGGCTGATGCGCGGCGAGTGCCGGGACGGACGGCAACGCGGCGGCGGCGAGCAGCGCCAGAACGAAGCGCAGCACGCGCCCTGGGTGCGACGGGATCGGCATGACGGACTCCCTCAACTCCGTGCAGCGGGCACGGCAGCTCTTTGTTGGAACGCCAGTTTAGCGCGCGGCGCAGGTTGCCCGGGTGGCAGCCGGGGGCCTGGCACGACGTGGCGCCGTTTCCGCGCGACGGGGCGCGGGCGGCTTCAGGCGACGGCGGCGCGGCCCGAGGCCCGGGCGCTCGCTCAAACGCGCCCCCGCTGCGTACTCAGCGCTTGCCGAACAGCCGCTCGAGCGCCGTGCGCGCCTGGTCGACTTCCGCGGTGTTGGGTGGGATGTACGCCCCGGGGCGCGGCTTGAAGTGATCGCAGAAGTTGGCGCGTGTCTTGTCGGCGACTTCCTCGGCGGTCGGCTCGCGGCAGTGTTTGGCGACGCGCGTATCGTAGTCGACGCACATGCGGCACACGTGCAGCTCGCAGTGGCACTTCGGGCACTCCTCGAGCCGCCGCAGCGGGAGAGTCAGCTCGGCGAGCGAGGCGCCGCATTTCCAGCAGACGAGGTCGTGGGCCATGGCGCCGAGCGTACTCCGTCCGGCGCCCCGCCCGCGAGGCCGTGCCGCCGTCGGCACGCGCCGCTTCAGTCCGCCGGCTGGCTGCCGGTGCGCTCCCGCAGGAACCCCTCCAGCACCTCACCGGTGTGCGAGTGTCTGCGCCGGCGCGCGATCTCGGCCGGCGGTCCCTGCGCCACGATGCGGCCGCCGTCCGCGCCCGCCTCGGGCCCCAGGTCGATGATCCAGTCGGCCTCGGCCATGATGTCGAGGTTGTGCTCGACCACGACCGCGGTGTTGCCGGCCGCGACCAGGCGGTGCAGCACCTGGATCAGCTTCTCGACGTCCGCCATGTGCAGCCCCACCGTCGGCTCATCGAGCACATAGAGCGTGTGCTTCGGCGTCTGGCGCGCAGCGCGCGCCCCTTCATCGTGGACCTTGGCGAGCTCGGCGACCAGCTTGATGCGCTGGGCCTCGCCACCCGAGAGCGTTGGGCTCGGCTGCCCGAGGGTGAGGTAGCCGAGGCCGACGTCCTGCAGCAGCTTGAGCGCGCGGTGCACGCGCGGGTGGGCCGCGAAAAAGCCGACCGCATCGTCGACATCCATGGCCAGCACCTCGCCGATCGTCGCCCCGCGCCAGGGCACTGCGAGCGTCTCGGAGTTGAAGCGCCGGCCGCCGCACACGTCGCACAGCACCTTGACATCCGGCAGGAAGCTCATCTCGATGGTCTTGACCCCCTGGCCCTCGCACGCCTCGCAGCGCCCGCCGGCGGTGTTGAAGGAGAAGCGGCTCGCGCTGTAGCCGCGGATGCGCGCTTCGGTGGTGCCGGCGTAGATGCGGCGGATATCGTCGAAGAAGCCGACGTAAGTGGCGGGGCAGGAGCGCGGGGTCTTGCCGATCGGCGTCTGATCCACCTCGAGCACCCGCGCGAGCTGCTCGAGCCCGTGCAGCGCCCGGCAACCGAGCGGGGCCACCGCCGCTCCCGCACGGCGCCGCTTGCCGCGCGCCGGCGCCGCGCGGCTGCCGAACGCCCGCCTGAGGTTCGCGTACAGCACGTCGCGCGCCAATGTCGACTTGCCCGAGCCCGAGACGCCCGTGATCACCACCAGCCGGCCGAGCGGGATGCGGACCTCGAGACTGCGGATGTTGTGCAGCGTCACACGCTCGAGCCTGAGCAGCGGCGTCGCCTCGTCCACCGCGCGCTGCGGCCGCGGGGGATGCAGCAGCGGCGAGCGCAGGAAGCGCCCCGTGATCGAGCGCGGATTCGCCATGAGGTCGCGCACCGTGCCCGCGCCCACCAGCTCCCCGCCGCGCACCCCGGCCTGGGGGCCGAGATCGATGAGGTGATCGGCGCGGCGCATGGTCTCCTCGTCGTGCTCGACCACCACCAGCGTGTTGCGATGCCGGGCCAGCTCGCCGAGCGCGTCGAGCAGGATGCGATTGTCGCGTGGATGCAGCCCGACGGTCGGTTCGTCGAGCACGTAGCACACGCCCTGGAGATTCGAGCCGAGCTGCGCGGCGAGGCGGATGCGCTGCGCCTCGCCGCCCGAGAGCGTGGGTGCCGCGCGATCGAGCTCGAGGTAGCCGAGGCCGACGCGGGCGAGGAAGGCGAGGCGCGCGCGGATCTCGGCGAGCAGATCGCGGGCGATTTCCCGCTCGCGCGCCCCGAGGCGCAGCCGGGCGAAGAATGGCGCGCTCACCGCTACCGGCTCGGCGGCGAGCGCGGCGATCGAGCGGTCGCGGAAGCGCACGCCGAGCGCGACCGGGTTCAGGCGCTGCCCGCGGCAGGCGGGGCAGGGGCGCGCCTCGCGCGCGTACCACTCGTTCCACCACGGCTCCTCGCCGCTCTGCTCGGCGTCGAAGCCCGGCATCTCGACCCCGGTGCCGAAACAGCTCGTGCACCAGCCGTGGCGCGAGTTGAAGGAGAACAGCCGCGGATCGAGCTCGGCGAAGCTGCGCCCGCAGGAGGGACAGGCGCGCTTGGTCGAGAACACGGTGACCGTGGCGGACTTCGCCGCCAGCACGTGCACCAGGCCCTTGCCGAAGTCGAGCGCGCGCGCCAGCGAGCGCTCGAGCGCCACATCGCTGCGCGCGCCGACCTCGAGCTCGGCCACCGGCAGCTCGATGGTGTGCTCGCGAAAGCGCGACAGGCGCGGCCAGGGCGCGGTGGGCAGCCGCTCGCCGTCGACGCGCAGCGCCGCAAAACCCTTCTTCGCGGCCCACCTGGCCAGATCCGTGTAGTAGCCCTTGCGGGCGACGATGAGCGGCGCGAGCAGCTGGATCCTGCGGCCGCGGTACTCGCGCAGCAGCCTGGAGGCGATCCCGGCGGCGCTCTGCGGCTCGATCGCGACGTCGCAGTCCGGGCAGTACTGCGTGCCGAGCTTCACGTACAGCAGGCGCAGGAAGTGATAGATCTCGGTGAGCGTCGCCACGGTGCTCTTGCGGCCGCCGCGGCTGGTGCGCTGCTCGATCGCTACCGTCGGCGGGATGCCGAAGATCGCGTCCACGTCGGGGCGCGCCGCCGGTTGCACGAACTGCCGCGCGTAGGCGTTGAGCGACTCGAGATAGCGGCGCTGCCCCTCGTTGAAGAGAATGTCGAAGGCGAGCGTCGACTTGCCGGAGCCCGAGACGCCGGTGATCACGGTGAAGCGATCGCGCGGGATCTCGACGTCGATATTCTTGAGGTTGTGCTCACGCGCCTTGTGCACCACGACCGCGTGGCGCGCGCGGCCGTCGCCGCCATAGCGGGGGCGCGGCTCCGCGACCGTCGCGAGCGCGCCGGGCACGAGCGCCTGCGAATAGGCCTCGAGCGCCCGGCCGGTGTGTGAGGCGGGCGTCGCGCGCACCGCCTCCGGCGTGCCGCAGCAGACGATCTCGCCGCCGCGCTCGCCACCTTCGGGCCCGAGGTCGATGATCCAGTCGGCGGCGCGGATCACGTCGAGGTTGTGCTCGATGACGAGCAGCGAATGCCCCGCGACCAGCAGCTTGCGGAACGCCTTGAGCAGACGCGCGACGTCGGCGAAGTGCAGCCCCGTGGTCGGCTCGTCGAACAGGAACAGCTTCCCCCTGTGAGTGGTGCTCGCGGCCACCGACCCGGCCTGCGCCAGGTGCCCGGCGAGCTTCAGACGCTGCGCTTCCCCGCCGGAGAGAGTCGGCACTGGCTGGCCGAGCTTGAGGTACTCGAGGCCGACGTCCGCGAGCGGCGCGAGGCGCGCGCTCACCTCGGGAGCGTCGGCGAAGAAGGCCGCCGCCTCGGTGACCGTCATGTCGAGCACTCCGGCGATGTTGGCGCGGCGGCGGTCGGCGCCCTCGCGGCGGATGTCGAGCACCTCGTCGCGGTAGCGCCGCCCGTTGCAGTCGGGACAGCGCAGGTACACGTCCGACAGGAATTGCATCTCGACGTGCTCGAAGCCGTTGCCGCTGCAGGCCGGGCAGCGGCCGTTGCCGGAGTTGAAGCTGAAGGTGCCGGCGGTGTACTTGCGCTCCTGCGCGGCGGGCTCGGCGGCGTAGAGCGCGCGGATCGCATCGAAGGCGCCGACGTAGCTCGCCGGGTTCGAGCGCGTGGTGCGGCCGATCGGGTTCTGATCCACCATCACCACCTCGTCGATGAGCTCCGCCCCGGCGAGGCCCACGAAGGCGCCCGGCGCCTCGGTGGGCCGGCCGCGGTAGCGCAGCAGCACCGGGTACAGCACGTCCTCGACCAGCGTCGACTTGCCCGAGCCCGAGACCCCGGTCACGCACACCAGGCGCTTGAGCGGGATGCGCACGTCGAGATTCTTCAGATTGTGCTCGGTGGCCCCTTTGAGCTCGAGCCAGCGGTTCGCGCGCGCCTCGGCGACCACCTCGCCCTCGGCCACGGCGGCGCGCAGCTGGGCGGATGCGGCCGGCGCGGCTGCGCCCACCGTGCGGCGTCCGCTCAGGTACTCCCCGGTGAGCGAGCGTGCGCTCGCGCGCAGCTCCGCGGGAGTGCCGTGGAAGACGATCTCGCCGCCGCGCTCGCCCGCGCCGGGCCCCAGGTCGAGGATGCGGTCGGCCTCGAGCATGATCTGCGGGTCGTGCTCGACCACCACCAGCGAGTTGCCGGCATCGCGCAGGCGCTTCATCACCCCGATGACCCGCTGCATGTCGCGCGGGTGCAGCCCTATCGAGGGCTCATCGAGCACGAACAGCGTATTGACGAGCGAGGTCCCGAGCGCGGTCGTGAGGTTGATCCGCTGCACCTCCCCGCCCGAGAGGGTGCGCGACTGGCGATCGAGCGTGAGGTAGCCGAGCCCGACGTCGCAGAGGTAGCGGAAGCGGCCGCGGATCTCGCTGAGCAGCAGATCGGTCGCCTCGTCGAGCGGCTGCGGCAGCGTGAGCTTGCGGAAGAACTCGTAGCCGCGCTCGACCGGCAGCAGCATCAGGTCGTGGATCGCGAGCCCGGGGAGCGCAGCGAGCGCCGCCGCGTCCCACTCGGCTCCGGCGGGCACGAACGGCGGCGTGCCGCCGAGCGCGCTTGCGGCGAGCTCGCGGCTGCCGACCCGCCACAGCAGCGCCTCGGGCTTGAGGCGCGCCCCGCCGCAGGCGCTGCAGGGCGTGTAGGCCCGGTAGCGCGACAGCAGCACGCGCACGTGCATGCGGTAGGCGCGCGTCTCGAGCCAGGCGAAGAAGCGCGTGACGCCGTACCAGACCTTGCGGCTCCAGGCGCCTTCGCCCTCGATCACCCACTTGCGCGCCTCGGCCGGGAGCTCGCGCCACGGCACATCGAGCGGGATGCCGCGGAGCCTGGCGAACTTCTCCAGATCCTCCTGGCACTCGGCGTAGGACTTGGTCTGCCAGGGCTTGATGGCCCCGCCGCGCAGCGTGCGGCTCTCGTCGGGGATCACGAGTCCGTAGTCGATGCCGATGGTGCGGCCGAAGCCGCGGCAGGTGTCGCAGGCGCCGAGCGGGGAGTTGAACGAGAACGCGCTCGGGGTCGGCTCGTGGTAGGCGAGATCGCAGTGCGCGCAGTGCAGCTCGCTCGAGTAGCGCCACGTACCCACCGGGCGCGGCGGATCGCCCTCGCCGGCAAGCTGCACGTTCACGCGTCCGCGCCCGACGCGCAACGCCGCCTCGAGTGATTCGATGAGCCGGCCGCGCTCGACATGGCCGGCACGCAGACGGTCCTGCACCACCTCGAGCGTGCGCCGGGGCGGCGGCGCCGGGCGGCGCCGCCCGCGGCGCTTGCCGGCAGCGGCGCTCGCCGGCGGCGCGCCCGCGGGGCCGTCGGCCTCGAGGAAGCGCGTGTAGCCCTGGCGCGTGAGCAGCTCGCGCACCTCCGCCTCGGTGAAGTTCGCGGGCACCGGCACCGGAAAGGTGATGAGCAGCAGCGGATCGCCGGCTGCGGCGGCGCGCGCGGCGACGTCGGCGCAGACGCTCTCGGCGGTGTCGCGCCGCACCGCAGCGCCACAGCGCCGGCAGTGCAGCACCGCGGCGCGCGCATAGAGGAGCTTCAGGTGATCGTTGAGCTCGGTCATCGTTCCGACGGTCGAGCGCGAGGTGCGCACGGGGTTCGTCTGATCGATGGCGATCGCGGGCGGGATGCCGGCGATCGAGTCGACCTGCGGCTTGTCCATGCGATCGAGGAACTGCCGCGCGTAGGGCGAGAAGGTCTCGACGTAGCGGCGCTGTCCCTCGGCGTACAGGGTGTCGAACACCAGCGACGACTTGCCCGAGCCTGAGACGCCCGTGACCACGACCAGCTTGTTCAGCTCGATGTCGAGGTCGAGGTTCTTCAGGTTGTTCTGGCGCGCGCCACGCACGAGGATGGCATCGCCTGAGGCGTCGGTCATTCCGTCACTCGGGGCTCTCGGGAGGGTTGCAGGTGGTCGCGGCCGGCAGGCGCACGCTCGATCATTCTAGTCGATCCGGTCGCCGGGCGGCCGCTGCCTCCAGGGGCCGGGCGGCCCCTCTGCGTCCATCCCCGCAATCCAGTACTGCCTCGCCCGGTCTACTGTATGAGCCGCGCGCTACAATCGCCCGAGAGATCGCCCCATGCTGCTGCATCCCTCACTTGGCTTCGGCCTCGGCCTTCGGGTCGAGCACTACGACGCGGTCCTCGCGGAGCGCCCCGCCGTCGATTGGCTCGAGGTGCTCACCGAGAACTACCTGGTGGGCGGGGGCAAGCCCCTCGGCTACCTCACGCGCATCCGCGAGCGCTTTCCCGTAGTCATGCACGGGGTGTCGCTCTCGATCGGCAGCACCGCGCCGCTCGATCGCGAGTACCTCGCGCAGGTGAAGGCGCTCGCCGCGCGCATCGAGCCGGCGTGGATCTCGGACCACCTGTGCTGGACCGGGGTCGCCGGGCGCAACACCCACGATCTGCTGCCGCTGCCCTACACCGAGGAGGCGCTCGAGCACGTCGTCGGCCGCGTGCGCGCGGTGCAGGAGATCCTCGGGCGGCGGATCCTGCTCGAGAACGTCTCGAGCTACGTCACCTTCCGCGACTCGCCGCTCACCGAGTGGCAGTTCCTCGGCGAGATCGCCGTGCGCGCCGACTGCCTGATCCTGCTCGATGTGAACAACATCTACGTGAGCGCCGTGAATCACGAGTTCGATCCGCTCGAGTATCTGAATTCGGTGCCGCCCGAGCGCGTGCAGCAGATTCACCTCGCCGGGCACGAGAATTACGGCGACTATCTGGTCGACACCCACGATCATCCGGTCCCGGACCCGGTGTGGGAGCTGTACGCGGCGGCGCTGCGGCGCTGCGGCGCGGTCTCGACCATGATCGAGCGCGACGATCACATCCCGCCGCTCGCCGAGCTCGTCGCCGAGCTCGATCAGGCGCGCGCCATTGCCCGCCGCGCGCTCGAAGGCGCGCGCGCGGATGCCGCCCACCGGCCCGCAGGGCCCGCGCGCGCCGCACTCAGGGTGCCCGCGCCATGAGTGCGCTCGCGCGTGTGCAGGGGGACTTCCAGGACTATCTGCTGCGCGGCACCCGCGCCATCGAGGCGCAGGTCATCGGCACCGAGCGGGTGCCGGTTGCGGTGCGCTTGGGTATCTACGCCGGCGCCTACGGCAGCCGCCTCACGGATGCGCTGGCGAGCAACTACCCGGCGCTCGCCAAGCTTCTCGGAGAGGAGGATTTTTGCGCGCTCGGCGCCGCTTACGTGCGCGCGCACGATTCGCCCTATTTTTCCATCCGTTACTACGGCGAGGGGCTCGCCGAGTTCCTCGCCGGCCGCGCCGAGTATGCCCAGGCGCCGCTGCTCGCCGAGCTCGCGCGCTGGGAGTGGGCGCTCGCCGGTGTGTTCGATGCGCCGGACGCCGAGCCGATCGGCCCCGGGGCGCTCGCCGGTCTGGCGCCGGCCGAGTGGGCGGGGCTGCGCTTTGCGTGGCACCCGAGCCTGCGGCGTCTGGCGCTCGCCTGGAACGCGCCGCAGCTGTGGAAGGCGCTCACCGGGGACGCCGAGCGCCCCGCGCTCGAAGTGCTCGCCACGCCGGTCGAATGGCTCGCTTGGCGGCGCGGGCTCGACAGCCTGTTCCGCTCGCTCGCGCCCGGGGAGGCTGCGGCGCTCGATGCGGCGCGTGCGGGCGCGAGCTTCGGCGCGCTGTGCGAGCAGCTCGCCGCGGTGCACGGACCCGAGCGCGCCGCGCTCGAGGCGGCGGCGCTGCTGCGCACCTGGCTCGAGTCCGGGCTCGTGGTCGGCGCCGCACCGGGCTGATCTTCCATGTCCGCGGCGAGCTACGGCAACGTGCTGGAGATGATCGGCCACACCCCGCTCATGGCGGTGCGTCACCTCGACACGGGCCCGTGCCAGCTGTTCCTCAAGCTCGAGAACCAGAATCCCGGCGGCTCGATCAAGGATCGCGTCGGGCTCTATCTCATCGAGGACGCCGAGCGCTCGGGGCGCATCCGCCCGGGGTACACGCTCATCGAGGCGACCGCCGGCAACACGGGCCTCGGGCTCGCGTTGGTCGCGGCGCAGAAGGGCTACCGCCTGGTGCTCGCGATTCCCGACAAGATGAGCCAGGAGAAGATCTTTCACCTCAGGGCGATGGGCGCCGAGGTGGTGATGACGCGCTCCGACGTGAGCAAGGGGCACCCGGAGTACTACCGCGACGTCGCCGAGCGCCTGGCGCGCGAGACGCCCGAAAGCTGCTTCGTGAACCAGTTCGGCAATCCCGCCAATGCGCTCGCCCACGAGCAGACCACCGCACCGGAGATCTTCGCGCAGATGGACGGCAGGCTCGATGCGGTGATCTGCGGGGCGGGGACCGGCGGCACGCTCGCCGGGCTCACGCGTTTCTTCGCGCGCACGGCGCCTGCGGTCGAGCTGGTACTCGCCGACCCGGTGGGCTCGGGACTGGCGAGCTATGCCACGACCGGCAAGCTCCCGGAGAAGATGACGCCCTGGCTGGTCGAGGGCATCGGCGGGGACTCGGTGCCGCCGGTGGCGGACTTCTCGCGCGTCAGCGCCACCTACAGCATCCCGGACGCCGAGGCCTTCCGCACCTGCCGCGAGCTGCTGCGCCGCGAAGGGGTGATCGGCGGCACCTCGACCGGGACGCTGCTCGCGGCGGCGCTGCGCTACTGCCGCGCGCAGCGCGCTCGCAAGCGCGTCGTGACCTTCGTATGTGACAGCGGCAACAAGTACCTGTCAAAGGTCTACAACGACTACTGGATGCTCGATCAGGGCTTCATCGAGCGCGAGCGCCACGGCGACCTGCGCGACCTGATCCTGCGCCGGCACAAGGACCGTGCCGCGGTGACCGTGAACGCCACCGAGACGGTGCTGGCGGCTTACCGGCGCATGAAGCTCTACGACGTCTCGCAGGTGCCGGTGCTCGATAACGGGCGCATCGTCGGCATCGTCGACGAGGAGGACATCCTGCTCGAGGTGTTCGAGAACCCGCAGCACTTCAACGAGCCGGTGACCCAGGCCATGGCGAGTCACCTGGTGACGGTGCCGGTCGATGCGCCGGTGTCGAGACTGATGGAGATCTTCAGGCGCGGCATGGTGGCGATCGTCATGCACGAGGGCGAGTTCCAGGGGCTGGTGACGCGCATCGACCTGCTCAACTGGCTGCGCCGCCGCTTGCCGCCCTGAAGCCGATCGGGGGAGATCAAGGTGAGCCGACCATGAGCGACGAGAGCGCGCAGCGTTTCGCCACCCGCGTGATCCACGGCGGGCAGCGTCCCGACCCCCTGACCGGCGCGGTGATGCCGCCGATCTACGCCACCTCGACCTACGTGCAGTCGAGCCCCGGCGTGCACCAGGGCTTCGAGTATTCCCGCACCCGCAATCCCACCCGCGACGCGCTGCAGGCGGCGCTCGCGAGCCTTGAAGGCGGCGCCGCCGCCTTCGCGTTCGCTTCCGGCATGGCCGCGACCGCCACGCTCCTCGAGCTCCTCGACGCGGGCTCGCACATCGTCGCCATGCACGACCTGTACGGCGGCAGCTATCGGCTGCTCGAGAACGTGCGCAAGCGCTCGGCCGCCCACACCGTCTCGTTCGTCGACCTCACCGACACCGCGGCGCTCGAGGCGGCGCTGCGCCCCGAGACGCGCCTGGTATGGGTCGAGAGCCCGACCAACCCGCTGCTGAAGCTGGTCGACCTCACCGCCGTCGCCCAGATCGCGCACCGCCACGGGCTGCTCGCGGTGTGCGACAACACCTTCGCCACCCCCTTCATCCAGCGTCCGCTCGAGCACGGCTTCGACGCGGTGGTGCACTCGACCACCAAGTACCTCAACGGGCACTCGGATGCGATCGGCGGCGCCGCCGTGGTGCGCAGCCCCGAGCTCGCCGAGCGCCTCGCGTATCTGCAGAACGCAGTCGGCGCCGTGCCGGGGCCCTTCGACTGCTTCCTGACGCTGCGCGGGATCAAGACGCTCGCGCTGCGCATGGAGAGGCACTGCGCCAACGCGCTCGCGATCGCGCAGTTCCTCGAGCAGCAGGGGCAGGTGGAGCGGGTGTATTACCCGGGGCTCGCGAGCCACTCGCAGCACGCCCTCGCCCGGCGGCAGATGGCCGGCGGTTACGGTGGCATCGTCACAGCGGTGCTGCGCGGCGGGCTCCCCGCGGCGCGCCGCACGCTCGAGCGCTGCCGGCTGTTCGCCATCGCCGAGAGCCTGGGCGGCGTCGAGAGCCTGATCGAGCATCCGGCCATCATGACCCACGCCTCGCTCCCCGAGGCGGTGCGCCGCTCGCTCGGCATCGGCGACTCGCTGATCCGGCTCTCGGTCGGCGTCGAGGACGTCGCCGACCTCATCGCGGAGCTGCGCCGGGCGCTTGCCTGAGAGTAACGGCGCCTCCGACCGGCGCGCCTCAGGGCCGCAGTCCCGCGTGACTCGTGAGGTACATGGCGTAGGTGCCGAGCCAGTGCCCGCCCTCGTAGTGCTCGCCGGTGACGGCGGGCAGGGCCGCGTCGGCATGCCGCGCGGCGGTGGCGAGGAGTGCCGGAATGCGCGCATCCCGCGGCGGCAGGCCGTGGGCGATGCCCTCCAGCATCCACGCGCGGCTGAGGTTCAGTCCGTCGATGTGGGCGAGCTTGGGGTCGGCGCGATCGGTGACGACGCCCGGGACGAGCCACGGGGTCCGGGGCCGCGCTCCGCTGCGCGGGATCTGCGGCAGGAAGACGCTCAGCCAGCGCGCGAAGCCCGGCGGGTCGAGCACGCGGCGCATGAAGTCCGCCTCCGCGAGACACGGCGAGAGGAAATCCTCGCCCGAGGGCTCGTAGGCGAGCGGGCAGGAGCGATCGTCGCGATAGAAGCGCCGCGCCGCATCCTCGAGGAGCGCGCGCATGCGCGCATCGCGCACCACGCCCGCCCAGTCCCACATGAGGCCGAAGGAGAACGCCGTCTGATCGTGCTCGCCGATGCGGATCGGGTAGTGCAGCTTCGGTAACCAGCTCTCGAGGCGCGCGACCACCTCGGTCTCGAGCGGCGCGAGGATCTGCGACCAGCGCCGCGCGTCGGGGTCGTCCCATTCGCGCAGCTCCGCGGCGAGCTCGAGCAGCCAGGCGAGCCCGTACGGGCGCTCGAAGGAGGCGCGGCCCGCGCCACGCAGGTAGCTGGTCTCGCCGGCGATGTGCTCCGGTGTCAGGCTCTCGCCGAGCGCGGCGCGCGCCTGCGCCTCGAACGGCGCGCCGGGGAAGAGCCGCAGCAGCCGCACCAGCAGCCAGTGGCCATGCACGTCCGAGTGCCAGTCGAGGCAGCCGTAGAAGGCCGGTGTCAGCTCGTGCGGCGGCCGCGCGTCGGCGGCGCTCGCGAGCGTGTGGCTGACGTGGTTCGGATACTCCTGGTGCAGGCACTTGAGTGCGAGCGCGGCGAAGCGCGCGCCGGCATCGGCGCCGAGCGTTGCGTGCGGTTCGGTGCGCGCGGCGTGCGGCGGCGCGGCGCTCGCTGGCAGCAGCGCGGCGAGCAGCGAGAGTGCGATGCGACGTCTCATGGGTGCATGTTACCCTCGCGGCCGTGACCGAGCCGATTCCCGTCGTGCTGGTACCGGGGCTGCTCGCCTCCGCGCGGCTCTACGCCGCGCAGATCGCGGACCTGTGGCGGCGGGGACCGGTGATGGTCGCCGATCACACGCACGATGACAGCATGGACGCCATCGCGCGCCGCATCCTCGCGTATGCGCCGCCGCAGTTTGCGCTCGCCGGCCTGTCGATGGGCGGCTACATCTGCTTCGAGATCCTGCGCCAGGCGCCCGCGCGCGTGTCGAAGCTCGCGCTGCTCGACACCTCGGCGCAGCCCGACACCCCCGAGCAGAGCGCCGGGCGCCGCACGCAGATGGCGCTCGCCACGAGCGGCCGGCTCGACGAGGTGGTAGCCGGGCAATTCGAGCGCGCGGTCCATCCGGCGCATCGCCTCGACGCGCGGCTGCGCGAGATCACGCTGCGCATGGCGCACGAGGTGGGTCCCGAGGCATTCCTGCGCCAGCAGCTCGCCAACATCGGCCGCCCCGACTCGCGCCCGACGCTCGCGGCGATCTCCTGCCCGACGCTGGTGCTGGTCGGCGAGCAGGACGCGCTCACCCCGCCGGAGCGCGCCGCGGAGATCGTGCGCGGCATCCGCACCGCGCGGCTGGTGCGGGTGGGCGAGTGCGGGCACCTGTCCACGCTCGAGCAGCCGCGTGCGGTGACGCACGCGTTGCTCGAGTGGCTGCAGGGCTGAGGGCGCGCTGCGGTGAGCTCCGGAGCGCAACACACGCGGTTGCTCGCCCATCCCGACACGCCGGGCGAGTGGGTGTGGAGCATCGGCGCGGAGGTCGCCTGCGAGACGGCCTCGACTCTCGTGTGCCGCTACTCGCTGCACGGGGAAGTCGCGCGGCTGCGCGTGCCGCGGGCACGCGCCGGGCGCCGGGCCGACGGACTCTGGGAGCACACCTGCTTCGAGGTGTACGTGGCCCCCGTCGCTCTTGAGCCGTACTACGAGTTCAACTTCTCGCCCTCGCTCGAATGGGCGGCTTACCGCTTCAGTACCTACCGGGACGGCGTGGCTCCCGCGCGCCTCGCGCGCGCCCCGGGCCTGCAGGTGCGCAGGACCTCGGACCATCTCGAGCTCAGCGCTACCGTCTATGTCGAGGGACTGCGCGAGCTCGACGGCGCACGGCGGCTGCGCCTCGGGCTCGCGGCGGTGGTCGAAGACGACGCGGGTGCACTTTCCTACTGGGCGCTGCACCATGAGCCCGGCAACCCGGATTTTCACGTGCCTGAAGCCTTCGCTCTCGAGCTCGAGATCCCATGAAGTTCGGCATCGACCGGCTGATCGAGGCGCCCGCGCTGCGCAAGCCGCTCGCGGGCAAGCGCGTGGCGCTGCTCGCACACCCCGCCTCGGTGACGCGCGAGCTGCAGCACTCGCTCGATGCGCTCGCGGCGCTCGGCGGGATGCGCGTCACGGCCGCCTTCGGGCCGCAGCACGGGCTGCGCGGCGACAAGCAGTACAACATGATCGAGTCGCCCGATTACACCGACCCGGTGCACCACATTCCGGTCTTCAGCCTCTACGGCGCGGTGCGTCGGCCGACGGCGGCCATGATGGACAGCTTCGACGTGCTGCTCGTCGACCTGCAGGACCTCGGCTGCCGCATCTACACCTTCGTCACGACGCTGCGCTACGTGCTGGAAGCGGGTGCGCGGCACGGCAAGGCGGTGTGGATCCTCGACCGGCCGAACCCGGCCGGCCGCCCGGTCGAGGGTCTGACGCTGCGCCCGGGCTGGGAGAGCTTCGTCGGCGCCGGGCCGCTGCCCATGCGTCACGGCCTCACCATGGGCGAGCTCGCGCGCTGGTTCGTGGCGGAGCTGCATCTCGACGTCGACTGCCAGGTGGTGCAGATGGAAGGCTGGCAGCCGCAGGCTCCGCCCGGCTACGGCTGGCCGCTCGAGGAGCGCAGCTGGGTGAACCCGAGTCCCAACGCGCCCAACCTGTGGATGGCGCGCTGCTATGCGGGCTCGGTGATGCTCGAGGGCACGACGCTGTCGGAAGGGCGCGGCACGACCCGGCCACTCGAGCTCCTCGGGGCGCCGGACCTCGACGTCGCGGCGCTGCTCGCGCGCATGCAGGCCCTCGCGCCCGAGTGGCTGCGCGGCTGCCGGCTGCGCCCCTGCTGGTTCGAGCCCACCTTCAACAAGCACCTCGGCCGGCTGTGTGCGGGCTTCCAGGTGCATGTCGAGGATCCGGCGTTCTACCAGCACCAGGTCTTCCGGCCGTGGCGGCTGTTCGCGCTCGCGCTGAAAGCGCTGCGGCAGCTCAAGCCCGCCTATCCGCTGTGGGCGGACTTTCCCTACGAGTACGAGCACGGACGGCTCGCGATCGACGTGATCAACGGCAGCGAGCTGCTGCGGCGCTGGGTGGACGATCCCGCCGCGACGCCCGCGGACCTCGACGCGCTCGCCGGGGCGGACGAGGCAGCCTGGGTCTCGCAGCGCCGCGCGGCGCTGCTCTACTGAATCGCCGACGGTACTCCGATCACTTGGGCGCGGCCGCCACCGGGATCATGGCGTGCTCGTACGGGGTGCCAGCCCACATCATGTAAGGCTTGTTGGGGTCAGGATCCTTGGCCTCGGTATAGCCCAATGCCTTGCTCGGCGGGCCGAAGATCATGATGTGCGGGCCGGTGACGATCCAGTGGTTATCGCCCGTCTTGCCGGTGGCATAGGGATCGGTGTTGCTCGCGCCCTTGTCGCCGGCGAGCATGTATGAGACGCCGACCTTATCCGGTGGCGGCTCGTGTTTCATCATCGCGTGAATGAACTCCATGCTGTTGGCATCGTTACACATCTTGTCCGTGCCCATGACGAGACAGGTGAAGCCATTGCCGCCCTTGCGCAGTATGCGCATGGCGCCGTCGCTCCCCATGCGCACTACCGCCGCCCCCCGCGCGATCGCCGGCGGCGCGGCCGAGAGTGCCGCGGCGATGTATCGGGCGTCCGAAAGCTGAGAGTCGTCGGCCGTCGCCGCACCGGACAGAAGTCCGGCGGCGATCGACAGGATCACCACTGCACGCATAGTCCCCCCAATCTCCAGTTGCGCCGCGAGGCGCACGCGGCGTTGGCACCGTACTCTACCTGCAACTGGGATAAGGCGCCGCCTCCCCGGGCACGAGCGGGCAGAGCCGGATCGGGTTCAGCCGGCCGAGGAGCCCGGTCCAGTGATTCTTGTCGATGGAAACTGCTCCCTTGGCGTCCGGGCCGTGCTCGGTCCACTGCAGGGTGTAGTAATCCGCCGATCCCTTGATGGTCAGCATCACCGCCGCTTCGCTGTGCGCTTTGCCGCCCGCCTCGATGTGCCCGCAGCTCACGATCGCCGCATAGCCAGTGCTGGCGCCGGCGCTCTGCGTGCCGAGCTCGAGGCTGCTGAAGCTGTCGGGGCAGTGGCTGCGGAATCCGCGCGCCAGGGCATGCACGAACTCCTCCGGGGTGGCGCGCTCGTCCGTGGCCAGATCGCGCGTCGCGGTGAGCGTGATCATCTGCGACCAGTCGTCCACGGTCTCGCCCGCGGGGATGTGCTCACGCAGATAGTAGCCGCCGCTCGTCTTCTCGTAGGTGGTCTTGAACGGGGCAGGCAGCGTGAACCTCACCAGCTGGTGGAACACCGGAGCGACACTCACCGGACCGGCACCGGGCGCATCGCCCGCGGGCAGCACCACGGCGGGGGCGAGCGACGCGCCGACAGCCAGGACAAATGCAAAGCGCATGCGGTGGCACTCCTGCGCACTCCGAGCAAGCTCACCCGTAGCCTAGAGTCGCGGCTGCCGGTCTGGCAATGGCCCGCCGGCGCCGCCCCAGGCCCGATCGGGCAGGAGGAACGTGCGCCGGGCGGCCGCGGACGCGAGCCGCTGCGCAGCGTACCAGCGCGCGAGAACGCCCTTGCCGAGCAGGTCCGGGTTCTCGCGCGCGAAGGTCTCGAAGTCGTGCCAGTCCCGGCCCTGCATGCGCTCGGCGATCAGCGACAGGAAGGCGACCGTGACCGTCAGGTTGAAAGCCTCGGGCCGGCCGGCTCTCGCGAGCATGGCGCGCAGGGCACGCGAGCACTCGCAGAGTGCCTCCAGGAAGTCGTGCCGGAGCAGGAGCTCGAATGCCATGCGCACGTGCTCGCGGTGCGTGAACCCGTTCGGATCGAGCTCCCCGCGCAGGAAGCGCGCGAGCTGCGGGCAGTCAGGCGGTGGCATCGCCGGCCTCGCGCAGGCGGTGGGAGTCCCGGGCGGTGAGCTCGAGGCCGTACACCGCACGCAGCGCGCGGATCTTCTTCAGGGTCGCGACCGAGAACGGCGCCTTGCCCTCGAAGGCATGCAGCACCACCCCCTCGATGAGGTCGCCGAGCGAGAGGTTGAGCTCGGTGGCGAGCGCCTTCAGCACCTTGAGCAGGCGCGTCTCGAGGCGCACGCCGGTCTGCGTGCGGGTCACGGTCTTCATGAGTCCATGGTACCAATGTACCAAGTTACCTGACAAGCCTCGCGGTCGAGGTGGGCGGGGGTGAACTTGCCGGTCGCGGAGCCGGGCTCACCCCTGAGGCTCCGGTTCTGCTCTAATGTGCGGTTCCATGCAGGCCGCGCCGGACATCACCGCTTACCGCAGGCACTGGGCCGCGCGTTTCGGCACCGCCCCGTTCCTGCCGATGTCGCGCGCCGAGATGGACGCGCTCGGCTGGGACAGCTGCGACGTCATCATCGTGACCGGCGACGCTTACGTCGATCACCCGAGCTTCGGCATGGCGATCATCGGGCGGGTGCTCGAGGCGCAGGGCTTCCGCGTCGGCATCATCGCCCAGCCCGACTGGCATAGCGCCGCGGCCTTCGCCGCCCTTGGCCGCCCGAACCTGTTGTTCGGCATCACCGCGGGCAACATGGATTCGATGGTCAACCGCTACACCGCCGACCGCCGCATCCGCAGCGACGACGCCTACACGCCGGGCGGCCTCGGCGGCCGGCGCCCCGACCGCTCGCTGATCGTCTACGCGCAGCGCGCCCGCGAGGCCTTCCACGACGTGCCGATCGTGATCGGCGGCATCGAGGCCTCGCTCCGGCGCATCGCGCATTTCGACTACTGGTCGGAGAAGGTGCGCCGCTCGGTGCTGCTCGATGCCAAGGCGGATCTGCTCGTCTACGGCAACGCCGAGCGCCAAATCTGCGAGATCGCCCACCGGCTCGCGGCCGGAGCGGCGATCGCCGACATCACCGAGCTGCGCGGCACGGCCTTCGTGCGCAAGGCGCTACCGCAGGGCTGGATCGAGATCGACTCGACGCATCTCGATGCGCCCGGGCCGCTGAATCCCCCGCTCGATCCCTACGCGATGACCGAGCGGGCGCCCGCCGGCGCGCCGCCCGGCGCGCCGCAAGCCACCGCGAGCGCGCCGGCCTGCACGGACCGGGCGCCCGTCACCGAGCACGTGGTGCGCTTCGTGCGCAAGGTGAAGAACGCCGACCGCGAGCGCAGCGTCATCCGCATGCCCTCCTGCGAGGCGGTGGCCGCGGATCCCGTGCTCTACGCCCACGCCTCGCGCATCCTGCATCTGGAGTCCAATCCCGGAAACGCGCGTGCCCTGGTGCAGCGTCACGGCGATCTCGACGTGTGGCTGAATCCGCCGCCGATTCCCCTCACCACCGGGGAGATGGACTGGGTTTACGAGCGCGCCTACCAGCGCGCGCCGCACCCCTTCTACGGCGACGCGCGCATCCCGGCCTACAAGATGATCCGCTTCTCGGTCGCGATCCAGCGCGGCTGCTTCGGGGGCTGCACCTTCTGCTCGATCACCGAGCACGAGGGACGCATCATCCAGAGCCGCTCCGAGGAGTCGGTGCTGCGCGAGATCGAGACCGTGCGCGACTCGGTGCCGGGCTTCACCGGCGTCATTTCCGATCTCGGCGGCCCGACCGCCAACATGTACCGCCTGGCGTGCAAGAGCCGCGAGATCGAGAGCGCCTGCCGCCGGCCATCGTGCGTTTATCCGGGCATCTGCCCGAATCTCAACACCGATCATGCGCCGCTCATCCGGCTCTACCGCCGCGCCCGCGCGCTGCCCGGCATCCGCAAGGTGCTGATCGCCTCGGGGGTACGCTACGACCTGGCGCTGGAATCGCCCGAGTACGTCAAGGAGCTCGCTCAGCACCACACCGGCGGCTATCTCAAGGTGGCGCCCGAGGCGCTCGCCGAGGGGCCGCTGTCGAAGATGATGAAACCGGGGGTGGCCGCCTATGACCGCTTCAAGGAGCTCTTCGAACGCTACTCGCGCGAGGCCGGCAAGGAGCAGTACCTGATTCCCTACTTCATCGCCGCCCATCCGGGCACCTCCGACGAGGACATGCTCGAGCTGGCGCTGTGGCTGAAGAGGCAGCGCCTGCGCGCTGACCAGGTGCAGGCGTTCCTGCCGGGCCCGATGGCCACCGCGACCGCCATGTACCACTCGGGCAAGAACCCGCTGAAGCGTGTGACGCGCGAGAGCGAGGCAGTGCTGATCCCGAAGGGCCTCAAGGTGCGCCGCCTCCACAAGGCGTTCCTGCGCTACCACGATCCCGACAACTGGCCGCTGCTGCGCGAGGCGCTGCGTCGCATGGGCCGGGCCGATCTCATCGGCAACGGCCGGCGGCACCTGGTGCCAGCCTGGCAGCCGGCCGGTACCGGCAAGATGGCCGGGCGGCGGCCGGGCCGCGGCGCGCGCCCCTTTCGCACCCAGCACACCGGGCTGCCGGACGCACCGCGCCGGCGTGGCTGAACGGCAGCTGCTCGCGCCTCTATACTATACCCCCTACCCTATAGGGGACCCCCGCGCCGGACGCCTGCGCTATGACCAGCTTCGTCACTCTGCTGCAGCAGGGCCACTCGTGGCTGTTCGTGCCGAGCGCGGTGCTGCTCGGGGCGCTGCACGGCCTCGAGCCCGGGCACTCCAAGACCATGATGGCCGCGTTCATCGTCGCGATCCGCGGCACGCTCGCGCAGGCGGTGCTGCTCGCGCTCTCAGCCACGGCCTCGCACACCGCGATCGTGTGGGTGATCGCGCTCGCCGGGCTCCGGTTCGGCCGCAACTGGAGCACCGAGACGAGCGAGCCGTACTTTCAGGTCGTGTCCGCGGTGCTGATCGTGGCCGTCGCGGCGTGGATGCTGTGGCGCACGCGCCGCCAGCTCGGCGGGCAGCGCGCCGCGCACGCGCACGATCACGGCCACGGCCACTCTCACGGCGGCGCCCGGCGCATCGACACCGGCCACGGCATCGCGTGGCTCGAGGTCCACGCGCAGGGCGCGCCGCCGCGCTTCCGTCTCCATGCCGAAAACGGCGCGGGCTGGCCGGCCGGCGAAGTCGAGGTCGAGACCGAGCGCGCTGACACGAGCCGCGAGCAGTTCCACTTTCGCCGCCACGGGGACTACCTCGAATCGGTGCAGGTGATCCCCGAGCCGCACGAGTTCGTCGCCCGGCTGCGCCTGGGGCCTGCGCATCATCGCCGCGATTACGACGTCGAGTTCGTCGAGGGCCGCAGGGCGCACGCGATCGGCGGCTTCGAGGGGCTCGATCTCACCGCGCCCGGCTACCAGGATCCGCACGAGCTCGCCCACGCGAACGACATCCGCCGCCGCTTCGCCGACCGCGACGTCACCACCGCGCAGATCGTCGTGTTCGGCCTGACGGGCGGGCTCGTCCCCTGTCCTGCCTCGATCACGGTGCTGCTGCTCTGCCTGCAGCTGAAGAAGCTCGCGCTCGGGGGCGCCCTGGTGCTGTGCTTCAGCGTCGGCCTTGCGCTCACGCTGGTAACCTCGGGGGCGGTGGCGGCGCTCGGCGTGCGGCATGCGGCGAAGCACTTCCGGGGCTTCGGTGAGCTCGCGCGCCGCGCGCCGTACTTCTCCGGCGCGCTCATCCTGCTGGTCGGGGTCTATGTTGGTTACCAGGGCCTGCATGTACTGATCTGAAGGCGCCGCACGATTGCGGACGCGCCGCCCGCGAGAGTAGGGTGCCGCCCATGAGGATGGTCCGGCCCGCGACCCTGATTGCGGCACCGCTCGCCGCGGCACTTGCGGCGCTGCCGGGGCTGGGCGCCGCCGCCGCGTCCGCCCCTGCTGCGGCCGAGAGCCCCGGCACGGTGACGGTGCTCGAGATCCGCGGACCGATCGGGCCCGCGACCTCGCACTACGTGGTGCGCGGCCTCGAGGAAGCGAACCGGCGCGGCAGCCGCCTGGTGGTGCTCGAGATGGACACGCCCGGCGGTCTCGACAGCTCGATGCGCGACATCATCCGCGCAATCCTCGCCTCCCCGGTGCCGGTCGCCACTTACGTTTTCCCGTCCGGGGCACGCGCGGCGAGCGCGGGGACCTACATCCTCTATGCGAGCCACATCGCCGCCATGGCCCCGGCGACCAACCTCGGGGCCGCCACGCCGGTGTCGATCGGGGGCGAGGAGCCCGCGCCGCCGCCGCTGCCCGGCGGCAGCGCTCCCGGTGGCAAGACTCCCGCCGGCAAAGGGCGCGCCGCCGAGCCGCGCACGGCGCTCGAGCGCAAGGTGGTCAATGATGCCGTCGCCTACATCCGCGGGCTCGCGGAGCTGCGCGGGCGCAACGCCGACTGGGCCGAGCAGGCCGTGCGCGGTGCGGCGAGCCTCACCGCGAGCGCCGCGCTCAAGCAGAAGGTCATCGACATCGTGGCGCCCGACCTGCCGGCGCTCCTCGCGGGCGTCGACGGCCGGGAGGTGCGCGTGGGCGATCACACCGTGAAGCTCGCGACGCGCGACCTCACGCTGGTGCGCGTCGTGCCCGACTGGCGCACCGACCTGCTCGCCGTCATCACCAATCCGACGGTCGCCTACGGGCTGATGCTGATCGGTATCTGGGGGTTGCTGCTCGAGGGGTACAATCCCGGCGCGGTGCTGCCGGGAGTGGTCGGCTCGATCTGTCTGCTGATCGCGCTGTTCGCGTTCCAGATCCTGTCGGTGAACTACGCCGGTCTCGCGCTGGTGGTGCTCGGCACGGCGATGATTGTCGCGGAGTTCTTCTTCCCCGCCTACGGCTCGCTCGGCGCCGGGGGTCTGATTGCGTTCGTGGTGGGCTCGCTGATCCTGTTCGATACCGACGTGCCCGGTCTGCACATCGCCCACTCGCTGATCGCCGCGCTCGCCACCGTCGGCGCCCTCATCGTCGCCGGCATCGTCTATCTCGCGACGCGCTCCATGCGCCGCCCGGTCGCCACCGGTACCCAGGGCATGGTCGGGGAGCTCGCCGAGGTGGTCGACGACTTCAGCGGCAAGGGGCGGGTGCGCTACGGCGGGGAGCTGTGGAACGCGCGCAGCGACACGCCGCTGCACGCCGGCGACCTGGCGCGCATCGTGCGCGTGGAAGGTCTAACATTGTGGGTCGAGCCCCAGTGACGGAGAGTGTCATGCCGTTCGGTGTAGCGATCCTCATACTCTTCATCGTCCTCGTATTCAGCTCGCTCAAGGTGCTGAACGAGTACGAGCGCGGCGTCATGTTCACCCTCGGACGCTTCACGGGCATCAAGGGGCCCGGCGTCATCTTCGTGTGGCCGGCGGTGCAGCGCATGCGCAAGGTCGACCTGCGGGTGATCGTGCTGAGCGTGCCCAAGCAGGACGTGATCACGCGCGACAACGTGTCGGTGAAGGTGAACGCCGTCATCTACTTCCGGGTGGTCGATCCGGGCAAGGCCATCATCCAGGTGGCGAACGCCTTCGAGGCCACCAGCCAGGTCGCGCAGACCACGCTGCGTTCGGTGGTCGGCCAGCACGAGATGGACGACCTGCTGGCGCAGCGCGATAAGCTCAACGTCGACCTGCAGCGCATCCTCGACCAGAACACCGAGTCCTGGGGCATCAAGGTGTCCACCGTCGAGATCAAGGACGTCGACCTCGACGAGACCATGATCCGCGCCATGGCGAAGCAGGCCGAGGCCGAGCGCACGCGGCGCGCCAAGATCATCAACGCCGAGGGCGAGAAGCAGGCGGCCCAGACCCTGGTCGAGGCAGCGCAGGCGCTCGCCCAGCAGCCGAGCGCGATGCAGCTGCGCTACCTGCAGACCCTCGCCGACATCTCGCACGAGCGCACGCAGCTGCTGGTCTTTCCGCTGCCGCTCGACCTGATCAAGCCGCTGCTCGGCCCGGCGCGTGACTAGCCGCGCAACGCTGGCGGTCGCGGGCGCGCTGCTCGCGCTCGCCATGCTGTTCGGCGCGCTCGGCGCACATGCGCTCGCGGGCTCGCTCGCCCCCGACCGGCTGCAGGTCTACCGCACCGCGGTCGAGTTCCACTTCTACCAGGCGCTGGGACTCCTCGGCGTCGGCCTGGCGCTGCGCGCGCTCGCGGGTGCGGTGCTGCGCACCGCCGCTGCGGTGATCCTCGCCGGTACCGTGCTCTTCTGCGGCGGCCTGTACGCGCTCGCGCTCGGGGCACCGCGCGCGCTCGGCGTGAGCGCACCGCTCGGCGGGCTCGCCCTGATCGGCGGCTGGCTGCTGTTCGCATTCGGCGCCTGGCGTGCGCACGCCTGAACCTCTCTCGAGGAGTCACTCGTATGCTCGGACGTATGGCCTTGGCCCCGATCGCCTGCGCGGCGATCACCGCCGGCACCGCGCAGAGTGCCGCGGCGGCGGCGCCCGCTTCTGCCGCGCGTGCGCAGCTCGGCGCCTTCGGGCTCGATCTCGACGGACGCGACACGCGCGTGAAGCCGGGCGATGACTTCTACCGCTACGCCGACGGTCACTGGCTCGATACCCACACCATACCGCCCGACCGAACGCGCTTCGGCTCGTTCGATGAGCTGCAGGAGCGCACCGAGCAGCAGGTGCGCGGCATCGTCGAGTCGCTGCCGGCGGACGCGCCTCTCGGCAGCATCGCCCGCAAGGTCGGCGACTACTACCGCGCCTACCTCGACACCGGCGCCATCGAGCACGCGGGGCTCGCTCCGGCGCAGCCCGGGCTCGCGGCGATCGCCGCCGCGCGCACCCGCGCGGACATCGCGCGGCTCATAGGCCGTCAGGACCTCGGGCTGAAGGCGCCGCTGCGGATAGCGATCACCACCGACCAGAAGAACCCCGACCGCTACATCGGGTTCGTGACCCAGAGCGGACTCGGCATGCCGGACCGCGACTATTACCTCAAGGACGACCCGGTATACGTCGGACTGCGCACCAAGTACCGCGCGCACATCGAGCGGTTGCTGGCGCTCGCCGGGGACGCCAACGCCGCCGACGAGGCCCAGTCGGTCCTCGACCTCGAGATGCAGATCGCGACGGCTCACTGGCCGGTCGCCAAGCGCCGCGAGCGCGACCTCACCTATAACCTGCGCAGCCGGGCGGAGCTCGAGCGACTCACGCCGGGCTTCGATTGGGGCGCGCTGCTCGCGGCCGACGGACTCGACGGCCAGCAGCAGTTCGTGGTGCGCGAGCTCGATGCGGTGCAGGCGCTCGGCAAGCTCCTGGAGAGCGAGCCGGTGGAGCGCTGGCGCGCGTACTTCCGCTATCACTATCTCGCCGACGTGGCCGACGTGCTGCCCCAGGCCTTCGACGACGAGGTGTTCGATTTCTACCGGCGCACGCTCAACGGCCAGCCGCAGCAGCGCGAGCGCTGGAAGCGCGCGGTCGCCGCCGTGAACGGCGCGCTCGGGGAGGCGGTCGGCCAGCTGTACGTCGAGCGCTACTTCCCGCCCACCTCCAAGCAGCAGATGCTCGAGCTGGTCGAGAACCTGCGCGCCGCCTACGCCGAGCACATCGAGAATCTGCCGTGGATGAGCGCGGCGACCAAGAAGGTGGCGCTCGAGAAGCTCGCCGCCTTCCATCCCAAGATCGGCTATCCCGACAAGTGGCGCGACTACTCCACCCTCGAAATCGTCGGCGGGGACGCCTTCGGTAACGCCACCCGCGCCGCGGTGTTCGAGTGGCAGCGCCAGGTGAAGCGCATGGGCCAGCCGACCGACCGCGGCGAGTGGGGCATGACGCCGCAGACCATCAACGCCTACTACAACCCGACCTTCAACGAGGTGGTGTTCCCGGCAGCGATCCTGCAGCCGCCGTTCTTCGATCCCAACGCCGATCCGGCGGTGAACTACGGCGGCATCGGCGGGGTGATCGGGCACGAGATGGGCCACGGCTTCGACGATCAGGGCTCGAAGTCGGATGCGCGCGGCGTGCTGCATACCTGGTGGCTCGTGGCCGACACCGAGGCGTTTCATGCGCGCGTCGACCGGCTCGCCGCCCAGTACGACGGCTACACGGCGCTGCCGGGGCTCAAGGTCAACGGGCGGCTCACGCTCGGCGAGAACATCGGCGACCTCGGCGGCCTGTCGGTAGCCTACGATGCCTATCACCGCTCGCTGCACGGCAAGTCCGCGCCGGTGCTCGACGGCCTCACGGGCGATCAGCGCTTCTTCCTGTCGTGGGCCCAGGTGTGGCGCGAGCTGTCGCGCGACGAGGCACTGCGCACCCAGGTGACCAGCAACCCGCACAGTCCGGCGAAGTTCCGCGTCGACGGCGTGGTGCGCAACGTCGACGCCTGGTATCGGGCCTTCGACGTCAAGCCCGGCGACCGGCTGTACCTGCCGCCCGCGGAGCGCGTCCACATCTGGTGAGCTCCGGGCTGCCCATCGACGCGGCGTTGCCGGCGCTGCGGGCAGCCCTGGCGAGCGACCGCGCGGCGGTGGTGGCGGCGCCGCCCGGCGCCGGCAAGAGCACGGTCGTGCCGCTCGCACTGCTCGATGAGCCGTGGGCCGCGGGCAAGCGGCTCGTCATGCTCGAGCCGCGCCGGCTGGCCGCGCGCGCCATCGCGCAGCGCATGGCGCAGACTCTCGGCGAGCGCGTCGGTGAGACGATCGGCTACCGCATGCGGCTCGACACGCGCGTGTCGCCCGCGACACGCATCGAGGTGGTCACCGAAGGGGTGCTCACGAGGCTGCTGCAGGACGATCCGGCGCTCGAGGGCGTGGCGGCGCTCATCTTCGACGAGTTCCACGAGCGCAGCCTGCAGGCCGACCTCGGGCTCGCCCTCACTCTCGACGCGCGTGCGCAGCTCGCGCCGGATCTGAAGCTGCTGGTCATGTCGGCGACGCTCGACGGCGCGGCAGTCGCGCGGCTCCTGGGGGACGCGCCGGTGGTGGAGGCTGTCGGCCGCACCTTCACGGTGGAGACGCGTTACGCCGGACGCGGACTGCCGCTGCTGCCGGAAGCGATCGCCGGCAGCGCCTCGCGCGCTGCCCCCGAGGAAGCCCTGGCGCGCCTCACGCTGCGGGCCCTGCGCGAGGAGAGCGGCGACGTGCTGGTGTTCCTGCCGGGGGCGCGCGAGATCCGGCGCGTCGCGGCGCTGCTCGAGGCGGGCGCCGCGGACCCGGCGCTGCGCATCCTGCCGCTCTACGGTGACCTCGGCGCCGCCCAGCAGGACGCCGCGCTCGCGCCGAGCGCGCCCGGGACCCGCAAGGTGGTGCTCGCAACCAACATCGCCGAGACGAGCCTGACGCTCCCCGGCGTGCGTGTGGTGGTCGATTCGGGGCTCGCACGACGTGCGCGCTTCGATCCGGTGACCGGCATGAGCCGGCTCGAGACGCGGCGCATCTCGCGTGCCTCCGCCGAGCAGCGCCAGGGGCGCGCGGGGCGGGTCGGCCCGGGCGTGTGCTACCGGGCGTGGAGCGCCGGCGCGCACGCGAGCCTCGCGCCCTTCACGCCCGCGGAGATCCTCGAAGCCGATCTCGCGCCGCTCGCCCTCGAGCTCGCGAGCTGGGGCGTGCGCGATGCCGCCGCGCTCGCCTGGCTCGATGCGCCGCCCGCAGCCCAGCTGGCGAGCGCGCGCGAGCTGCTCGGGCGTCTCGGGGCGCTGGAAGCCGACGGCCGCATCAGCGCGCACGGGCGCGCGATGGCGCGTCTCGGCGTGCACCCACGCCTCGCGCACATGCTGCTGCGCGCCCGCGCGCTCGGCCGTGTGCCGCTCGCCGCGCGTCTCGCGGCGCTGCTTTCCGAGCGCGACCTGCTGCGCGGCCTCCCCAAGGCGCGCGACGCCGACGTCGGCACGCGCCTGGCGCTGCTCGCCGGCCCCAAGGCACAGGCCGCCGCCGAGCCCGCCGCGCTCGAGCGCGTGCGGCGTAGCGCGCGAGAGCTCGAGCGGCAGCTCGGAGCGGAAACCTCAGGTCCGGCCGGCGACGAGGATGCGGGGCTGCTGCTCGCCTTCGCCTATCCGGATCGCATCGGAGTGCGCACCGGCGGCGGCCGCTTCCTGCTCGCCAACGGCCGGGGCGCCGGCTTCGGCGAGGCGCAGCCGCTGTCACGGCACGAGCTGATCGTCGCCGCGGACCTGGACGATGCCGGGCGCGACGCGCGCATCCTGCTCGCCGCGCCGCTCACGCGCGCGCAGCTCATGGCGCAGTTCGCCGAGCGCATCCGCGAGCGCGACTCGATCGGTTGGGACACGCGCGCGCAGGCGGTGATCGCGCGGCGCACGCTCACGCTCGATGCGCTCACGCTCGAGGAGAAGCCGCTCGCGGGCGCCCCGCCCGAAGCGCTGCGCGCCGCGATGCTCGCCGGGGTGCGCGAGCTCGGTGTCGCGGCGCTCCCCTGGGACCGCGAGGCGCGCGAGCTGCAGGCGCGGATCGAGTTCCTGCGCGCGGCGCCGCGCGCCGCTGCCGCGCGCGAGGCCGCCTGGCCCGAGGTCACGGACGCCGCGCTCGCGGCCTCGCTCGAGCAGTGGCTCGCGCCGTGGCTCGACGGCGTGACGCGCCGCGAGCACCTCGCGCGCCTGCCGCTCGTCGAGGCGCTGCGCGCGCTCCTCAGCCGCGAGCAGCAGCGTGCGCTCGGGGAACGCGCGCCGACCCATGTCGCGCTCCCCGGCGGCGCGCGTCTGCGCATCGACTATCAGGGCGACGGCGCACCGGCGGTCGCGGTGCGGCTGCAGGAGGTATTCGGGCTCGCGGCCACCCCGAGCATCGACCGCGGCCGCGTGCCGCTCACGCTGCGGTTGCTCTCGCCGGCGCAGCGCCCGGTGCAGGTGACGCGCGACCTGGCGAGCTTCTGGCGCGGCGCCTACCGCGAGGTGCGCCGCGACCTGCGCGGCCGCTACCCGAAGCACGACTGGCCCGAGGACCCGCTCGCCGCGAAACCGAGTCGCGGTCCCCGCCGCCGCCCCTGAGGCGGCCCGGCGTGCGGCTCCCTCTCAGGCGGCGTGCGCGAGCGCCCGGGCGATGAACAGCGCCCCGAGCGCGAGGAACAGCACGCTCGCGGCGAGGTGCAGCGCCTTGAGCGGCAGGCGCCGTGCGAAAGCGTTGCCGAGGAACACCACCGGGGCGTTGGCCGCCACCATGCCGAGCGTAGTGCCGCCCACCACCGCCACGAGGCTCGGGTAGGCGGCGGCGAGCGCCAGTGTCGCGATCTGGGTCTTGTCGCCGATCTCGGCGACGAAGAAGGCGATCGCGGTGGCGACGAAGGGGCCGGCGCGGCGGGGAGCGGCGAGCTCGCCCTCGAGGGTGTCGGACCTGAGCGTCCACAGCGCCATGCCGATCATGCCCACTCCCACCACCGCATCGAGACGCGCGGCAGTGAGGTAGTGCCCGAGGTGGGCGCCGATCAGCCCGGCGAGCGCGTGGCTGGCGAGCGTCGCGCACAGGACGCCTGCGAGGATCGGCCACGGCCGCCGGTAACGCGCGGCGAGCACCAGCGACAGCAGCTGCGTGCGATCGCCCATCTCGGCGATCGCCACCGTCGACAGCGAGATCAGAAAGGCTTCCACAGGGGGACTCGGGCAGCGGATTTCATCGCGAGATTTTGGGTATATTGAGGCCAGCCACCCCGGATTGAGAACGCCGCGCCGGTGATTTCGGCCCAGCAAGCACTCGTCTCGCTGCGCGAGGGCAACCGCCGCTTCGTGGCGGCGCTGCACAGCGACACCGCCGCGAACGGCCGCCGCCGCGAGCTTCCGGTGGGCCAGGAGCCGTTCGCCATCGTCCTCGGCTGCTCGGATGCGCGCGTGCCGGCGGAGATCGTGTTCGACCAGGGCCTCGGCGACCTGTTCGTCATCCGCGTGGCGGGCAACATCGTCGCCCCCTCGCAGGTGGGCAGCGTCGAGTTCGCCGCCGAGGCCTTCGGCACGCGCCTGGTCGTGGTGCTCGGGCATTCCAACTGCGGCGCCATTCACGCGACGCTCGAGCAGCTTACGCGCCCCTCGCAGCAGCAGTCGCGCAACCTGCGCTCGATCGTCGACCGCATCCGGCCGGCGGTCGAGGGACTCATCGAGCGGGGCGCCGGGGGCGATCGCGACGCGCTGGTGCGGGCGGCGGTGCGCGCCAACATCCGCATGTCGGCCGACCACCTGCGCCACGGCTCGCGCCTGCTCGAGCAGGCGATCGAGCGGGACGGGCTGCTGGTCGTGGGCGCGGAGTATTCGCTCGAAAGCGGTGTGGTGGAGTTTTTCGACGGCCTGCCGCGGGACTGAAGCTCTCAGCGAGCGGCGGCGGATGGCGCCAGCTCCTTGCTCAGGCAGCTCGCCGACTGCGGGCAGAGCCGCCGGAACTCCTCGCTTGCGCGCACCGCGGCCGGCGCCGCCTCGCGCGCGATCACCCGGTAACCCTGGCGCTCGAAGAAGCCACGCGCCGTCAGGGTGGGGAGCACGATCTCGCCGAGGGCGAGCGCGCCGGCTTCCTGCTCGAGCCGACCGACGATGGCGCGGCCGATTCCGGTGCCGCGGTGAGCGGCATCGACGGCGAGCGAGCGCAGCAGTCCGGTCGTGCCGAACACTTCGAGCGCGCCCGTGGCCACGAGGTCCGGGCCCTCGCAGGCGACCACGAAGCGGGCGGCTGAAGTCTCGAGGTCGGCGGTCGGCAGCGCGCTCGCCTCGAGCAGCGTGCGGATGGCGCTGCGGTCGGCGGGCCGGGCGGCCCGCAGGGGCGGGAGGCTCATGGTTGCCGCGAGCGGTGGGAGTGAAGAAGTCCCGGTGCGGGGCCGCTACTGCTGCCCGAGCGCACCGGGACGTGATGTGCGCCGCCGGGCGTCACGCCGGCGCGCGCAGCCGTGTGGGGGCGGAGCTTACTTGCCCCCCTCCTTCATCTTTGCCTTGGCGGCTGTGCACTCGTCCTTGGTCATCTCGAGGAAGCCCTTGCCCTTGCAGGAGTTCTGTCCCTTGCAGGCGTTCTTGGCGCCCTTGCAGGCCGACTGTCCCTTGCAGGCGTTCACGCCGTGACACTCGATCTTGGCGCCTTCCGCCGCGGCGGCCGTGCTGACCAAGCCGACGCCGAAGAGCATGGCAGCCGCTGTTGCGATAGCGACGCCGGAGCTGGGTTTACGCATGTGGATGGTCCTCAGTGGTTGAGACGTTATGCCGGGACACAAGCCCCCGGGCCCGTGAGGGAGACCGGGGCGGCGCGTATTTTGTTACGCGGGGACGTTTTGCGCACCTGCCATGCGCCGGGCTGCCCCCCCGGTGCGGTCGAACCAGCGCTCGAGCCAGTGATCGACCGATATCGGGCCCGCGCCGGCGATCGCGAGCCACAGGAAGAGCGCCAGGTATTCGAACTCGTCGAACCCGAGCAGGCTCACCAGGGAGTCGACTTCGCCCCACCTGGCCGAGCGGATCGCGACGATCATGGTGACACCGAGCGCTCCGGCGGAGATGCGGCTGAGGAGCCCGACGAGCAGCAACAGGCCGCCGAAGAACTCGACGCCCGACACGAACGGCCCCAGGAGCTGGGGTAACGGGATGCCCCAGCCGACGAAGTTCTGTACGACCGTCGGCAGGTCGGTGAGCTTGCCCCACCCGCTCCACAGGAACACCCACCCGACGGTGATCCGCGCGATGAGCGGCGCGAGCCAGGTGAGGTGCCCGGCGGTGCGCCTGGGCCAGTCGATCAGCCAGCGAACGAGATATCTCACGGCAGCTCCTTGTCACGGGTGTTGCGCAAACCGGGTACCGGCGAGGAGACCGGTGTTCACCGCCGGATATTGCCCCCGGCCGCCCGGCGGCGCCCATATAATCGCCGCGGTCACGGCATACCCTGCCCATGCGCAATTCCCGATCGCAATCCCCGGTCTCATTCATCGGTGAGCGGCTGCGCAGAGCGGCCGCCCAGGAGCCGCTCACGGCGCTCCTCGAGTCGCTGCGCCCGGAGCTGCTGCGCTTCGCGCACTGGCTGGCGCGCGACCGGTCGATCGCCGAGGACATCGTGCAGGAGACGCTGCTGCGGGCCTGGCGCTCGCGGGACGCGCTCAAGGATCCGGCCGCGGCGCGGCCCTGGCTGCTCACCATCGTCAGGCGCGAGCACGCGCGCCTCTACGAACGCAAGCGCCTGGAGCTGGTGTGTTTCGATGACGTGGTGGAGATCCCCGACAGCGCGCGGACCGCGGCGCCCGACGGCGAGCTCCTCACCATGCGCTACGCCATCATGAAACTGCCGCTCGAGTACCGCGAGCCGCTGGTGCTCCAGGTGCTCGGCGGCTTCTCCGCCGAGGAGATCGCGCGCGAGCTCTCGCTCAGCACCAGCGCGGTGCTGACGCGCCTGTTCCGCGCGCGTAACAAGCTGCGCGAGCTGTGCGGCGTTACGGGCGCAGCCCCGCCGGCGCCGGGGAAGGAGCCGGCGTGACCTGCGAGGACGCACGGCTGCTGATCGGTGCCGCGCCCGAGTCGCTCCCGCGCGAGCTCGAGGAGCACCTGCGCGGCTGCGACGGCTGCCAGGGGTTCAGGCGCGAGATGCTGCTGCTCGACGCCGACATCCGCCGCGCGCTCGAGCGCGGGCCGCCCGACATCGCGGCAGTACGCGTCCTGCGGGCGCCGGCACCGGCCTGGCGGCGCTACGCGCTCGCCGCGAGTGCGGTGCTCGCGAGCGTAGTGGCGCTCGCCGTGTGGGTGCTGCGCCCGAGCGACACCCTGGCACATGAAGTCGTGACCCACGTCGAGGGCGAGCCGCAGAGCTGGCTCGCGACGCAGCACGTGAGTGCCGCCTCCATCGATCATGCGTTGCGGGGCGGCGGGGTCGTGCTCGGCGTGAGCTCCGACCGCATCGTCTACGCGCAGAGCTGCTGGTTCCGCGGGCACTACGTGCCGCATCTCGTGGTCGAGACCACGGACGGCCCGGCCACGGTGCTGGTGCTGCGCCACGAGCAGCCGCGCGCGCCGGAGCGCTTCCAGGAGGCGGGCATGAGCGGCATCATCGTGCCGGTGGGCGAAGGCAGCATCGCGGTGCTCGCGCGCGGCGGCGGCACCGCCGCCGTCGAGCAGCTCGCCGGGGAGATGCAGCGCGGGCTGCGCTGGATGCCCGAGCCGCAGAAGCGCTGAACCTCACACGCCGCGGTGCCGTCGCCTCATTGCTGCTCGAGGACTCCTCATGACCCCGATCAACCGCCGACAACTCCTCGCGGGCGCCGCGGCGATGAGCGCCGCGCTGCTCACGCGCCGTAGCGAGGCCGCGGGGGCGGCCGCCGCCGGCGCCACCATCGCGGCTGCCGCGGCCGCAATTCCGCCCGCTCCGGCAGCGCGCGTCGCCGTCGTCACCGACACCTATTTCGGTGAGACGCTACGCGACCCATACCGCTGGATGGAGAACGATAAGGACCCGGATTGGCTGCCCTATCTCAAGGGACAGAATGCGCACACGCGCGCCGTGCTCGAGCGGATTCCGGGACGGGACAAGCTGCTCGCGCGCATCGAGCAGCTTTCGGGAGACGCCGCGCTCACGCGGCGTGCGCTTCGTGCGGGCGGCAGGCTGTTCATCGAGCAGCGCCCGGCGGGCGCCGACAACTACCGTCTGTTCCTCGAAGAGCGTGGCGTACGGCGCGTGCTCGTCGACCCCACGGCCTTGAGCAGCGCCACGAGCCACCTGTCGCTCGACTGGTGGCATCCCTCGCCGGACGGCTCGCACGTCGTGTATGGGCTCTCGAAGGACGGCAGCGAGGACTCGGTGCTGCACATTCTCAGGGTAGCCGACGGGACCGACCTGCCGGAGCGAATCGCCAACACCGAAGCGGCCAATCCCGCATGGCTCGATGACGGCAGCGGCTTTTTCTACAACCAGCTGACCGGCAAGGTCGATACGCCCGAGCGCTACCTCGACAGTCAGGCGCGTTTCCATCGGCTGGGGAGCGATCCGGAGGCGGACCCCATCCTCATGAAGCGCGGGCTCGACAGCCGCGTCGAATACGAGCGCATCCAGATGCCGGCCATCGAGACCTACTACGGCTCGCGCTACGCGCTGCTCACTCTGTCGGATGTGCGCACCGAATCGCGCTTGCTGATCGCCCCGGTGGCGGATGCCGCGGCGAACCGCGCCCGCTGGGTGCCGGTCGCGGAGTTCGAGGACGAGGTGACCGGGGCCGAGATCGATGGCGAGACGCTGTATCTCATTGCCGAGAGGGACCACCCGCGCGGCCGCATCCTCAGGGCTTCCGTGACCGCGCCGGCGGTGGCGAGCGCCACCGAGGTCGTGGCGGAGGGCAGCGTGGTCATCGAGGGGTTCGAGCGCGCCCGGGACGGGCTCTACCTGCGGATGATGAATGGTGGCATCGCAGGCCTGCGGCGCCTCGACCGCGACGGCCGCGTCAAGGAAATTTCGCTGCCGTTTGACGGCACGTTGAGCGCGCTCGCTACCGACCCGACCGAGGATGGTGCGCTGTTCTCGTTCACCGGCTGGCTTTCGCCGGCGGACATCTGGTCGGTGGACGCCGCGGGCCGGGTAGCCGCGACCGGGCTGACGCCGCGGCCACCGATCGACGTGGGGGGCTACCAGAGCGAGCGGCGCTTCGCCGCCGCGCGCGACGGCACGCGCATCCCCTATTCGCTCATCTACAGGAAGGGTCAGAAGCGCGACGGCGGGACGCCCGCCTGGATCTCGGCCTATGGCTCCTACGGCATCCCCGGTTACACGCCGAGTTTCAACCCCCGCACGCTTGCCCTCATCGATGCGGGGTTCATGGTCGGCTACGCCAACGTGCGCGGCGGCGGCGAGTACGGTCGCGAATGGCACAAGGCCGGACAGCTCATGAACAAGCCCAATACGTGGCGCGATCTGATCGACGTGTGCGAGGACCTGTGCACCAACAAATACACGGCGCCGTCGCGTCTGGCGATCGGCGGCCGCTCCGCGGGCGGCATCACCGTGGGGCGTGCCCTGGAAGAGCGGCCGGAGCTGTTCGCCGCGGTGATCGATGGGGTAGGCTGGTCAAACCCGCTGCGCTACGTCGCCGAGCAGAACGGCTACGGCGAGGAGCCCGAGTGGGGTGCGATCCGCGAGGAAGCAGGCTATCGGGCACTCAAGCTCATCGACAGCTACCAGGCGGTGAAGGACGGCGTGGCCTACCCGGCGGTACTGCTCACGACCGGCGTCACTGATCCGCGCGTCGCGCCTTTTCACGTGGCGAAGATGGCGGCCCGGCTGCAAGCGGCAACGAGCTCGGGAAAGCCCATCCTGCTGCGTGTCGACTTCGACGCGGGTCACGGCATCGGGTCGACTCGCGCGCAGCAGGACCGTGAGGCGGCCGACACTTACGCGTTCCTCCTGTGGCAGACCGGCGTCAAGGCTTACCAGCCGACCTGATGGCGCCGGACGCTCTCCGGGGGTAGACGCTCTCGCCGGCGGCCGCCCGGGGCGGTCAGCCGCGTCAGCCTCGTCCCGCGCCGTCCGCGATCGGCGTGCAACCGTTCGCCTCGAGATAGCGCCGCAGCAGGATGCGCGCCTTGTCCCAGTCGCGCTGCACGGTGCGCTCGGAGACGCCCAGCACTCCGGCGATCTCTGCGAATGAGAACCCGCAGAAGTACTTCAGGTCGACGATCTGCGCGAGGCGCGGCTCGTCCGTACCGAGGAGCTCCAGCGCCTCGCCGATCCCCTCGAGCTGCTCGTCCACGGCGGCGCCGTCGGGCGTCTCGGTGGGGAGCGAGGTGATCTCGAAAGCGGCACCGCGCTTTTGCGCGCGGCGGCTCCGCAGGTAATCGATGAGCAGGCCGCGCATCGCGCGCGAGGCGTACGCCAGAAAACGGGCGCGATCGGGAAATGAGCCGCTCTGCCGGGAGGAGAGGTTCAGGTAAGTCTCGTGCAGCAGCGTGGTCGGGCTGAGGGTGAGCAGGGGGCTGCGCCGCAACTCCCGCTGGGCGAGGCGGTGCAGCTCGCCGTAGAGCGCGGCGAACAGTCGCTCGCGCGAGCCGGCCTCGCCCTGTTCAGCCGAGCGAATCAGCGCCTCGAGCTGCTCCTGCAGCATGCCGCGAGCCCCCCTGCGGCCGACCCCCGTTCATCGAGGATGCCCAATCTCCCGCACGCTGACAAATCGTGCCGCCGCTGTCGTGTTGTGGTCCCGAAATACGATTGCTCAGTCAGGTGACGATCGCATCCGCGCCACCCGCGCAGCTGCCGCCCCGGGGCGCGCGCACCCGCGGTGTGTTCTGTCAAATAACGATCCGTGTTGCATTGCAGAGCGGCAGCACCAGGGGCGCTGCCGGGGGGAATGACGATGAATCGCAGAACGCCGGCGTACATCAGCTCGGCTCTCGTTGGCGCCGCGGCCGTGGGCGGCTTCTGGCCGGCGGCCGTTGGCGCCGCGGGAGGCGGCGCGGATACCACGCAGCTGACGATCGACGCCGCCGGACTCCTGGCCAGCGTCTCGACCAATGGTTTCAGCACCGGCAGCACCCGGGGATTCTTTGCCAATCTCGGCACCAACGGCCGCACGTGCGCCACCTGCCACGTCGAGGCGCGCGGCTGGAGCTTCACGCCCGCTCACGCGCAGTCGCTCGCTCCCGACGATCCGCTGTTCTCGCCCAATGACGGCGCGGACTGCCCGCCGGCGAGCCCGTCGCAGGGACCCAACAGCGCGCTTTCGACCGAGGTGCTCGACTACGGGCTGATCCGCGTCCAGATCGGCATCAGCCCAAGGGCCGACTACACGCTCGTCTCGGCGACCAACCCGAAAGGCTGCGCCATAGCCCCAGGCTCCGCCGCGGTGGGCAGGCAGCTCTTCCTGTTTCGCCGTCCGCTGCCCTCCACGAACCTGATCTTCGAGTCGGCGGTCATGTGGGACGGTCGCGAGACCCTTCAGCCGCTCACGACGCAGGCGGGAGAGCAGGGCGTCGCTGGGCTGCTCTTCGACCTCGCGGATCAGGCGAACGGTGCGACCACCGGCCATGCCCAGGGCTCGTCGATCGCCGGCACCGCGGTGCAGGCGGACATCGTTGCCTTCGAGGCGCACCTCAACACGGCACAGTCACTGCTGTTTCAGCCGCACAAGGGACTGATTGCGTTCCTGGGCGCCGACGGGGCGAACGGCGGTCCGGACTATCTCGAGGATGCCGTTGCGCCGGCTTTCTTCATCGGGGTGAACGATCCGCTGAAGCCCGGCTTCACCGGCAGGGTGTTCGATCTCTACGCCGCCTGGGAGCCGACCAGCCCGCGCTACGCCTCGCTCACCCCGAGCGAACAGGCGATCGGCCGGGGTGAGGCCATCTTCAACGACACGACCTTCGTCATCCACGACGTGCCGGGCTTGAACAGCGTCGCGAGCGACCCGCTGTACGATTCCGCGGACCCGTTCGCGGGGCGGGACCTCGTGGGCGGCTGCGGCATCTGTCACAACAATCCGGATGTCGGCAACCATTCGAGCGCGCTCGCCATCAACATCGGCGTCACCATGGCAAACCCGACCAACAACGACGGGTCGGCGAACGGGACGCTCGACATCGGCAAGTTGCCCGTCTATACGCTGCAGAACATCGCGACTGGTGCCACGGTGCGGGTGACCGACCCGGGCAAGGCCCTGATCAGCAACCACTGGACGGACATCGGCAAGACCAAGGGACCGATGCTGCGCGGCCTCGCCGC
>DASQIC010000028.1:0-13797 GCA_035631755.1 Steroidobacteraceae bacterium
CGGCTCACCGCGAGCGCCGCCTCGCAGCCTCGCAGCCGCACGAAGTACTGACCGTCGGCGCCGCGCTCGATGCCCTCGAGGTGCCGCACGCCCACCAGGGCGTTCCTGTGGATGCGCACGAAGGCGCCGCCGAACTCGCTCTCCAGCAACCGCAGCGAGTCCTCGATCAGATCCTCGCCACGCAGGTGGCGGACCGTGGTGTATTTCTGGTCGGCGAGGAAGTACTGCACCTCCTCGATGGGGATGAGCCGCAGACCCTCGCGGTGGCGCGCCGCGATGTGGGTGCGCCGCGCGGACTCGCCGGCGGAGGCGAGCTTCTGCAGGTACGCGCGGCTGAGGCGCCCGGCACGGGTGAGGGCGGCGGCGAGCTGCTCCTTGCGCACCGGCTTCAGCAGGTAACCGACGGCATGCGCCTCGAACGCCTCGATCGCATACCGATCGTAGGCGGTGGTGAAGATGACGGCCGGCGGTTCCTCCAGCACGCTGAGGTGGCGCGCCGCCTCGAGCCCGTCCATGCCCGGCATGCGCACGTCGAGAAGCACGATGTCCGGGGAGAGGTCGTGGGTCTGCGCCAGGGCGCCGGCACCGCTCTCGGCTTCCCCGACCACCTCGATGCCGGGGATCTCGTCGAGGAGGCTGCGCAGCCGCGCGCGCGCCGGCAGTTCGTCGTCGACGATCAGCACCTTGAGGTGCGGCGCAGCGGCGCTCATTCGCGGGACTCGGCTGGCCCGGGCTTCGGCGCCGGCGGCTTCTCCACCAGCGGAAAGCGCAGCGTCACGATGTACTCGGAGTCGAAGCTCCCCGACTTCATCAGCGCGCGCTCGCCGTACATGAGGCCGAGCCGCTCGCGGATGTTGGCGAGCGCCAGGCGATTGCCTTCGCGCTGCGCGGGGCCCGCCCCGAGGGGGTTGCGCACTACCACGGTGATGAGCCCGGCGCTCACCTCGCCGCTGATCGTCACCTTGCCGCCCTCGGGCCGCGGCTCGATGCCGTGGTAGATGGCGTTCTCGAGCAGCGGCTGGATCATCAGGCCCGGTACCAGCGCATTGCCGGGGAGCGAGTCGGTCTTCCACTCGACCTCGAGGCGCTTGCCGAGCCGCAGCTGCTCCATACGCTGGTAGGTGCGCGCCACCTCCAGCTCCTCCGCCAGCGTGATGGTGTCGCGCTTGTCGCTGAGCGTGGCGCGGAACAGGTCGGCCAGATCCTGCACCGCGCTCTCCGCGCGCGGCGGGTCGGTGCGGGTGAGCGCCGCGATGGTATTCATGCTGTTGAAGAGGAAATGCGGCCGGATGCGCGCCTGCAGCGCGTGCACCCGTGCCGCGGCGCGCAGCTCGACGCTGCGGCGCCACTCGTGCGCCACGTAGAAGTAGCGCAGCGCGAGCCCGGTCACCACCAGCGAGATCGCGAGATTGCGCAGCGCGAAGCCGTGCGGGTGGGCGGGAAAGAGCGGCGCGCCGCCCGAGTCGATCACCATCTGGGTACGGCCGATCAGCCAGGCGCACACCGAGATGACCGCTACCAGCAGCGCGATCAGCGTGAGCACCGCGGCCGAGCCCGCCGCGACGCCGAGGCGGGTCAGCCAGCCACGCAGCGCGCACAGCAGCGCCGCTCCGGCGAGCCCGATCCACAGCAGGAACAGCGAGGTGCGCACCAGATCGGTCCAGAAGTCGATCTGGCTCTGACGCGCCAGGGTGAGAACGATCGCGGTCAGCTCGACGATCAGCACGATGGCGAGCGTCGTGCGCGAGGTGCAGAAGTCGGGGAGGTAGAGTGGGCGGTCGCGGTCGGTCTTCATGGAACGCGCGGGGCGCCCATGATGTTGGTGCGCTCGAAGAGCTCGGCCTTGAGGCGGAAGGTGGCGGAGATGTCCTCGTCGCCGTAGCCGCGCGCGGTGAGCTCGGCGTACTCGGCCAGCATGCGCTCGACCACCGGCAGCGTGACGCCGAAGCGCGCCGCCATGTCGCGGCAGATGCCGAGGTCCTTGGCGTGCAACCGCACCCGGAACCCGGCCGGGTAGGCGCCGCGCACCATGTTCGGGGCGCGGTGCACGAAGTACCAGGAGGAGCCGGCGCCCTTGCCGAGGGTGTCGATCAGCTTCGGCAGCGGCAGGCCCTGCGCGCGTGCGAACGCCATCGCCTCGGCGACCGCCTCGATGATACCGGCGCACATGATCTGGTTGGTCGCCTTGGCGGCCTGGCCGCTGCCGCACGGGCCGAAGTGCGCGATGGTGCGCCCGAGCGCCTGCAGCAGCGGCGTGGCGCCCGCGAAGGCCTCGGGCGAGCCGCCCACCATGATGGCGAGCGTCGCGTCGCGCGCGCCCTCGACGCCCCCCGACACCGGGCAGTCGAGGAACTCGACGCTGCGGGGCGAGAGGAGCTCGGCCGCCTGGCGGGCCGTCTCGGCACCCACGGTGGAGCAGTCGAGCACCAGCGAGCCGGACTTGAGGGCCGGCGCGAGGCCGCGTACCACCTCGAGCACGTCGGCGTCTGCCGAGACGCAGGACACCACCGCGTCGACGCCGGCGGCGAGCGCGGCGAGGGTCGCCGGCGCGTCCACGCCGAGCTCGGCGGCGAGTTCGCGCGCCTTAGGTGCGGTGCGGCTCCACACCGCGCCGAGCAGCCCCGCACGGTGAAGGTTGCGCGCCATGTGCATTCCCATGGCGCCGAGTCCGACGAAACCTGCGCGCATGTGTGCGGCGTCACTTCATGCGGCCGGCACGGCCGCGCACCGACACTATAGTGCCTCGCCCCGGTGGGCGAAATCGTCGCTGGAGTGCCCGGCGCGGGCTCTTAAGGCGGGGTCGCCGGAACCGGCTTGACCTTGGGTTCCGGAATCGGCTGCGGCTCGGGGATCGGCTGGTCGGGCTTCCACTCCGGGACGCCGCCGCAGCGATCCTGCACGTCCTTGCGCGCCTGCTCGCGGTAGGCGTCGGCGTCGGCATCGGAGAGGTACTGCCGCTCGCCATTCTTGTCTTCCTTGAAGACGCGGCGCGACTCGATCGCTTTGAAGTAGCGGTCCTTGGCGGCCCTGCACTGCGAATCGCGCGCCTTAGCCATGTCCTGCTGCATGGCGCGCGAGTTGGCCTGCTCGGCGAGCTCGGCGGAGATGCGGTTGCTCGAGCTGCTGGTCGGGGACGAACGCGCGGCGGTCTGCTCGGGGTGGGGCTTGATGGTCTTGACGAGCACCGACCCCGGCACCCACTCGTCGCTGTAATGGGTGACCCCCTGCGCGTCGACCCAGCGCCACACGTCGGCGCGCGCGATGGAGAGCGCTCCGACAAGGATCACGGCGGTGACGGTGAGTAATCGCAGCTGCATAGGGCCTCCGCGCCGCACGCAGTATGGCCGCTCGCGCCCCGGGCGACCATTGAACTCCGTCACACCCCCGGGGGTGAAGCGCCGTTAAGGGTCACACCATACAAAGGCGACGGCCGTTGCGCCACCGGCGGCCGCTTCGCTCACGCCGGGCCCGCCTTCGCCTGGACCGGCATTCCGGGCGATTTGCGCCGCGAACGCACCCTGCACGCGTGCCACCGGGGCAGTTAAGCTTCGGTCCGGACTCACCCGCGAGAGGACGGCCGATGGATTCACTGCGGATCGACGAGCTGGCGAGGCGTCTGCTCGAGCGGGTGCCGCCGGCGTTGCGTGCCGTGCAGCAGGATCTCGAGAGCAATTTCCGCGCGGTGCTGCGCGAGCGCCTCGGCCGTCTCGAGCTCGTGACCCGCGACGAGTTCGACGCGCAGGCGCGCGTGCTCGAGCGCACGCGTGCGCGGCTCGAAGCGCTCGAGGCGCGCCTGCGCGCGCTCGAGGGCACGGAGGACTCACCCCCCGGGAGCAGCGGCGCGCGGCCCGGCAGCCGCGGCTCCTGAGGCGCTCACCCCGCGCGCGCCGCGGCGGGGAGTCGGGGTCATGGCCTTCGCGCGGGTGGCGTGCCGGGCCCAGCTCGGGCTGGCTGCGCCGCCGGTGCAGGTCGAGGTGAGCCTCGCGAGCGGCCTGCCCGCGTTCTGCATCGTGGGGCTGCCCGCGATGGTGGTGCGCGAGAGCAAGGAGCGGGTGCGCGCGGCGCTGCTGAACTCGGGCTTCGAGTTTCCGGCGGGGCGCATCACGGTGAGTCTCGCCCCCGCCGATCTGCCGAAAGAAGGCGGGCGCTTCGATCTGCCGATTGCGCTCGGAATCCTGCTCGCCTCCGGCCAGGTGCGCAGTGCCGTGCCCGCGGCCCGCGCCGCCGCGCACGAGTTCTACGGCGAGCTGGGTCTCACCGGGGAGCTCAAGGCCGTCCCGGGCCTGCTGCCGGCGGCGGCGGCCGCCGGCCGCGACGGGCACGAGCTCATCGTGCCGCGCACCAACGCGGCCGAGGCGGCGAGCGCCGCGTCCGCGGTCGTGCGTGCCGCCGATCATCTGCTCGAGGTGTGCGCCCACGTCGCCGGCTCCACGCCGCTCGCACCGCTCGGTACGTCGTCCTCGGCACCGCCCCGGCCCGCGGGTGCGCCGCTCGATCTGGCCGACGTGCGCGGTCAGCTGCATGCCAAACGCGCGCTCACCGTCGCCGCGGCCGGCGCTCACAGCCTGCTGCTCGTAGGCCCGCCCGGATGCGGCAAGAGCATGCTGGCGCAGCGCCTCCCCGGCCTGCTGCCGCCGCTGACGCGCACCGAGGCGCTCGAGGTGGCGGCGATCGCCTCGGTGAGCGCCGCGGGCTATCGCGCCGGCGCGCCGGGCGAGCGGCCGTTTCGCGCGCCCCATCACAGCGCCTCGGCGCCCGCACTCGTCGGGGGCGGCGCCCGCGCGCGCCCGGGTGAGATCAGCCTGGCGCATCACGGCGTGCTGTTTCTCGACGAGTTGCCCGAGTTCGCCCGCGCGGTGCTCGAGGCGCTGCGCGAGCCGCTCGAGACGGGCGTGATCGCGGTGTCGCGCGCGGCACTGCAGACCCAGTACCCGGCGGCTTTTCAGCTGATCGCCGCGATGAATCCCTGCCCGTGCGGGCGGCGCGGCGACCCCCTGGGGGACTGCCGTTGCACGAGCGCCGAGGTGCAACGTTATCGCGCCCGCATCTCCGGTCCGCTTCTCGACCGCTTCGATATGCACGTCGAGGTGCCGCGCCTCATGCCGGAGGAGTTCGATTCGCTCCCCCGGGGCGCTGCGGGAAGCGCGGCCGCGGCAGAGGCGGTGCGGCGCGCGCGCGAGCTGCAGCACGCGCGCCAGGGGGTGTGCAATGCGCGGCTGTCCGACGCGGGGGTGCAGCGGTGGTGCATGCCGGACGCCGCCGGGCGGCGGCTGCTCGCTGCGGCCATGGAACGGCTGCGGCTCTCGGGACGGGCGCGCTCGCGGGTGCTGCGCGTCGCGCGCACCATCGCCGACCTCGACGGCCGGCCGCAGCCGGGCGCCGGGCAGCTGAGCGAGGCGCTGATGCTGCGCGCGCTCGATCGCGAGAGCGGCTGAGACAGGATGCCAGTGGCGCCGGAGGCGGCGCCGCACGGCGTGCCTACTGCGCCATCTTCACCATGTAGTCGACGGCCTGCTTGACGAGGTCGTCGGGTGCATCGGTCCGCGCGCCCTTCGGGGGCATGACGCCGGTCTTGCCCTGGAAGCCATGCAGCGCGTGCTCGTAGAGCGTCGCCTTGCCCTCGGCGATGCGCGGCGCCCAGGCGGCCTTGTCGCCTGCTTTCGGCGCGCCGGCGATGCCCGCGCCGTGACAGACGCTGCAGGTTTGCTGGAAGAGCTCCTCACCGGTTTTCGGCATCGCGGGAGCCGCGGAGCCCGCGCCCGCCGGGGTCTCGACCTTGATGGCGAGCGCGGCGTTGTTCTGGCCGGCGACCGCCTCGCGCGTCGGTCCCTCGATCCGGGTCGCGACGCTGCGGGTATAGGCCGGCTCCTCGAGAACGCCCACTTCCTGCGTATGGCTCGCGACGGCGCGGGCCAGCGCGAATATGAGCACCGTGACCGTCACCAGCATGCCGATCAACAGGCTGAACACGTTGAAGAAGTGAGTGTCCTGCTTGCTCACGATGCGTTCCGTCCGCGGCCGCGCCAGTTGGGGCGCGCAGTATAGCCGCACGGCTCGCCGGCGCGTAAATCGGGCGGCGACGCGGCTGCACCGCGCACATGGACGCCCTCGCGGTCCTGCGCGTATCATCGCCGGCCCCGACGCGCCCGTAGCTCAGTTGGATAGAGTGGCAGCCTCCGAAGCTGCAGGTCGCTGGTTCGAATCCAGTCGGGCGCGCCATTTTCAACAGGCGCATGGACAGCACTCTCGCTCCCTGACTCGTTGGTCTGTTACCAGGTCGAGAGTTCACGCTCGACGACCGGCACGGCTCGTTAGCTGCCGACCCTCATCACCGCCGGCGGGGGCGAACGCTGGGCGGAGACGCTGATTGCCTTTTGCCTTGATCGCGATCAGATCGATTAATCGATCAGTATAGGTTCAATGATCGATTTAAGAGGCTATATCTTGCTTGTCGATAACCACATCGAGTAGGATAACGCTCGATTAATCGATCGCTAGTCGATCAACGCATGATTAAACGAGCATGAAAGTCACCCAGTCCGCACTCTTGAACTCGACCCACGCTGCGGAGGCGAAAAAGCTGGGGACGGCCCTCGCGCGTTTGCGGATCGCTCGCGGCATGAAACAGAACCAGGCGGCGCTGCGGGCCGGCCTCTCACGAAACACGGCGTATCGGCTGGAGAAAGGCGACCCCGGAATCGCGGTGGGTCAGATCCTGCGCTACCTGGATGCGATTGTGCCGGGCAAGACCCTGCTGGAGCTCTTGTCTGAATCGGATCCTGCTCTAGCCGCCCTCAGTGCAAGAGAACAGCGGCGCCGGGTCCGCGAGCTGTCAAAGCGCGAGCTCGATGAGATCGACTTCTGAACCATGAGCGCGACGGAACAGAAACTGTTCGTCTTCGCCTACGTCGATACGGAGTGGCTGCCTTGCGGCCAGCTCACTCTGACCGAGGACGGAACGAAGCTGTTGGCCTCGACGTTCGCCTACGGGCTGCGTTACCTCGAGCGTTCCGGCGCGCTCGAGGTGGACCCGGTGAGCCTGAGCCTGCGGGACAAGGACGTGGTACGCGGTCAAGCTCTGTTCCCACCCAAGAATCTCCCCTCGTTCGGCGGAATTCGCGATGCGGCCCCCGATGCCTGGGGCCGGCGGGTCATCGAGTCACGCCTGAAGGTGCCCGCCAACAGCCTGCCGGAGTCAGCTTACCTGCTTCACGCGGGCAGCCAGCGTGTAGGAGCGATCGATATTCGGTCGTCGCGAGATTCGGCCGCCACGCCGGGCTTTGGAACCTGGGACAACCTTGAGCTCCTGATGGACGCTGCTCAGCGCGTCGACGAGGACTTGCCGGTCCCGAGCCCGCTCGAGGAAATCTTTGCTGAAGGCAGCGCGCTCGGTGGTGCCAGGCCGAAAGCGACTGTTCGTGACGAGGAACGGGTGTTGTGGCTCGCCAAATTTCCGAGCCGCAAGGATGCGCTGATGGTTCCCGTTCTTGAGGCGGCGACGCTGCGCCTGGCGGCCGCCTCGGGTCTCACCGTGCCTCCAGTCCGGCTGGTTCATTTTGGCTCCCGGGCGGTAATGCTCATCCGCCGCTTCGACCGGTATTGGGCGAAGGCGGGTGCGGATGTCCCGCTGCCGGAAGATCTTCTCAGCACGGTTCCGGCGTACGGCTTAGCCGAGAAGCGCCTGGGGTTCGTCAGTGGTCTCACGCTTCTGGCGTGCGACGAGATGGAATCGGCGAACAAGTCCTATGGCGATCTGGCACAGGCGGTGCGACGCTACTGCCACCCGCACGTGATACGCGAGAACAATCGCGAGCTGTTCGAGCGCCTCGTCTTCAACATCTTCGTCAATAACGACGATGATCATCTGCGCAATCACGGCTTCATCTGGGACCTGCGCCTTCCCGGATGGCGGCTGAGTCCGCTCTACGATGTCATGCCGCGGGCAAGTCTGGCGTCCGAGCGGCTCCTGCACCTGGGCGTAGGGCCGCAGGGTCGGCTCGCAACCCTCGACAATGCATTTGCCGGTCGCGAGATGTTCACCTTGTCCACCGAGGCCGCCGCCGAGAGCATCGCCAGGATTTGGAGGATCCTGCGCGAATGGAAGGTGTACTTCGAGGAGTACCAGGTGCCTTCCCATCAGATCGAGAGGATCGCGCCGGCTTTCCGGCACATCGACGATCTCTCGACGCCGTCGCTGCGCAAGCTCCTGCCCTGACTTCCTCTGACACGTCGCATAACTGAGAACTGGGTAACGGATTGCGCCTCACGCCACGCGTGGCCGCCGGCCCGTACACGCGCCGTTCATTTCCCCGCACCTACGATTGTTGTGACGCGGCTCTCCCTGCCAGCGAGTCGTTTGCGGGGACAATCGCAGCCCGGTTGAAACGTCCGGGCGAGGGAGTTCGCATGAGAAAAGTACCAGGGTTCGTGGCCGGCCTGCTGACGGTAGCCCTCGCCGGCTGCGTCGTCACGCCGGTCGAGTATCGATATGCGCCGCCACCGCCGGCTCCGCCGCCGCCGCCGCAGCCCGTGGCCTACGAGGGCGACGTCACGGCCAGCGAGCCGCCGCCTCCGCTGCCGGTCTATGAGCAGCCGCCCTGCCCGGTGGAGGGCTATGTCTGGACGCCGGGCCTGTGGCGCTGGGGTCCAGCGGGCTACTACTGGGTGCCTGGCACCTGGGTCGCGCCGCCCGCCGTCGGGCTGCTGTGGACGCCGGGCTACTGGGGCCTGGCGGGGGCCGTATTCGTCTTCCACGCCGGCTACTGGGCGCCGCACGTCGGCTACTACGGCGGCATCAACTATGGCGGCGGCTACACCGGCGAGGGCTACCACGGCGGCCGCTGGGTCAACAACAGCTTTCAGTACAACACCGCCGTGAGCAACGTGAATGTCACCAACATTCACAACACCTACAACCAGACGATCATCAACAACGTCACGATCAACAACACCAACATCGTGCGCACCAGCTACGCCGGCGGGCCGGGCACCCGCACCGAGCGCACGGCGCGCGAGGTGGACGTGGCGAATGAGCGGCACCTGCCGGCGACGACGCTGCAGGTGCGACACGATGACTCGGCGCGCGCCGACCCGCGGCTCGCCGCTGCGCACAACGAGGGACACCCGCCGGTCGCCGCGACGCCGCGGGCGGGCGCTTTTGCCGGGCCGGGTGTGACGGCTGCCAAGCCCGTCGGGCCGGCCTGGCGCCCGCAGGCGGCTCCCGAGTTGGCCGCACGCCCGGCGCGCGCTGACGGCGCCATGGCGCGCACGCCCGAGGCAGCAGCGCACCCGACGCCGCCCTTCGAGCGCGCACCGGAACCCGCCGTTGCACCCAAGCGGGTGCAGCCGCTCACCCCGCCTCTCACCGCACGTGTGCAGGAGGAACAGCCGCACCCGAAGCCGCAGGCACAGCCGCAGCAGCCACGGGTGCAGCCGAAACCGCAGGCGCAGCCCCAGCCTGCGCCCCGGCCTAAGGCGCGGTCCGATCGCCAGGAGGGCGAGAAGAAGCGGCCCGAGCAGAAAGCCGAGCAGAAAGCCGAGCAGAAAGCCGAGCACGGAGGCGAGCGCGGGCAATAAGCGCGCGCGTGCGCTCCGCGGCGCGCTGCCGATGCCCGCTAGCGGTGGTGCTCGGACGCCGCCAGGTCGTCGATGAGCTCGATCAGCTTGGCGGGTGAGCCGGCCTTGCCAACGTCGGTCGTATAGCGGCCGTTGACCACGATGAACGGCACGTCCTCGACGTGGTAGCGCTGAGTGATCTCGGCGGCGCGCTGCATGTCGGAGCTCACCGTGAAGGAGTTGTAGGCATTGGCGAAGTCCTCGGCGCTCACGCCGTTCTGCGTCGCCCAGGTCTGCTGCACCTTGAGGGACTCCGGATCACTGTCGGCCACCAGCGGCGACACACGATTGTGGATCGCGTCGAAGGCCTTGTCGACGAGATCCGGCCGTCCGAGCGCCTCCAGGGTGTAAAAGAGGTGGGCGTGCGCGCGCTGCATCGCCCCCCAGATCACCGGCGCCTGCACGAACTCGATGTACGATGGCCTGGTCTTCAGCCAGGTCTTGAGGAACGGCTGCAGCGCGTAGCAGTGCGGGCACCCGAGCCACATGACCTCGAGCACCTCGACCTTGCCGGGCGCGACGTTGGTGGGCTGCGCCGGCACCAGCGGATCGTAGTTGACGCCCGGCTTCCAGCGGCCGGCGGGCGGCTGGGCTGCGGCGGGCAGCGCCGTCATGCGCTCGAGTGAGGTGTCGGTGTTCGTCGGGCGCTCGTTGGCCGCGCCCTCACCCGACTCCTGAGCCTGGGTGGCCTGCTCAGTCGCGCTCTGGACGGGAGCGGGCGCGGCGCTGGTTGCGGGCGCCGGTGCCGGCGGCTGCGCGGCGGCGACGGGTGCCGGCGGCGGGGGCGCGGGCGGTGGCGTCGCGCGCGAGCAGGCCGTGAGAGCGAGCGCGGCGAGCGCGCTGAGGGTGAGCGATCGGATGACGGGCATGCTGGCCTCCGCTGTCAGCGCATGCCTTGCACGTACGAAGCGACGTCCCGGATTTCCTCGGGCGTGAGGTGCTTGGCGATCGTGAACATCATGACGCTGTTGGGACTTGCGGCGCTCGGGTTCGGCCCCGTGTAGCGCGTGCCGTTCGCGTAGTCGTTCAGCTGTTTCACCACGTACACGGACTGCTGGGCGCGCAGCTCGGGGTAGCCGGCGGCGAGGTTGCCACGCCCGATCGGCCCGTGGCAGGCGACACACGCCGGCACTTCGCGCGCGCGGTCGCCACTCAGGTACAGCGCCTCGCCCGCCTTCCAGTAGGAGGGATCCGCCTCGAGGCCCGTGGGCGTCTGCGCCTCGAAGTACACCGCGAGATCGTCGATGTCCTGGTCGCTCAAGGTCGCCGCCAGCGGCCTCATGACCGGGTTGTTGCGCACTCCCGCGCGGAACAGGCGCAGCTGCTCGGCGACGTACACCGCGTTCTGGCCGGCGAGGCGCGGCCAGTCGGGGTTGACGCTGTTGCCGTTCGGGCCGTGGCAGGCGCTGCAGAGCGCGGCCTTCGCCGCGCCGCTGTCGACCTTGCCGTCGGCGAACGGCTGAACGGGCGTGGTGGTCGCGGCTGGGGCCGCGGCATTCGCCGCCGGAGCGGCGGCCGGCGCCTGCGCCACCGCCAGCGAATACGCGAATGTCAGCGCCGCGGCGCACAGGCACAAGCAACCGACTCTCAGGGTCTTCGGCATGTTCTTGTTTCCGGTCAGATCCCGCGAAGCGAAGGCGCCGGATTGTACACTACGGGCGTGCGAGCGCTTTCCGCCCCCTGGAAATGAGCCGCTTCAGCGAGGCGCGCTTCCTCACGAGCGCCGCCGCCCCGGGGCAGTTTCCGCCCGATGCCGGCGCGGAGGTCGCGTTCACCGGCCGCTCGAACGCAGGCAAATCGAGTGCCATCAACGCCATCGTGCAACGCCGCGCGCTCGCCCGCACCAGCAAGACGCCCGGCCGCACGCGGCTGCTGAACTTCTTCGAGCTCGCCCCCATGCGCCGGCTCGTCGATCTGCCCGGCTACGGCTACGCGAGCGGCCCGGAGAAAGAGCGTCGCACCTGGGGTCCGCTCATCGAAGCGCTGCACCGGCGCGCCTGCCTGCGCGGCTTGTTCGTGATCGTGGATGCGCGGCGCGGCCTTACTGCGGGCGACGAACGGCTGCTCGAGTGGGCCGCCCCCGACCAGCGCGTGCATGTGCTGCTCTCCAAGGCGGACAAGCTCGGGCGCAGCGAGGCCGCCCGGACGCTGCGCGAGGCGGCGCGGCGCCTCGGCCCCCGGACGAGCGTGCAGCTGTTCTCGGCGCTCGAAGGGACCGGCGTCGCCGAGGCGCAGGAAACCCTCGCCGCCTGGCTGGCGTGAATGCAAGCGCCAATAAAAAACCCCGGCGGCGAGGCCGCCGGGGCAAGACTAACCCGGCACAGGTCTCAATGAACCGGGTCAATACCCGCTCAGGGAGGGAAGCGGGGAGTGCAATGCACTCGAATGAATTAGATACGGCGACCCCCATCGAGTTCCGCGTCGCCGCAGAAAAAATAGCACTGTAAATCAAGCTCTTGTTCGGGGAGCTGTATCGCCTGCGCCACAGATGGGGCGGCGAGCGATGCGGCACTTTCCCGCCTCTAGAAGAGGTTCAGAAAAACGCTGAGCGAGATGATGTTGGCGCCATTCGTGTTGCGGAGGTTGAAGCTCTCGTACTCGAGACGCCCGCCGAGATTGCCGATGTGCAGCTGCCCGCCCACCCCCCAGGCGAACTGCGTGCCGTTGTCCGACAGCGAGAAGAACGAGTTGCCCGACGGAGCGAACACGCTGCTGCCGCCGCTCGAGGTCCAGCGCGCGAGTCCCGCCTTGCCGAAGACGTCCAGGTACGGCACCGGGATCGGCAGGAAGCCGACGGCGTAGCCGGCGAAGGCCTTGTAGGCGAGATGGGTGCTGCTGCTGCCCGAGACGAAATTGGAGTTGAGCGTCTGGCTCCCGAGATCGAGGTAGTCCGCCTCAATCCCGAGCAGGCTGATCGGCCGCAGGCCCGCCCACACCTTCCAGTCGGTGCTGTCGAGGTTGCCGTTGGTGGCCGCGATGTCCCGGAGGCTGTCCCTGGAGACGCCGGCGCCGACGTAGAGCAGGCCGTTGTCGGCCTGGGCGACGCCCGCGCCGAACGCGAGCGCCATGAACGGCAGGACTTTGCGCATGCCAGACCTCGCGACCCGCGGGCCCCTAGAGGAGATTGAGGAACACCTCGAGCGACACGACGCTCGCGCCGTTGGTGCCCGGAATACGGAAGTTTTCGTACTCGAGCCGCCCGCCGATATTGCCGACGTGCACCTGCGTGCCGAGGCCCCAGGCGAACTCGGTGCCGCTGTTGGAGAACGAGGTCGGCGGCGCGAGCGGCGAGAGCGCGCTGCCGTTGAGCTTCCAGCGCGCGAGCCCCGCCTTGCCGAAGATGTCGAGGAACGGCAGCGGGATCGGCAGGAAGCCGACCGCGTAGCCGGCGAACGCCTTGGCGTCCGAGTGCGAGCTGGTATTCACGAAGGTGCTGGTCTGGCTGCCGAGATCGAGGTAGTCGGCCTCGACCGCGACCATGCTGATGGGCCGGAAGCCGAGGAACGCCTTCCAGGAGGTGCTGTCGATGTCGGCGAAATTCGTGCCGGCGTTGGCGATATCGCTCAGCTTGTCCTTGGAGATGCCGGCACCGACGTAGAAGAAGCCGTTGTCGGCCCGGGCGGCGCTCGCGCCGAGCGCGAGGGCGAGGATGAGCAGGAGTCTGTGCATGGCTGAACCTCGTGTTCCGTGACAGCCCTCTACCTAACACAACTGCGGCGGCTGCGTTGACTGTTGCAAGCCGGCGACAGCGCGGGCGGCGGGGCGCTGCAGGAACGACCGCCGGGCGCGGCAGAAGTTCGCGCACCCGCACGGTCCGCGCTCGCGCTTCAGTGGGCCTCGTCCCAGTTGGCGCCAGAGCCCACATCGACCCGCAGCGGCACGCTCAGGTCGGCGGCATTCACCATGAAGCCGCGCACCGCCTCGGCCACCTCTCTCACGGCGTCGGTGCGCACCTCGAGCACCAGCTCGTCGTGTACCTGCATGATGAGCCGCGCGGGTGCGTCCGGGCGCCGGCACCAGGCATGCACCGCGATCATGGCGCGCTTGATGATGTCGGCCGCGGTGCCCTGCATCGGCGCGTTGATGGCGCTGCGCTCGGCGTACTGGCGCAGCTGCGTGTTGCCGGAGCGGATGTCCGGCAGGTACAGCCGCCGCCCGAACACCGTCTCGACGTAGCCGCGC